>SAAB01000046.1 GCA_009929615.1 Clostridia bacterium | reverse complement strand
CTCGGAGAGCTATTCGCTATCAATATCTACAGTTTTCAAGGCTCGTTTGAGCCTCTTTTTTGACTCGGTTTTCTCATAAATCATTTGACACTACCTTTTGCTTTCTATATAGACTGCTTATGCAGAACTATATCATTCTTGTGAAACACTATGAATGTTTCTGTTTACTTAATTTGTCGAAAGCAGCGTAAGCCCCACCAATAACTCCGCTGTCCTGATTATGTTTTGGGAAAACAAATTCAAGATTCTCTGATGGAAAAGGCTTTCTTGCCCGGTCCTTTACCGCTTTAATCAAGCGTTCCATAGGAAATCCTTCCATCGTCATAACCCCGCCGGCCATAATCACATAATCCGGATCCAGAATGCTGATTTCTGTCGCCATCGGAATAGCCAGTGTATCTACATATTCCTGAATAACCGGATCATCTCCATGTTTTACAAACACTTCTGAAATATCTGTTTCAGGAAAACATGTATCTGTCAAATGCCGCAAATACCGGCCTGAACATCTGGTTTCTGAACATCCAATATTCCCACAGGTGCAGGCTTCCTTTATGCCATACATAGGTATATGTCCTAATTCGCCTGCCGCACCATTCTTACCCACATGAAGCCGGCCATTAATATAAACCGCATTACCAAAACCGGTTCCCAGATAAAATCCAAGGATGGTTTTCTCCTGCTCAGGGTCCAGCTGATGTGTCTTTATATCGTTAACCAGAAGATAATTCACATCCCGATCAACAAATACTGGAATATTCACATAAGCACTTAACAAATTTCCTAAATCAATATTCTCAAGCCCTTTTAAATTCGGGGTTGAATAAACAAAGCTTTTATCTTTACTTACAATCGACGGTACTCCCACTGAAATCGCAGAAACCTGATTTTCCAACGCATGGCGTTTTATGTAAGACTTCACTTCTTGTCCAAGATTATCCACAGCCGAGTCGGACTGAAGCATCTCGCTGGACGTTCTTTCAAAGTTTTTCAGATTTCCTGATGTATCAACGGTTCCAATACGAAAATTCGTTCCGCCAATATCAATGCCAATGACATATCCCATAGTGCTGTTCCTCTCTATACTTAAGAATTCACACAGGCATTGAAATTCTCAATCATCTTATCCCAAGCCGTTTTCAAATCTGCATCCAGATTAAAGAGTCCTGAACTTCCAACAATAAAGCATTCTGTTCCGGCTGCTGCCAAATCCTTAAAGGTATTCACATTACAGGAACCGTCTACTTCAATAATATACTTATAGCCCTTTTCTTCTTTTAACCGTTTCGCTTCTGCAATCTTATCCAGCATCTCGCGGATAAAAGGCTGACCGGCGAATCCAGGGTCAACACTCATGATGGTGATTTTGTCTACCAGATGAATATAGTGCTGAATATAAGACAATGGGGTTGCCGGATTCAATACAACGCCGACTTTACAACCGTTCGCACGAATCTTATTAATAATACGGAATGCATCCGAATTAATCGTTTCTGCATGAGGACAGATATATCCGGCTCCGGCTTTTGCCAGGCTCTCAATATAATCATCAGGGTCTGTTACCATCAGATGGCAGTCCATAGGAATCTTAACAGCACTGCTGATTGCCTTAACAAAATCTGGTGATAATGTAATATTCTTAACGAAATGTCCATCCATGATATCCACATGATACATATCGGCCCTCTCGTTTAAAATTTCAATCTGTTCTTTGATATTCAATAAATCCATACACATCAAAGATGGGTTAAATAATGGTTTCATATATCTTATCCTCCCTTCGTTATTTGATTTCTAAATTACATTTATTTTACTATATTTTACATTTCATTTCAAGCCTGTGAAGCTCTCCTTCAAGACCTGTTTTCCAACAAAATCTATCAGGATTTTCTAGCAATAAAACGGTCGATGGTTACAGAAATAATAATCAATGCACCCATTACGATCTGCTGATATGTAGATGGAATTGTCATAGCTGTCATAGCGTAGTTGATTAAACCAATAATCAGACCACCGACAACAACTCCCGGAATCTTACCTTTACCACCCATGAAACTTGTACCACCAATAATTGATGCTGCAATCGCATAGGTTTCAAAACCTGTAGCTGCTGCAGGTTCAGCTGCACCAACACGACCAAGAAGTACAATACCTGCAAGACCTGCACATGTACCGGAAATCATAAATACAATCAGACGATGCAGATTAACATTAATACCTGAATACCAGGCAGCATCCAGATTACCACCTAAAGCGTAGATATTACGTCCAACTTTACACTTGGTTGTCAAGAACCACAAAACAATCGCTGCCAGAATAGCAATAATAACAGGAATTGGTATACCAAGAACCTTGCCGCTCATTAATGCTGTAAAAGAAACAGGGAATCCATAAACGGAACGGGAATTGGATACAACCAGGGTAACACCACGGAAAATCGCCTGTGTACCTAATGTAATAATAAATGGATGTAATCCGGTTCCATTGACAAGGAGACCATTTATAAGACCAAATACGGTACCTAATAAAATACCACAAAGAACTGCAACCGGTACAGGTACTCCGGCAATCATCATCTTTGCTGCAAAAAGTCCGGTCAACGCTGCCACGGAACCAACGGACAGGTCAATACCTGCAATCAAAATTGCAAAGAACTCGCCGACTGCTAACAGGATGTTTACAGAACTCTGTTTTAATATCTGTGGCACACTGGTGCTGTTAAAAACACTGTCTGGTTTTACAATTGCTAAAATAACCAGCAACAGAACGAAAATACCAATGGTACCAAATTTCTGCCAAATCTCATTAAATGACATTTTTTTCTTAGTTTTATTTTCACTCATATCATTAATCTCCTTTTCCTATTCGCCTGTAGACGTTTTTACAATCTTCTCTTCAGTTGCTTCTGCATTGCTGAAAACACCTCGGATTTCTCCCTCTCTGAAAACAGCTATCGTGTCACAGACGGAAAGAAGTTCCGGAAGTTCTGAGGATACAACCAGTACGCCTTTGCCTTCATTGGCCAGCTTGCGCATAAGAACATATATCTCACTCTTACTTCCTACGTCAATTCCTTTTGTAGGTTCATCGAATATAATAAGTTTGGATTCGGCAGCGAGCCATTTACCAAGAATAACCTTCTGCTGATTACCACCGGATAATTCGGTAATATTCTGGTTAATATCCCGGCACTTCACGCGAATATCCGAAACCTGCTGATTCGCATAATTTAATTCATTTCTATTATTTACAAGGCCAATGACACCCTGTGCTTTTGAAGTTTTTATATATGGAACAATGGAAATATTCTGTTTAATATCAAAGTTATCCAGGAAACCTGTCTCACGCCGGTTTTCTGTAACCATACCCAGACCATTCTGAATAGCTTCGTAAGGATTTCTAATACGGAGTTCCTTTCCTTCCATAAAAATCTTTCCTTCAGATTTCGGTTCCGCACCAAAAATAGCATTCATTAATTCGCTTCGTCCTGAACCTACCAGACCGGCAAATCCAAGAATCTCCCCTTTATGAAGCTGGAAAGAAACATTTTTTACTTTCTGGTCTTTTCTCGAAATATTCTGTACTTCAAAAAATACCGGTTTGTCCGAGAAGTCCTGACATTCTTCATTCAGATAGGTCCCCTGAATCTTACGGCCAACCATCATGGCTACCAAATCATCAACCTCAACCTCTGCGACATTTCTGGTGCCCACATAGGTACCATCCTTAAGAACTGTAACCTTATCACCAATCTCTTTAATCTCTTTCATCTTATGGCTGATATAAACAATGCCCTTGCCTTCAGATTTCAACTGACGGATGATACTGAATAAATGCTCTGTTTCCGAAGTTGTCAGTGAAGTTGTCGGCTCATCCATGATAATAACATCTGCATTCGATACTAAAGCTTTAGCAATCTCAACCTGCTGCTTTTCGGAAATACTGATATTCTCCACAAACAGTTTCGGGTCTCTGTGAACCCCGACTTTATTTAAGACTTCTTTTGCCTTTTCACTCATAAATTTATAATCAACTACCGGAAATCCTGCAACCTTACGGGTCGGCAGCTTTCCAACAAAAAGATTTTCAAGAATTGAAAGTTCATTAATAACACTTAATTCCTGATAAATAATACTGATTCCGTTCTCATAGGAATCCTGTGGTGTGAGTTGGGAATATTCCGTTCCCTTAACTGTAATCTTTCCTGACGTTGGTTTATAAACGCCACTGAGAATCTTCATTAGTGTGGACTTTCCAGCACCATTTTCCCCCAGCAGGACATGTACCTCACCTGCATTAATTTCCAAAGAAATATTATCAAGGGCTTTGACACCAGGAAATTCCTTTGTAATGCCTTCCATCTTAACTAATGTCTGCATAGAATCCTCCTTTAGTTTCATTCACGGGTTACTTTTTATCCAATATCTAAGTTGTGTTTCGTATCTTCAGACTGACCGGAACAACGTATTCTTTTTTCTCAATTTCTTCATTCCGAATCAATTTCAGCAGGGCTTCCCCGGCTAAAACGGCCAGCTGCTCCGTATTCTGATTAATCGTAGTCATCGGCGGATTACAAAACTCCGATAAAGATACATTATCAAAGCCAACCAGCTTAACCTCTTCCGGCACACGATAACCAGCCTCGGCCAATGCATGCATCGCCCCCAAAGCCATCATATCATTTGTCGTGAAAATACCATCAAAATAACATCCCTGCCGACTAAGAAGTTCTGAAATTTTCCCCTTTGCCGAAACATAGTCCGGCGAAATTCCAATCTCATAGTCACCCTCACAGAGAATTTCATATGCTTCCAAAGCTTTCATAAAGCCACTTCGTCTCTGTTGAATAGTTGATGCTATTCGATAATCTCTTAATAGTAAAGGTTTCCGGCAGCCCGCTTCACACAACTTCTTTCCCGCCAGATAGCCTCCTTGAAAATTATCCGATTGAACAACAACCTCTGCATTCTTAGGAGCACGGTCAATAAACACAATTGGCACCGGACTTCCTTTTAATGCTGAATGAATACGCTCCATACCCGAAACATAAATAAGTCCATCTACATTCTTATCAAACATGTCTTGAATATGACGTTTTTCCAATTCAGGGTCTTCATTCGAATCACAAATAAGTACGGAGTAATTATATTTGATAAAATAAATATCTAAAATGCGTACAATCTTCGCAAAAAATTCATTCGTTATATCAGGAACAATAACCCCTACACAGTGACTGCGGTTGGTACGAAGGCCAATGGCATTCACATTCGGTCGGAATCCACTTTCTTTAACCGTTTTCAGAACCTTTTTTTCCGTTTCTTTCGAATAGCCTCCGAGCCTGTTAACAACCCTTGATACCGTAGCAGTAGACACACCGGCTTTTTTCGCCACGTCTATAATGGACACTTTTTTTTCCGCCATATCACCACCACTTTCTCGTCTTGCGTAAAGGTTTACGTATATTTCATTTTCAGTATATATCCGCTTAACATGACTGTCAACGCATTTTTAAATATTCTACAAACATATCAATATCTGTTCACTTTTTTTGTGCATATGTGCTAACGTTAAAAAAGCGACGGCCAAAATGGCTCGTCGCTTTTTCATAAGTAAACGTTTAATCTATTATTTTGCCTGAATGTAACCCTGGGCTGTAAGTAATTCAGCACAGAGAACTGCTCCACCGGCTGCTCCACGAACAGTATTATGAGAAAGACCTACAAATTTATAATCATACAATGTATCTTCTCTCAAACGGCCTACAGAAACACCCATGCCCCGTTCATAATCCACATCCATATTAATCTGAGGACGGTTATCCTCTTCAAGATACTGAATAAACTGTTTTGGTGCACTTGGCAGATTCAGTTCCTGAGGCAGACCACTGAAAGTACGCAGACGGTCAATTAACTCTTCCTTGGATGGTTTCTTTGCAAACTTAACAAAAACAGCCGCTGTATGTCCATTTAAAACCGGAACACGGATACACTGTGTTGTAATAACCGGACTGGATGCCTTAACAATCTCACCATCTTTAATTTCACCCCAGAGTCTTAATGGCTCCTGCTCACTCTTCTCTTCTTCGCCACCGATATATGGAATAATATTTCCAACCATCTCCGGCCATTCTTTGAAAGTCTTTCCGGCACCGGAAATTGCCTGATAGGTTGTAGCCACGACCTCTGTTGGTTCAAATTCTTTCCATGCTGTCAACACAGGTGCATAACTCTGGATTGAACAGTTTGGTTTTACAGCTACAAAACCTCTTGTTGTACCAAGACGTTTCTTCTGATGTTCAATAACAGCAAAATGTTCTGGATTGATTTCCGGAACAACCATTGGTACATCCGGTGTCCAGCGATGGGCACTATTATTGGATACTACCGGAATCTCAGCCTTTGCATAAGCATCCTCGATTTCACGGATTTCTTCTTTTGTCATATCTACAGCACTGAATACGAAATCAACTTCTGAAGCAACCTTTTCAACTTCGTTAACATTCATAACGGACAGTTTCTTCACACTTTCTGGCATCGGTGTTGTCATCTTCCAACGATCCCCTACAGCTTCTTCATAGGTTTTGCCTGCTGAACGAGGGCTGGCTGCTACTGCAACCACTTCATACCATGGATGATTTTCAAGAAGAGAAATAAATCTCTGTCCAACCATTCCTGTTGCTCCAAGAATTCCTACTCTCAATTTCTGTTCCATTGCAATTTCTCCTTTATGTTTAATCTATTTCGTCTAATAAAATACACAATACGTCAAATGTCCGTATGTCAAGAACATTTGTGTGTACTTGAACAATGTTACATGATATCACTCAAAAATGCAAGTCCTTTTCTAATTATTTTCCCCTTTTTTATAAAATTTCCCCGAACTGGTCAAATAGTAAACATCATCGGTATCCAAACAGTACATAACCATCTTTCCTCCAAAAGCATAGCCACAGTCCAGACCAATCCGGTTACCATCCTCCCATATCTCTGTGGAATCCAAAGGCAGTCCCAAATCATCACGAATAATCAGTGTAAAGGTATGTCCGAAAAACACACGTACTTCCGGGTCTTCAAAATGAAGCGGTTTTCCGTAAAAGGCTTTCTGCTCCCATAAAATTTTCTGCGGGTCCTGCTGAGCCATCAATTCCTCTATAGTGCTGTATTCAATATCATCCATAAAGATACCCGCATGAGCAAGAATATTTTTTCCGACAATTTTATAAACAGGCATCTGCCTCAAATATTCAACGATGGCCTTCTGCTCATTCTCCGGCAGGTCAATGTATTGAACATAGGTTTCCTGTCCGCCATGGGAAAGCCAGAAGCTGCGTATCTCTTCATCGGATAAGACACTGGTATTAACATCTACGTTCCACAAAAATCCCTGTTCATGATTCCCCATCAGCAGTTCGATATTGGGCTGTTCCATAATATACTGGAGCAGTGGAATCGGCTCCGGTCCTCTGTCCACGGCATCACCCACAATATAAAGGTAATCCTCGGGTCCAAAGTCCAGATAGTTCAGCATTTCTTTAAACTCTTTAAAACATCCATGAATATCCGATGTTAAATAAATCATATTCTCTCGCTCCAGTTCATAAAAATATTCTGTATTAAGGCAAAAAACTCTCTCACGTAATAATTCGGCAGCAGTATGGGTTCCGAAGTTGCCGCCAGACCGGATATATGTGTTATACCAATATTCTCAGCCAGTTTCAACGTTCGGTACATATGAAAGCCGTTGGTAACGACAACACATGCTGCTTCAGGCCTTACCAGTGCATAGGAAAAGGCAAGGTTCTCTCTCGTACTCTCAGATTTATCCTCTAACAAAATACGACTTCTGTCAATGCCCAAAGCTGTTAGGGTATCGCAAATACTCTGCGCCTCTGTTATATCTTCTCCAGGCCCCTGTCCCCCTGAAGCAATTACCTTTGTTTCAGGATTTTCTTTTAAATATTCTGCACCTTTGTAAATTCTCCGAAGCAGTGAGCGGGTTGGTTTCGTTCCTTTCACCCTGGCTCCCAGAATAATCAGGTAGTCCGCCCCCGCCTCCGGCTTTGCATGGGCCATTCGCAGCATCCTGTATTCCTGAATGAAAAAAATGGTTCCGCAAAGTCCCATCGGATATTTAACAATCGAAAGCCACCTTGAGGGCAGTGCTGACAGCCCTAAAAAGAAAGCCGATAAGGCCAGCCAGAATTTCGAGAATGTTGTCCGGATTCCTGCATAGGATATGATAAGGATATAATACATCAAATACAAGATACCTGCTGTTTTTAATATTTTCTTCATAAACACCTCTTATTCTAATAGAAAGGAAATGAATCCATGAACATTTCAGAACAGGTTCAAATCATACGACAGGCTCTTCTTCTCCGTGAAAAAAATCAATACACCCAGTCCTCACGCCGTCTCCTTGTTGATAAAGGCTATAGCGACTGTTCCTCCTTTGTCTGGTGGCTCTATCTCTATACACTTAAAATGGATATCGGCATGGATACACCCGAACAGATTCTTTCTCTCAAAGGCATTGATAAAGACTTTGGAACAGCTCCAGTGCCTGACACTTCTATCCTATCTCCGGGAGACCTGCTCTTTTTCAAAGGCAGCGACCCTTCCCGGCCTTTTAGCGTCGGACATGTTGAAATGTATCTTGGCAATCATAAAATAATCGGACACATCGACAATGGTCATCCAGGTCCGACAATTAAAAATCTGACAGATTTCTGTGAAATGCGTTATGCAACCGGACGGCCTTATATCAAGACCCGCCGCTTTATTTTCTAGTCCTTTATTTCTATTTTAATAATTTTTTACCGCAAAGTAAATAATATCTTTATTTTTTAACAAAAATACTATATAATACTAACTATATGTGATTAAAAAGAACAGGAAGGTGATTTTATGAAGATTGGTAACTTTTTTAAAGCAGTTATAAAAACATTAACCGTTGCCGTCGCAATCGGAAGTATTGCCTATATCATAAAAGATATTCTCGACAAGAAAGCTTCAGATAATTTTGATGACACATGGGATGATAATCTGGATGAAGACTTTGACGATATGTTTGATGATGGAGAGACTGAAGAAACTTCCAGCAGTCGTGAATATGTCAAGATGGATCCTTCCAAAATGACTACTGATACCTGTGAAGAATAATGAGGTGAAATTATGAGTGAAACAACAAATCGCAGCACAGAGGAAAAAATTTCATGGGAAGAATTACAGCAGATGATGGATGACAATACCATTCTGAATGTTCAGATTAAAGGTGTTGTTAATGCCGGTGTCATCGCTTATGTTCAGGGTGTTCGCGGATTTATTCCAGCTTCCCAGCTTTCTACACACTATGTAGAAGATTTAAATGAATGGCTGAACAAAAACATTGATGTTAAGATTATTACTGCTGACCCAGAACAGAACCGTCTCGTATTATCCGGACGTGCTGTTGAGCAGGAAAAAAACAATGCAGAGAAAGCAGCTCAGATTGATGCCGTTTCTGTAGGTTCCGTTTTTGAAGGAACTGTTGAAAAGATTACAACTTATGGTGCCTTTGTACGCCTTGAAAATGGCTTAAGCGGTTTGGTTCATATCTCTCAGATGAGTACAAAACATATCAAAACACCTGATGACGTTGTTAAAACAGGTGAAAAAGTGAATGTAAAAGTTATCCAGAAAAAAGAAGGAAAACTCAGCCTCAGCATGAAAGCACTTTTAAGTGATGACGGTGTTGAAGAAGATTATTCCAAAGAAGCTGCTAACTTCAAATCTGAAGGAGATGCTTCTACCAGCCTTGGTTCTTTACTTGCTGGCATTAAACTGGATTAATTAAAAAAACAGGCATTAAAATACAAGGACGTTTGTGATTATCACAAACGTCCTTTATTACGTCCCAAATTCAAATATTTTTTAAACTTTTCTACAGAGTCATTAAGTACCAGTTCCTTAGGAAAATGAACTTCCTCTACAAGTTTCTCCGCCTGAGTCAAATCTCCCACCATAAAATCAGCATGAGAATCACTGGCCATAACAACAGGCACCTCATATTTTTCACACAAATCTAAAATAATCCGGTCATTTTCTCTGGCATTCGTTCTGGAATTCAGAGGGCTCATAGAATTATTATTGAGTTCCACAATCTTTCCATACTTCTTAGCTTCAGCAATAACCCTTTCATAGTCCATCGGGTATCTTCCATCATCCGGATGTCCAAGAATATCAACATAAGGATTATGAATTGTTGCGAGCATAGCCGCTGTATTCTCTTCCACCGTTCCCGGTTTCAGACATGGTGGATGAAGACTTGCAATCCGCAAATCTGTGCATTCAATGTACTTCTCCGGCAAATCCAAATGTCCTTTATAATCCATCACATTCAATTCAACACCAAACATGATTTCCAGTCCTTTTTGAAATCTCGGTAATATTTTCAAATTATAAAAATAGAAATCCTTGCAGCTTCCCGGCATAGCCGGTGCATGTTCAGTAATCGCAAGGAGCTTCAGGTCCTTCTCCGCCGCTGCACTTATCATCTCTGTAATCGTATTATAGGCATGTCCACTGGCTAAGGTATGCGTATGCGTATCCAAGTCGATTTTCATAATGTCCCTTCCTTTGCTCGATTTTCAAAATAAACAAATTTATCTATGGCATCTAAAATATCTTTAAATGTCTCTCTCGGTGCTGTATCAATATAGGCTTTTAATATTTCATTCTCATTCTTTTTATATCGTCCATAAAAGATATCATAAAGATTATGTCCCCGCATATAAATTTGAAAAGCCTCAAAATTATCCCGAATGTCCTGTGGTCCTTTAATATCCAGCCCTGTCATCTCAGTAAAATGCTGACCACTTTTCAAACGATATAGATATTCCTGCCACTTACTGAAAAGTATATCATAAAATTCCTCTTCATTGTTTAATATTCCAATTTTAACCATAATTTTCGGGTCGAGAAAATAATTCTCAAAGGAATAGTATTTTAATATAAGGACATTTCTCCGTGTCACCTTTGGCATTTTGTCCACATCCGTTACTCTGCACTGGTCATAGTATTTGCAAAGCTGTCCCGCCAGCATCTCCGGGTCTTTACCATCCCCATCACGTATCATCAGAAACTGGTCCTTTAAATACAGTTTATTCATATATTTCAGATTAGCGTAGGTCTTAATATTAGTACAACTGTTTGTCGTAATGATGGCCACCCGGCAGGGTTTTCCCTCTTTATCAAAGATTTCCGAATAATACTTATCCAGCAGCAAGGGCAGCCGGCTCTTATCCTGTTTCCCTTCAACTATAAAAACAAAATTGACATTCATCAAATCATTGGCCGTATAACCCAGGTCATCCAATATCCTGTCCACATCCTCCGGTTTTTTGGCTATCGAATAGGACTCTTTGTCCAAAAGAATCTGACGTATCTGTCTGGACGTGAAATTAAAAAGCATATTTGGAGAGTGCGTCGTAAAAATAACCTGATTGGCCTTTGACAACCTGTATAAAATCTCTCCTGCCACCTTCTGCAGTCTCGGATGGAGAAAGATTTCCGGGTCCTCCATAAGTATAATGCAGGGGATTCTCTTTCCTCCATAAATATAGGCCTCCAGCAGAGATAGTATATAAATACACCGCATGCCTGTCCCCATGCGGCTCAAAGATGTATCCACATCTCTCTCCCGATTATGAACAAAACCGTTTACCTTACACAGGCTATCCATGTTTTCTGCCATATAATAGTAAATATCTTCTCCTACGCCACCATTTTTATGAAAATAATCATTAACACTTTCCGCAAAACGGTTGAAATTCCCCTGGTATAACTTATACTCCAAAAGGCGGGCTGTCTCCAGCACATTGAGTTCCTCCGGCGTTTTCTGCTCAATTCTTCCAATACAGTTAAAGCAATGACGGCATATCTTCGCCGATTCAAAAACACATCGTTTATCCCTCAGCCGTCCAACCCATTCGCTTTCCTGGCAGAAAAAAATATCATCCTGAATATCCAGAAAATGTCTCATACTGTCAATGTAATAAAACTTTGGGATTACCTGTGGAATATAATCATTATTTTTATGAATCCCATCCCCATAACGTCTTTGTCCATTTCGATTAACCGAAACACCAAATTTCAGAATACCCGTCTCCTCATCATAGGATGGCAATCTTTTTTTAAATTCCTCAAACCACAAATCATAACGTTTATAGATACTGACAATACCCTCTTCATTAAACATCTTCAAATCTTCTGCTTCCAGCTTCAATTCGACATCAACCTCTATATTTCCTGCATCCAGATTGAAATCTTCCTCTGAAACCTGATAAGTGTTATCCAAGACCCGCAAAGCATCTAAGACAACCGTTTTACCTGCATTATTTTTTCCAACCAGAATCAGAACATTTTCAATATCTTCAATACTCATATCTCTGACCGATTTAAAATTCTGAATACGCAATCTATTTAGCTGCATGCTCAGGCCCCCTTTATTTTTCCAGGGCTGTTGCCAGCCCTGTTACGTTCTTTGTTTTATTTTGAAAACCGAGTCGTTACAAGAACATCATAATCCACTCTTTTTTCAAGCACTCCGGCCTCTTCTAAAATATTCTGAAGAAGTTCAAAGGCTTCCTCCGTAAAAATCGTATCCGTTTTCCATGTATCCTGACTATGGTATCGTTCCACGATTGTCTTTAAAGTATCGAAATCCGTCTCCGCAAATTGGGGCTGAATAATCTTAGCAATTTCTTCACTGCTGTGACTATTAACATAGTCCAGTCCCTTCTGAATGCCATTTGTGAAACTCTGTATAATATCCGGGTGTTCATTTATATAAGAACCCAAGGCTGAAAAACAGGTATAAGGAACATAGCCCGAATCAACGCCTAAGGAAGCAATAACATGACCTGCCCCCTCTTTCTCAATACCGGTTGCATGGGGTTCAAACTCAACTGTATACTCCCCTGTACCACCGGCAAAGGCCTCTGCCGTTACACCAAAATCAATATTTTGAATAATGGTCAAATCTTTTGCCGGATTAAGACCATTCATCTTTAAAATATACTCAAAAACCATCTGAGGCATACCACCTGCACGGCCTCCAATAACTGTTTTCCCTTTCAAATCCGACCATTTAAAATTCGGATTATCACTGCGTCCAACAAGGAAATTTCCTGCCCGCTGAGTCAACTGTGCAAAATTTATCGCATAATCACTGTTACCTTCATTAAAAACATAGATTCCAGCCTCCGGCCCCATAAAGCCAATATCGGCTTCTCCGGCAATCATAGCCGTCATTACCTTATCTGCTCCATTGCCATTACTCAATTCCACATCAAGGCCTTCTTCCTTGAAGTCCCCTTCTTCCAAAGCTACATACATCGGTGCATAGAAAATGGAATGGGCAACTTCCTGGAGTCGAACTCTTTTAAGACCTGAAGTGTTCTTGCCGCATCCCATGCACAAACACACTATCAAGGACAAAACCACCACAGATAATAATCTCTTTTTCTTCATATCCAACCTCCCCTTCAAACTAATATATAGTATTCAAGGAGAGCATTTAAGTTCCTTTATTTCACCTGGATAGCCTTTTGTGGGCACATTTCCTGGCAGCAGAAACAGGCGATACACTTTTTATAATCATAAACAGGAGCATTCGGTTTATCCAAATGAATGGCTTTGCCCTCAACCGGACAGGCTTCTACACAAATGCCGCACCGGATACACTGACTCTCAACAATATATGGCTTTCTTTGAAAATGTCTGGACAGCCATCGAAGCTGGCGCCAGATACGACGAACCTCCCTGCCACGGTTGACATCATAATCCTGCTTTCCATAGTTCTTTCCCACTTGGGATGTTGTAAGAATGCCGTCCCGGGTAAGGACTTCGATATCCTCTTCCCGCCAGACCCCCAGGCCCATTTTTTCACCCTGCACGTTGGTCGGCACCAATTCCGGTTTTAGATTCATCAAGGCGCAGCAGACGCTGTCCAATGCCACCGGGTCCGTAGACAAAAGAAGTACACCCATATCCACCGGAGTTCCCGAAGCCGGTCCATTGCCCTCCATCCCAGTAATCCCATCCATAACATAAAGCTTTGGATTTACAAATTTATTCAAATCAATCAGCATTCTGGCAAAACTTTCTGCATTTGAATATTTTGTATGACCTTTTGCCTTATGAAGTCCCTGGATACATCCATACATATTCTTTACTGCTCCGGTCATCCGTTCCAGCTGATGGGTTTTCATTTTTGAAATATTAATCAACGCATCTGTTTTAACGACGGCTTTGGCCATGTGAAAACGTTTTGCTGCCTTTCCCTCCGGATAATCCGCTAATACGCAGTCAGCAAAATTATCCAGTGGAATACCCAGTTTTTCCATCTCCCCGGTCAATCCACAACCCCTGGCAATTTTTTCGGTCGAACCCACGCCCGCCGAATCACCATAAGTAATATGGTTGCAGCCTGCCTCCTGGAGAATTCGGGCTACCGCAGAAACAACCAGTGGGTGGGTCACCACTGCACTGTCAATATCTGCTTTACGCAAAAGATTGGGTTTTAATAAAATCCTTTCATCAGTTCTGACAAAATGCCCAACACCCCCCAGGGATTCAATTCCCCACTTCAGTTCTTCATATATTCGGGTTTCATCATAATCTTTACAAGTTAACAAAATTACCTGACTTTTCATATATTTCCTCTTCCTTATGCCAATGTATTTATTACAGTAAGTATCATCATAATCACGATGGATAACAGTAACCAGATATCCCATACATGAGTTTCATCTTTCTGATCTGCTTCCTTTTTTCTAAAAGCCTCTGAAAATTTCCGACCATTTATTTTAAAGGTTGCCCCTATAACAAGTATAACCAAAGGCAGGGTCAGCGCCGCCAGTATAGCCATCTGAAGCAGCATCTCCATTGCTCCCGCGCCTGTCCCAACAATACTTTCTGCATTGTACCCGGATTCTACCTGTGCCTGCAAGGTGCTGGCTGAAAAATAACCCGCCGTCGTTGCAATGCCATTCATAAAGAAATGAACAAACATAGGGGCTGCTAAAGAATCACTGGCTTCAAGCATAGCTACCATAATTAAACCAAGAAATATAGCATAAGGCATCTGATTGAAATTCATATGAAACAGGCCAAAAATAACGGATGTCAGTATCCATGCCAGTATGGGAGATTTTTTTCGATAACTATGATACATAACACCACGCATCAAAAACTCTTCGCCTATCGCAGGCAGAAAAGCCATCACAAGCATGGAAAAGAAATAACCATTCTGATAGAGATTTAAAGCCGTACCCGCCACTGCATTGTCTACAAAGAACATAGAAATCATATTGAGCAGGGAAATGGTTGGATAGGCACATAGAATAACCAAAAAGGCAAAGACTATTGTCCGCACTTTAATATCTTTTAATCGCAGTTCTTCCACTATATCAATTTTCAAAAAAAGCACACTAATAATAGGTACAAGCAGAATTGGCAGCTGGCCTCCCAACAGCAATGGTGTTGTATGACGTATTCCAATGAATGCCATAAAAAATTGGATACCAATACTCAATATGGTTGTTAAAAATAATATTTTATTTGCTGTTTTCGTCTTCATAGTTGTCCCTTCTATTCCGCTTTATGTAGTTATTATAACTATATGATGCGTCATGATTGACTTTTTCATATAATTCGATATAATAAGACATAGTAGAGGGTATTTTCCCCCAATTTGTACAGGAGTGTGTCGTTTATGGATAATTTTCCTTCAATACAATCCATTCTGGATGATTTTATCCAGCATATGGAAAACAACCAGCCAATTTCAGCTTCAGAGCTTCCTGATATTGCCCTTTATATGGACCAGGTAACAACCTTCATGGATAACCGTCTGGAACATTCAAAACGGTATGAAGAAGACAAGATTCTCACCAAAACCATGATTAATAATTATGCTAAGAATCATCTTCTTCCACCACCGGATAAAAAGAAGTATTCCAAAGATCATATGCTGCTTTTGATATTCATTTACTATTTCAAAAATATACTTTCAATTAATGATATCCAGAAGCTGCTTACCCCTATGACGAATCGCTACTTTAAGAATACCGATGGCCTGGACATGTCCTGGCTTTACAGTCATATCATGGATAAGGAACCCCTTCAGGCCAAACGTATCGGTGAAGATATCCGGCAGATTTCCGAAGAAGCCAGTCATATTTTTCCGGAAGCCCCTAAAGAAGAGGGTGAATATCTTCAGCTTCTTTCTCTGGTTGCACTGCTTTCCTGTGATGTTTATATGAAAAAACAGTTAATCGAAAAGCTGATTGATTCTTTCTCTTTTCCTGAGAATGAAGAAGCATCGAAAAAAAAACGCTGATAAAAAAACACCTGTTTCTCGTTATAGAGAAACAGGTGTTTCTTAATTATCTTTTTTATCCTGAATACGCTGCATGGCTAAATCATAGCCATCATTACCGTAATTCAAAGATCTATTTACCCGGCTGATTGTTGCCGTAGATGCTCCTGTTTTCTCCGCAATTTCCAAATAGGTTTTATGCTGGCGAAGCATTCTGGCTACTTCAAATCTCTGGGATAATGAAAGTATCTCATTAATTGTTGCCAAATCTTCAAAAAAGTCAAAGCACTCATCCACTGTTTCCAGTTTAATTATTGCATCAAATAACGTTTCCACCGCTGGTGTACGTATTTTTTTATTCATAATTATTCCCACCCTTTAATACTGTAAATTCTGAAATCATCTTCTTTATCTTAGCATTATAACTCAACAAAGTCAATGAATTTCATACTGTTCAATGGCCGCTTCTATCCTGCTTTTAACAAGTTCTGCAATTTCTGTTGTTTTCATATCCTTATAGGTTTCATAATAGATTGGCTCGAGATAATGTATCTGGGCTGTTATCTTCTTAATCGAATGAATATCAAAGGCTTTGTAAGAATCAATAATAGCAACCGGAACAATCGGACACTTTGCATAAACAGCACTTTTAAAAGCCCCGCCTTTAAAAGGAAGCAGCTTATTTCCCTGCCGGCTTCGCGTTCCTTCTGCAAAAATAAGATAATTTCTTCCCTGCTTTACTTCCTCAGAAACCTGCTTGATAACCGTCATAGACTGACGCACATCGGAACGGTCCATAGCCTTTGCATGAATCAACCGTGCTATCTGACGAATAAGAAAAACATGAGCCACTTCAATCTTCATAACAAAGGAGAAAAAACGTCCATGGGTATCAAAGAAAAGAAGGGTGTCAAATAATCCCTGGTGATTCGGGAATAAAATGTAGCCATTCTCTTTCGGCAGATTCTCTTTACCAGAACATATGACATTAACTCTGCCGGCTTTATTCGCTCTATGGGTCAATTCCTGAAGCAGCGCATAGCGTTTTTCTTCATCATATTTCTCAAAATTTTCATCTTTGCCATAATGGCAAATCTTGTACCACCATTCCGGCACCTTATAGAACAACCGGATAACCATCAATATAATTCGTTCCATGATAAAACTCCACTTCCTCTTTATAGTGTAACAGCCATATGTATCATATCACAAAATGACAAAATCAACAATCTTCCATCATATGCCTTCGTAATTTTTCCAGGGCCTTTTTCTCAATTCGACTGACATAGCTTCTTGAAATTCCCATATGCTTTCCTATCTCTCTCTGAGTAACTTCCCTGAATCCATGAAGTCCATATCTCCTGTATATGATTTCCCGTTCCCGTTCATTTAATACCTCTGCAATGGCATGATACATTTTTTGAATGCGTTCTGACAGCATCATATTATCAACAATATCCGTGGTTGTATCCTCAACCACATCAATAAAGCTGATTTCGTTGCCCTCTTTGTCTGTCCCGATAGGCTCGTAGAGGGATATCTCCCTATTCAGTTTTCTTTCCGTACGAAGCATCATCAAGAGTTCATTATCAATACATCGTGCCGCATACGTTCCCAGTCGGCTGCCTTTATCGGTTTTAAACGTGTTTACGGCCTTTACAAGTCCGACAATTCCAATGGCAATGAGTTCATCTGAATCCCGGCCTGTGCTGGCATATTTCTTTACGATATGAGCTACCAGCCGTAGATTCCTTTCAACTAATATATTCTTCGCATCTATATCTCCCGCCTTGTATCTGGAAAGATAATAGGCTTCTTCTTCGCTGCTCAATGGTTTCGGAAATGACTGCAAGAAAAAAGCACCCCTATGCGACCTTTAATTTATTTTATGCGTCGCTTAAGGATGCTGTGTCTGTCCCTGTATTTTTACATATTATTTCTATGATATACGATATAGATTGTGTCCATTCCATCCGGACTTTCGCCATTGAGAGGTTCCTTGTACAACAGTGCCGGAGCACCTGTCCTTGGATGATAAAATACTCTGCTTTCCTCAATTTTCACATGGTCAATAGCTTCAGGAAGTCGTTTCAGCAGCCACGGGGAAAGAATTTTTCTACGATGCGATGGCACAATGCCCTTAATTGGATATTTTTCCAGCTCCTTGATATTATTTCTGTAAATATAAAGTGGGGCACTATTATCAAACATAAGCCACATACTGTAATCTAAATCATCTCCCGCAAATAAGAGATGACTTTTCCAATCGAAAAACATAACGCTGCCGCCGGTATGGCCAGGCATAAAAATGGTTTCAATTAAATGATTTTCTGGGGATGGCTCGTCAAATTCAAAGCTCTGGTTGCATCGCTCTTCCTCAGCATCCAGGTCAACGGTCTGTCCATTAATCAACCAGCAAAACTCTTCCGTTGAGCCCTCGTACCATGCCTGTCTGTCAAAATCCTCAGGCCATACATTGGGTTTTCCCAAAGCCTTTTGAAGGGTTTCAAATCTTGCAGCTATCAAAGCTTTCTGATGTACCTGGTAATCTGTATAAATATCCTTGTCCGATGGGTTCATCCAGACTCTGCGAAAAAATCGGTTCCCTCCAACATGGTCTGTATGCCCATGGGTATTAACAACTCTCAGCGGCAAATCTGTTATCGACTCTACCACCTCTTTGATATTGGCAAAGCCATAGCCTGTATCAATTAAAAGTGCACGGCATTTTCCAACGATTAATGTAGAATTAACTCCCGCCGACTCATATATCTGATAAATATTTTCTGCAATTTCTGTGACTTCAAAAAAATCTTTCATCTCTCATCCCGCCTCATTTATTAATCTTTACGGCGAAGTAAATCAAAGGGCGAAAGTTCCAGACCCAAATCAACATAAATCTTCTGTTTCGGGTGAGGACAGCTCTCAATCTGCTCCCCATTCTCATCTGTCATTGCCAGAACAGTTACCGTTATATCACTTCCATCCGGCTTCATAACTTCTATGGCGTCACCGACAGAAAACTTATTACGCTGCTCCAGGGCATACATACCTGCATCATTTTTAGAACCAGCCAGCCCCAGATAAGTGTAGGCTTTGATATAGGTATTATTATCGTAAATCTGTGTATCCTGATCCGGTTTTCCAAAGAAGAATCCTGTGGTAAACTGTCGATAGGTACACTTTGCAATTTCCTCTTTGTAATAATCCATACGGCTTTGGTATAATTCAGGACCTTTAAAATAATCATCAATAGCCTGACGATAGGTACGGGTTACAACAGCTACATAAAGCGCTGTTTTCATTCGTCCTTCAATCTTGAAACTATCTATTCCTGCATCTACTAATTCAGGAATATGCTCGATCATACATAAATCTTTTGAATTGAAAATATAGGTTCCCCGCTCATTCTCATACACCGGAAGATATTCTCCCGGACGGGTTTCCTCCACGATGGCATATTTCCACCGGCATGGATGGGTACAGGCTCCCTGATTCGCATCTCTCCCGGTAAAATAGCTGCTCAGCAAACATCTCCCGGAATAAGAAATGCACATCGCACCATGAATAAAAGTTTCTATCTCCAAATCTTCCGGAATATTAGCTCTTAAGTCTTTAATCTCCTGTATCGAAAGTTCTCTGGCAGATACAACCCTCTTTGCGCCAAGTCCATACCAGAAATTATAAGTCCGGTAATTTGTGTTATTCGCCTGAGTACTGATATGAATCTCTATCTCCGGGCAAATTTCCTTCGCAATCTGGAATACCCCCGGGTCGGAAATAATCACCGCATCCGGACCAATATCCTTAAGCTCATGGAAATATTCCTCGATGCCATCTAAATCTCCGTTATGAGCCAGTATATTCGCTGTTACATAGACTTTCGCATGATGTTCATGAGCAAAGGCGATACCCTCTCTCATATCCTCTGATGAAAAGTTTTTAGATTTGGCACGCAGACTGAATACCTCGCCTCCGATATAAACAGCGTCAGCGCCAAAAATTACGGCAGTTTTCAAAACTTCCAGACTGCTGGCCGGTATTAATAATTCAGGTTTTTTCATATTCTTACTCCTTCACGCTGACTGTCATTCCATCTCCGATAGGCAGAACAATCGTTTCCATGCCCTCCATGTGTTTCAATGTCCACAGATAATCCCGCATACGACTGTGTATGGTCCGATTTCGGCGTACAACCGCATATCTTGATTCCACAACATCTCCATCCTGAAGAACATTATCCGATACAAGGATTCCGCCAGGGGCTAATAATTTCAATACATCTGGAAGAAAATGAATATACTGTCCTTTGGCTGCATCCATGAAAATAAAGTCATAAGGACCTTCTAAGGTTTTTAACACATCCACAGCATCTCCCTCTAAGAGGGTGATTTGCTTTTCCTTCCCTGCTCGTTTAAAATTCTCTCTGGCAACAGGAATTCTTTTCTCAAACTTTTCAATCGTTGTTATATGACTATTTTCATCCAGACATTCACTCATCAAAACGGCGGAAAAGCCTATGGCCGTTCCTACTTCCAGGACAGCTCTAGGCTTTTTTATGTTTAAGAGTACCCTCAGCAGACTCCGGCTCTCCTTACGGATAATCGGAACATAATCCCTGATGGCCTCCTGTTCAATTGTTCGAACCAATGGGCTTTCATCTTTATCCAAAGAAAGGATGTAATCCAGCATTCTTTCATCTACAATCACTGTCCGCCCTCTCCTTCGCCTTCAACTGCTGCCGTCTCGCCTTCTTCAGCTGATTCTGCTGTTTCAGCTGCCAGCTCCTCTGCTGTCTTCTGCTGTACGACAGAATTTGTTACATCTGACATGACTTCAAGCATCTCATCCGCAGACATGCTGCCTTTGACGATATAGGTCCCCGGCATTAAAATTGCGTTACCCAGCCTTGCTTTTATAACAAATGCCAATTCACTATTGATGACACCTTTTTCTTTTAATTCCTTCGCTACCGTCCGGCTTCCTTCTCCGGTTTGAATCTCAATCCGCACTTCTTCATCCGCATATTCGGAAACAACAGGTTCACCAAATACTTCATATGAAAAATCATAAGCAAAGGCCCCGGCGCGAAAGAGAATGAAAATAGCTACTACATAGATAATTACATTAACTCCAACGCCTAAAAAGGCAGAAAGTGCTTTTTTCATGTCTGTTTCCTCCTCTAGTTCTCTAAAAACGAAACATCTATATCCAGACTGTCATACATCCGGTCTGTCACCTGATTCATCATCTGTGCCAGTCCCTGTTCCGCTGTCAGAAATTCTCTTACATCTGAATTATCCAGAATATCCCCGTATTCCATATTCAAAGCTTCCAGCCGGTCCATATCCTCCGGCTCTTCCGGTTTATTCTGTATTGCAAAACATGCTTTTCGAAATTCATTCACTCTCCGGCTCAACGTCTCATCTTTCTGAATCTTTATCTGAAGGCGTCGGTATTGATTATAAACATTGGTTTGCTTAATCGTCCTTATGAGCTGCCTGGTCTGATATTCTACGTTTCTCATCGTCTACCAGCCCTTTCTCACGCATATTTATAATGGCAATGTTAACCACTAACATTACCATTATAAAGAATTCTTTTTAATTTATCAAGTCTAAACATCTACTTCCATAATAACAGGAAGAATCATTGGATTACGTTTCGTCTGTTTCCATACATAATCACTCAGGGTGTCACGAATGACACTTTTGATTTTACTCCAGTCATTCACTTTTCCATCAAGACATTTAGATACTGCCTGGTCCACTGCCTTTCGGGCATCTTCCATAAGCATCTCTGACTCTCTGACATAAACAAAACCTCTGGATACAATATCCGGGCCTGCTAAGAGACGGTTATCATGACGGGAAAGGGTCAGAACAACAATTAAAAGTCCATTCTGGGACAACATCTGACGGTCTCTGAGGACAATGTTTCCAACGTCTCCAACACCGAGTCCATCGACCATAATGCCGCCGTGAGGCACCTGTCCGACAATCTTCGCACTCTCATCCTTGAATTCCAAAACATTTCCTGAAGAAAGAACAATAATATGATCCTTCGGAATTCCCATTGTCTCAGCCAGTTTGGCATGAGCTTTCAGATGGCGGTACTCACCATGTACAGGAATTGCATACTTTGGATGTGTCAACGCATAAATCAGTTTAATCTCTTCAGCACAGGCATGTCCCGAAACATGAGTATCCTGGAAAATAACCTCTGCACCTTTGCGGAAAAGTTCATTGATAATATTCGATACTGCTTTTTCATTTCCCGGAATAGGACTGGAACTAAATACAATCGTATCTCCCGGTTTAATAGAAATCCGACGATGTGTGCTGTTTGCCATTCTTGAAAGAGCTGCCATGGTTTCGCCCTGGCTGCCTGTCGTAATAAGCACCAGCTTATCATCTGGATAATTTTTCATATGGTCAATGTCGATTAATGTATCATTCGGTATCTGAATATATCCTAATTCGGAAGCGATGCCAATGATATTCACCATGCTTCGTCCTTCTACAATAACTTTTCTTCCAAATTTATAAGCAGAATTAATAATCTGCTGCACACGGTCTACATTTGAAGCAAAGGTTGCCACAATAATACGACCGCTGCGATGTTCATCAAAAATATGGTCAATAGCCTGTCCAACGGTACGCTCCGAATTCGTAAATCCAGGCCGTTCCGCATTCGTACTATCCATCATAACAGCAAGAACACCTTTTTTGCCAAGTTCAGCAAATCGCTGTAAATCAATACTCTGTCCAAAAACAGGCGTATAATCAATCTTAAAGTCACCTGTATGAACAATAATACCTTCCGGTGTATAAATTGCCAATGCTGCTGCATCTGCAATACTATGGTTGGTTTTAATAAATTCAATACGGAAGCATCCCAAATTAATAGACTGGCCATGTTTAATGACTTTTCTCCGGGTTGATTTCATCAGATTATGTTCCTGTAATTTATGCTCGATAATGCCCATAGTCAGCTTTGTCGCATAAACCGGGACATTCACTTTTTTCAAAATATATGGCAATGCACCAATATGGTCCTCATGACCATGGGTAATAACAAAGCCTTTAACCTTGTCAATGTTGTTCTCAAGATAAGTAACATCCGGGATAACCAGGTCAATTCCCAACATATCGTCTGCTGGAAAAGAGAGACCACAGTCTACCACAATAATGCTATCATCATACTCAAAGGCTGTAATATTCATTCCAATGCTTTCCAGTCCGCCCAATGGAATAATTTTCAAACCTTCATTTTCTTTCTTTAATACTTTCGCTTTCAATACTCGCACCTCCGTTAATTTAAAGGCTGTGCTATATCAGGAAAGAATCCGAACCAATTGTTATTCTTTTTTTAATCCGCTCCACAATCTTTACAAATCCAAATACTAAATTATATAAAATATATTTCACGATAACTGACCTGAATAAGCTTATACCGTACACTTCTTATTCAATTTCAGGCTTAACACGACCAATTGTCCAAACTCATTCCCGATATACCCACAGCAAATGCGATACGCTCTCTAAAGCCTATCGTCACACACCTGTTATATCCAGGCTTTTCTATTGCATTTCAATATCAATGTCTTCTAATATTTCCGAAAAGACCTTTGAAATAGCTTCCAGTTCATCCATATCTTCAATATCGCTGTAAACTACGTCTTCAGCATCTTCTTCATTCACAGTTTCCTTTAAAATAAAAGCATCCGCTTCATCATCCATTGAATCTGTAACTAATATATAATTAACGTCGTTGATTCGTGTCTGCTCAACTACGTAAAATTCGATTTCTTCATCTGTATCTGTAACAAATACGATTTTTTCAGCTTTTTCTGCCATCTAAATACTCCTATCTTCCTGGTCGTGGCTCATTCGTTCCAAATAAGTCTGCAGAATAAAAGCTGCAGCCATCTTATCCACGTACTCTTTCCGGTTTTCCCGGCGAACGCCACCCTCCATAAGAATCCGTTCTGCGGAGACTGTACTCATCCGCTCATCCTGTAAAATAACAGGAATTCCAATACGCCGTTCCAGCATAGCCTTAAACTCTTCCGTTTTGGCACACCGGTCTCCGGCTTCATTATTCATGTGCTTCGGATAACCGAGCACAATACTTTCCGCACCATAGGTACGTACCAGTTCTTCAATTCGCGCCAGGGTTTTACGTAACTTATTCTCCTCTTTTCTGGAGATTGTTTCTAACGCCTGTGCAGTCCATCCTAATTCGTCGCTCACTGCGACACCTACGGTCTTTGACCCATAATCTAATCCTATTATCCGCATATGACTACTTCAAATTCACGTCAATATAACTTTTCAGAAGTTCTTCAAGCAGTTCATCCCGCTCGACCTTCATAATCAGATATCTGGCATTCTTATAACTCGTCACATAGGTTGGGTCTCCGGACATAATGTATCCGACAATCTGGCTCACCGGGTTGTAGCCCTTCTCCGTCAATGCAATATAAACGGCTTCCAAAATGTCTTTTACAGCAATATCAGCATCATTGCTTACTTTAAAATACTGTGTATTTCCCATGTTTTCCATAAAATCACTTCCTTAAACAACTATTCTTCCCTTACACTTACTCACTATATTAATATAAATCATGAAATAATTCAATCAATTATTTCACAAAACACAAAATCTTCATGGTTTCCCCCTGTCATACGACAGTTTATAATATCATTCGACTTGATTTTGTCTGATTTTATCCCACACTTTATATATTCCTGACTATGGCCTGTCCACACCGGCCCGTTTTCTGACTGAATTTCCTCTTCAATAAGAACCTTTAAAACTTTATCGCCGCAGTCTCGCCGATAATCCTCAGCCATTTTTTTACCCAGTTCCAAAAGAACTGCACTCCGCTGAGTTTTAATCCGCTCATCTACCTGTTCTGGCATCTGAGCCGCCTTTGTCCCTTTTCTCGGGGAGTATTTGAAAATGTGCATTTCTGCAAAATGAATATCTTCTAAGAAACTCTTTGTATCCTGAAACTCTTCTTCGGTTTCTCCCGGGAATCCGACGATAACATCCGTAGTAAAGGCCGGTCTGTCAAAATATCTGCCAAGCAGTTCACATCGTGCTTTATAATCCTCCGGTGTATAATGCCGATTCATTCTCTTAAGTGTAGCTTCGCAGCCACTCTGAAGAGACAAATGAAAATGAGGACAAATCTGTTTAATTTTCACCAGCCGTTTTACAAATTCCTCTGTAATAATTCCCGGCTCCAGAGAACCGAAGCGTATCCGTTCAATGCCTGTAATTTCAGATAAATTTTCAACCAAGTCGATGAGTCCCGCCTGACTGTCTTTGAAATCTGTGCCATAGGAGGAAATATGAATACCTGTCAGAACAATTTCTTTATACCCTGAATCGGCCAAAGCACTTACTTCTTTCAGAATATCTTCCATCTTACGACTCCGGACTCTTCCACGGGCAAAGGGAATGATGCAATAAGAACAGAACTGATTACATCCATCCTGAATTTTAATATAGGCCCGGGTATGCTCAGATACCTTTGTAATGCCCATTGTTTCATAATCACTGGTATGGTTAATGTCAATTAAATTGACGGTTTTATCCCGATGGGCGATAAATTCTTCCACCATGGACAATATCTGCCCTTTACAGTTGTTTCCTACAATCAAATCAATCGCTTCATCTGCCTCCGCTGCCTCCGCTGATGCCTGAACATAGCATCCGGCGGCTACAATAACGCTATTTGGATTCTGTTTTCTGGCTCTATGGAGCATCTGCCGTGATTTCCGATCCGCCATATTGGTTACCGTACATGTATTAATCACATAAACATCTGCATTTTCGTGAAACCCTTTCACTTCATAACCCGCCTTTTGGAAGATTTCTTCCATCGCATCTGTTTCATATTGATTTACTTTACAGCCAAGGGTGCAGAATGCAACACTTTTCATTTGATTTCCTCCAGATATTATTTTCTGACAATTTGTTTATTTATTCGCCATTATTCGTTTTTTATTTTGTATATACATTTAAACCTGAATTATTCATCTTGACAGAAAATAGATAGTTGCTCAAAATTTTCTGTTCAAGATTGGCTAACGAATCAATCTGACTGCCACCTTTCCTAAAAA
>SAAB01000008.1 GCA_009929615.1 Clostridia bacterium | reverse complement strand
GTTCTCCCAAAGTCCGGTTCCGACGGGGCTTATTAAAGTGCCACTACTCCAGTCACTGTCACTCTGAATAATTCAAAAATTCGATAGATTGGTACTTTGCAAGGATATATTCATTTTTTAATTACATTTTGCGGAAACTCAAGCATTACAAAAGCCCGAAATGATCGAAGAATGTATGATGTATGTCTGATAGACTGGAAGATGAAAGGCTTATCCGGACTGGAACTTGCCAGAAAAATCCGAAAGGCCTGCGGGGATGATCCTATTGTAATGATTGCTTCAGCCTATGATTTGAATGAAATCAGTGATGAGGTTAAAGAGGCAGGGGTTGATGGATGTATGACAAAACCAATTTTCCAGTCCACGATTTTTGATATGCTGATGGCACTCAGTCAGGGAAAACTGGTGAATAAAAATGCAAATACAGAGGAATATGATTTTTTAAATCATCGGATAATGCTGGTGGATGATACGGAAATTAACCGGGAGATTGCCCAGGAACTTTTGGAAATGGTTAATTTTCAGGTGGACACGGCAGTGGATGGTAAAGCGGCCTTAGAACTCTTTGAAAAATCGGAGCCGGGAACTTATGATTTGATTCTGATGGATGTCCAGATGCCGGTAATGAACGGTTACGAAGCGACAAAAGCCATTCGAAAATGTCAGCATCCGGATGCAGAGGATATCTGTATTATTGCTATGACGGCCAATGCCTTTGCAGAGGATATTGCCAATTCTCTGGAAGCAGGGATGAACGACCATATTTCAAAACCGATTGATACGGAGTTGATGTATGAGGTTTTAAGCAGGTACATAGAGTAAAGAAACAGCCGGCTGCAGAAAGAAATTTCTGCAGCCGGTTTTATTTGATTTGTATTCTCTAAACAAGTGTTTTATAATAATCTTAATAAGGCATTTCGTAAGGCATTTGCAATAATAGGGGGATAGACAATGAGGACAAAAGAAGTGTTAAGTGCGCTTAGAGCGGAACTTGGTATAACACAGTTTGAGCTGGCATCAGCCCTGCATATTAATATAAGTACGGTGAACCGTTGGGAGAATGAGCATTCCCGTCCGAATCGGTCGGCAGGTATGCATTTATTGGCATATGCAAAGGAGCACTCGGTTTCGGAAGGCTGTATTAGAAATCTGGAAACGCTGATTTTTGCATCTCGTAAAGAAGGGCAGGAGAGGCTTCGAGAGGGTATGATACCAGTGGACAGGGATTTATTTGCCCAGTTGGTGGAGGATGCTTCGCTGGCTATTTATGTTGTAGATTATGAAACCGATGAATTACTTTATGTGAATCAGACGGCTGAACGGAAACTGGGGAAATTAGGGGAGAACATCCAAGGGAAAAAATGCTATGAGTATCTGACAGAGATGGATGCCCCATGCTCTTTTTGCAATAAAGAACGTCTTAATCCTAATGAATTTCTTGAGAAGGACATTGCATTGCCGGATAATGGCAGAAAGTATCATGTTCAGGGGAAAATTGTTCAGTGGAATGGACGCAAAGCCCATGTTCATTATGTATCGGAAATCACACCTCATCCGGAGAAAGAGCGGGGTGTGGTAGAACTGCTGAAAGAATTTCTGGTTTTGAGTTTCTCACAGAAAGAATCTAAAAAGGCACTGGCACTTTTGACAGAGGATATTCATTGCTATGGTCTTGCCTATGATAAGTACATAAAAAATATAGGTGAGTTTCAGAAAATGATAGAGAGTGAAGAATATGGAGATATGCTGGGCAGTGGTATTTCTTTCTGGGACGAAGGCGAGATTACATCAGATAACAGTCATAACATTGGAACTGTGGGTGTAACCCTGGAACAGAATGGAATAAAGCTTCACTACCGTGTAACCGGTATAACCAAAGAGGAAAAGGGTATTCAAAAAATATATGTACTGCAGCTGTCAAATCTTACATCGGTACGCAGTGGCAATTTATTTGCGGACCTCACTCATGAAAAGATTCAGAGTGTTAAGCAGGAACTGCTTTCTTCGACTACGGTTGGTGGAATGATGGGCGGTTATGTTGAAGAAGGATTTCCTTTTTACTTTATCAATCAGAGAATGCTGGAGTATCTGGGATATGAAGAAGAATCAGATTTTGTTCAGGATATCGATGGGCTGATTGAAAACTGTATCCATCCTGAGGACCGGTACTATGTGAATCAGGAGACAGAGCAGCAGATTGAAGAGACTGGTGGTTATGAGGTTGAATATCGCCTTCGTAAGAAGGACAAAAGTTATATATGGGTTCATGATGTGGGTAAGAGTGTGGCCGTGGAGGATGGACGAAATGCCATTATTTCGGTGTGTTATGACATTACGGAAAGTAAAGAGCATACCATGTTGATTGATAATCTTATTGACACAATGAATGCTGGTTTTGCCTTGTTTCATATAGAGGAAAATGGTGCATGGACGCCTGCTTATTTATCCGGAGGTGTAGGTATTCTCTCAGGATATACAAATCAGGAATACAAGGAACAATGGAAAGAGGATGCCCGTCCAACCGTTTATAAAGAGGACTGTGAAAAGGTATATCAGGCTGTAGAAGCGGCTATTACAGAGGACAAAGTCACTTCCATATTTTTCCGTGTCGCCCATAAAAAAGGCGGCTATGTATGGATTAATGGCATATTCTCCGGATATGGTAAAGTGAATGATAAATCGGCGTTCCGTGTCATTTTGGCACCGGCACCTATTCAGTTTGATTTACAGCTTCAGGCGTTGGACCAGAATATGACAGGAATCTATGTGATGGATGCGGAAACAAGAGAACTGTATTATGCCAATGAAACCAGTTTTCATCTCTTTAATTTAGAACCGGGGGATGTTACAGGGAAGTTGTGCGAAGAGGTATTCTGTCAGGGTGAATTTTTCTGTAATAATATGGGAAATACTATGGCAGATAGGATTCAGAACAGAGAGTTTACCATTCCTCATCTTCAGCGGACACTTTCCATGACAGCAGAGGAGAAAAAATGGAATGAAAGACGGGTAGTGGTCGTTTATCTGCGGGATGTGACAGAACTGCAGCAAGCAAAAAGACAAGTTGAAGTTATGCTTGATAACGTACGTCAGAGTGAGGAAATCATGAAAGCAGCCTGCAATTTTGCCAATATATGGGTATTTACCTATGACCCTGCGACAGGGAGAGTTCACTGCGGCGAAAAGCTGCAGAAGGAATTCGGCTTGCCGGAGATAATGGAAAATTATCCGCAAAGCATGATTGAATATAGTTTTATTCCACCGGAATATGCAGCGACATATTTGGAATCCATAGAACATATTAAAGAGGGCAGAGATAAGGTCGAATTTGAGATACAGGTTCGTTGTCCGGATGGGCTTTTGCATTGGCTTCAATTTTCCTTAAACCGGCTTTTCTATGGGGAGAATATTTCTAAGTTGGTGATTGGTTCAGCGCGAGTTATTGATGTGGAGAAAGAACTGGAAGCCCAGATAGAAACAGAGCGGACAAAGCTGTTGAGCGGAGATGCAAATCTTCTTGGTTACGTGATAGCCAACCTCAATAAGAACCTGGTGATGGAACATGAGGAATTACAAGAGGACAGCCCAAAAACAGAAAGTGGTATTGCTTATGATGAGGCCATTCAAAAAGCACAATATGCTCTGTTAAATGCAGGAGACAGGGCAGCATTTTTAGAGCGGCATGATGTAGAGCATATGCTGAAAGAATATAAAAATGGTGTGACTAACCGAAGTGTAGAAGTGCAGAGAATTTCCCCAAGCGGAAAAATCATGTGGATGAGGGAGTCTTTGAATTTCCTCAGGGACCCAAAGAGCGGTGATGTTTTTCTGTATGAATACTGGCATGATATTAACAGCCAGAAAACACTGGAAGAACTTATTGGTGCATCTGTCAATTATAGTTATGAGCGTTTTGCAGGAATCAATCTTCTGAATGGCCAGGCGAATATGCTTTATAATAAAAAAGAGCGTGGTAAAGTGTCTGTTGAGGTGTGGGACTATCATTATGTCAGCACAGAATATGGATGCAGGGTTGTTCTTCCGGAAGACCGGGAAATGTTTCTTCATAATATATCGCTTGAGAATGTACGAAAAGAGCTGGAAGATAAGCCGGCGTATGAGTTTATGCACCGGGTACTGGAGGAAGATGGCAGAATCCATATTAAAAGAACCCGATTTGTGGCTTATGATAATAGCACACAACATAGAATTGTTCTGATGACCCGTGCAGATGTTACCAGCATGGTTGAGCAGGAAGAAAAGAAACGGAAAGAATTAGAGGTGGCTCTTGTAAATGCCAAACAGGCAACCCAGGCGAAGACAGACTTTTTATCCCGGATGAGTCATGATTTAAGAACACCAATGAATGTAATTATGGGATTAAATGCCCTGACGCTGGACGAGGCGGATAATCCGGAGGCCGTTCGGGCAAATATGGCTGAAGCCCGTACAGCCAGTGACTTTATGATGTCCCTAATCAATGACATACTGGATATGGCAAAGATTGAGAAGAGTGGTATGGAACTTCACCCGGTTATGTATTCTTATGGCGAGTTTTTGCGGAATATGGAGATTATGTTTGAGGGCCAGTGCCGGAAAAAGGATATTGAACTGCATTTTAGAAAACAGGAGCTGCATCCGACGGTAATGGTCGACAAGCTTCGCTTGAATCAGATATTTTTCAATATTTTTTCCAATGCGGTTAAATATACACCGGAAGGTGGAAGAATTGATTATTATGCGGAGAATATGACAGTGGCAGATGGCAGGCTGACCGGTGATTATGTTATTCGGGATAATGGTGTCGGCATGTCGGAAGAATTTCAAAAGCACATGTTTGACCCTTTTGTACAAGAAGATAACAGCATAACACCGGAACTTCAGGGGAGTGGTCTGGGACTCAGTATTACAAAACAGCTGGTAGAATTGATGGGCGGAAGCCTTCGTATCGAAAGTGCTAAGGGAAAAGGCACGACAGTGACTATTCATCTGGTCCTTGATTTAATTGAGGGGCAGGAATTGGTTGAAAAAAAAGAAACGTCAGAAATGGAATCAGGGGATTTAGAGAGGCTGGCAGGGAAAAATATTTTATTGGTTGAAGACCATCCGATGAATGCCCAGATTGCCAGAAAGTTATTGGAAAAACAAAAGATGCAGGTGATTCATGAAGAAAATGGCAGGCTGGGAGTGGAACGGTTTAAAAGTTCTGAAGAGGGCTATTTTGATGCGGTTCTTATGGACATTCGGATGCCGGAAATGTCAGGCTTGGAGGCCTCAAGGGCAATTCGACAGTTAAAGCGGGGGGACGCAAAGACGGTGCCGATTATTGCTATGACGGCCAATGCGTATGCTGAAGATATTAAAAAAAGTAAAGCGGCAGGAATGAATGCTCATTTGGCAAAGCCAATTAATCCACAGCAGCTCTATGGAGAACTAATCAAATATATGAAGCTATAATTTAAGGGGGAGAAGCATGGATTTTAAAAAAGATGATTCGGGAGTGGGCGTGTATTCTGAAGAGAAGGAAGTTGGTCGTGCATTTTGCAGGTATTCGGGTAACCAGGTGGAAATTCTGAGAGTTGAGGTCGACGATTCTATGAGAGGAAGGGGAATCGCAGGACAGCTGGTGGAAAAGGTTGTGACCGAGGCCGAGGGGGAAAATAAAGAGATTGTTCCGATATGTTCATATGCGGTTAAGTGGATGTCGGAACATAGGTAATTCAAAAAAGGAAACAGGGAGGAACATCATTATGACAAAAGAAGAGGTACGACTATTAATTCGTGAGTCACAGACGATTTTTGATGTTGTCCGTCTTGTAGACGTTTCTATGACAGCTCAGATAACTTTGACTGAGGATGGTGAGATGAAGCAGGAACCTTATCAGTGTTACGCGGTGTGGAATAAGCAGGGACGCTGTGAGAACTGTATTTCAGCCAAGGCTTTTGCCCAAAAGTGCAGGATGACAAAGTTTGAATTTGTTGACCATGATGTTTATTATGTCGTTTCCAAGTATCTTGAGATTGATGACGAGGGTTATATCTTAGAACTTGTAACAAAGATTAGCGACGAAACCCTTTTTGGCGTTTACGGCAAGAATGAGTTTTCTGAAGCTATTTCAGATTATAATAAAAAGCTTTATATGGACTCTCTGACAGGAGCCTACAACCGGAGATATTATGAAGAACAGTTACAGGGACTGCCGAATGCCAGTGGCGTTGCGATGATTGATGTGGATAATTTTAAACAGATTAATGACCGGTTTGGCCATCTGGCAGGGGATATGGCGCTAAAGACGATTGTTCAGACAGTATTGTCCTGTGTCAGAACAAGCGATGCGGTTGTCCGGTATGGTGGTGATGAGTTTATGCTCATATTCCGTCAGATTCCGGGAGATGTGTTTAAACAGCGCCTTGAAACGATTCGGGAGTCAGTCAGGGCGGTTGCGGTGGATGATTATCCGGAACTTCACATGTCGGTGAGTATTGGCGGCAGATATTGTGAAAGTGCGGAAACAGATGCTCTTCAGAAAGCAGATGAGATGCTTTATCAAGCGAAAACCACCAAAGACAGAGTGGAAGTCAGCGGTATTTGACAGGAAGTGGAATTTAAAGCCAGGGGAACATATCCGATTGTGACCCTGGCTTTTGATGTGTTATAATAAAAGACATACGTGATGGATAAATACGACGCAGGATGCCGAAAGAGCGATTTATTATCCGAGGTGTTCAGAAGCCGGAAAAAATAATAGAAGATTTTTGGAATACAATTAATGGCAGTAAGGTAAATGTTAATATTCTGGTCGATGCAGATGTATATACTGTAGAAGACACTGACATTAATTATGGAAAAGAAAACTACCCAAACTACCCGAACTACCCAAACTACCCAGTTGCCTTCTGTAATTATGGATAAATGGATAGAGTTGACAGAAAAAGATAGAGAAATTTTAAATATATTGCAGGAAATGCCGGAAGCTTCCCAAAGGATGGTTGCAGACAACCTTGGATGGGACATTAATGTGGTCAAATATTATACAAAAAAATTAAAGCAGAACGGTTTTCTGGAGAGAACAGGTACTTCTAGAAATGGCAGCTGGAAAGTGATAAAAAGGAGCAGTTCCTATGGCACGAATCAAACAGAATAAAGTGGTTTATACCTTTTCATCGACAGTATGGGCATTGAAGATGGAACAATGCTGCCGGGAAAAGATGGCAGCTGGCCGTCTGATTCCTATACCGAAGGATATTTCGGCGGGCTGTGGCATGGCCTGGACGGCCGGGATTGAAGAGAAGGCTGCTTTGGATAAATTTATTAAAGAAAATGAGATAGAAGTTGAAGGCATCTATGAGATGCTATTATAGACAGAGGTGAGACGAAGATGAAAGAGGAACCTATTCAATTTTGTAGAGGGGGAGGCTGCACAGCGAAGCTTGGTCCGGGCATATTGGAACGGGTATTGAGCCGTATACCGAGGATGGAAGATAAAAATCTTCTGATTGGCTATGACAGTTCGGATGATGCGGCTGTGTATCAGTTAACCGAGGATTTAGCCATGGTCCAGACCCTGGATTTCTTTCCACCGATGGTGGAAGACCCCTATATCTTTGGACAGATTGCGGCCGCCAATGCCCTCAGTGATGTTTATGCGATGGGTGGTGAGGTGAAAACCGCTTTGAATATCGTATGTTTTCCTGAAAAGATGGATTTGAATGTTTTGGGGCAGATTCTTCTTGGAGGCAGTGAGAAAGTAAAAGAAGCCGGAGGCGTCCTTGCCGGAGGCCACTCCATTATGGATGCGGATGTGAAGTATGGATTATCCGTAACAGGCATTATTCATCCTAAAAAAATTCTGGCGAATAACTGCTGTGAAGATGGGGATCTTTTGATTCTGACAAAGCCTTTGGGGACGGGAATCGTCTGCACGGCAGGACGGCTGGGGGCGGCATCGGAAGAAGCTATGGGACTGGCGGTCAAATCCATGACGACTCTGAACAAATATGCTTCTGAGATTTTCAAGAAGTATAGAGTACATGGCTGTACCGATGTGACAGGATTTGGCTTTTTGGGACATTTGTGTGAGATGCTCTCAGACCGTTTTACAGCTCATATTCAGTCGGCAGATATACCTTATATTCCCGAGTGCGAAGAATATGTTGAAGAATTTTATTTGACGGCAGCAGCCCAGCGTAACCGGAATCATCTTCAGGAGAAGGTGTCTTTTGTCAAAGAGAGCTTTTTTATGGAAGAGCTTCTTTATGATGCACAGACTTCCGGAGGATTATTAGTAAGCATAGATGCGGCAGATGCACCGGTGGCTTTAACAGAATTAAAAGAACTTGGACTGCCGTGTAATATTGTCGGCAGGGTTGGTATTAAAGAAGAAAAAACAGTGGTTATAGAGTAGGAGGAAAAAGATGAAACAATTAGATGAACGTGGAAAACAGTGCCCGATGCCGGTTATTGAAACAAAACAGGCACTGGAGACCGCAGCACCGGGAGAAAGCATCGAAGTTATTGTAGATAATGAAATAGCTGTTCAGAATCTGACAAAGATGGCGAACCATAAACAACTAAAGTCCCATGCGGAGAAGAAAAGCGACTTGGAGTTCCATGTGGTTATTGAAAATGGAACAGAGGGGAATGGGGAAAAGGCTGCGGAAGAAGAGATGGCCTGCATACCGGATACAAGAAGTCAGGGAATGATTGTTGTTCTTTCTTCCAATCAGATGGGTTCAGGAGATGAAGCCCTCGGCAGACTTCTTATGAAAGGTTTTGTTTATGCTATCAGTCATCAGGATGAATTGCCGGAGAAGATACTTCTTTATAACAGTGGGGCATTTCTTTCCTGTGAGGGTTCGGATTCTGTAGAAGATTTAAAAGAGATGGAAGCTCAGGGCGTGGAAGTTCTCACTTGTGGTACTTGTCTCAACCATTATCATTTGGAAGATAAGTTAATGGTGGGCGGCGTTACCAATATGTATGATATCGCAGAGAGCATGACAAAGGCCGGAAAGATTATCCGCCCTTAAGGGAATTATGAAACAGGAGAGATGGATATGATTTATCTGGACAGCAGTGCAACCAGTTTTTACCGTCCGCCTCAGGTGGGGGAAGCGGTAAGTCGGGCAATAAATTCCATAGGAAATGCTTCAAGGGGCGTTCATGAGGCCTCGCTTATCGGTGGACGGATAGTTTTTGAAACACGTCAGTCATTGGCAGAACTTTTTCATGCAGAGGGGCCGGAACAGGTGGCCTTTACAGCCAATGCTACAGAAAGTCTGAATATGGCCATTAAAGGAATTTTAAATCCGGGGGACCGGGCAGTGACAACTGTAATGGAACATAACAGTGTCCTCAGACCTTTATATGAGATGGAAAAAGTGGGTGTAAGCCTTCAGATAATTGGAACAGATGCCAGCGGACGATTGGATATGGCATCCTTAGAAAAAGCTATAGGTTCTGGGATTAAAGCACTGTTTTGTACCCATGCCTCAAATCTCACAGGAAATGTCAATGATATCCGGAGGATAGGCCGGTGGTGCCGGGAAAAAAAGGTCCTTTTTGTAGTGGATGCTTCTCAGACGGCAGGAATTTTTCCTATAGATATGGAAAAGGACTGCATTGACATTCTTTGTTTCACAGGCCATAAGGGACTGATGGGGCCTCAGGGAACCGGAGGTATTTGTCTGGGAAAAGGCATTTCTATAAGACCGCTGGTGACAGGTGGCAGCGGCATTCATACGTTTGATAAAGAGCATCCGTCCTGTATGCCGGAGGCATTGGAAGCCGGAACTTTAAATGGCCATGGCATTGCCGGTTTAAAGGCGGCTATAGAATATATTTTAGATACAGGAATAGAATTGATTCGGGAGAAAGAACAGAAACTGGCGAAAGCTTTTTATGAACAGGTCCGGGAGATTCCGGGGATTCGGATTTATGGAGATTTTTCAGATGAAAACCGGGTGGCTATTGTGTCCTTAAATCTTGGAGATGAAGATTCTGGAGAAGTCAGTGACTGGCTTTCACAAAATTATAATATATGTACCCGTGCCGGCGGTCATTGTGCACCACTGATGCATAAGGCTTTTGGAACGGTTGAACAGGGCATGGTCCGTTTTAGTTTTTCCGGTTTTAACAGTATGGAAGATGTATCTGCAGCGGTAAATGCACTGAAGGAATTTTAAGGGAGAGAAAGAACATGCAGGATGCTTATGGCAGAAAAATCGAATATCTGCGGATTTCGATTACAGAAAGATGTAATCTGAGATGCCAGTACTGCATGCCGGTGGATGGAGCATCAGGTGGGAAGGAGCAGCTCCTGCGTATGGATGAAATTCTCAGAGTCGTCCAAACAGGGGCAAAACTGGGTATCCGCTATATTAAGGTAACTGGTGGCGAACCCCTGGTACGAAAAGACTGTGTTGAACTTATTCGAGGTCTGAAAGGTATTCCGGGTATAGAGAAGGTGACCCTGACCACCAATGGTGTTTTGCTGAAAGAGAGATTGCAGGAGCTGGAAGCAGCAGGAGTGGACGGAATCAATGTGAGTCTGGACTCTATGGATGAAGATTCCTATTACCGGCTGACGGGAAAAGACTGCCTGGCACAGGTTCTATCCGGTATAAAAGCGGCAGCTTCTACAGATATTCCGGTGAAAATCAACTGTGTATCCATTAAAGGGCAGAAGGACTGGAAACAGATTCTGTTATTGGCTAAAGAATTACCTGTCGATGTGCGGTTTATAGAGATGATGCCTTTGGGGCTCGGAAAGAACTTTGAAACAGAGGACCACAGGGGGATTTTTCAACAGATTAAAGAAAGATATCCTGAAATTAAAAAGGAGCAGCGGCCACGGGGAGCAGGTCCGGCGGTTTATTATTATATTCCTGAATTTAGAGGCTGTGTTGGCTTTATCAGTGCACTTCATGGTTCGTTCTGTGAAAGCTGCAACCGTGTTCGCCTGACAGCAGACGGCTATTTAAAAACCTGTCTCAGCTATAATGAGGGTGCAGACCTGGCAGCAGTTTTAAGAAAACAAGGGGATGGACAGGAGAAGGAATTAGAAAAAGTCATGTCAGAGGCTGTTTTTAGCAAGCCAAAGAAACACTGTTTTGAGAATCCTGAATCCGTGACAGAGGACCGGCTCATGGGACAGATTGGCGGATGAATGCATATGATGGGTATAAGCAGATTGATTTAAGGTGGAGATAAATGGCACAGTCATTGATTTGGTCCGCTTTAGGGACTGGATTTGCCTTTTTGATGACGGTTTCCGGTGCAGCGACAGTCTTTTTGTTTCGCAAAAAGGTGAATGACGGACTGCAGAAAATCTTTTTGGGCTTTGCATCGGGGATTATGATTGCGGCATCTGTATGGTCATTGATTATTCCGGCTATAGAGCAGGCGGAAGAATCCGGTGGCATACCATGGATTCCGGCCGCATCGGGCTTCCTTTTCGGAGGTCTTTTTCTTCTTATTGTAGATGATATTTTTGCCAAATACACAAAAAAGAAAAAGAGTGCAAATCTTTTGGTTTTTGCGGTGACTCTGCACAATATACCGGAGGGTATGGCCGTTGGTCTGGCTTTTGCCCTTGCGGCGCAGAATATGGAGCAGCCTGAACTCTATGGGGCAGCCTTTGCTCTGGCTCTGGGTATTGGTGTCCAGAACTTTCCGGGGGGAGCAGCTGTATCCCTGCCTCTGCGTCAGGAAGGCATGTCTTCAGGAAAAGCTTTTTTATACGGCATCCTTTCGGCAGCGGTAGAGCCTCTTTTTGGTATGGGGGTTGTTGTCATATCGGGCTTTATCCGCCCGGTGATGCCCTGGCTGCTGTCTTTTGCAGCAGGTGCCATGATTTATGTGGTCGTAGAAGAATTGATTCCAACGGCGAATGACGGTGGGAAGTCCCATCGGGGAACCGTAGGAAGTATTGCCGGCTTTCTGATTATGATGATTTTAGATGTAGCTCTGTCCTTATAAGTGGAAAAAATTTTTTTAATAAGTATTTTTAATAGGGAATCTATTGATTTAAGAAAAGGATTGCGATAGAATAAGGGCGGGTATAGTGTCCTCTGGAGAGAGGCACTTATGAGTGTTCATAAGGATAACTAATAAATAATAAGGAATATATGGAAAGAAGAGGTCAAGTTCAAATGAAAAAATTAGAAATGTTGTACGAAGGCAAAGCTAAAAAAGTTTATACGACCGATGTAGAAGATGTATTGATTGTGGACTATAAAGATGATGCAACAGCATTTAACGGCGAAAAAAAAGGAACAATCGTCGGTAAAGGTGTTGTAAACAATCGGATGACCAACCATATTTTTAAGATGCTTGAAGAAAAAGGCATCCCAACACATTTAGTAGAAGAACTCAGTGATCGTGAAACAGCTGTTAAAAAAGTTGAAATTGTTCCATTAGAAGTTATTGTACGTAATGTAGCCGCAGGAAGTTTCTCAAAGAAACTTGGTATTGAAGAAGGTTTCCGTCTTCTCGCACCAACACTGGAATTCAGCTATAAGAATGATGCATTGGGCGATCCAATGATTAATGATTACTATGCAATTGCTATCGGAGCAGCAACACGGGAAGAAATTGACCGTATTACAGAACTTGTATTTAAAATCAACGAGATTCTTGTTGCTTACTTTGCTGAAAAGAACATTGATTTAATTGATTTCAAAGTAGAATTTGGCCGTTACAAAGGTGAGATTATTCTTGCAGATGAGATTTCACCGGATACATGTCGTTTTTGGGATTCAACAACCCATGAGAAATTAGATAAAGACCGTTTTAGAAGAGATTTAGGACGTGTAGAAGAAGCATATGAAGAAATTTTCAGAAGATTGGGATTATAATAGGATGAATATGAAAGAAGCGTATCAAATCAAAGAAGAAATCCATGAAGAATGCGGTGTCTTTGGAGCCTATAATACAAAGGGTGAAGATATTGCTTCATGGGTATATTATGGTTTATTTTCCCTCCAGCATCGAGGCCAGGAGAGCTGCGGTATTGCCGTTAGTGAGAACCGAGACATCCGTTATTATAAGGATATGGGTCTGGTCAATGAAGTATTTACACCGGAGAATCTGGATAAGGTTCATGGAGATATTGCCATTGGCCATGTCCGCTATTCGACAGCAGGAGGAAGTGTCCGTGCTAATGCCCAGCCATTGGTAACAAAGTATGTCAAAGGACAGCTTGCGATTGCTCATAATGGTAATCTTGTAAATGCCGTAGACCTGAGAGAAGAATTAGAAAAGAACGGTGCTATTTTCCAGACAACAATCGATTCCGAGGTTATTGCTTACCTTGTTGCTAAAGAGCGTGTCACCAGCCCGTCTGTTGAAGTGGCTGTTGAGAAAGCTATGGGACATATCAAAGGTGCCTATTCCCTGCTGGTTATGAGTCCGAGAAAGATTATTGCAGCCAGAGACCCATATGGTTTCAAACCGCTGTGTATCGGAAAACAGGGAGATACATGGGTTGTCGCTTCAGAGACCTGTGCATTAGATACGGTAGGTGCGGAATTTGTCCGTGATGTAGAGCCGGGAGAAATTGTTGTTATTAACGAAGAAGGTCTTACTTCTAATCGCAAATACTGCACAGAAAAATCATCCCGCTGTATTTTTGAATATATTTATTTTGCTCGTCCCGACAGTGTTATCGATGGTGTCAGCGTTTTTAATTCCCGCATTATGGCAGGAAGAATTCTCGCTCAGAGTCATCCGGTGGAAGCAGATTTGGTTGTAGGTGTACCTGAATCAGGAAATGATGCAGCTATGGGTTATGCCCTGGAATCAGGCATTCCATATGGTCGTGCTTTTGTAAAGAATAATTACGTTGGCCGTACCTTCATCAAACCAAAACAAAGTCTTCGCGAACAGAGCGTTAAGATTAAACTGAATGTTTTAAAAGATGCTGTTAAAGGCAAACGAATTATTATGATTGATGATTCCATTGTTAGGGGTACAACCAGTGGGAATATTGTTCAGATGCTGAAAAATGCAGGAGCTACAGAAGTTCATGTGCGCATCAGTTCTCCGCCGTTTAAGTTCCCTTGTTACTTTGGAACAGATATTCCAACCAGTGACCAGTTGATTGCCAATCACCATACAGTGAAAGAGATTGGTGAGCTTATGGGTGCAGATTCCCTTGGTTATCTGGATTTAGAGCGAATGAGTGAGATGGTTGATGGTTTAACTTACTGTCAGGCATGCTTTAATGGCGATTATCCGATTGCACCACCGACCCGTGATATCCGCGGTGACATGGAGTTTTAAAATATTAGGAGGATACCGAATATGAATGATAAATACCAGAGCCCTTTATCTGAAAGATATGCCAGCAAGGAGATGCAGTATATTTTTTCTCCGGATATGAAATTCAAAACATGGAGAAGACTGTGGATTGCCCTTGCTGAAACAGAATCAGAACTGGGACTGCCGATTAGTGCAGAACAGATTGCAGAACTTAAGGCAGCAAAGGATGATATAAATTACGATGTGGCAAAAGCCAGAGAAAAAGAAGTGCGCCATGATGTTATGTCTCATGTTTATGCTTATGGACAGCAGTGCCCATCAGCCAAAGGAATTATTCATCTGGGAGCAACCTCCTGTTATGTAGGTGATAATACAGATGTTATCATTATGCGGGAAGCTCTTTATCTCGTTCGTAAGAAATTAATCAATGTTATTGATGAGCTTGCAAAATTTGCAGATACCTATAAAGATATGCCAACTCTGGCATTTACCCATTTCCAGCCGGCTCAGCCAACAACTGTTGGAAAGCGTGCAAGCCTCTGGCTTAACGAACTGGTTATGGACCTGGATGATGTGAACTACATCATTTCCCAGTTAAAGCTTCTTGGTTCTAAAGGAACAACAGGAACCCAGGCAAGTTTCTTGGAACTCTTTGATGGAGACCATGAGAAATGTAAAGAAGCCGACAGACGTATTGCTAAAAAGATGGGCTTTGATACATGCTATCCGGTATCCGGCCAGACCTATTCCAGAAAATTAGACACCCGTGTATTGAATGTGGTTGCAGGCATTGCACAGAGTGCTCATAAATTTTCAAATGATATCCGTCTTCTTCAGCATCTGAAAGAGATTGAAGAGCCTTTTGAAAAGAGCCAGATTGGTTCTTCGGCAATGGCTTATAAACGTAACCCGATGCGAAGTGAGCGTATTGCATCCCTGTCCAGATATGTTATGATTGATGTGCTGAATCCTGCGATTACAGCAGCAACTCAGTGGTTTGAAAGAACACTGGATGATTCCGCCAATAAACGTCTCAGTGTGCCGGAAGCTTTTCTTGCGATAGATGGTGTTTTAGATTTATACCTGAATGTCGTTGACGGCCTGGTTGTTTATCCAAAGGTTATCGAGCAGCGTCTTATGAGCGAACTTCCATTTATGGCAACAGAGAACATTATGATGGATGCTGTAAAACGTGGAGGGGACCGTCAGGAACTTCATGAAAGAATTCGTGAACATTCCATGGAAGCAGGACGCATGGTTAAAGTAGAAGGCAAGCCAAACGATTTACTGGAACGTATTGCAGCTGACCCTGCTTTTGGAACAACAATGGAAGAATTAAAATCCATTATGAATCCGAAAAACTTTGTGGGCCGTGCACCGGAACAGGTATCCGAATTCCTTGACGAAGTGATTCGCCCGATTCTTGAAGCGAATAAAGAAAGTCTTGGTATGACAGCGGAGATTAACGTATAATTTATATATAATCGGAGTGTTGAGTCATGATAGGATTATCCATTTTGGATATTAAAAACTTCATGGCCGGTATTCTCACCGGAACAATGTTTGATAAGTTTTATTTGTGTGATGGAGAGATACAGACCTTTACGGAATTTCATTTGGGCGGTTTATTAAACCGCCCTTATTTCGATTCCGAAGAATGGGAAGCTTTCGGTGGACGGGAGCTTTGCCTCTGGTCTGAAGTTAAACCTTTTGCTTTTCAGCTCATCAAAGGTCACAAACTTCCGGTCCGGTTTAAACTGGTATTTCAGCTTTCAAAGGAGAATACCCAGTGGCTTTTAGAAAAAAATAAGCCACCGGTTCGTGAAGAAGATATCGGCGGCCTTTTTATGAATATTACCTATGAACATCAGAAGGTTACATGCACATCGGGGCTTTCCTATAAAACTTTTGTTATGGATAAAACCCTTGAACAGTGCTGGGATGATACGGTCCGTCAGTTTTTTAAGCAGAATCATATTACGGTAGAAACCCTTTAGGTGTCTAACGATGTTGATAATAGAAAACAGCAACCTGGGTACGGTCCCGGAGATTGAGTTTATCCAGAATAGAACTCAGATAATTTCGGACAGTACCATCGCTTAAAAATAATTCAGAGGCAATTTCCCGGTTACTCAGACCATCAGCAATGAGGCGGATAATTTCCAGTTCCCGGGGATTGATATCGTGAGCAGCATAATCATAGCCTTCAGACTGCTGAATCAGCTTTGGAATTTTCGAGATGATTTCCCGGCCAAAAACAGTCTGACCTGAATTCACTGCCTGAAGAGCAGGGAGGATACTGTCATAGTCCTGTTTCAACAAATAGCCCTTGGCTCCAAGCCGGAGGGCTTTTACTATGTACGCATCATCAGAAAAGGTGGTGAGAAGAAGAATCCTGGCATCGGGAAAATCTTTTAATATATTGGAGGCGGCTTCGAGGCCGTCCATTTCTTTCATGCGGATATCCATAAGAAGCACATCAGGCTGATATCTGTTATATAATTCAATGGCATCTCTGCCATCTTCCCCAACAGCTAAAACCGTTATTTCTTCGTGAATATCTAAAATGGTTTTTAAAGCACCGGAAACCAGCCGGTCATCATCTACAATTATAATATTCATTTATCTCTACTCCTTCGGTATCGTGATAAAAATCTTAAATCCATTATCTGTAGCAACCTGCATAGTTCCCTTCAGTGCCGCAATCCGTTCACGCATATTTAAAAGGCCGATACCATGGCTGGAATCCATAGCTTCTATAGCAGGTCCGTTATCTTCAATACACAGCTGATAAAGAGCCGGGTGCTCGCGCATAAGAATATGAACCCGGGTGGCATGACTATGTTTCATAATATTTGCCAGACCTTCTTTGGTAATGCTTATAAAACAATATTTTATTTCCCGGGGAACCATGTGACTCATATCGTAGAGAAGGTCTACCGGGCAGAAGCTAAAGTCATTGACTAAGCCATGGACCACATCTTCCAGATTTACCGAATCATCATGAAGATCATGGACGCTGTTTCGAATACTGTCCATGGCAGAGTTCAGGGATATATCCAGATTTTCAATCATTGGTGTCAGGCCTGCTTCTTTATTTACAGCCTTTAGTGCTCCGACCATAAGTATGGAACGGGAGAGAACATGGCCTACATTATCGTGAATTTCACGGGCAATGCGGTTACGTTCTTTCAAGGTTGCAGTATATATTTCATAATCCTGCTTTTCCATCAGGTCTTTGTTTTTTTCACTGAGGAGAAGGTTGAGTTCACGACTGTCGTCCCGGGTACGTTTGAATTTTTTTTCCAGCTCTTCATCCCGGCGGGTATAAAACTGAAGGAAAAAGGCCAGAAGCAGAGCAAAGCCTCCAAAAAGCGCAGGAGCGGCTTCTGCCGATGGAGGAACACAAAAATGATATAGGAAAAAAAGAATTCCTAAAAGGGCTCCCGGTACGATAGCTTCCCGAAAGAGGATATAAACAGGAACCGGGAAAAAGAAAAAGAAGGCCGGAAGCACAAGAGCCGCTGCCAGATATAAAAAACAGAGCAGACATTTTATATGTTTGGAATCTATAAAAAATCCACTGCAGCACAAAATTGTAGCACACAAAAAAGCCAGAATAAAGACTAAGTTAATCGGGGTATATAAAATGGAAAACAGACAGTATAAAAGTAACAGCCCGGTATCTTGAAAATATCGCATAAGTCCTCATCGCCTCCTTTGTATGATTTAGGTCAATTATAGTATAAAATATGGCCGAAGGTAAAGGGAAATGCGAAGATTGTGACATTTGTCATGAGGAAATCATGACGGAGGACACTTTAGTAAGTATTGTAAATTCGTTATACTGTAATCAGAATAGAAAAGGGGGATGACCTATGATTCAAATAGAAAATCTTGTGAAACGATATGGGGAGCTAGTGGCATTAGACCATCTGAATCTGAATATTAAAGAAGGGGAAATTTTCGGACTGCTCGGACCGAACGGTTCAGGAAAAACAACAGCTATTAACTGTATGCTGGCATTGTTGAAATATGATAAAGGAACAATCCGTATTTTTGGTGAGGAAATGAGTCCTGATAATTATGGGGTGAAACAGCAGATAGGTATTGTCCTGCAGAATGTTGCTGTATTTGAAGAGTTGGCAGTCTATGAAAATATTGATTATTTCTGTGGCCTGTATGTAAAAGACAAGAGCCGAAGAAAGGAACTTGTAGAAGAGGCAATCCGGTTCGTAGGTCTTGAGGAGTTCAGGAATACTCGGCCGAAAAAATTGTCCGGTGGTCTGCTCCGACGGTTAAATATTGCCTGTGGTATTGCTCATAAACCAAGACTTATTATTATGGATGAACCGACAGTTGCCGTAGATCCACAAAGTAGAAACAAGATTCTGGAAGGCATTAAAAAGTTAAACGAGCAGGGCTCTACGATTATTTATACCTCTCATTACATGGAAGAAATCGAACAGATTTGCAGTCGGATTGCTATTTTAGACCACGGGACCTGTATCGCCAGTGGAACCAAGGAAGAACTTAAAAATATGATTAAGACGGGAGAAACGGTGACGGTAGAAGCCGTGGCTCTTGAAAAAAATCAAGTGGAAGATATACGGGGGCTAGCCCATGTTTTTGAGGTCCGGTACGAAGAACAGGTTTTAACTGTACGTTGTACAGGTGCAAAACATAATCTGATTCGTATTTTAAATTACCTTCAGGAACAGGAAATTGGCTTTGGCAGAGTATTTTCTGAGCTGCCGACTTTAAATGATGTATTTTTGGAACTTACAGGAAAAGAACTGAGAGATTAGGAGGGAAACTTATGTTTCGATTAATAAAGTATAATATTCTTATTAAAGTAAGAAATTTCAATACTCTCTTCTGGCCTCTTGTTTTTCCGTTGCTTCTGGGAACATTATTTTATTTTTCTTTTGGAAATATGGAGGAAGCAGATTTTGAAACGGTTCCGGTGGCTGTGGTTGAAACGGATGGCGGGAATGAGACTTTTACAGAATTTTTGAAAAGTATGAAAGAAGCCGATGATAAACTTATTGATATCATTGAGATGACGGATACGGAAGCCCTTGAAGCTTTAGATAATAAAGAAGTATCAGGTATCTATTACGTTGGTGATACGCTGTCATTAAGCGTAGGCAGCAGTGGAATTTCCGAAAGTATTTTACAGTCCCTGCTTGAAAGCTATGAAAACGGAAAATATACTCTGGAACAGGTAATGTCTTCCCATCCGGAGGGCATGGAAGCAGCCGTTGCTCAAATGGGCGAATATGAAGAGTTCGTGGAGCAGGTATCACTGGGAGGCAAAACGACAGATGGAACGGCACAGTTTTTCTATGCACTGATTGCTATGGCATGTCTCTATGGTTCTTTCATTGGATTTGGCGCAGCCATAACACTGCAGGCAAATTTAACAGCGCTGGCAGCACGACGGTGTATTACGCCAACGCATAAATTAAAATTGATTTTATCAGAGATGCTTTCATCCTTTGTGATGCACTTCTTAAATGTCCTGATTTTACTTGTATACTTGAGATATGTCCTTCATCTGGATTTCCAGGGGCAGTTGGGCCCAATGCTTCTCGTATCTCTGATGGGCTGTATTATTGGGGTTTCCATGGGAATTTTTATTGGAAGCATTGGAAAAATGAGCGAAGGCATCAAGATTGCAATTCTTTTGGGTGTATCTATGATAAGCAGTTTTCTCGCAGGGCTTATGAGCAATACCATGAAGGATGTTGTTGAGCAGCATGCACCCTTTATTAACCGGATTAACCCGGCATCGTTGATTTCAGATGCATTTTACTGTATTAATGTTTATGATGACCCGAATCGATACATGCGTAATCTGGTTACTCTTGCAGGGATGTGCATTGTGCTGATTGGTGCCTCATTTTGTCTAATCAGGAGGGAACGTTATGACAGTATATAAAGGTTATTTGAAAATTGTAAAACAGAATAAGGCATTAATCCTTCTGTATTTGGTTATCTTCCTGAGTGTTACCATCATGTTTCAGGGGGCAGCAAAGGGGGAAAATTATAGCAGCTATGAGGCTGAAAGTGTAAAGATTGCACTGGTGGATGAAGATGGCGGGGCTTTGGCCGATGGGCTCAGAACCTATCTGTCAAAATTTCATGAAATAACAATGATGGAAAATAACCCTGAAGTTCTTCAGGAAAATCTTTTCTATAGAAATGTGGAATATATTATTCATATTCCAAAAGGCTTTTTTGAAAATTGTATCGTTGGCGGTGAAAAACTGCCGGTAACCAAAGTGCCGGGTGCTTACACCTCCTTTTATGTGGACCAGCAGATTAATAGTTATCTTAATAATGTCCGTACTTATTATGCCGCCGGTTTTTCAGAAACAGAGGCGTCCCGAAATGCAGCCGAGATGAAAAGGGCTGAAGTTAATATGCTGGACCATTCAGGAACAACGGGAGAAATGCCTGGTTTTGGCTTTTATTTCCGGTATATACCATTTCTGTTTTTATCTGTACTCTGCTATGTTATGGGAAATATGCTTGCCGCTTTTCGAAAAGGGGATTTGCCAAAAAGAATGCAGGCATCGGCTATATCTGTCCGCAGGCAGAACCTGGAAGGACTGTTGGCGGCAGGAACAGTTGCATTGGCTCTCTGGATTTTCAGTATTGGTGGTGCAGTGATTTTCTATCAAAAGGAACTGATAGGAAATGGGGGTCTGCCATACCTTCTATTGAACACACTGATGGTGCTGCTGGTTGCTCTTTCAGTTTCTTATTTAGTAGGTATTCTGTCAAAAAATGCCAATACGCTGAGTGGTATTGTTAATACGCTTTCTTTAGGCATGTGTTTCCTTTGCGGGGTATTTGTACCATTGAGTTATATGAATAAAACGGTGACAATAGTTTCAATGTTTTTACCGGTATATTGGTATGAACGGGCGAATGAACTGATTTTAGATGCAGGCACACCTTCCGGTGCTATTCAAACCGAAATATTTCAGGCTATAGGTATTCAGTTCATATTTTCAATAGCTTTGGTGTGTATCACGTTGGCAGTTTCCAAGGCGCGGCGGAGAGGATAAATAAAATTATTAGCACTCATTTAGAATGAATGCTAATTTTTGTTGACAATCGCTCATTTAGGTATTAAAATGAGTCTTAGTTAAAAATTAAAGGAGTGATTGTAATGGCAGAAACAGTAAAAGAACAGGGAAGTTTGTCCATTAACAGCGAGAATTTATTTCCAATTATAAAAAAATGGCTCTATTCAGACCACGATATATTTATCAGAGAGCTTGTATCCAATGGTTGTGATGCAATTACAAAATTAAAGAAGCTGGATATGATGGGCGACTATTCCATTCCTGAAGATGATCATCTGAAAGTAGAGGTTATTGTCAACGCTGAAGATAAGACGATGATTGTCAGAGATAATGGTATCGGTATGACAGCAGATGAAGTGAAAGAATACATCACACAGATTGCTTTTTCCGGTGCAACAGACTTTTTGGAGAAATATAAGGACAAGACGAATGAAGACCAGATTATCGGTCACTTTGGTCTGGGCTTTTATTCCGCATTTATGGTTGCAGAGCGTGTGACGATACAGACACTTTCGTATAAAGATGGTGCAGAACCGGTTTACTGGGAATGTGATGGTGATTCCGAATATGTCATCTCTAAGGGTGACAGAGAGACCCGTGGTACAGAGATTACTTTGTATTTGAATGAAGACAGTTATGAATTTTCGAATGAAAACCGTGTTCAAGATGTTCTTGAAAAATACTGTGCATTTATGCCGGTAGAGATTTATCAGTCCAAAGAGGGCGGAGAACCGGAATATCAGAATATTAAAGAAGATGAGATTCAGCCGGAAGATAAGGTTGAAGAATATTATACAGAACCGGCTAAGACAGAAGAAAAAGAGAATGAAGATGGAACAAAGGAGACGATAGAGATTGCTCCGGAACAAAAGATGGCAAAGATTCGCCGCCGACCATTCCTGATTAATGATATCCATCCACTTTGGACAAAACATCCGAATGAATGTACAGAAGATGAGTACAAAGCTTTTTACAGAAAAGTTTTTAACGATTTTAAGGAGCCTTTGTTCTGGATACATTTGAATATGGATTATCCTTTTAACCTGAAAGGTATTCTCTATTTCCCTAAATTGAATCTGGAGTATGAAGCAGCAGAAGGAACTATTAAATTATATAATAATCAGGTATTTATCGCGGATAATATCAAAGAGGTTATTCCTGAGTTTTTGCTGCTGCTCAAAGGTGTTATTGACTGTCCGGACCTGCCATTGAACGTATCCCGTTCGGCTCTGCAGAATGATGGATTTGTTAAGAAGATTTCCGATTATATTACGAAAAAAGTAGCGGACAAGTTATCCGGCATGTGCAAGACAGACAGAGAAAGCTATGAGAAATACTGGGATGATATCAATCCATTTATCAAATATGGTGTTATGAAGGATGAGAAATTCAAAGAAAAGATGAAAGAATTCGTCCTTTATAAAGATTTGGATGGAAAATATCTGACTCTTGAGGATTATCTTGAAGCTGCTAAAGAGAAACATGAGAATCAGGTATTCTATGTAACGGATGAAGTTCAGCAGGCTCAGTACATTAATATGTTCAAAGAGCAGGAGATGGATGCGGTTATTTTAACCCATGCGATTGACCAGTCATTTATCAGCGTTTTGGAACAGGATGATAATAAGGTTCGGTTCCATCGTATTGATACAGATTTGGCAGATATCTTCAAAGAGGAAGTTAGTGAGGAAGACGCCAAGGTATTAGAAGAGAATACAAAGACTCTGACAGATGTATTTAAGAAAGCCCTCGGCCGTGATAATATCGAAGTCAAAGTTGAAAAACTGAAGAATGCAGAGACTTCTTCCATGATTACGCTGAAAGAAGAGAGCCGCCGTATGCAGGATATGATGAAGATGTACGGTATGACTGACATGGGCATGTTTGGCGATGAAGGTGAAACGCTTATTCTGAATGCCAATAACAAACTGGTGCAGTATGTACTGGCAAATGGCGATGGTGAGCATATAGATATGATTTGCCAGCAGCTTTATGATCTTGCACTTCTCAGCCACAAGCCATTGGAAGCAGGTGCATTGACAGCATTTATTGAAAGAAGTAATAAGATTATGGAAATTTTAGCTAAATAATCAAACTTAGGACCTGATGGGAATATCAACCAACATATTTCTATCAGGTCCTTTTTATATTCACTGGGATTTGACTTGAAGCAGGCGGTGAATTAACATATAATGATACTAAAGGGGACAAAAGTCGTGTTTTTTGTGCTTGCATAAAAAAACATGACTTTGGGACCCGAAAAACATGAGAAAGTAGCCCGATTAGGGCGGATTTCGAATGTTTTTAGGATTGTGGGAGTGCAACGCACGTAACAATCCGTAGTATCGTGTATCAAAAAAAAGGGGACAAAAGTCTGTAGTATCGTGTATCAAAAAAATCGGGGACAAAAGGTAAAAAGAAAGGTGGGGGCGTGGATGAAGAAACATGTTTATGTGATGGTGGTGGCTATAGTCTGTCTGATTTTGGTGGGCTGTGGAAAGAAGTCGACAGAATATGGTCTGGACCCGAAGAATCCTATCACCCTTCAAGTCCTTACATATTATAATGGTGCACCGCAGATTGCACTGAATGAATTAGTGACAGAGTTTAATAATACAGTTGGTGCGGAAAAGGGTATTTTTGTGGAGGCTGCAACCAGTGGCGGTTTGAATGAACTTACAGAGGCTTTAAATAAAGAGGCGGCGAAGACGAAAGAAGAGATGGCTCTTCCTGATATTTTCTGCTGTTACGGGGATGTAGGGTATGATTTAAAGAAGCTGGGGGCTCTGGCAGATTTAAGTCCTTATGTAACCGATGAAGAATTGGCGGAATATGTACCGGCTTATATTGAAGAAGGTCGGTTGGGAACAGAAGATGGGTTTTATGTATTCCCTACAGCAAAATCTACAGAGATTATGTCATTGAACAAAACAGATTGGGATAAATTTGCGGAGGCAACAGGTGCTTCTTTGGAATCACTTTTAACATGGGAAGGTTTGACAGAGACAGCCGAAGCTTATTATGAATGGTCAGGAGGCAGGGCATTCTTCGGCAGAGATGCCGTATCCAATTATATGCTTGTGGGTCTTCATCAGCTAGGGGCAGATGCCGTTTCGGTTGTTGGAGATAAGGCGGTAGTAAATATTGATGAGGCTGCGATGAAACGCCTGTGGGATAATTATTATATTCCTTATATCAGTGGCTATTTTAGCAGTGTGGGACGTTTTCGCAGTGATGATATGAAGACGGGAACGATTCTGGCATTAGTGGGGTCTTCCTCTGGTTCAGCTTATCTTCCTTCCAAAGTAACGGTTGGTGATGCAGAACCTTATCCTATTGAAGTGATAAATCTGCCGGTACCTAATTTTTCGGGAGAAAATCCAATGGTTATTCAGCAAGGGGCTGGAATGGCAGTTGCTGATTCTACAGAAACAAAGGAATATGCGGCAACGATTTTCCTGAAATGGCTGACTGACGAGGAGAATAACTGTAAATTTGCAGTGGCATCTTCCTATATGCCGGTGAAAACAGAGGCAGTGACAGCTGAGAAAATTGAAACAGCAGCTAAAGCGAATGACATGGAATGGAATGAAGTTATAAAGAGCTCTATGAATGTTTTTATGAATGATTATAGTACTTATGAACTGTTCTGGGTTCGGCCTTTTGATGGTGCAAGTGGATACCGGAGTATTTTAGAGAATAAAATGGTGAATCAGTCGACACAGGACAGGCAGAAGGTGGTAGACTTGATGTCAGCGGGTAAGGACTTGCAGACTGCGGTGGCAGAAATAAATACAGAAGAGAACTTTAAAAACTGGTGTCGTGAGCTGAAAGAAGAATTGGAGAAGGCTTGTGAATAAGTCAAAAAAAAGAAAAAAGAAAATTTCATTACAGAGTAGAATACTGGTCTGTCTTATGGCGGCGGTGTTGTTCCAGGGAATTTTGTATATGGCCATTTTGCATATCAATGGCGGCTTTCGCTATTTGGAAGAGAATGCAAGTCAGCGATTAGTTAATACGGTGAGCAGCCGTAAAAACGAACTGGAAAATCTCATGGTTCATGGATGGTCTCATATTGACGACTATGAATGGCGGATAAATAATGATATTGGGACTTTTTTGAGTGAACAGGGTAAATCTACAGAGGACTTGGCTTCGGATGAACAGTTGAGTCAGGCAGCTCTTGCCAGAGTTTCGGAAAATCTGGTAGAAATGCTCAGACAGACAGGGACGAATGAGGCCTTTATCATATTGGATTCAGATGGGTCATCGAATACTTTGAATGGGTTTCACATACGGGATTTAGATCCTGCGGTGAACCTGGGTGGCGATGACCTGATGCTGGAAACCGGTTCTGCCGAATTGGCAGGAAGTATGGGGATTACCCTGGATTCGCTTTGGGAATCAAGATTTCAGCGGGATGATTTACCTGAGTTTTATTCAAAATTGGTTTCTGACGAAAATGATTATAGTGAATTCAGCGTAGAAAATCTGGGATACTGGTCGGAGGCTTTTCAGTGGCGTGATAAGGACTGGACTTTAATCAGTTACGCGATGCCGTTGATGAATGATGCCCATGAAATTTATGGTCTTATCGGCATTTCAGTTTCGGAAAGTTATCTGAAATCCCTCATGCCATCGAAGGAATTAAATTCCACAACGGCAGGATGCTATATACTGTCAAAGCGGGGGAATAGTGATGGCACCTATTTTCCAATTATGACTTCCGGTATTTTTCGTGAAGATATGGTTGATGGGGATGGAAGTTTCTCTTTTGAAGAGATTTCTAAATACAATCAGCTGCATGCTATTAAAGATTCGGATATATATGGGACAGGTGGCTCTTTGGCCTTATATAATGCTTCATCGCCATTTTATGGAGAACAGTGGGCTTTACAGGCCATTGTTCCGGAGGATATTTTATTTCGCAATGCGCATCACCTGAATTTTATGATTCAGATGGCATTTCTGATTTCTGTTGGGGCAGGGAGTCTCATTGCAGTTTTGGCCAGCTATTATTTGAACCGGCCAATTCAGGAACTGGTAGATGATATCAGGGTTCAGGAAGCGGACAAAGAGTTTCAGAGTATACCGAGTGGTATTCGTGAAATCGATGAACTGCGGGAAGCTATCGCAGCAATGGATAATAGCATAAGAGAGAATGTATCCAGACTTTCCCGAATTATTAAGATGATTAACCTGCCTTTAGGGGCTATTGAGTATTCTGAGAAAGAAGCTATTGTCTACTGTACAAGTCAGGTGGTTCCTGTCTTACATATGGAACCTTCGGCATACGAGAATGGTGGAATCAGCCGGGAATATTTTGAAAAGTTCTGGAAAGACGCAGGACTTGAAAAATTTCTCAAAGAGAGTGGAGAAATCGAATATAGTATTCTGGATAATGGCGAGGAATATTGGATTCATATTGAGTCATGGATAGGCAATCATAAAGTTTTTATTATCGTTATGGACCAGACGGAAGAAATTATTGAGAAACAGCAGTTGGAACATGAACGGGATTATGATATTCTGACAAACCTTCTAAGCCGCAGAGCCTTTAATCACAGAGTGGAACATATGCTTTCGAAACACGGCGATATGGAACTCGGAGCAATGATAATGTGGGATTTGGACAATCTGAAATATGTCAATGATTCCTATGGTCATGATTATGGTGACCAGTATATACGGCAGGCGGCTCAGGTTTTTGGTGGTATCACTGCAGAGTATCCGGGAGCTTTAATCGGCAGAATCTCCGGCGATGAATTCATGGCTTTTCTTCCAAACTGTCAGGGAAAACAGGAAGTTTTTCAGGAGCTGGATGATATCCGGCAGAGACTTCACGATAAAAAGTTGATGACACCGGATGGAGAGAGCTTGTCAATAAGGGCTTCCGGTGGCGTGGCATGGTATCCTCATAATGGTACGACATTGGTACAGTTGAAAAAATGTGCAGATTTTGCCATGTATGATGCGAAAACAAGTTACAAGGGATTCTATAAAGAGTATAATCAGAGAAGCTTTGACAGGGATGGCATGCTTCTTGAAGGCAAGGAAGAACTGAATTGGATTATTGAAGACAAGCAGGTGGAATATTATTTTCAGCCAATTGTGTCAGCTGCCGATGGCGAAGTTTTTGCCTATGAGGCACTGATGCGTCCAAAGACCAGACTTTTGAAATCTGCAGGGGATGTTGTGCGTATTGCAGCAGACCAGTCCCGATTGGGAGAACTGGAGGCACTGACCTTTGAGATGGCTTTTTACTTTCAACATTTACAGGGTGAGGATTTTGAAAATACAAAGCTATTTGTCAATTCCATACCGAATCAGCTGATGGATGAAGATGCTTTGCATAATCTCTTTGAACAATATCCGGAATGTACCGGACGTCTGGTTGTTGAGATTATTGAAAATGAACATGTAGATTCAGAAATCATGTGTAAAAAGCAGGAACTTGCCAGGCGTTATGGTGCAGAGATTGCTCTGGATGATTTTGGAAGTGGCTATAGTACAGAAGAGCGGCTGCTCTACCTAAAACCTCGTTATGTCAAAGTTGATATTTCACTGATTCGGGGAATTAGTAAAGATAGAGGACGGCAGAGCCTGGTGCAGAACCTTTTGAATTATGCCCATCCAAGAGGCATTAAAGTTATTGCCGAGGGTGTAGAGAGCTATGACGATATGAAGGCGGTCATTCAGCTGGGCGCTGATTATATTCAAGGTGATTATCTTGGAAAAGCTGAGTCAAGAGCAAAACTTGTAGATTTTGAGAAGGTTCAGGAGATTCAGGAAATACATAAAAAAGGAGAAAAAATGTTGTGAAAAAATATTTAAGATACTTGGGGATATTTTTATTATCCCTTTCAATGTTACTTTTGGCAGGATGCTCTTTGCTGGAAGAGGAAGACATTTCGACAGGAAACAGTGCGGCTTCAGGAACCGAGGAGATTGCAGAGGATGGTGCTTATACATCAAAAGATGAGGTGGCACTGTATATTCATACCTATGGTAAGTTACCAGAAAATTTCATTAAAAAGAAAGAGGCTCAGAAACTTGGATGGAAGGGCGGTTCCTTGGAACCATATGCACCGGGAATGTCTATCGGCGGGGACCATTTTGGTAATTATGAAGGGGTTCTTCCGGATGAAAAGGGTATTTCTTATACGGAATGTGACATTGATACAATGGGTGCTAAAAGCAGGGGAGCCAAACGGATTGTCTTTTCAAATAAGGGAAATATTTATTATACCGATGACCATTATGAAAGTTTTGTATTGTTATACGGGGAGGAATAATTGTGGAAACAGTTATATTAGATGGAAAAAAACTGGAGAATGCCCCGGAAGGCCATAAGTATTTAAAGGAAATGCTCGGATTTCCCGAGTATTATGGAGAAAATCTGGATGCCCTTTATGATGTGCTGACGGAGATTGGCGAAGATGTAGAGATACAAATACACAGTAGTTTTCAAATGAATCAGGGGATGCGGTGTGTATTTGAGGATGCCGCGAGAGAAAATACATTTCTGAATGTTGTATGGAGGGATTAGGATGCCTCGGATAGGTATGCGTCTGATAAAGACGGTGGTGGCAGTATGGCTGCTGGTTTTTGCATATGCATCACTGGATACCGGGCGAACTGCGTTTTATGCTGTTATCGCCGCCATATTATGTATTCAGTCGGATTTGTCAAACAGCCGTAAAGTTGCATCGAATCGTGTTGTTGGAACTTTAATCGGTGCTTTTTATGGTGGTATTCTATTGATTGTGCAGCATCAGGTGCTATGGGAGAGAGATTCTTTTTTAGATACGCTGCTGGTCACTTTAGGGTTTGGCCTGACCATTTATAGTACGGTGGTTTTTAAAAAATCATCGGCAGCTTTTATTGCATGTATCTCCTTTGGAAGTATTGTTATTGCCCACCGGGGAGATGTGAATCCTTATATTTTTATTGTATACAGAGTTTTTGATACGATTCTTGGTATTGCTCTGGCCTATTTTATTAACTGGATACATTTGCCAAGGCGAAGAAATAAGGATATTTTATTTGTTTCCGGTTTGGATGATACACTGGTATCTGTCAGTGATGAGATGTCGCCCTATACAAAAGTTGATTTGAACCGGATGTTATCCGAAGGGGTGTTATTTACAATAGCTACCGGACGCACACCAGCATCCATGATGGCGGCAACTCAGGATATTCATTTAAAACTTCCGGTCATTGCCATGGATGGAGCGGCTGTGTATGATGTTCAGGAAAACCGTTATATAAAAGAAGAAAATATAGATTATGAGACGGCATGTCAGATAGAGGACCTTTTAAAACAGTATGCACTGCCCTATTTTATTAATCTGATTATTCAGGATGTAATGCTCATCTTTTATCCGGAACCGCCAAAAGGTGTTCAGGGACAGTTTTATGAAAAATACCGGCGTTCTCCTTATCGAAATTATATATATGGCACACCGCCGGAAAACCGGGATGTGGTTTATTTTTCCATTTTGAATACGGAAGAAAAGCTGCGGCATCTCGAAGAAGAACTTGAAAAACTTCCGATATTTGAGAAGCTGCGGGTTCGCTGGGAGAAAACGGAGTATCCGGGACATTTTCTTATGAAAATTCTCAGTGCAGAAGCTACAAAGGAACATATGATTTCCTGGCTTCGGAAGGAACTGGGCGTGGACCGGGTAATGACTTTCGGAACGGTGGAAGGCAAATATGATGTTCTTATTAAACCGGGCAATATGAATAAAGTGGTGCGCACTGTGAAAGCAGAGTTTGAGCCACTTATATGGAAAAGAAAATAGCATATCTTACAGGAATGTAAGATAAACCAGGGGAAATGTAAGCCAAAACCATGGCGGGCATTTCCTTTAGTTTATATAATGATATTATAGATTGAAGGAAAGGGTGTGCAGAGATGATTATGAATTGCATATGGGAAGAAATACGTGAACCGGGGCTCAAAAAGCTGTTAAAATGGGCTGCGGTGATAGGAGCAGGAATATTTATTTTCTGCCATTTGAAAAAGAAATAGAAAATGTGAATACTTGACAAAGCCTCTATTCATAGGATAATATGTAGCAGGGTCATTTAAGCCCGAACTTTGTTCGGAAGGCCCTGGGTAAGAGATAAGGAAATAGACTGGAAAAGAGGTTTGTGATGTACGATATTATTATGGATACACTAAAAGATGGTATCCGATTGTTACCCTTTTTATTTATAACATATATTATTATGGAATATATTGAACATAAGATGAGTGGAAAGACCCGTCATGCGGTTCAGGCTTCTGGACGATTTGGTCCATTGATTGGCAGTATTGCCGGCATATTCCCACAGTGTGGATTTTCAGCAGCAGCAGCCAGCCTGTATGCAGGCCATGTCATTACACGAGGCACGCTGATTGCTATTTTTTTATCGACTTCTGACGAGATGCTCCCTGTATTGATTTCACAGAAAGCACCGATGAATATGATTTTATCGATTCTGGGCATGAAAGTTGTCATTGGTATGGTGGCTGGATTTGCCATTGATTTTGTTTTTTCGATGATTAAGAAAGAGCCGGAGCAGGAGATGGACATTCATCACATGTGTGAGCATGATCATTGCCATTGTGAGAGCGGTAACAGCATTTTAAAATCTGCGGTTATCCATACAGCTCAGATATTTTTCTTCATTATTGTTATTTCCTTTGTTTTAAATCTGGTTATTGCCGGAATTGGCGAAGAGAATTTAAGTGGTATTATTTTGAATCAGCCATTGATCGGTTCTTTGATTTCCGGTGTGGTAGGCTTGATACCAAACTGTGCAGCATCGGTTATTATAACCCAATTATATATAGAAGGTACTATGAGCGTAGGGGCGATGATGTCCGGACTGCTTGTTGGTGCAGGTGTTGGTCTTATTGTTCTCTATCGAACCAATGATTCTTTGAAAGAAAATCTTCGGATTACAGGTATATTATATGTGTGCGGTGTTGCCGCCGGAGTTCTTATTGATTTTCTGGGAATTACATTATAAAATTTGTTTATAATAGGAACAAAGGAGGTACTCAGAATGATTTGGTTTGGTCTTGCCGCCCTGATATGTGGCGAAGATTTGTTTTTTAAAGAATATGTGAAAGACTATGTGGAAGAAGACAGCGAAAAGCCTTTTTTAATGGACAAGGTTGTGTTGACAAAGTTTTTTAATAAAGGTGCTATGCTTGGATGGCTTAAGGATGATCAGGAAAAGCTTAAGATGGTAACCCTTTTTGGCGTAGGAAGTCTGGCAGGAGCATTGATGACCTATTCGGGAAAACGGGGGCATCTGCTTCAAAAACTGGGATTATCCATGATGCTGGGCGGTGCCGCAAGCAATGCTTATGAACGGATCCGGCATGGAGAAGTAACAGACTATATCCGATTTAATATGGGACCATCAAAGTTTCGGAATATTATTTTCAACAAGGGCGATTTCGCAGTATTTGGCGGAGGCCTTTTGTGGATGATGGGTGAATGCCTGAATAAAGATTGATTAGAATGAAAAGCACTCGATGAAAGTCGAGTGCTTTTTAATAAAAAATAAGACCCGCGGGGGAGATGCGGGTCTTATTTTTTGTATGTATATATATAAGTTTAAAAGGGATTGGTAAAGTTGAATTACATCTTAATCTGGAAATCAGCGTATGCACTGCTGCCATGTTCATGTGTATCCAAACCATCAAGTTCTTCCTGTTCACTAACACGTAAGCCAATGGTTTTATCAATAACCTTGAAGATAATGAAGGCCATAACTGCGGTAAATGCACCGACAGCAGCAACACCGAGAGCTTCGATTCCGATGAACTGGATACGGCTCATGCCATACTCTTCGAGTACAGAACTTTTAGCAAATACACCAGTTAAAACAGTACCGAGCATACCACATGCCCAGTGAACTCCGGTTGCACCAACAGGGTCATCAATTTTAAGAACACGGTCTACAAATTCAACAACAAGTACAACAGCGAAACCACAGATAACACCAATTGCAAGAGCACCATAGTTGGATACGATATCACAACCGGCAGTAACACCTACAAGACCTGCCAAAGCACCATTCATAGTCATGGAAACATCTGGTTTTCCGTAACGAACCCATGTGAAGAACAGAGCGACTAATGTTGAAGCGGCTGCTGCAAGGTTTGTTGTCATAGCAATGTCACCAAGTGCTGTTGTAGCAGCTGTAGTGGAACCACAGTTGAAACCAAACCAGCAGAACCAGAGAATAAATGTTCCTAAAGCACCGAGTGGTAAGCTGTGTCCTGGAATAGCATTTGGTTTGCCGTCAGCACGGTATTTTCCAATACGAGGTCCGAGGATTGCAGCACCGATTAATGCACACCATCCACCAACGGAGTGAACTGCTGTAGAACCGGCAAAATCATGGAAACCGATAGAACTTAACCAGCCGCCGCCCCAAATCCAGTGACCTGTGATTGGGTAAATGAAAATACTGATACAAGCACTGTAAGCTAAGTAAGCTGAGAATTTTGTACGTTCAGCCATTGCACCGGAAACGATAGTAGCTGCGGTTGCACAGAATACAGTGTGGAAAATCATGAACACACCGATTGGAAGTGCAATTCCGAGTTCGGACTGAAGGGAAGCTTCTAATCCGTAAGGGTTAAAGAAACCGGATAAACCAATGAATCCATTGCCCTGACCAAACATCAGTGCAAAACCGATAAGGAAAAATGCGATAGAACCAATAACGAAGTCCATCATATTCTTCATAACGATGTTACCTGCATTTTTTGCACGGGTAAAACCAGTTTCTACCATAGCGAAGCCGGCCTGCATGAAGTAAACGAGACATGCTGCCAGCATTGTCCACACAATATCTAATAAATTATATTCCATAATGTATAGCCTCCTTTTTCTGAGTAAATATAATCTGCGTTAAAATTTTAAAGAGCTTCTTCGCCACGTTCGCCTGTACGAATACGAACTGCGTCAACAACTTCATAAACGAAAATTTTACCATCGCCGTAATTACCTGTAGTAATCTTAGCAACTACTTTTTCAATAATCTTTTCAGCAATATCTTCAGGCACCACCGTTTCAACTTTAACCTTAGGTAAGAGATTGACGGAATATGTAGTACCGCGATACATCTGGGTGTAACCTTTCTGATTACCATAACCCATAATGTTTGTAATCATGACACCGTTTGCCTGACAATCATCAAGTATAGCTTTTAAACTTTCCAGTTTTTCAGGTTTGATGACCATTTCCAACTTTTTCATACGATTTCCTCCTCGATTTTAATTTAAAGATGTTTTTTTGATTGTCCGAAAATGTTTCGGATTAAAACAAAAAAAAGATGCCTTCAAGATGGTTGGTTCCATCTGAAGACATCTTTGTCTTAATATGTGTTTTATTATATTCCCAAAATGAGGAAAGTCAATCAAAAATTTATAAAAATTTTATCTTTGGTAAAATCTTACAAAATTTCCAACACATTTCAAAAAATTTCAATCAATTTATCAATAGCACTCTCAAAAACCTTAAGAGCGGCCTTTACAGGCTCCCCGGTTGTCATATCTACACCACAGTCTTTGAGCAAATCCATGCAGTCTACAGAGCATCCACTGCTCAGAAATTTTTTGTAATTTTCCAGAGCACCCGGTTCCTTTGCAAGGATTTTTGTGCCGAAAGCAATAGCGGCAGAGATGCCGGTGGCATACTGATAAACATAAAATGGGCTGTAAAAATGGGGGATTCTTGCCCATTCCATGGCAATTTCATCATCTATGACCATGTTTTCTCCAAAGTAAAGCTGATTTAATTCTTTGTAGATACTGCATAAAACATCACAAGTCAAAGGTTCTCCGGCAGCTTCTTTTTCGTGGGTTATCTTTTCAAATTCAGCAAACATGGTCTGGCGGAAGAGGGTTCCTTTGAACTGGTCCATCAGATGATTTAACAGGTAAGCCTTTTCTTCTTTACTTTCCGAAGTTTCAAGCAAATGGCTGATAAGCAGGTATTCATTACAGGTAGAGGCAATTTCAGCTACGAAAATATTATAGTTGGAATTCACATAGGTCTGGTTTTCGTTTGTATAACAGGAATGGAGAGAATGGCCCATCTCATGTGCCAGAGTGAAAACATTGTCCAGATTTCCCTGATAGTTTAATAGTACATAAGGGTGGGTGCCATAAACACAGGTGGAATAGGCACCGCTGCGTTTACCTTGATTTTCGTAGACATCTATCCAACGGTTGTCAAAACCTTCCTTAAGTTTATCCAGATAATCCTGCCCCAATGGAACAAGACCGTCAAGGACCATATCTTTGGCTTTTCCAAAAGGAATATACGGAGAATCATAGTGAACAATAGGTGTATAAACATCATACATATGAAGTTCATCCAAATTTAAAAGTTTTTTTCTCAGCTCGACATAGCGGTACATGGCAGGCAAATATTCATGAACCGTATCAATGAGGCTGGTATAAACTGTGGTTGGAATATTGTGGTTATCCAGATGAGCTTCCATAGTTGAAGCGTATTTTCTTGTTTTGGTAAAAAAGAGTTCCTTTTTGACGTTGGCACTATAGGTGGCAGCCAGGGTGTTTTTGAAGGACTCATAGGTGTGATAAAGCCCCATAAAAGCGTCTTTGCGGACCTGACGGTTGGAACTTTCCATCAGGGTGATAAAACGTCCATGGGTGATTTCTACGAGATTACCTGACCCGTCATCAATGGAGGGAAAATGCAAATCTGCGTTATTAAAAATATTAAAAATTGTCTGAGGACCATAGCTCATATCCGCACTCAGAGACAGTATTTCTTCTTCAGGAGCAGAAAGAGTATGGGGCTTCTGTCTGAGGGTGTCTTCAAGGAAGTGACGATAATTTTCAAGACCTGTTTCTTCTATATAGTAGTTTTTCAAAACTTCGGGTGTTAAAGTCAGAATTTCCGGTGATTCCCAGGATATAGCTGAGAAAAAGCGGGTATAAAGGCCTAGAGCCTGGTCCTTCATGGCCTGAGCCCGGGTATTTCCCGTATCCTGGTCGGACATTTGAAAAGCGTAACTGTAAAGGGCATCAATATTCAAAGCCTGACGGTCTTTTTCAACGAGATAGTCCAACAGGTTTTTTGCGGATTTGGTGATTTGTCCACGCCAGTCAGCTAAAACAGGGATGGCTTCAACTGCACTTTTAAAAGCCGCCTGAAAAGCAGATTCATCGGCAAAAAGGGGGGATAAATCCCATGTATTTTGAGTTTCTACATCGGAGCGTAATGGTAGTCTGTTTGTTTCTGTCATAGTATGACCTCCTTTTAATGTTTCAAGTATAATAAATTCTTGTATTTTTATCAATAATCCATTGATTTTTTTTTATCAATCGTATAAAATGAGGGGGACAATTTAATAATGAGAGCAATTACTTAATTGAGAGGGAGACAATTATGAAAAAAAGAACAAATAAGATTCTTTTAGGCGTAATGACACTTGTAGTATCTGTTGCACTCTGCGCATGTGGAGGCGGCAAGGGAGGCGAGGCTTCAGCAGAGAGTAAGAACTCTTCGGAAACAACGACCACAGAAACTGAGGCACAGGCTGGCGGAGCGGCTGTAAAAGGCGGCGAAGTAACCGTTGGTATCGCTCAGGATTTGGATAGTCTTGACCCGCACAAAATGGCGTACGCAGGAACTAAGGAAGTTTTATTCAATGTCTTTGAAGGCCTTGTAAAGGCTGATCAGAACGGAGACCTTATACCTGCAGTTGCAAGCGAGTATACGGTTTCAGATGATGCAAAGGTTTATACCTTTACATTGAGAGATGGAATCACCTTCCACGATGGCTCAGCAGTCACCACGGAAGATATTAAATATTCGATTGAACGCTATGCGGAGATTCAGGGTGAATCCTCCGCATTTTCTAATTTAGAGAGTGTGGATGTTGTTGATGATAAGACCGTTGAAGTGCATTTAAAAGAAGGAAATTCCGAATTCCTTTCCGCACTGACACTGGCTATTCTTCCGCAGAGTAACGAAGCTAATTTTGAAACTCAGCCAATCGGCACAGGTCCTTTTAAATTCGTATCTTTTACACCGGGCCAGAGCTTTGTTGTAGAAGCTTATGAAGGTTACTGGAATGCAGAACTTCCATATCTGGATAAAGTCGAATTTAAGATTGTTGCTGATGCAGATACTGCTTTAACAGAACTTCAGGCAGGTTCACTGGATGTATACCAGTATCTGACTGTAGATCAGGCTGAAACATTGAGCAGTGGCTTTAACATCATGGAAGGCAGTGTAAACTATGTTCAGGGTATGTTCCTGAATAATGCTGTAGAACCTTTTAACGATGTCAGAGTACGTCAGGCTTTAGCTTATGCTGTAGATAAAGATATGATTAATGATTTTCTTTTCGGCGGCAAGAGTCATCTGATTGGAACGAATATGATTCCAGCATTTAAGAAATATTATAACGAAGAAACAGAAACTGTATATTCCAGAGATTTAGAGAAAGCGAAAGCTCTTCTTACAGAAGCAGGTTATGGTGACGGTTTTGAATTTACAATTACCGTACCTAATAACTATGCACCACATGAGAGCACAGCTCAGGTTATCGTTGAAAATCTGAAAGAAATCGGTATTACAGCACAGATTAATACTGTAGAATTCTCTACATGGTATGATCAGGTTTATGTTGGACGTGATTATGAAGCAACGGTTGTTGCTGTAGATGGTACATTATCTCCAAGCAGCTGGTTAGCTAAAAACTTAAGTACAGCATCCAACAACTTCACAAATTATAACAATGCTGATTTTGATAAAGCATATACAGATGCTATGGCATCTATTGATGATGAGGAAAAAGTTAAACTTTATAAAGAATGCCAGATGATTCTGGCAGAAGATGCTGCATCCATCTATGTACAGGATCCGGCAAACCTTGTAGCCGTAAATGAAAAACTGGCTGGATATGTATTCTATCCATGTGCAGCCCAGGATATGGCACTGGTATATTTTACTGAATAAATAATCTCATCTCAGGATGAGCAGAAAGGGCACAAAACAAACCATGAAATACATGCTAAAAAAAATAATAACTCTCATTATAACTTTGTTACTTGTATCCATGGTCACTTTTGTGGCCTTTTCTGTCATTCCGGGGGATATTGCAACAACAAAGCTCGGACCGTCGGCAACGCCGGAACGGGTTGAAGCTCTCAGGGAAGAGATGGGGCTGAATAAGCCCCTGCCTGAGCGCTATGTGTCATGGCTTAAAGGGGCTTTATCCGGTGATTTTGGTGAATCCTATCAGTATGATGGTGTTCCGGTAAGCAGCCTTTTAAACCAGAGACTTCCGGTAACCGTCCTTTTGGCGGTAATGTCTTTTATTATTATTTTGGTTCTGGCCATTCCGCTGGGCATTGTTTCGGCGAGAAAAGAGGGAACCTGGATAGATACTTTGATTAATATGCTTACCCAGATAACGATGGCGATTCCTGCTTTCTTTCTGGGAATGATTATAACTTTCTTTTTTGGATTGATTCTTAAATTTTTCCAGCCGGGTAAATTTGTCATGCCTCAGGAGAATCTGGGCAGATGTTTACAGTATCTGATTTTTCCGGCCATTGCCATCGCTATTCCAAAGATTGCCATGGTTGTGAAGTTTTTAAGAAATTCTGTACTTAGTGAAGTGAAAAAAGACTATGTTCGTACGGCTTACAGTAAAGGAAACCGCACGAAAAAAGTATTATATATACACGTTTTTCAGAATGCACTGATTCCCGTTATTACATTTATCGCCATGGTAGCCGCTGAGATTCTTGCAGGCAGTATTGTGGTGGAACAGGTGTTTAATGTCACCGGCATGGGACGGCTTCTGGTAACGGCCATAACAAACAGAGATTATCCGATTGTACAGGCTGTTGTTCTTTACATTACAGTGCTTGTCATTGTTATTAATTTTATTGTAGATATGCTGTATCAGTTTGTGGACCCAAGGGTGCGGACAGAATAGGAGCACATGATGAAGAAAAAGAAATGGAATTATAATTTAACCATCGGATTAATTCTGACGACATTGGTTATTCTGATGGCAGTTATCGGGCATTTCTGGACACCCTATGGACCAACAGATATGAATGCGATGCTGAGAAATGCAGGCCCATCCCTGGCGCATCCCTTTGGCAATGATAATTTCGGCAGAGATATCCTGAGCAGGATTATGAACGGCATGGGAACGACTTGTTTCGTAGCCTTATGCACGGTGGTAATAGGTGTTGTCTGCGGAACGATTATCGGTGCGATTACCGGCTTTTTCGGGGACTGGCTGGATGAAATTATTATGCGTCTGAATGATGCGTTAAGTGCTTTCCCAAGTATTCTTCTGGCACTGATTTTTATCAGTCTTTTAGGACCGGGAAAGAATAATATTATTCTGGCTTTGGGAATATTGTTTATTCCGAGTTTTGCCAGAATTGTACGAAGTGAAATTATTCGATATAAAGAATTAGAATTTGTAAAAAGTGCGCAGGTGCTTGGCGCCGGCAAATTAAGAATTATTTTTGTTCATATTCTGCCAAATGCCATGGTCAGTATGCTGACATCGGCAACTGTAGGTTTTAATAATGCTGTATTGGCAGAGGCCAGTATGAGTTATCTGGGTCTGGGGGTTCAGCCGCCGGAACCGAGTCTTGGACTGATGCTTTCAGATGCCCAGTCCTATTTGCAGACAGCCCCTTGGTCCGCTATATTCCCCGGAATAATGATTGTTCTGATTATTTTGGGATTCAGTATGATTAGCGAAGGCCTTCGGGTGCATCAGATGAGATAGGAGAACGCAATGGGTGACAAACTTTTAGAAGTAAAAAATTTAACCATTGGCTTTCCGGAAGAAAATGGGATGCATACAGTGGTAGATAACGTAAGCTTTACCCTTCGAAGCGGTGAAATCATCGGTATTGTTGGAGAATCCGGTTCCGGAAAAAGTATGACGGTTCAGACGATTATGGGCCTTGAAAAGCCGGAAGCCACCATTCAGAGCGGGGAAATTCTTTTTAATGGAAAAGACCTGCTGAAGATGAGTGATGAGGACCTGGCGCAGATTCAAGGAAATGACATGTCCATGGTTTTTCAGGAGCCTATGACTTCTCTGAATCCGGTGAAAAAGATTGGCTGGCAGGTTGGTGAGAGCCTGAAGATTCATTCGTCGATGCCCGATGAAGAAATTCATCGCCGGACGGTAGAGATACTTGCGAATGTAGGTTTGCCGAAGCCGGAAGAGCTTTGTGAGAAATATCCACACCAGTTATCCGGTGGTATGAGGCAGCGTGTTATGATTGCCATGGCTATGATTTGCTGGCCGAAACTGCTCATTGCCGATGAGCCGACAACGGCATTGGATGTGACCGTACAGGCTCAGATTCTGCAGCTTCTCAGGAAAATCCATGCGGAAGCGAATACATCCATTTTATTTATTTCCCATGATTTAAACGTGGTCAAGGAAATCTGTCAGAAGGTTATTGTCATGTATCAGGGAAAAATTGTGGAAACAGGTTATACGGAGGATGTTCTTTATCATCCAAAGCATGATTATACAAAGCATTTGATTGCAGCCATTCCAAGAAATTTGGAAGACACAAGAGAAGATGAGATTGTCATGAAGGCGGAAAATCTGAATGCCTATTATTCGGTCAAAGCCCGGGGAATGTTTGGAAAGAAAGAGAATAAACACGTTCTTCAGAATGTGGATTTTTATATTAAACGCGGAGAGATTTTAGGTCTGGTTGGAGAATCAGGCTGCGGTAAATCTACTCTTGCCAAATGTATTGTAGGTTTGAATAAGAATTATACAGGAACTTTGGATATTAGGGAAAAACACCCGCAGCTGATTTTTCAGGACCCTTACAGTTCTTTAAATCCAATGAAGAAGATTGGATGGATTCTGGAAGAACCTCTAAAAGTTCATGGGGTTGGAGATAAAGCAAAGCGTAAGGCTATGGTAGAGCAAATGCTTGAACAGGTTGGTTTGGATGCGTCTTATGCAGACAGATATCCGAGTGAATTGTCCGGAGGACAGCGCCAGAGAATTAGTATTGGCGGGGCATTAATCTTAAATTCCAAGTTTATTGTGGCTGATGAACCCGTATCGGCATTGGATGTAACGGTCCAGTCCCAGGTGCTGAATCTGCTGTTGGACTTACATCGAACCCATCAGCTCACTTACCTTTTTATATCCCATGACTTAAATATCGTTCGGCATTTTTGTAACCGGGTTATCGTTATGTATCTCGGCGAGATTGTTGAAGAAGCAGAAGTTGATGAGATTTATGAAGACCCGAAACATCCATATACACAGCTGCTGTTCCATTCCATTTTAACGGATGAACGCAAGCAGCAGAAGATTACAGATGTGGAACAGAGCAGGGAAGATGCGTCGGGAGAAGGATGTCCTTTCTATCAGAGATGTACAGCCAGAAGTTCTGTTTGCAACACAAAGCGGCCGGAACGCATCAATATAGGTGCGGATGAAGAACACCCACACTGGGTAAAATGTTTTAAATATCAATAAATAATTTGGGGCAGGGATGTTGCATAATATAGACATACCCTGCTCTTTTTGTTAGGATAGAAGAAAATAGAATAGGGGAAAATCATGAAGAGAAATATTCAATTACTTATGGAGTATGATGGAGGACGCTATGATGGATGGCAGCGTCTGGGTAAAAAAAATACAGGAACAACCATTCAGGGGAAATTAGAGGAAGTTCTTACAAAGATGTGTGAAGAACCGATAGAGCTTATCGGTTCAGGACGTACCGATGCGGGCGTCCATGCTCGGGGCCAGGTGGCCAATTTCCATACAGACAGTGAAATGAAATGCTGGGAGATGAAATATTATCTGAATCGGTATCTGCCACAGGATATTGGGGTACTCTATGTATCAGATGTGCCTGAAAGATTTCACAGCCGGTTAAATGCCAAGTCAAAAAAATATGTGTATCGCATTGCTACAGGGGATGTGCCTTGTGTTTTTGACCGAAAGTACACCTGGTACTGTTTTGACAAACTGGACCTTACACTGATGAGACAGGCAGCAGATTTAATGGTGGGAGAACATGATTTTATCGGTTTTTCATCGGTGAAAAAGACGAATAAATCAACGATTCGCACGGTAAACAGCATAGAGATTGAAGTAAAGGACAGGGAAATTGATTTGATTTTTGATGGTAACGGCTTCTTATATCATATGGTACGTATTATGGCAGGAACTCTTGTGGAAATAGGTACCGGAGATAGAGAAATAGATTCGATTAATGAAGTATTTCGGACAAAGGACCGGGAAAAGGCCGGCATCACGCTGCCGCCTCAGGGACTGTTTTTGGACGAGGTTTGTTACTCATAAGGAGGATAAACGATGGTAAAGATTGAAGGAAAATCCGTTTTTGGCGGGATTGCTATAGGACCGATTGAGGTCCTTAAGAAAAAGGATAATAAAGTCGTGCGAAGGCATATCGGTGATGCAGAAGAGGAAGTTCGACGTTATGAAAAGGCCAGTGAAGAAACGGTCAGACAGCTTCAGGTCCTTTATGAAAAAGCACAGGCAGAAGTAGGTGAATCCGATGCTATGATTTTTCATGTACATCAGTTGATGCTGGCAGATTTGGATTTTGTGGATTCTATTACCAACATGATACGGACTCAGAACGTCAATGCAGAATATGCGGTAGCTATGACCAGTGATAATTTTGCCACTCTTTTTGAGTCCATGGATAACGATTATATGAAAGCAAGGGCAGCAGATATTAAAGATGTATCGGACAGGATGATATCTGTTTTAAGTGGTCAGGGTCAAAGCAGTGTTCAACGGAATGCCTCCGTTATTCTGGCGGCGGATGACCTGGCACCGAGTGAAACGGTACAGCTTGATAAATCAAAGATTCTGGCTTTTGTAACCCGACATGGTTCGGCCAACTCCCATACAGCGATTCTGGCAAGAACTATGAATATTCCGGCAGTGATTGGATTGGATTTTCCGGAGGACTGCGACGGGAAAATGGCGGTTTTGGATGGGTTTTCCGGCTGTCTTTATATTGAACCGGAACCGGATTTTCTGGAGAAGATGCAGGCTAGATGCCAGGAAGAGGCAAATAAGCGTAAACTTCTTCAGGAATTAAGGGGCAAGGATAATATTACCGGGAGCGGAAAAAAGGTGAAGGTCTATGCCAACGTGGGTAATGTATCTGATGTGATGACAGCCCTTCAAAATGATGCGGGCGGTATCGGTCTTTTTCGGAGCGAGTTCCTATATTTAGAGAAGGACCATTATCCGACAGAGGAGGAACAGTTCCATATCTATAAGACGGTGGCAGAAACAATGGCAGGTAAGCAGGTCATTATCCGAACCCTGGATATTGGTGCAGATAAACAGATTGATTATTTTAATATAGAAAAAGAAGAGAATCCGGCTATGGGTTATCGGGCAATTCGTATCTGTCTGGATCGGGAAGACATTTTCAAAACCCAGCTGCGTGCTCTATTTCGTGCCAGTGCCTATGGAAATATTGCCATTATGTATCCGATGATTATTTCTGTAGAAGAGGTTCGACGCATTAAAGAGATTTCGGCTGAAGTACGGGAAGAACTCAGACAGGCAGGGGTTTCCTTTGGCGATGTGGAAGAGGGCATCATGATTGAAACACCGGCGGCAGCAGTTATCAGCGACTTGCTGGCAGAGGAAGTGGACTTTTTCAGTATTGGAACCAATGATTTATCCCAGTATACGCTGGCCATTGACCGTCAGAATACAAAACTCGATAATTTCTTTGACCCTCATCATCCGGCGATTTTGCGATTACTTCAGCTGGTTGCCGACAATGCACATAAGGCGGGCATATGGGTAGGCATATGTGGAGAACTGGGTGCAGATTTGAGTTTAACAGAAACATTTATAAATATGGGAATGGATGAATTGTCCGTATCTCCACCGATGGTTTTGCCACTCAGAGAAAAAATTCGACAAATCCCCTAAAACCTACTTGACAAATAGGAAATAGCTGAGTATAATACAAAACAACAGATAATCATAGTAAATCGGTAGGAATAAAGGAGAAAAGATATGGGAAAGATTTATAAAAGTGCATTGGAGTTAATTGGAAACACACCATTGGTTGAAGTTACGAATATTGAAAAAGCCTTGGGACTTGAAGCAAGAGTTCTTGTAAAGTTAGAGTATTTTAATCCGGCAGGAAGTGTCAAAGACAGAATTGCCAAAGCCATGATTGAAGATGCTGAGGCGAAGGGGATTTTAAAAGAGGGCTCTGTTATTATTGAGCCAACCTCAGGAAATACAGGTATCGGACTGGCATCTATAGCAGCGGTGAAAGGATATCGGATTATTTTAACTATGCCTGAAACCATGAGCATTGAGAGAAGAAATATTTTAAAAGCTTACGGTGCAGAAATTGTTCTCACAGAAGGCGCGAAGGGCATGAAAGGCGCCATTGAAAAAGCGGATGAACTGGCAAAAGAGATTCCAAACAGCTTCGTACCCGGTCAGTTCGTAAATCCGGCGAATCCGGCAATGCATAAAGCAACAACCGGACCTGAGATTTGGAATGATACCGAGGGTAACGTAGATGTTTTTGTTGCCGGTGTCGGTACAGGCGGTACATTGACAGGTATTGGAGAGTATTTAAAATCCAAGAATCCGGATGTGAAGATTGTGGCTATGGAGCCGGCAAGTTCGCCAGTACTTTCTGAAGGAAAAGGCGGACCACATAAGATTCAGGGTATCGGTGCAGGATTTGTGCCGGATGTCTTAAATACAAAGATTTATGATGAAATTATTACTATAGAAAATGATGATGCTTTTGTAACAGGAAAGCTCATTGCAAAACACGAAGGCGTGCTCGTTGGAATTTCCTCCGGTGCCGCACTGCATGCAGCTATTCAACTGGCAAAACGTCCGGAAAATAAAGGCAAAACCATAGTAGCCCTCCTTCCGGATACAGGCGATAGATATTATTCAACACCATTATTTTCAGAATAAAGTTAAACCGGAGACTTGAGTGGATATCACTTAAATCTCCGGTTTTATTGATTTATCAATGTGTGGTATACTTAGACAAAAGGAGAATCCTATGTGCGAAATATTTGGAAGCTGTTCAAAAAAATACTGTGAACTTAATGATTATTTGAAGGAGTTTTACAGTCATAGTCATAAACATCCTCATGGGTGGGGACTGGCACTGCTGGAAGGCAGTGAAGCTTCCATAGAGAAGGAGCCCATGGAGGCCATAAAGAGCGATTATCTTAAAGAACGTCTTAAAACACCTGTTATAGGCAGAAATGCTCTGGCCCACATCCGGTATGCGACCATTGGTAATGTAGAGTATGTGAACTGCCATCCCTACACGATGAAAGCAAATTCAGGCAGACGGTGGACGCTGGTTCATAATGGTACTATTTTTGGATATAAGCCCCTGGATAAATATGTGGCTATTCAGACCGGGGATACAGACAGTGAACGGATTCTGCTTTATATTACAGAGCAGATGAACCGGGCAGAAGCATCAGCAAAGAGAGAACTGAATGCAGACGAGCGTTTTCGCCTGATGGATGATATCTTTGTATCTATGTCTAAAGGTAATAAGTTAAATATTCTTATATATGATGGGGAATTGATGTATATCCATACGAATTATGCAAAATCCCTTTACTTTCTTCAGACTGGGGAAAGGGTGACTTTTTCGACCCAGCCTTTAAGTGAAGAAGGCTGGCAGCCGGTGCCCTTTACCAGACTGTTGGCTTATAAGGATGGGGAGCAGATGTTTTTGGGGACAGACCACGGGAATGTTTATGTGGATACGGAGGAGAACCTGAAATATTTGTATCAGATTTTTTCAAATCTATAGGAGGGATTCAAATGAGAAATCCACTGCGGTATCAATTATCCGAATATGACTGTGGGCCAACTACAATGCTGAATGCAGTCAGCTATTTATTTTCCAGAGAGGAGATTTCTCCGGAAGTTATAAAGAATATTATGCTCTATAGTCTGGATACCTATGGTTCTGAGGGAATCATGGGCAAGCGGGGAACCTCCAGTGCGGCAATGATGTTTTTAAGCAACTGGCTGAACAGTTACGGAAATATTGGGCATCAGCCTATATCCAGCCAGTATCTCTCAGGAAAGAGTGTATTTCTGGGGGAAGAAAGTCGAATAGATGATGCCCTTGCCCGAGGCGGTGTTGCGGTGGTCCGGGTGCTGCTGGAAGGCGGACACTATGTGCTTATAACCGGTGAAGAAGAGGCAGGAATGCGTGTTTTTGACCCTTATTATGAGGAAGAAGACCTTAATAATAAGGATATTATTGTTTTAAAGGGCTTATGTTTTTCACATAACCGGGTGATTCCGAGGTATTATTTTAATCGTGAAACCTGGGAGGATTATGCCTTTGGACCCTGGGAAGACAGGGAGGCTGTTTTGCTGTTTAATGAAGCGAGAAAACTCACTCAGGAAGGTACGATTGAGTATTTTATATGATTTTACATAATGTCGAAATGTAAAATCCTTTCCGCTATGTGGTTGCATGTATTTCGGTTATATAGTATAATATTGACATTAAAACGAAATCATATTTAGAAGTTTTTGACAAAAATGTTATAAATAGTATTTTTTGTACAAAAATGTGAGGCGAAGATGAAGGACGAATCAACGATATTAAGTGTTGGAATAGACATTGGAACTTCAACAACACAAGTGATTTTCAGCCGGCTGACCTTTAAAAATTCAGCCGGATATTTTGCTGTGCCTCATATTGCTATTGTGGATAAAGAGGTCGTTTACAAAAGCGACATTTATATGACCCCCTTAGAGAACAGGGTGATGATTGATGGTAAGAAGGTCAGAGACATTGTTGCCGGAGAATTTGCCAAGGCTGGTTATGGTCCGGCGGATACCCAGACAGGGGCGGTTATTATTACCGGGGAATCAGCCAGAAAAGAAAACTCGGAGATTGTGCTTCGGGAACTTAGTGATTTCGCCGGAGAATTTGTTGTTTCGACAGCAGGACCGGATTTGGAGGCTATCATTGCTGGAAAGGGCAGCGGGGCCAGACAGTATTCTGTGGATAATCAGTGTACTGTTGTGAATCTGGATATTGGCGGAGGCACGACGAATGCTGTGCTTTTCGATTCAGGAGAGGTCATAGGTAAAGGCTGTCTGGATATTGGTGGACGGCTGGTTAAGATAGATGCCAGCGGATGTATAGAATATATAAGCGACAGTGTTAAACAGATTGCTGCTGCAGAAGGTATTTCTATTGAGATTGGTGAAGAAGGAGATTATAACAAACTTCAAAGAATTTCAGAAGCTATGGCGAAGCTGTTACAGCAGTGGCTTGAAGGTGATATGAGTAGTCTTTTAAGAAGAATTACGACACCGGGCAGCACAGAATTTGAATATGTGAAGCCTATTCGGGCGGTATGTTTTTCCGGAGGTGTGGCGGACTGCATCTATCATTCACCGGAAGGACCATGGACAAAATATGGAGATATGGGAATTGTTCTCGGTGAGGTGATTCGCCAGAGCCGTTTGTTTTCGGATTTTCATGTGATTGAAGCGAAGGAAACCATTCGTGCGACGGTGGTGGGTGCGGGAAGTTATACCACATCCGTATCGGGCAGCACGATTACATATAACAGGGATGTTTTTCCTTTAAAGAATATTCCTGTGTTGAAGTTAACAGCCCAGGAGCAGGAACCCTGCTTTGGCGGAGCTGAAGATGAACTCAGAGAAAAGCTTCTCTGGATGCAGAGTCAGAGTGACAGTCAGCAGCTGATTCTTGCGATGAAAGGAAAGCCGGACCCATCCTATATGGAAGTCAAGCGGCTAGCCGCCTGTCTGGTGTCGGTTCTCGATGATGTTCTTCCGGAGGGAAGTCCGATGGTTGTCGTATTGGAATGTGATATGGCGAAGGCCTTAGGGCAGATGATGATGGGGCTTGAAACCCGACATCCCCGGGATGTGATTTGTATTGATTCGGTCCAGGTGGACCAGAATGACTTTGTAGACATGGGAAAACCATTAGTGGATGGTCTTGTTATTCCGGTTGTGGTTAAGACATTAATATTTGGATAAGGTGGTGCATTATGGCATATCAAACAATATTAGGAGGACAAACTTTCAAATTTGATTCCGTAAAGGAAGTATTGGCGAAGGCCAATGAGGAAAAGTCCGGAGACATTCTTGCCGGGGTTGCCGCTGAATCCGATTTGGAGAGGGTCGCTGCCAAAGAAGTTCTTTCTGAGATGCTTATTAAGGACCTGAGAGAGAATCCGGTAGTCCCTTATGAAGAAGATGATGTTACCCGGTTAAATCAGGATAGCATTAATGAAACACTATATAATAAGATAAAAAACTGGACGGTCAGTGATTTGAGGGAATGGATTCTCAGCTATTCTACAACAGAAGGACAGATTCGGGATATGTCAAGAGCCCTGACCAGTGAAACGGTGGCAGGTGTTGCAAAACTCATGACCAATCTCGATTTGATTTACGGAGCCCAGAAGATACAAGTTCCGGCCAGATGTAATACGACGATAGGTCTTCGAGGAACTATGGCGACACGGCTTCAGCCAAATCATACGACAGATAATGTGGAGGGTATTACAGCTTCTCTTTTTGAAGGTTTGAGCTATGGCTGTGGTGATGCACTCATCGGTTTAAATCCGGTAAATGATACCGTATCAAGCCTTGCAGAAGTTCTTCGCCGCTTTGATGAAGTAAAGAATAAATTTGATATTCCAACACAGATTTGTGTTTTAGGACATATAACAACCCAGATTGAAGCTGTGAAACAGGGTGCTCCCTGTGACATGATTTTTCAGTCCATTGCTGGAAGTGAAAAAGGCAACAGAGCCTTTGGATTCACCACAGATACCATTCGGGAAGCGAAAGAACTCCTTCGCAGACAGGGGACAGCCCTTGGACCGAATGTGATGTATTTTGAAACGGGACAGGGTTCAGAACTTTCTTCCGATGCCCATTTCGGTGCTGACCAGGTGACGATGGAGGCCAGATGTTATGGCTATGCCAGAGAATTCGCACCATTTATGGTGAATACGGTTGTCGGCTTTATCGGACCTGAATATTTATATGATAGCAAGCAGGTTATTCGTGCCGGACTTGAGGACCATTTTATGGCAAAACTTTCCGGCGTGCCGATGGGATGTGACTGCTGTTATACGAATCATATGCAGGCAGACCAGAACGATATTGAGAACCTTGCACTACTTCTCGGAAGTGCCGGGGTGAATTACATATTAGGTGTACCGGGCAGTGATGATATTATGCTGAATTATCAGACCAATGCCTATCACGATGTGAATGCGGTACGGGAAACTCTAGGGAAACGTCCAATCAGAGAATTTGAAGTCTGGTTGGAGAAGATGGGAATTATGGAAAATGGACGACTCACGGAGCGTGCAGGAGATCCGACCATATTCCTTAAACGAAGATAAGGGGGAGGATGCGGATGTTAACACAAAGCCAGATTGATGCTATTGCAGATGCAGTGCTTCAAAGCATGAAGAATGATACTCCGGTCTCAGCACCCCAGACGATAGAGACTGCGGTAAAACCGGTCTTATCTGAAAAGAAACCACCGAAGTCAAAGTGTCATGAATCCAGAGGCGACCGCCCGGTGCAGGCCTTAGAAGGCGTTGGCGATATTACATCGAAGGAAGTTCGTGCAGTGCCGCTGCTGGACCATATTGAGGACAGTGAGGGCCTGGAACGGATGATGGCCAGAACACCTGCCAGAATTGGTGTGGGCAACTGTGGGCCGAGATTAAAAACCCGGACGATGCTGACTCTTCGTGCAGACCATGCGGCGGCAAGAGATGCCGTATTTATGGATGTAAGTCAGGGGCTTTTAGACCGCATGGGACTTTTTACTTTAGAAACCCGGTGTACGGATAAAACCCAGTTTTTGACCCGGCCGGATTTGGGCAGGGTATTTTCACCGGAGACTATGGATGAGCTTCGTTCCAAGTGTCTTCATGATGTGGATGTTCAGATTTATGCTTCGGATGGCTTGTCATCAACGGCCATCGAAGCCAATCTTGAAAATATTCTTCCGGTTATTATGGAAGGACTTCAGGCGAAGGGCCTGAAAGTCGGAACACCATTCTTTGTAAAGAATGGACGTGTGGCAGCCATGGACCAGGTATCCGAAGCTTTGAATGCAGCGGTGACCTGCGTACTTATCGGTGAGCGGCCCGGATTAGCGACGGCAGAGAGTATGAGTGCCTACATCGCTTATAAAGCGACGGTGGGTATGCCGGAAGCGAGACGAACCGTTGTTTCCAATATCCATGCCCGGGGTATTCCGGCGGTTGAAGCAGGTGCCTATATCGTTGACGTTATTCAAAAGATTCTTGATGCAAAGGCCAGTGGCGTTGAATTGAAGAAATAGGAGGACGGAAGATGAAATATGATCCGATAAAAACAACCGTTCTCAGTGTCAAGATGATACCAAATGCGGACCCGATGCTCAGAAAAGCCTTGGAGCTTCAACCGGATGAGCGAAGTCTTGGTCTTATAACAACGGATTGCGATGATGTATCCTATGCAGCTCTGGATGAAGCGACGAAGAAAGCGGAAGTCCGGGTGGCCTATGCAAAGAGTATGTATGCCGGAGCGGCCAATGCAAGTACAAAGCTGGCAGGGGAATTTATAGGCATTCTTGCCGGAAGGAATCCGGCAGAAGTGCGAAGCGGTCTGGAAGCGGCGATTAGCTATATTGAAAGAGATGCCTGCTTTTACAGTGCAAACAGCGATGATTCCATCCTTTACTTTGCACAGTGTATTTCCAGAACGGGAAGTTATCTATCAGCGGGGGCCGGAGTTCCGGAAGGAACGGCCATGGCTTACCTGATTGCACCGCCTATGGAAGCGATGGTTGGCTTGGATGCTGCCTTAAAAGCAGCCCAGGTAGAAATGAAAGTTTTTTATGGACCACCGTCTGAAACGAACTTTGCCGGAGGTCTTCTGACAGGGGACCAGGCCGCTTGCAAAGCTGCTTGTGAAGCCTTTGCAGAAACGGTAAATAAGATAGCAGACGACCCTTTAAATTATTAGAGTGTTACTGGAAAGGAGAATATATATGGGACTTGATATGGACTTGCAGTCAATTCAGGAAGTCAGGGATTTGATTCGCAATGCAAAAAAGGCCCAGGAAGAATTTTCCACTTTTGACCAGCGCCGGGTTGACGGTATCGTGAAAGCGATTGCTGAAGCCTGTGCAGCCAATGCGGAGAAGCTGGCCAAGATGGCTGTTGAAGAGACCGGTTTCGGTATCTGGCAGGATAAGGTGTTAAAAAATCTTCTTGGAAGTACCATTACTTATGAATCCATCAAAGATATGAAAACCATTGGTGTGATTCGGGAAGATGGGGAGAAAGGCATTATGGAAGTCGGTGTACCGATGGGCGTTATTGCCGCATTAATTCCATCGACCAACCCAACATCAACCGTTATGTATAAAACCCTCATTTCTTTGAAAGCGGGTAACGGTATTGTTATCAGCCCTCATCCGGGAGCTAAAAAATGTATTTTAGAAACAGTGAAGGTGATTCAGGAGGCGGCCCGTAAGGCAGGTGTTCCTGAAGGATTAATCGGTGTGATTCAGCTGACAACTCTTGAGGCGACAGACACACTGCTGAAGGACCCGAATATCGGGGTTATTCTTGCAACTGGCGGTGAGGCCATGGTTCATGCCGCATATAGTTCAGGTAATTCGGCTATTGGAGTAGGACCGGGAAATGGCCCATCCTTTATTGAACGTTCAGCCAATATACCTCAGGCTGTTCGACGGATTTTCGATAGCAAGACCTTCGATAACGGAACGATTTGCGCATCGGAACAGTCCATTGTGACTGAAAGATGTATTGAAAAGCAGGTTGTTGAAGAAGTAAAACGTCAGGGTGGTTATTTTATGGATGAAGCTCAGACAGCAAAGGTTGCAGGCTTTATTCTTAGAGATAATGGAACGATGAATCCTAAGATTGTCGGAAAATCAGCTCAGGCGATTGCTGATATGGCAGGTATTCAGATTCCAAAGGGAACAAGAGTCCTCGTATCCAGACAGACAGAAGTATCCAAGCGAAATCCTTATACCCGCGAAAAACTTTGTCCGATTCTGGCATTTTTCGTTGAGGAAGGATGGCAGGAAGCCTGTGAACGAAGTATTCAGATACTTCAGAATGAAGGCGCCGGTCATACAATGACTATCCATTCCGAAGATACAGATGTTATTCGGGAATTTGCCCTGAAGAAACCAGTATCACGATTACTTGTGAATACGCCGGGAGCTTTGGGCGGTGTCGGCGGAACAACCAATCTTGCTCCGGCATTGACATTAGGATGTGGAGCCGTAGGCGGCAGTGCAACTTCCGACAATATTACACCAATGAATCTGATTAACATCCGCCGGGTAGCCTGCGGTGTGACAGAACTTTCGGATATCCGGAAGAAATATAATGTTCCAGTGGCGGACACGGTGGCATATCAGCCAGGTCCGGCAAACAGCACATCAAATGATGGCGGATTAACCGCAGAAGATGTGGAGGCAATTACCCGTGCGGTATTGGCTCGTTTAAAAGGTTGATTATTCCCTTTTTAAAAGGCGAATGATGATATATAATATAAAACATAAAAACGCGAAAAAAACGTATTTAATTTAAGGAGGCAATTATTATGGCAGATGTAGTACAGGCTTTAGGAATGATTGAAACAAAAGGTTTAGTAGGTTCTATTGAGGCAGCCGATGCAATGGTTAAGGCAGCAAACGTAACATTAATTGGTAAAGTACATGTTGGTGGCGGTCTTGTAACCGTTATGGTACGTGGTGATGTAGGCGCTGTTAAAGCAGCAACAGATGCAGGTGCGGCAGCAGCAGCCAATGTTGGTGAATTAGTAAGTGTTCATGTAATTCCAAGACCACACGAAGAAGTAGAATATATCCTTCCTACATTAAAATAATTCCCTGAATTCAGGAATTGAAAAAGAGGTTTGGTTATGAAGATATTGACAGAAACTATGTTAAGAGCCGCGGCACTTGCGGAAAGTACAACTGAATATCAGGTTGAACCGGATGTATTTGTGACCCCTCTGGCTAAGGAATATCTTCGAGACAGGGGCATAACTCTGGTGTATATGGAAAAACAGCAGGAAGTCATGACCAGAACACCTCTTTCAGGACATGGAGCGAATACATATATTGATGCTCAGACAGGTGATGGCTATAGTGAGAAACCGGAACATATGACCCATTTGAGGGGGAATATTCTGGTTCCAAAGACCCATCCGAGAATTGAGTTTCGTGGGCTTTTAGACAGTCTGCAGGCGGAGATTATATGTCTGCAGACCGAGGCTGATGCCGCGGGCTGTGAACCATTGGTTAAAGATTTGGGTGATATTCTGGAAAATTCCCGCCAGATTCTTGGCGCGGAAGTGAAGGATGAGCCTTTAGAACCGATGACACTTTTAGGGATGAATGACCGGGATATTCGGGAACATTCTCATAATCCTAAGAAATTTCTGGGTATAGACCACCCGATTCCATCTTATAAGATGGGAAAGATGGCAGTGGCATTGAACCGTCTGCGGACGAAAGTCCGGGAAACGGAACTTTCGGCTGCCCATGCCTTTACGGCGGTGGATGGCACTGTGGAAAGGCCGGATATTATTCAATATCTGAACCGTATGAGCAGTGGTGTATATATTGTATTCTGTCGATGGCTGGCAGGTTATTATGAGGGAGGCAGTGGAAGATGAATGTAGAAAAAAAGAAGATTCTCATCGAAGCATCCGGCTGCCATGTTCATTTGACACAAGCCGCCATTGAAGCACTTTTCGGAAAGGGTGCGACGTTGAAAAAACGTCGTGATTTGTCCCAGCCGGGAGAGTATCTGAGTGAGCAAAGAGTCAAACTGGTAACAAAAGATGGCTGTGTGGAGAATGTTGCTGTTCTTGGACCCGCCAGAGGAGCGGTTCAGGTAGAACTGTCTCAGACGGACTGCCGTAAGCTCGGAGTGAAAGCTCCGGTAAACTTATCGGGCAATCTGGAAGGGGCATCCGATGTGATGATTATTGGCTCTCATGGAGAGATAAAAGCCAATGGCAGTGTCATCATAGCCAGAAATCATATTCATATGCGTCCTCAGGATGCGGTAGAATATGGTGTTTCGGATGGTGATAAGGTTCGGGTAGAGGTTTTAAGTGACCGAAAGGTGATTTTTGAAGATGTGCCGATTCGTGTCAATGAGAAATTTGCTCCGGCCATGCATATTGACTTTGATGAAGCCAATGCCTGCGGTTACCGTGTAGGTACAGAAGCTTTTATTCTGTATGGTATGCCGTGTGAAAGTAAGGGGATGTCGGCAATGAATATGGAACAGTTAATCAGTGAAGTTGTAAAGAATGTTTGTGCTGTCTTAGAAGAGGAAAAATGCTGTTCTGATTCAGCCTTGAATACAAAAGTCCCTGCAGTTTCCCAGAAGTGCTGTGATGACATTATACGGGAGAAAGTAGTGACAGAAAAGATGGCAAAGGAATATATCGGCAGCTGCAGCTGCGGAACACTTCGTTTTGCCAAAGGAACAATTATTACTCCGGCCGCTAAAGATATTATTAAAGCCGGACACAAAGAGATAGAAATCGTTTAGGGGGACTTGTATGCTTATTTGTAGAGTAATAGGACATGTATGGGCAACAAAAAAACAGGATGCCTTAAACGGACAGAAGCTGATGATCGTTAAGGAAACAGAAACAGCCCAGAATAAAGGGGATGTTTTTGTGGCAGCAGATATGGTTGGAGCCGGTGTAGGTGAGGATGTACTTGTTGTTACAGGAAGTACAGCTCGCCGTGCCGCCGGAAAAGAAGATATTCCGGTAGATAGCGCAATCGTAGGTATCATAGACTCCATGGAGATTATGAAAGCTAAAAAATAAGAACAGGAAGTGAACCCGTGGATTTATTGAATTGTATAAAAGAAGCTGGCATTGTCGGCTGCGGTGGTGCGGGATTTCCGACCCACGTTAAGTACGCAGGCGGACCGGTAGAATATTTAATTATTAATGGCGCTGAGTGTGAACCCCTGCTTCGTACAGACCGATATATCATGAAACATATGGGGGAACAGGTTCTTAAGGCCATAGAGGCTGTTGGTGAGATGCTTGGAGCTAAGTACTGCCGTATTGCTTTGAAGAAGACCTATACGGAAGAGATTAAAGCTTTGGAAAAAGTTTTAAAACAGCAGAAATCAAAAGTTGAACTGGCAAAGATGGATAGCTTTTATCCGGCAGGTGATGAGCAGACCATGGTTTATGAAGTGACAGGCCGTGTTGTTCCTCCGGCAGGCATACCATTAGATGTGGGCTGTGTTGTTTCCAATGTTGCAACCATGCTTGGCATCTGTGATGCGATGGAGGGCAAAAGCTTTACAGGTAAATATCTGACGGTTACCGGTGAGGTGAAACAGCCAACAGTGCTTCATGTGCCGATTGGAACATCCTATGAGGACTGTATCCAACTGGCAGGCGGTCCAAAGAAATCCAGATACTTTATTGTATCCGGTGGCCCTATGATGGGTGCAAGGATGACGATGGAAGAGGCGAAGGACGCGGTTGTTACGAAGACAACCTCCGGTATTCTCGTTCTTCCTGAAGATGGAGCTATTGCTGCCAAGACTCAGATTTCTCTTCGCCATATGTTTAATCGTGCAAAATCAGCCTGTATTCAATGCAGTTTTTGTACGGATATGTGTCCAAGACATTTACTTGGACATCCGCTGTATCCAAATAGAATCATGCGAAAGCTGGGAATGGCCGGAGAAGTTTCGACTATTTTAGATGATAAGGATATCCAGAATGCAGCTCTCTGCTGCGAATGTGGTATTTGTGAAGATTATGCCTGTCCGATGGGCTTACAGCCGAAACGGGTAAATCAGGTAATTAAAGGTGCTCTTAGAGAAGCAGGAATCAGGTACACGAAGGAAGACACTGTCTATGTGGCAGATAAAAACCGGGAGGGACGAAAGATTCCGGCAGGCCGGGTGGCTGCCCGCGTTGGCGTGCTGCCATGGTATGACTTAAAGATTGACGACCTAAAGGAAGGGACCCCGGATAAGGTGGAGATTCCTGTCAGCATGCACATTGGTGCACCGTCTCAGCCGGTTGTTCAGGTGGGAGACATGGTGACAGAAGGTCAGTTGATTGCAGCTATACCGGAAGGTGCTATGGGTGCAAATATTCATGCGAGTATTTCCGGCAAAGTAACATCTGTTGGAAAACGAATCGTGATTGAAAGGGCAGGTTGATGGCTATGATAGAAACTGTAGGTTTTCTTGAACTGAACAGTATTGCAAAGGGTGTTGAAGCAGCGGATGCTATTTTAAAAGCAGCCCAGGTTGAACTGACCTTTGCGAAACCGGTTTGTCCGGGAAAATATAGTATATTATTTACAGGTGAGGTTGCAGCTGTTAAGGCTTCATTGGATGCAGGTATGTCCATTGGTGAAAGTCATGTTGTGGATTCCACTGTTATTCCAAGAGTACATCCTCAGGTTATTGAAGCCATTAATCAGGCAACCGATTTCCACGAAAGAGGAGCCATTGGTGTTATGGAGTTCTTCAGTATTACAGCCGCAGTTTATGGTGCAGATGCCGCCGTTAAGGCAGCAAATGTAACCTTACTGGATGTACGCCTTGGCACAGGCCTTGGTGGTAAATCTTTTGTTGTTATGACCGGAGATGTGGCTTCTGTAAAAGCTTCTGTTGAAGCTGGAAGTGAAGAGGGGAAGAATAACGGACTTCTTGTGTCCAGTGTGGTTATTCCAAGTCCGCGTCCTGAAATTTTTGAAAGCCTGATGTAGGTGAAGTTTATGGAAGGTTTTATGAACGAAGGAAAACAGAGAATTATCCAGGAGTTTGTACCTGGTAAGCAGACGACCATGGCCCATTTGATTGCCAATCCGAAAGAGGATTTGTATTCTAAACTGGGTGTTATCACAGAGAACCGTGGTGCGTTAGGTATTATGACCATCACGCCAAGTGAAGCAGCAATTATTGGTGCGGATGTGGCAACAAAGGCTGCTGCGGTAGATATTGTTTTTGTAGACCGTTTCAGTGGCTCACTGGTTATCTGTGGTGATGTATCCAGTGTAGAAGCTGCGTTGATTGCAGTCAATGATACACTGGCCAATGTTCTTGGTTTTGATGTGTCACCGATTACACGGACTTAAGGTGGAGGCGGGACATGAAAAAATTAATGTTAATTGGCAAGGTTGCTTGTGGAAAAACAACCCTGTGCCAGTATCTGACAAATCAGTCAATTAAGTATAAGAAGACCCAGGCACTGGAAGTGACGGGAAATATTATAGATACCCCCGGGGAATATGTGGAACGTCGTCAGTTTTATCAGGCATTGGCAGTGACGTCCATGGAAGCGGATATCGTGCTTCTGCTCCATGACCCAACGGATATGACCTTTACCCTGCCGCCGGGACTTCAGGCGATGTTTCAGAGACCTATGGTAGGGGTTATCACAAAAAGCGATTTGATTAAGGATGAATCCCAGCTGGTCAGAGCTGAAAAGAATCTGGCGTTAGCAGGTGCCAATCCTATTTTTAAAATATGCAGTATGAACGGTGAGGGCATTGAAGAACTCATCGATTATCTGACAAAAGACACTGAATAAAGGCTTCTCCGGCAATAGACGGAGAGGTCTTTTTCTTTTGAATCAGGCAGATTTCACGACGTGGAATCTGCTCTTTTATATGGAGCTGGAAAATGCGTTTCTGCTGCAATGCTTCCTGAGCGAAGAATTCGGGAACAAGGCCGATGCCAAGACCATTTTCCACCATAGGGACGATTAAATCAGTTGTAGCTAATTCAATATCCGGGTCCAGCGTTAAATGGTTTTTCGCAAAGACTTCTCCAAAAAAATGATGGGTCATGGTTTCTTTGGTCAGGGAAACAAGAGGATAGGAGGATATTTCCTTTAATGTTACCGGTCGCCCTTTCAGGGCACTGAATTCATTGCCTGCTACGATGATATCCTGAAAATCTGTCAGATGGGTAACGTCTAATTCCTCGTGGTGGTAGTCGTTATCGACAACCAAAATGGCGAAATCCATGTGTCCTGTCAATATACCATGCAGCATCTCCGGGGTATTGGAATTAAAAAGTTTTAAGCGGATACCCGGGTGTTTTCGACGGAAATAAACCAACAGAGGCATTAGAAAATGATGCAGGGTTGTTTCACTGGCACCAATGGTAACAAAACCTTCTGAGAGATTTTTAACGGCTTCCAGACCGGCTTCTGCTTCAAAGATAGTTTCACAGGCAGAGGCCACACTTTCATAGAGTTTACGCCCTTCCGGTGTGAAATCCACTCCTTTTTGGGAGCGGGTAAAAAGCCGGCAGTCCAGCTCCCGTTCCAAGGCCTGTATGGCGTGAGTTACTGTAGGCTGGGTGACATAGAGTGCTTTGGCCGCGGCTGTGATATTTTTATATTTTCCTACGTAATAAAATGTACGATAAAAGTCAAAACTTACAGACATAATAACCTCCATATACAAAATCAATGGACTCTATAGAATTCATTGATTTTATTTATTATATTTTGTATAGTATAATCCCTTTCGGACGTAAAAACAATAAAAAAGAATGAGGGAATAGAACATGATTAAAGATTTGACAGAGGGAAATCCTCAGGCGGTACTTTGGAGATTTACAATTCCAATGTTTATCAGTGTGGTTTTTCAGCAGCTTTATAATATTGCAGACAGTGTCATTGCCGGAAAGTTTGCCGGGGAGAATGCTCTGGCGGCGGTTGGAGCTTCCTATCCTATTACCATGATTTTTATGGCCATTGCAGTGGGCAGCAACATCGGCTGTTCTGTGGTCATATCCCAGTTTTTCGGGGCAAAGGAATACGGAAAAATGAAGACAGCTGTATGTACAACGATGCTGGCTTCGGTTGTTCTCTCAGCAATATTGACGGTCGGTGGTCTGCTGGGGACAAAGGCCCTGATGAATCTTATTAATACACCAACAAATATTTTCTCTGACGGAGCCTTATACCTTCGGATTTATGTAGGCGGCTTTTTATTCCTCTTTCTTTACAATGTGGCAACGGGAATATTCACTTCTCTTGGGGATTCCAAAACGCCATTATATTTTTTAATCGGGTCTTCCCTTGGAAATATTGCCTTGGACATCTGGTTTGTAGCAGGTTTTCACTGGGGCGTTGCCGGTGTAGCATGGGCTACGTTTATTGCCCAGGGTGTGGCTTGTTTACTGGCATTAATTACCCTGGTAAAAAGGTTAAAAACTGTGAAAACGACAGAGAAATTTGAAATGTTTTCCTGGAAAATGTTACGAAGAATCAGTTTAATAGCGATTCCAAGTATTTTACAGCAGAGTTTTATTTCCGTAGGAAATATTTTCATACAGAGTCTGGTCAATTCCTTCGGCTCTTCGGTTATTGCCGGATATTCAGCGGCAATTAAGTTGAATACTTTCAGTATTACCTGTTTTACAACCCTGGGAAATGGTGTGTCCAGTTTCACAGCCCAGAATTTAGGCGGGGGTAAGGTGGAGCGTGCTAAAAAAGGTTTTGGTGCGGGAGCAAAAATGGCCCTGCTCACAGCGGTTCCATTTTTCATTGTGTTCTTTATTTTTGGCCAGAATGTGATACAATTATTTATGAGTGGAGATGCGTCGGAAGTGGCATTGAGTACAGGTATCACCTTCCTGCGGATTGTATCACCATTCTATTTTGTGATTTCTATTAAATTAATTGCGGATGGCGTGCTCAGAGGTGCCGGGGCTATGCGTTCCTTTATGGCTGCCACCTTTACGGATTTAATCCTGCGAGTGGTTTTGTCTTACATATTGGCATCTATAATGGGAGTAAACGGTATCTGGATGTCCTGGCCGATTGGCTGGTCCATCGCTACAGTTTTATCCTGCTTTTTCTACAAACAGGGTAAATGGGCACAAAGCTATATTTCGTAATATTCGACGGAAGGGGAGTTCATTATGGCAGAAAAAAAGATTATTTGTATTGGGCGTGAATACGGCAGTGGTGGCCGTGAGATTGGTGAAAAATTAGCAGAGAAACTGGGGATTCCATGTTATGATAAGGTGCTGTTAAAGCAGACAGCCGTCGATTCAGGACTTGCTCAGTCTTTATTTGAGAATGCGGACGAGAAGCGTACCAGCTGGATTTTAAACGGTTTCTGTTCCGGTAATCCGACAGCCGATGCTGCAATGATGACATCTATGGATTATCTGACCAATGACAGTCTGTTCTTTATGCAAAGCCGTACGATTCAGAAACTGGCAGCAGAAGGTTCCTGTGTCTTTATCGGACGATGTGCAGAATCTATTCTGGAGAATACAGAAGGGATGATTTCCATCTTTATCCACGGTGATAAAGAAGACAGGATAGAACGTATTATGAAGCGTCAGAATATTGACCGGAAGCGTGCGGAGAGTCTGATGAATAAGATTGATAAACGACGTGCAAGCTATCATAACTATTATAGTGATGTTAAGTGGGGAAGAAGTGATTCTTACCACATGTCGATTTCAAGTTCCAGATTTGGAATTGATGGCACAGTAGAGATGATTGCCAGTGCAATAAAATTTATTTAAGAATGTACAAAAAAGGACCCCGGAGTGGTCCTTTTTTGCTATAAAAATCATTATAAACGAGGAAGTCGATAACTATATTTCTATATTCATTGGCTCGTCCATGAATATGCGGGCATCCATAAGGTGCAAATTCAAGATTAATAATAGTTTTACTCATACCCTGAGTGGAAATAAAAAACTTCTCAGCTGCTTTTTTAAGTCCTTTGTGTATATAATATACTTTTCACTTATCTAGGAGTTATATGTTCAATGAATCTATCTAAGGATATATGCGCTTTGTAATTTGATGATTTAACCTCCAATGGACAAATTTGCCATATTCCCTTCCATACGAATTTGTTCTGGTGAAAATATTGCAATGTTTTGCATTAATTGGTATAATCTTTTCTGTGACTGACCAGTCGGTCGGCCAAAATTTAACAACATCAGGGGATGTCTTAATTAAGGAGGATAAAGGGATGCCGCGTTTTAGCGTAAAAAGACCATACACAGTCATTGTAGCGGTTATTATTGTAATTATTCTTGGCTTTGTTTCTTTTTCAAAGCTGTCAACGGATTTGCTTCCAAGTATGAATTTTCCATATGCGATTGTCATGACAACCTATCAGGGTGCCAGTCCGGAACAGGTGGAGATGGTGGTGACAGAACCCATAGAATCTTCGATGGCAACCGTCAGTAATATTAAACATGTTTCTTCAACATCCAGTGAAAATTATTCCATGGTTGTTCTTGAGTTTAACACAAGCGCCAACATGGATTCGGCAACCATTGAGATTCGGGAAAGTCTGGATTTGATTGGTTCCTATTGGCCGGATGAAGTCGGTACGCCGATTATCATGAAGATTAATCCGGATATGATGCCGGTTATGATGGCAGCTGTTTCCGGCGAAGGAATGACGACGGAAGAAGTCAGTGAGATTTACAATGAAAAGATAAGTGCAGACCTTAATAGTATGGATGGTGTGGCTTCGGTCAGTGCATCCGGACTTATAGAATCCTCTGTTCAGGTTATATTAAGTGAAGAAAAAATTAATCAGTTAAATGACCGGATTACCGGTAAAATAAATGAAGGTTTTGATGAGGCCCAGGGAGAACTGGATGCAGCAAGATCTCAGCTTGCCGATGGTAAGGCCCAGCTCGAAAGCGGTAAACAGCAGGCGATGGGACAGCTGGCAAGTGCCGAGTCCCAGTTAGATGCTGCCCGCTCTGAATTATCCTCTGGAGAAAGTGAGATTGCTGCTCAGAAGGCCCAGCTGGATGAAAAAGAAACCCAGCTGCTTCAGATGGAAGCCGTCATTACAGCAGCAGAGAATGAGTATCAGGCATTGCAGGGGCAGGAAGGTGAATTGAATGCCCTGGCAGAGCAGTATGCTGCACAGCTTACGGCTCTGGGAGCACAGAGAGAAGCCCTTGTGACCGAGCAGCAGGGCCTTGAGTCCGCAGAAGGACAGGCCGCTTATGACGCACTGCTTGGAACCAGAACCCAGCTGGAAGCTGCAATTACCCAGCTTGAGGGAAATACAGAACTCACACCGGAGGAAAAACAGACCCAGTTGGATGCATTAAACAGTCAGCTGGCTGATGTGAACAGTCAGATAAGCGCCATTGATGCAAGAAAGGCACAGATTCCGGAAGAAATTGCAACAATAGATGCATCAATTACAAGTTTTACAACAGAATCTGAGAATGTGGCAGCAAGGCTGGCAGAGCTGGCTTTATTAAGAACGGCCTTTGAATCCCAGAGCGATGCTATAAATGAGATGAAAACCCAGATTAGTACGGGAAAAGCAGCGATTTCGGAAGGACGTACTGCCATTGCCCAGGCAGAAGAACAGGTATCTTCCGGTAAGATGACATTGGCTCAGGCGGCAGAGGAGCTGAGTAAGAACAAAGCTCTGGCAACGGTTGAAATGAGTACGGCAGAGGCACAGCTTGTTATGGGAGAAACCCAGCTGGAAGATGCTCAGAGCCAGCTGAATACAACAAGAGATACAACCCTTGAAAGTTCAGATATTCGAAAAGCCCTTACCAAAGATATGGTCAAAGGTATTCTGACAGCTCAGAACTTCTCCATGCCGGCAGGTTATATTGCTGAAGATGGCAGGGATTATATGGTTCGTGTTGGTGACAAGCTGACCAGTATTGAAGATATTGAAAATCTTGTCATCATGGATTTGTCCAGTCAGGATTTAGGAACGGTTTATCTGAAAGATATTGCAGATATTGCACTGGTTAATAACAGTGATGAAGTTTATACAAAGATGAATGGTGCACCGGCCATCCTCGTATCGGTGGAGAAACAGAATGGTTATTCTACAGCGGATGTGGCACGGCGTATACGTGAATATATGGCCTCCGGAAAAGCGGCAGAGTATGGTGTGGAAATGACACCATTAATGGACCAGGGGATTTATATTGATATGGTTATCCAGTCGGTTTTATCGAATTTGATTTTTGGTGCTTTGCTGGCAATTATCGTCCTGTTCCTGTTCCTTAAGGATGTACGGCCAACATTCATTGTTGCTATCTCTATTCCATTCAGCGTCCTCTTTGCCATTACACTTATGTATTTCTCCGGAGTTACGATGAATATTATATCCCTGTCCGGTCTGGCACTGGGTGTCGGTATGCTGGTGGATAACTCTATCGTAGTTATTGAGAATATCTATCGTTTGAGAGGCGAAGGTGTGCCGGTTAAAAGGGCAGCAGTTCAGGGGGCCAAACAGGTTATGGGTGCAATTATTGCATCTACATTGACAACCATCTGTATCTGGGCACCAATTATATTTACAGACGGTATTACAAGACAGCTTTTTGTGGATCTGGTATTGACCATTGCCTATTCCTTACTGGCCAGCCTGGTGGTTGCATTGACCGTTGTGCCGATGCTGTCATCCAAGATGCTTACGAATACAACAGAAAAGGCTTTTCCGTTATTTGACCGTATGATTGGTTCCTATGCCAAAGCACTTCGGTGGTCTTTAAAACATAAGGCTATTGTCTTAGGCGTTGTAACAGCAGCTTTAATAGGAAGTTCTGCCCTTATTCTCTCAAGGGGTATGGAGTTTATGGGAACGACAGATTCCACTCAGATTTCAGTTTCAGTAGCCCTGGATGACGAGGCGACTTTTGATGAGGCTGTTGCAGTTTCAGATGAGGTCATGACCCGTATCGAGACCCTTGAAGATGTGGAAGATGTTGGTGCCATGCTGGGTTCCAGCTTAAGTATGATGAGTTCCATGGGAAATACAGAAACGAATGCCGTTTCTATGTATGTCATTTTAAAAGACAAAAGAAGTATGACCAGTAATGAAGTTGCCGCTGAAATCGAAAATCTGACAGCAGATATGGACTGCGAGGTGACAGCAAATGGTTCGACAATGGATATGTCAGCCCTTGGCGGTTCGGGAATCAGTGTCATGATTAAGGGACGGGATTTGGATGTTTTGCAGCGGATTGCATCAGATTATGCCGAAGAATTGAGAAATATTGATGGTGCGATTGAAGTGTCCGACGGGCAGGAAAGTCCGACACCGGAACTTCGAATTACAGTGAATAAACAGGAAGCTATGCTTCACAATCTGACGGTTGCCCAGGTTTATCAGCAGCTTGCAGCGGTTGTGGCAGCCCCAACGTCATCCGCTGTTTTATCGACGGATACAGATGATTATGATATTTTTGTTATGGATAGTGCGGATGAGGCCATGACCAGAGAAGATATTAAGAACTTTAATCTGACCAGCCAGAATCAGGCCGGAGAGGAAGAGAATGTTCGCTTGTCGGATATTGCAGAAGTTACAGATAAATCAGGTCTTTCTTCTGTAAGTCACGATTCCCAGCAGCGTTATATAAGTGTAAGCTGTGCGGTGGATGATTCTCATAACACAACCCTTGTTTCAGATGCTTTTAAAGAAGCTGTGAAAGACTATGATCTGCCGGAGGGATATACGGTGGAATATTCCGGCGAGACAGAATCCATTAATGAAGCTATGGGACAGTTGCTGCAGCTGTTGGGACTTGGTATTGTTATCATGTATCTGATTATGGTAGCTCAGTTCCAGTCACTGCTTTCCCCATTTATCGTTATGTTTACAGTGCCACTGGCATTTACCGGTGGTTTTATCGGACTTTTACTTTCCGGCAATATTTTGAGTGTTATCGCTATGGTTGGTTTCGTTATGCTCTGCGGTATTATTGTAAATAATGGTATCGTCTTTATCGATTACACCAATCAGCTTCGTAGCGAAGGAATGTCGAAAACAGAAGCCCTGATTGAGACTGGAAAGACACGAATGCGTCCAATTCTCATGACGGCTCTGACGACCATTCTTGCCATGTCGACGATGGCACTGGGAATAGGCGATGGCAGCGACATGGTTCGGCCTATGGCTATTGTTACCATTGGCGGTATGATTTACGGAACCTGTCTGACCCTCTTTGTTGTACCGATTATTTATGATATTTTCCATCGGAAAGAGGTCAGGGCAGTTGTGGAGGAAGACGATGAATTCTAAAGATAATTATCCAAAAGCCATTGCAGTATATGAAGCAGTTCTGAGACTGCTTCAGGATAAAAGAGATTTGAGTGCCTTAACCGTTTCAGAAATCGCAAAAGAAGCGGGTGTGGGCAAAGGAACGACCTATGAATATTTTTCCTCAAAAGAAGAGATTATTGAAAAATCATTGATGTACGGATATGACCATCTGATTGGTGAAGCATTAAAACATATGGACAGAGCAGAGACTCTGAAGGAAAAGCTTGAAACAGTGGCAGCTATGGCAAAGTGTTCGGAACATGCCTGTGCCCTTGTTATAAGCGAAGAACTGCGGCTGAAATGTATGGACAGCCTGGCAGAGGCTTTGAAAGAAGCCGCCTGTGAAGAGGGACTTGCAAAGCCGGAAGAGAAAGAATATGTGAAATGGGTATTTATGACGGCTATTCAGGGGATGATTGGTCCGGTCCATCGAAAGATGATAGAGGAAAGCCATATGAGCGAAGAGACCTATTTGGAATATTTATACCAGATGGTACTGCGTTCTCTGGGGAAAAAATGAAGTAGTCAATCTGGGGCAATTATGATAAAATATTAAGTGATGGACAAAAGCCTGAAAAGGGCAGAAGATGAATAGATAAGGAGAATTTATGGATATTCGATTGTCGGTAACTCAAAATCAAATATTATCCCAGAAGATGATACAGTCCATGGAGATTCTCCAGATGAGCAGCCAGGAATTGAATGACTATATTAAGGAAATTGCTTTGGAGAATCCGGTTGTGGATGTTGAAGAATCCTATGAAACACCGGATAAAGCGGGCGATTTAATGAAGAAGCTGGAATGGCTGGATTCTATTGATGAACGGAACCGGGTTTATTACAGTCAGGAGTATGGTGATAAGTCTGAGGACAAGCAGTTTAGGGACTATAGCGAAGATGCGGGTGAAGAATTATCCGAGTATTTGCTGCATCAGCTTTTAACGGTGGACCTAAGTGACTTACAGTATGATGTTATTCAGTTTATGGTGTATTCCCTGGATTCTAAAGGGTATATGGAAGAGAATCTGGAAGATATTGCCCGGCGTTTTGGAACGGATAGGGACTTTGTAGAAGAGCAGTTAAAGCTGCTTCAAAGTTTGGAACCGGCAGGCGTATGTGCAAGGAATGTTCAGGAATGCCTGCGGCTTCAGTTGGAGCGGGAGGAAGAAGAGGATGATGCGGCGAAAGTGATTGTTTCAGATTATCTGGAGTTACTTGGTAAGAATCAGCTGCATATTATCAGTAAACGGACGAAGCTTCCGATGGAGGAAGTTGTCAGAGCTTGTGACCATATCAAGGAATTGAATCCGAAACCAAGCCGGGGCTTTGATGCACGAAGCCGGTTAAAGTATATTACACCGGATGTTACCGTTGTTAAGCTGGCAGAGTACTATGAGATTTTATTAAATGAATATATGTATCCGAAGATTGGAATCAATCATTTCTACAAACGGATACTTGAAAGCGATTCGTCAAAGGAAACCCGGGCCTATATCAGTGATAAGATTCGTCAGGCTGAGTGGATACAGAGCTGTATAGGGCAGAGAAATTCTACATTGATGCGGGTCTCAAAGTGTATTATTGATTATCAGGAAGCCTTCTTTAATCTGGGGATTGGACATTTAAGACCACTGAGACTTCAGGATGTGGCAGAGATGCTGGACATTCATGAGTCAACGGTCAGCCGTGCGATTCGGGATAAATATCTGCAGTGTGCATGGGGAGTATTCCCTATGAATTATTTTTTCTCCAAGAGTATTGCGGGAAAGAACAGTGGCGAAAAGATTACGACAGAGCAGGTTAAACAGCTGGTTGTAGCTATTGTTGAAGAGGAGAATAAGAAAAAGCCTTTAAGTGACAGAGCTATCACAGAGCAGCTCGTGGAACGGGGCGTAAAAATATGCAGGCGAACGGTAGCAAAGTATCGGGAAGAACTTGGGATTAAAGATGCCAGTGGCCGGAAACGTTTTCAGTAATAGCGGAATCTGCCCAGGCAGATTCCTTTTTGTGTTGATAGTGACCAGAGGAGCAGAAAGATGACAGAACGATTATTTGAGAAAGACCCCTATATACGGGAATTTGATGCAAGGGTTGTGGAATGCATAGAGGATGGGGATAAGTACCTTGTTCAACTGGACCGAACCGCTTTTTTCCTGAAGGTGGTGGACAGCCGGGGGACAGAGGGTATCTTGGGAAGGCCGTTGTTTTTGATACCCATGAAAAAGAAGGCTGTATCTGGCATCAAACGGATTCGCCTTTAGCCATCGGAGATAAGATTTATGGAATTTTGGATTGGAATTTTCGCTATTCCAACATGCAGAACCATGCCGGAGAACACATTGTATCCGGGCTTATTCATCAGAAATATGGCTTTGACAATGTCGGTTTTCATATGGGAAGTGATGGAATCACGCTGGATATCAATGGTGAATTGACGAAGGAACAGGTCGAAGCCATTGAAGAAGAAGCGAATCGGGCGGTCCAGGACAACATTCCGATTCAGGTAACAATTCCCGCGAAGGATGTGCTGAAGCAGATGGACTACCGCAGTAAGAAAGCCCTCGAGGGTGACGTGCGGATTGTGGAGATTCCGGGGATAGATGTTTGTGCCTGTTGTGGAACACATCCGCTAAAGACGGGGGAGATACATCTGATTAAGATACTGTCTCTTCAGAACTATAAAGGCGGGGGGCGTATACTGATGGTTGCCGGTATGCGGGCATTAGCAGATTATGCAGGGAAGCATGAAAGCATTATTGAGATTTCTCATCTTTTATCTGCAAAAACCGGAGAAGTCTGTGAGGCAGTTTCCCGGCTGCAGAAAGAGAATGCAGATTTAAAATTCCGGCTTGTTCGGATGAAGAAAGAGCTGTTGGCGGTGAAAGCGGAGAACTTTGGGGCAGATAAGGATGTTATCTGCGTGCAGGAGCCGGATTTAAATGGCAATGAACTTCGCGAATATGCCAACCTCCTGATACAGAAAGCAAAGCGGGTTCTGGTTTTAAGCGATGGAGGGGATGACAGATGGCGTTATGTACTGGCCGATGGCAATGGCAAAGCAAAAGAGCTTGGTGCAGAAATACAAACCCTTTTTGATGGTAAAGGCGGTGGCTCGCCTGCTATGATTCAGGGAACGATGACTGGTACATTTAAGGATATTCAGCAATGGATAGAAACACACTTATAATAAAGGAGAAAAAGTATGCATAAGATAGTTGTTTTAGATGGTTACACATTAAACCCGGGAGATTTGTCCTGGAAGGGATTGGAAGATATAGGAAGTCTTAAAGTATATGACAGAACAGAGGACAAGGATATTCAGGAAAGAATCGGCGATGCGGATATCATTCTTACGAATAAAACACTAATAAGTGCTGAAACGCTTAAAGCATGTCCTTCTGTAAAATATATAGGCTGTCTGGCAACAGGCTATAATATTATCGATACAAAGACAGCAGATGAGATGGGTATTGTGGTTGCGAACATTCCATCCTATGGTACAGAAGCGGTAGCTCAGTTTACTATGGCTCTGCTTTTAGAAGTTGCTTCAAAAGTAGGTATGCATGCAGAAGCTGTCAAAAAAGGACAGTGGTCAGAATCCACAGATTTCTGTTTCTGGAATGCACCTTTATTAGAACTCGATGGAAAGACCATGGGTATTATCGGTTTTGGTGCCATTGGTAAAGCAGTGGGAAGAAAAGCAGAAGCCTTTGGCATGGAAGTACTGGCTTACAGCCACGAGATGGACAAATCTCTGGAAGGACCTCACTGCCATCTGGCAAGTATTGAGGAAATTTATGAGAAATCCGATGTTATCACCTTGCATTGTCCGTTAACACCGGAAAATCAGGGCATGATTAATAAAGATACGATTGAAAAGATGAAAGACGGCGTTATTATCTTAAATACAGGCCGTGGTGGATTAATTAACGAAGAAGATTTAAGAGATGCTTTGAACAGCGGCAAAGTTGGCGGGGCAGGAGTGGATGTTGCATCAACTGAACCGGTTCAACCAGACAATGCTCTTTTACAGGCAAAGAACCTCTGGATGACACCTCATATTGCATGGGCACCATTGGAAACAAGACAGCGTCTTATGAATATGGCTGTTGCCAATGTCAATGCATTTTTGGCAGGAAGTCCTACAAATCAGGTGCATTAATATTTAGGACAGAATATCGGGAGGCAGTTCTTTTCCGGTATAGGTAAAGGCATTGAACTCTTGGTTTAAACCGCAGGTGGCGAGAAAAACTTGGTGGACATCGGAGATGCCCCGGGCATGGAGCTGTTTCATTAACCATTTTTCGTCCTTACCAGCAGCTTTTAAATTTGCTTTCATAATGTGACCGTCGATAATGACGTTGGCAGCCAGAGTATCTTTCTGGGGTTCAAGGTCCATATCAGAGGGAGTCGCAGGGCGGTACAGGCTTTTAGGAAGAAAACTGATGTGACCGTTATCTTCAAGAACAGCACATTCCAGTTGGGACACATCAAAATAACCTTCGATTCGGCATTGGGATAAGAATTCATTGATATCAATTTTTGCCTTTCGAAAATTTTCCATATAAAGTTTGCCGTTATTTAGAAGGACAGCTGGTTTGCCTGAGATAATCCGGCGGGCTTTGATGGATTTTGAGCCCAGCCAGGACAGGAGAAGGGCAGCCATGGCGTAGATAATCATTGCAACTAAAGGCTGGACAAAGCTCTGGTCCAGAGAAGTGGCCATTTCAGCGGCGATATTGCCAATGGTAATACCATTGACATAGTCAAACATGCTGAGCTGGGAGAGCTGGCGGTAGCCCATGAGTTTACACAATATAAATAGCACAATAATTGAACCGACGGATAAAGATATAACATAAAGAACTTCCATATATAATCTCCTTTTCTGGTCAGTAGTATGTGCCAAAGCTTTTGAAAATATGCTGTGATGTGAATACTTTGTGAGGGGCTATGAAGAAAATTTATGATTCAAAAGTAAATCATTTTTGGGATGCCTTGGGATTGGAAGCAGATGAAGCTCCGATAATTTCTGTAATAGGTGCCGGTGGAAAGACCGGTCTTATAGAAATTTTATCGGAGGAGCTTTCAGAACGGGGCATTTGCCATGATATAATGACGACAACCCATATGTGGCCAATGAAAACCGGAAAGTATGGCCGGCAGCTTGGTGATATTGGGATAGATGGAAAAGTTGTTCCGTTAAAGGAGGAGCAGATTCGGGCGGCATTAGCCAAACACCGGCTGGTGTTGATTGAAGCGGATGGCTCTAAAGGGCTTCCCTGTAAAGCACCGGAAGCGTGGGAACCGGTTATCCGAAAAGAAAGCACCCATGTTTTTGCAGTCATCGGAGCTTCCTGTCTGGGAGAACAGATTTTGGACTGCTGCCACCGGCCTGAAAGGGTTATGAAGCTTTTAAACTGCAGCGGTGGTCATCGATTGACGCTGGAAGACCTGGCAGTGCTGGCCTTGGATAAAAATGGTTTTTATAAAAATGTATCAGAGAACCAGACATACGGTATTATCCTGAATCAGGTGGATGATGAAGGTATGTATCAACAGGTAAAAAGGTTAAAAAACTTGCTGAGGAACAGAGGCATGGAACGAATTTGGTTCGTGAGGATGAACCCGCAGAAAGATGGAGATAGCATATGAAAGTATTGATTAAAGGTGCCGGTGACTTGGCAACAGGTATCGCATGGCGTTTAAAACGGAGCGGATACCGGGTTTGGATGACGGATTTGGCTGTACCTACGGCAGTTCGCCGGACAGTAGCTTTTTCGAGAGCGGTCTATGAGGATGAAGCGGTCGTTGAGAATATTTGTGCCAGACGGGCTTTGAATCTTGAAGATGGAGAAAGAATTGAAAATCAGGGGTGTATTCCTGTATTTATTGACCCGGAGGCAGAGATAAGAAGACAGTGGAAACCGGATGTAGTGGTGGATGCTATTATTGCCAAAAAAAATATAGGAACGAAGGTGGATGATGCCCCTTTGGTTATCGGTGTCGGTCCTGGATTTACAGCAGGGGTGGACTGCCATAAAGTGGTTGAAACAAAGCGGGGACATTATCTTGGACGGGTGATTGAAAGTGGCAGTGCCATACCAAATACAGGGGTGCCGGGAAATATCGGTGGCTATACGGTAGAACGTATTATCCGTGCAACCGGGGATGGAATATTCGTCCCACAGGTTTCTATTGGTGACTATGTGGAAGAGGGACAGCTCCTTGCAGATATTGAGGGTAAACCGGTGAAGGCATTCATTTCCGGAATTGTCCGGGGACTTCTTCAGGAAGGGGTAATAGTACAAACCGGAATGAAGGCAGGGGATATAGATGCCCGGTGTGAAAAGGACCACTGTTTTACCATATCAGATAAAGCAAGAGCTATCGGCGGCGGCGTTCTTGAAGCTGTCTGCGGATGGGAACACGGACAGGAATAGGAGGATGTTATGTATACCATACAAGGTTATTCAAAAGTAAAAACATTGGAAGAGGCATATGAGCTGAATCAAAAACGTTCTTCGACCATTATTGGTGGAGGTATGTGGCTGCGTCTTGGAAATCGTTCTATTGGGACAGCCATTGACATGAGTGATTTGGGATTAAATCAAATAGAAGAAACAGAGACAGAATTTGTGATTGGAGCGATGACTTCGCTGCGGGACATAGAGTGCCATGCAGGACTTCATCAGTATTTTAACGGAATGATGAAGGAAGCCATGAAAGGGATTGTCGGAACCCAGTTTCGTAATACGGCAACGATTGGAGGAAGCATTTACCAGCGTTTTGGATTTTCAGACCCATTGACAGCGCTACTGGCATTGGATACAACGGTTGAGATGTATGCAGGTGGAATGATTCCTTTAGATAAATTTGTAATAATGGATTATGACAATGATGTGCTTGTGCGCATTCATATAAAGAAGGACAGAACCCAGGCAGCCTATCAGAGTTTCCGTAATGCTAAGACGGATTTTCCGGTACTTACAGCAGCAGTGTCCAGACGGGATGGAAAACTGAAAGTTGTTATTGGTGCCCGTCCGGGAAGAGCTGTTGTGGCAAAATGTCCGGATGTTCTGGCATCGGCACCGACGGAGGAAGATGTGAAAAAGTTTTCCGGCAGAGTTGCCGAGATGGTGAGTTTTGGAACCAATATGCGGGCCAGTGCGGAATATAGAAAGATACTGGCAGAGGTCCTTGTAAAAAGAGCTATCATGGAGATTCTTGAACAAACTTCTCCCGAAGCAACAGGAGGTGTCTGTAAATGAAAATAAAGATATGGATTAATGACAAAGTCTATAATGACCATATTGAACCGGATACAATGCTTATTGATTATTTAAGAGATAAGGGGTTCAAGAGTGTCAAATGCGGCTGTGATACAACAAACTGTGGTTTGTGTACCGTATATCTGGATGGTAAAACCGTTCTTTCCTGTTCTGTTCCGGCGGCACGAGCAGCGGGACACAGGGTGACAACTCTGGAAGGAGTTGCTAAAGAAGCTGAGGAATTTGCACGGTTTATGGCAGTACAGGGAGCAGAACAGTGTGGATACTGCAGTCCCGGGTTCATAATGAATGTGCTGGCCATGGCAAAAGAACTTGAGAATCCAACAGAGGATGAAATCAAGGCTTATCTTGCGGGAAATCTGTGCCGGTGTACAGGATATGAAGGTCAGTACAGAGCTATTAAAAATTATCTGGCTGTAACCCGGGCGAATTACAAATTATTTGAAAAAGGGGAGGTTATTGAAGGTGTCCGATAAGAAATCTTATATTAACCAACGTGTTGTAAAAAAAGATGCCATGATTCTAATGGCGGGAAAGCCCCTTTATACACAGGATTTGGCATCGAAAGAGCATTTGATTGTCAAGGCACTGAGAAGCCCCCATGCTTTTGCAAGAATCATTTCGATTGATACGTCAAAGGCAGAGCTGGTACCTGGAATTGAATGTATTCTTACTTATAAAGACGTTCCTAAAATTCGTTTTACGGAAGCGGGACAGAGCTACCCGGAAGCAAGTCCTTATGACCGGTATATTTTAGAGGACGTGGTTCGCTATGTGGGCGATGAAGTGGCACTGGTTGCCGGTACAACGGAAAAGGCTGTAGATAAAGCCATGAGATTAATTAAAGTGGCGTATGAAGTGATGGAGCCGGTTTTGGATTTTCGTACAGCAAAGGATGCACCGATTCTTGTCCATCCGGAAGAGGATTGGGAGTCAATGGTGCCTGTGGGTGCGGATAACAAGCGGAATTTGTGTGCAACGGATGGATATGAGAGCGGGGATGTGGATAAAGTTCTGGAAAATTGTGACTATGTGGTCGAAGGAACCTGGCATACATTGGCCAATAATCAGGCTATGATGGAGCCCTTTGTAACCAGTACGGCATTGGATGCCTACGGACGTCTTGTTGTGACAAGTTCTACCCAGATACCATTTCATGTACGCCGTATTGTTGCAAGAGCCCTTGGCATTTCCAAGTCAAAAGTCCGCGTTATTAAACCGAGAATCGGCGGCGGCTTTGGTGCAAAACAGACAGCAGTATCTGAAGTCTATCCGGCAATTATCACCTGGCTGACAGGAAAGCCTGCCATTATGACTTTTAGCCGGCAGGAAGTTATGATTGCTTCGACATCCCGCCATGAGATGGAAGTTTCAGTCCGGTTAGGTTCTGATAAAGAGGGAAACATTCAGGCCATTGACCTTTATACGCTCTCAAATACGGGAGCATATGGGGAACATGGTCCGACAACGGTAGGACTTTCGGGTCACAAATCCATTTCCATGTATGGACCACTTCAGGCCAGCCGGTTTAAAGCGGAGGTTGTTTATACAAATACTATGTCTGCCGGGGCCTATCGGGGATATGGCGCGACTCAGGGTATTTTTGCTCTGGAATCTGCGATGGATGAACTGGCAGCGAAGCTGGGGATGGACCCGATGAAGCTTCGCGAGAAGAATATTATTAAAGAGGGTGTTCCGGTGGATTCTTATTATGGAGAAACCTTTAATTCCGTAGGTCTTGGAAGATGTCTTGCAAAGGCGAAAGAGATGATTGGCTGGGATGAAAAGTTTCCTGTAAAAGACATGGGTAATGGCAAAGTCCGTGCTGTTGGCGGTGCATTGGCGATGCAGGGTTCAGGTATTTCAGGCCTTGATCAGGCGGCTGTTGAAATTCGTCTAGGTGATGATGGTATTTATAATATGCTCATCGGAGCTACGGATATGGGAACCGGCTGCGATACAATTCTGGCTCAGATGGCAGCAGAATGTCTGGACTGCGACTTGGAACAGATTGCCGTGCATGGTGTGGATACGGATGTTTCTCCTTATGATACAGGGTCTTATGCTTCAAGTACCACCTACGTTACCGGTGGGGCGGTCATTAAAACCTGTGAAACTCTGAAAAAGAAAATGATTTCTCTGGCAGCTGAGAAGATGGAATGTTCCGAAGAAAATGTTGAATTCGACGGAAAACTCTTTTTCTCTATGGAAGATGAGAAAAAAATAACTCTGGAAGAACTGGCAAGTCAAAGCCATTTGGCACGAAATGATGTTATGAGTGCCTCTGAAAGTTTCTGTTCTCCGGTTTCTCCGCCACCTTTTATGGCTGGTATTGTGGAAATTGAGCTGGATAAAGAAACAGGTCAGGTAGAAATTATTGAATATGATGCAGCCGTGGATTGTGGAACGCCGATTAACCGAAATCTGGCAGTTGTCCAGACAGAGGGCGGTATTGTTCAGGGAATTGGTATGGCTCTTTATGAAAATATTCAATACCGGGATGATGGGGCTATGATGAATAACTCTTTCATGCAGTATAAAATACCAACCCGTATGGACATGGGAAGATTAAAAGTTGAACTCGAAGGCACCTATGAACCGACAGGACCTTTTGGCGCTAAATCCATCGGTGAAATTGTTATTAATACACCATCGCCGGCACTGGCAAATGCTATTTATAATGCCTGTGGTGTTCGTCTCTATGAACTGCCTATGACGCCTGAACGGATTAAGATGGGCATGCTTGCTCTGGAAAAATGATGAAAACAGGTATTATTTTACTGGCGGCAGGGGCCGGAAAACGGTTTGGCGGTAATAAGCTGATGGCTGAGATTGAAGGAAAAGCCTTATATCATACAGCTCTGGAGAAATTAGAAAAGATACAAACCGGAGGGGCAAAAGTTGTGGTCACCGGAAATACCACCATCGCTGAGAAAGCCATAAAATGCGGAATGGAAGTGGTGATGAACGATGCACCGGAGCTTGGCATTTCACGTTCGATAAGATTAGGAATCGAGAAATTGGAGCATCAGGATGGTGATGTCGACAGTGTTATGTTTATGGTGTGTGACCAGCCGTGGCTTAGACTTGCAACATTGGAGAAAATGGTTTATTCTTATGACGGCGGGATATTAATGCTGGCCTGTCAGGGACAGCAGGGAAATCCGGTCATATTTGAAAATAAGTACTTTAAAGAATTAAAAAATCTATCTGGCGACCTGGGCGGCAGACAGGTAATTACCAGACATAGGGATGCGTTGGCATTTTTTGAAACGAAAATTCCTGAAGAACTTTGGGATATAGACACCCGGGATGATTTGAAAAAGGAAGATAAGAGGTTGCGCGATGGACAAGATTAATGTGGACCAGTTAAAGAAAACATGGCCAAAGGCCGAAGGCGTTGAAGAAGCGATGACCGCCGGTGGCTCAGACAGTATTGTCGAGGAAACGAGAGAACAGCTCTGTCGTCTCTTTGAAGGCAGCAAAAAAGAAAATGTTGTTTTTACAGAAACGATGGATGAAGCTCTGTCAAAAACAATTAAAGCACTTTTTAAAGGCGGAGACCATGTACTTGTATCTTCATTAGAGAACGATGCAGTAACAAAAACCCTTGATGAAATTCAGAAGACTGGTGTGGAATATACAATGATTCCATGCAATGAAAAAGGCCAGTTGATTTTATATGACCCGGGTAAGGATAAAGATGTCTTTGCCGCTGTAGAAGCTTTACTTCAACCGAATACAAAAGGGTTGATTATAAACCATGCTTCGGAAGTCTGCGGTTCTGTTCTGCAGGCGAAGGAACTTTGCGAATTTGCTAAAAAGCACAACCTGCTTTTCGTATTAAATGCGGCTCAGACAGCGGGTTATGTACCAATCTATATGAAGCAGTGGGGAGTAGACGTTTTGACCTTTTCCGGAAGATATGGTCTTCTCGGACCGGAAGAAGCCAATGGTTTTATTGCCAGTGAACGGGCTGCTGAAATTTTTGGCGGTGGGAACTGGCAGGAACAGTTCGAAACAAAAAATCCGGATAAAAAAGCCATTGCCGGACTTCATAAAGCACTGGAATTTGTTATCAATAAAAAAATTCAGTTCCTTTGCGGTAACGGTCATAAGATGGCAGAGTACTTTATCCGTAAAGTACAGCATATATCCGGTGTGCATATTATTGGACCGGGATACAAGGACAGAGTGCCGATTGTTTCCATTCAGACAGATTTCATGACGGAGAAGGATGTGGAAGAGAAGCTTCTTAAGGACTGGGGCATTGTAGCAACATCCGGTTGTCATGGTGCTGAGGCTGCTCATAAGGCTTTGGGAACATGGCCGAGGGGAACACTGAGATTTGCATTTGGCTATTTTAATACGATTGCCCAGATGGATAAATTAGTACAGGCCATGTGGCAGATGACTGTACAGACAGATATACTTCCTAGTGGAAGCAATATGCCTAAAGAATAATTTTTTACTTCAGGAGGAATGTTATGAAAGACACAAAGTATACTTCGGCTTATGAGTTGGAGGGAAGAATCCCGCTGGGTGAGGCTGTTCTGCTTGGACTTCAGCATGTATTAGCTATGTTTGCGGGGAATTTGACACCAATTTTACTTATTACAGAAGCATGCGGAATCGCATCAGGGGATGCTCTGCAAGTGGCTATTTTGCAAAATGCCATGTTTATCGCAGGGCTTGTAACGCTTATCCAGTTATTCACATTGGGACCTATCGGCGGACGGCTTCCTATTGTTATGGGAACAAGTTCGGGATTTATCGGGGTTGCCAGAGGCGCAGTTGCTACTATGGGTGGCGGATTAGCAGCCTATGGTGCTATTTTGGGAGCATCACTTCTGGGTGGACTTTTTGAGACGGTTCTTGGATTTTTCCTGAAACCACTTCGTAAGTTTTTCCCAAGTGTTGTTACAGGTACGGTTGTTATGTCCATCGGACTTTCGCTGATCTCTGTAGGTATTGAATCTTTTGGTGGCGGTAAAGCCAAGGGAGACTACGGTTCATGGCAGAATCTTATGGTTGGATGTATCGTACTGCTTGTTATTGTTATTTTGAAACATTATACAAAGGGAATTACAAGTGTATCATCTATTTTAATTGGTATTGTCGTCGGTTATATCGTTTGTGCGATTATGGGCATGGTTCTTCCGACAACTTATATCAATGCAGAAGGTGTAGAAACAACTTGTTCATGGGTATTAAACTGGGGTAAAGTTGCCAGTGCGGGATTGTTCTCCGTGCCAAAACTGTTCCCTGTACCGCTTGTATTTGACCTTAAAGTTATTATTCCGGTAGGCATTATGTTTATTGTTACTGCCGTAGAAACTATGGGTGATACTTCAGCAATTGTTGAAGGTGGACTTGGAAGAGAAGCGACAGATAAAGAACTTTCCGGTTCAGTTATTTGTGATGGTGTGGGCTCATCTGTTGCCAGCTTTTTTGGTGTACTGCCAAACACATCCTTCAGCCAGAATGTAGGCCTGGTTGGCATGACAAAGGTTGTCAATCTTTTTGCTATCAGCACAGGTGCGATATTCCTTATTCTCTGTGGACTTTTTCCGAAACTTGCGGCTTTGATTTCCATTATGCCATCAAGTGTTTTGGGCGGTGCAGCGGTTATGATGTTTGCATCCATTGTTGTCAGTGGTATTCAGCTCATTACAAGAGATGGTGTAACACCTAGAACAGTAACGATTGTTTCAGTTGCTTTAGGACTGGGCTATGGTGTTGGCGCTAACTCAGATATTTTATCCCATATGCCACAGGTTGTTCAGCTGATTTTCGGTGGTTCGGGTATTGTTCCTGCAGCGCTTATTGCCCTTGTATTAAATATTTTTATTGCAAAGGATGAGGCACAATGAAATTAATTCCAACAGAAGAAGCGGTTGGACATGTACTCTGTCATGACATTACGAGAATTGTCAAAGATGAATGTAAGGGGCCGGCATTTCGTAAGGGCCATATTGTGACAGAGTCGGATATAGCAGAACTTCTAAAATTAGGCAAAGAGCATCTGTATGTATGGGAGAAAAAGGAAGGCTGGCTTCATGAAGATGAGGGTGCTGAAATCCTGTACCAGCTCTGTGCCAATGATTATATGAGAAAGTCTGAAACAAAAGAAGGAAAGATTGAAATCTTTTCAGAAATCGATGGCCTTCTGAAAGTTGATAAAGAGCGGCTAAAAGCGGTTAACCTTTTGGGAGACGTGATGATTAGCACCCGTCATGGAAATTTTCCTGTAAAAAAGGGAGACAAGCTGGCAGGAATGAGGGTTATACCACTGATTATTGAGGAAGAGCGGATGAATCAGGCAAAGGCGGCTGCCGGGGCTGAACCATTGATGGAAGTGCTCCCTTTTAAAAAGAAGAAGGTTGGTATCGTAACTACCGGAAGTGAAGTTTATCACGGCCGGATTAAAGATACTTTTGGACCGGTGATTCGGGAAAAATTTTCCGAATACCCATCAGAAATACTGGGACAGGCCATCGTAGATGACAACAGTGAGATGATTCAGAATGCTATTCGTGAATATTTAAATCAGGGTGCGGATATTGTTGTCTGTACCGGTGGAATGAGTGTAGACCCGGATGATTTGACGCCTGGGGCCATCGGTAAAGTGGCGGACCGGGTAATATCCTATGGAGCACCGGTGCTTCCCGGCGCTATGTTTCTTTTGGCTTATACACCGGAGGCACAGCCATTGGCAGGGCTTCCCGGGTGTGTGATGTATGCAAAACGAACGATTTTTGATTTGATATTACCGAGACTTATGGCAGATGATGCGGTGACGGCAGAGGAACTGGCCGAGCTTGGACATGGCGGCCTGTGTCTGGATTGCGCCCAGTGCACATTTCCTAATTGTGGTTTTGGTAAGTAGAGGAATATAAATGAAAAATATATATGCCGAATTGCTGGAAACGTTGAAAGATGGAAAACCAGCAAGTCTGAATACAAATATTTCTGCAGAAGGACAGGCTGAAAAGTGGATTAAAATACTTCCGGGAGAAGTTAAAGCGGATTTTCGGGAGTATTATTATCCGGAAGAACGGCTGATTATCTTAGGCGGCGGTCATGTATCATGGCCGCTGGCTCTTTTTGCAGAGGAAGCTGGATTTTCAGTGACCGTTGTGGATGACCGCCCGGCCTTTGCTAATAGAGAACGCTTTCCGGGGGCGAGGGAAGTTCTTTGTGAGAGTTTTGAAAAATGTTTTGATAAACTTCAGGTGACAGCCTATGATTATGTGGTTGTTGTCACCCGGGGCCACCGCTATGATATGGAGTGTCTGAAAGCTCTGCTCTCCGGAAAAATCCCGGCTTATGTCGGAATGATGGGGTCGAAACGCCGGGTGCTTGGTGTGAAAGAACTTCTTGAAAAGGAAGGATTTGACAAGGAGAAGATAGAAAGCATCCATATGCCAATCGGTCTTTCGATTGGAGCATTAACACCCGGAGAAATTGCTATATCTATAATGGCTGAACTCATACAGGTAAAGCGTCAGTTGCCTGTAGAAAAGGAATTTCCTGTTTCGGATACAGATTTCCGCGTATTGGAAAAGCTTGCTGTGGAGGAGGAACCCCATGGTGTGGTTACCATTTTGTCTACAAAAGGGTCTGTGCCAAGACGTTCCGGGGCGAAGATGATTGTCTATCAGGATGGCCGAATCTTCGGAAGTATCGGTGGTGGCTGTGCAGAAGCCGAAGTTATGCGGGAAACCTTAGCCTGCATTGGTACGGGAAAATGCAAAGTTAAAAAAATAGATATGACAAAAGACATGGATGAAGAAGATGTTATGGTCTGTGGCGGTATTATGGAAGTATTCATTGAAGGGTGAGAAGATGGGAAAGATTCAGGCAATTTGTATTAGTGAAAAGCGCGGAACGGCCAAACAAAGTATTCCCAAGGCCAGACTTATAGAAAACTTTGGCGTGGAAGGCGACGCTCATGGTGGCAACTGGCATCGTCAGGTGAGCCTCCTTCCTTTGGAACAAGCCGAAGTTTTTCATGTGGAGCCAGGAGCTTTTGGGGAAAATCTTCTTGTCACGGGTTTTGACTTGAAATCACTTCCTATAGGAAGCCGGCTTCGCTGCGGTGACTGTCTTTTGGAGATAACCCAGATAGGAAAAGAGTGCCATAGTCATTGCGATATATATAAACAGACAGGAAAATGTATTATGCCCAGAGAGGGAATATTTGCTGTTGTAAAGCAAGGTGGTATGATTCAAGTCGGAGATGAAATTACTCTGGAGGAAACATTACTGGACAAATAGACAATGATGTCATAAAATAGTAGAAATAGAAAAATTTTGGAGGAAATAAGCATGGAAAAGACAATAATTAATGCAAAAAATGCACCAGCAGCAGTGGGACCATATGTTCATGCAGTAAAAGCAGGAGATTTCGTATTTACATCCGGCCAGATTGGACTGATTCCTGAAACAGGTGTTTTGGCAGAAGGAATCGTTTCCCAGACAGAACAGGTACTTAAAAATCTTGGAGCTGTTTTAGCAGAAGCAGGATTATCCTATAGTGATGTTATTAAAACAACCGTATTCGTAGATAATATGGGAGATTTTGCAACAGTGAATGAGATTTATGCAAAATACTTTACAGGGGAAGCACCAGCCCGTTCCTGTGTAGAAGTAGCAAGCCTTCCAAAGGGAGCTTTAATCGAGATCGAAGTTATTGCAGTTGCAAAATAAAGTATATATGCAAGTAAAATGCCTACAAAAAAGCTTTTCAAAAGGAAATCCTTCTGAAAAGCCTTTTTTTATTGTAATTTTCTTTTTAACATATCCGGATTTGATGCATAGAACAAAGCGCTGTTCTTGTCAATCTTTTTATCTTGATAGAGTTTCAGCAAACTGGAATCCATGGAAAGCATGTCATCGGTAGCGGAAGAGTAAATCAAACCGTCAATCTGATGAATCTTCTTATCACGAATCATGTTACGGATAGCAGTATTAACGGTCATAATCTCAAAAGCAGGTGTCAGTCTGCCATCAGAGGTGGCAACTAACTGCTGGGATATAACAGCCTGGAGAACCATGGATAGCTGAACAGCAATCTGCTGCTGCTGACTTGGCGGGAAAACATCAATGATTCGGTCAATGGTATTGGCAGCTCCAATGGTATGGAGGGTGGAAATAACCAGATGACCGGTTTCGGCCGCCGTCATGGCAACGTTAATTGTTTCATAGTCTCGCATCTCGCCAAGAAGAATAACATCGGGACTCTGTCTGAGTGCCGCTCTGAGGGCACTGACATAGGATTCTGTATCTGTGTTTATTTCTCGCTGGCTTACAATACTTTTCTTATGCGAGTGAAGATACTCGAGAGGGTCCTCCAAGGTAATGATATGGTCTTCCCGCTCTGAATTGATTTTATCAATAATACATGCCAGGGTGGTAGATTTACCGCTTCCGGCAGGACCGGTAACCAGCACAAGACCTTTGGTATAGTCGGCAAGTTTCATTACCGGTGGAATAATGCCAAGTTCCTCGGGGTCAGGCAGGGAGAAAGCAATGATACGAACAACGGCTGCTAAAGAGCCTCTCTGCTTATAGGTGCTGACACGAAAACGGGAAACACCTTTGAGGGCAAAGGAAAAATCATCATCGCCGGTATCGAGAAAATGTTGAATATCCCGTTGCTGTGCCAGTTCATAAATGTCATGAATGAGTACGGAAGTATCTGCCGGCATTAATTTTTCGTCATTTAAATGAACAAGTTTGCCATTAATCTTATAGGAGAAAGGAAGTCCGGCGACGATAAAGACGTCAGAAGCTCCCATCTGGGTAGCCTGTTGTAATAGGGTGTCAATGGTCATGGGTTTTCCGCCTCCATATCTAAAAGATTTAATGTATTATCTTCGGTTTCTGTATCCGTCTGTTCAATACGCCAGCTATCGGTTCGATAGTAGTAAGGCATATCAGCGGCAGGATAGAGAATTGTAAGCTGAATCAGAAGGGTTTGACCTTCCGAAATATCTTCACGCCATTCAAGGGTGTGATTATCACTTATACCCAGTTGCCCGGCGGCAAGAGAAAAATAGCTTTCCGGAGAATCTGACTGAGCATAGCATCCGGCCAGAACAGCGTCAATATCTGCAAGTTTTAATTCGGCTTGATTTGAAGCTTCATAATAGGCTGTGTTCCGGCTCTTTAAAGCAGAACTCAGACGATAGTCCGCATTGGCACTTGCAAGAGAAAGAGCAGCAAAAGTGGCAAGAGCAAGAAGTATAAAAACAGATAGTATAGAAGATGTTCCTATATTAAATGCGATTGGTCGTTTTTTACTCATAGTTCAGCCTCCTTCCTGGGATGTTTCTGAACATCCAAAGTATAGAGGACTTCATCGGCAAGAAGTTTTGTGACAGAAATCTGTGCTGTCCGTATATTGCCTTCATCGGTTGTATTGACAATAAGCTGATAAATAGCAGTGCTTTTATCACAGCTTTTCCAGTCGGCATCATAGAAGAACTCCATATATCCACTTTCAAAATTTTCGCCATTTGTAGAGCGGATGCCTTGTTTTAATTCATCTTTACCTGCAGCATCGGCTTCAGGAAAGAGTAGTGAGAGAGCTTCAAAATCACCATCGACACTTCGAAAAGCTTCAGCAACACTTTCGACATGGAGAATAGCCTGATTCATATCTGAAGTATGAATGCTGACAAGGCGGGCCTTTGCAAATATCTGCGTACAAATAGCAGCGGTAATTGAAAAAAAGCAAATGACAATAATTAATTCTGTCAGAAAGAGAGTTGTCCGGGATTTTGGTTTCATTCCGCAGCCTCCCTTCCGTCGATGTCGCTTCGGATAGAAATATAGACCGAATGCTCATCTGAATTTACATCGGATACAGTAATCCTGTATAGACTGTTATTGACCTTTTCCATAGAAAAATCACTGACGGACATAATAGTTTCGCCAGAGGCAAGGTTGGGCGTATCTGAGGATTTTATAAAAAGTTCTTTTAAACTTCCTTGATAGTTGTATATATAGGTCGTATAACTCGTGTCTCCGTAGACAGAAACTAATGAAAGACAAAAAGTATTGTCGATATCAACGAGACTCATAGAACCGGTAATATCATTATGCCGAATCTTTTCGGTAATATAAGCGGTTGCGGTACGACTGGTATAATTCGTTTCCATCGAATCCATGGTTTTTTGATAAACATTTGCACCAATAACAACGGCCAGAAAGGCGGAAGCTGAAAATACGCAGAACAATGCCAGAACAAATATAAAATCAAACATATGGGTAGTTTGCTTCTGAACTTTCATTCACTGGCCTCCAAAGAAATAATGGTGATGTCTGGCATAATATTTGATGCCACAGGTTGATAGTCAACAAAAAACTTATTTTCATCGTAAATAATTCCGTAATGTTCTTCCAAATAGTTAAGACTAGGTGGGTAGCGCCCCTCAATAGCATAGCAGTGAATGACACTGCGATTTAAAGCGTTTTGAAGGGTACGCTGGCTTTCACGGTCGGATGTTGCGTTTATACCGGAAACCCCTTTTAAAAACAGTCCTATAAAAAAGAGAAAGAGGACAACCGGAAGGATAAAGGAACGAAGGGAAAATCCCTTTCCTGAAGTTTTAGAAAAACGGTTCATATAAAAGACTCCTTTAGCCGATATTTGTCATGATACCAAGCAACGGAAGCATGACAGATAATAAAATCAGTCCGACAATAATGGATAACAGTGCTACCAGTGATGGCTCTAATATGCCAATCAGATGATTCATCTGAAGGGTAATTTCATCTTCGTACTGCATAGAAATCTTTTCCATCAGTTCATCTAATGCACCGGCTTTATAGCCGATAGAAGCCGTGCGGGAATACATAGCTGAAAAGACCCCGGATTTCGATAATGCTTCTGAAAAATCCATGCCTTCGCTTGTGTATTTCTGGCAGTCAGCAATCTGTTTCTTAACAACAGGATTATCAATAAGCTGGCTGGCCATTTCAAGGCTTTCAAAAGTATCGAGACCACTGCTCAGTGTCAGAGACATACCGGCAGCAAATTTACTGACAGCCATTTTTTCTGTGATTTTCCGTGTAAGGAAAAAATGAGCGGCCATCTTGCTGCGCAACTGGATTCCAGACGGTACATAGCTTAAAAAGATAACAGCAGCAGCGATGAGAATCAGCAGAATAATGAAAATAAAAGAGTACTGGCTCAGGGCGGTGCCTATATTCATTAAAGCCAAAGAGAATCCTGTCATCTCACTGCCAAGTTGAATAAATACCTGATTAAACATAGGCAATACTTTAATAATTAAAATAAGAATAACAATAAACATCATGCCAATCATAATCAAAGGGTAGACAACAGCACTTTTGATACTCTGACGGACATCCTCTGCACGTTCATAATATAAGGAGAGAGAACGCATAATCTTTTCAAGATGACCGGTTTCTTCACCAATATGAATGAGCTCAAGGGCATAGGGTGGGAATACGCCGGAATGCACCAGGGATGTATAAAGACATCCGGTTTCTTCCATCTGATCATAGATGGTTTGAAGAATGGCTTCTCCTTCTTTAGTATAGGCATCATCTTTCATAATGGCAATTCCTTCAATAACAGAAATACCGGAGTGAAGAATCATCGCCATCTGGTCAAAAAAAGTGGACAATTCACTATTATTTAAATACATGGGAAACCTCTTTTCCATAATAATTGTATTAGTAAACGTATTTGGTCGTGTAGTTACTGCCGTCACCAATGAATTTTTTTACCTCTGAATCACCCTTTTTACTGGCTCCGAGTGTTGGGTCAACTAATTCCCATGAGGTACCGTCAAATTCAATAATGCCATTCAGCCAGCCAACATTAGTGATATGAACACTAACCCAGGCGTGATAGGCTGTTCCGGCATAGCCAACTTCCAAACGGGTTGGTATTCCCTGAGAGCGAAGCATAGTGGCCATTAACGCGGCATAGTCAAAACAGATGCCCTTGCCGGAATCCATAGTTTCATCAGGAACCGGAAGGTAGCCGGATTCCACAGTAGAGGCCTTTTCCTTGTCATAAGAAATATTACCTGTAACATAATTATAAATATTAGTGACTACATCCAACTCGTCATTGGCAGGAAAGGCCAGTTCAGCACCTTTAGCCACAGCGCGTGTTTCAGCATTAAAGTTGACATATTGATTCGGATATAAATAAGGACCGAATTCATTGAGAATGGAAACATCAATCGCTGAGGAAAAGCCCAGGGAATATTGATCATCGACGACATTCTCAAAAACTTTGATACCATAGGTACCGTTGCCACCTGTCAGCGGAAAAACTTCATATCCGCCATGGAGACTATAGGTGTAGGTTGTACCATCCGGGGTTGTCAATTGAAATTTTACTTTTGGATTTGAACCGTAATAATTAATCATGACATAACCTTCATCTGTATGGGAAGCATCCATGGATGCTACGTCGCTGCTTTCCACGTAATAATTATCAGCGGCGGGAACCAGAACAACAGGTGTACTGTCGCGGCTTCCCTGAGGTGCATCCTCGGCAGGTTCTGAAGCCGAGGCACTCATTGGTGGACTGGCACCGGAACAGCCGGTACACAAAAGGCAGAAGATGAAGGCTGCTAAGAAAAATTTATGGTTCTTCAGTTGTAAAAACATCTGCAGACTCTCCTTTTGAGTAAAAGACACTGAGGATAGCGACAATTGAGGAACCCTGTGTGTCGGAAATCTTTCACAGCGTCCTTTGAAGCGAATGCCCAGACATACATTGTACAGCACATTGATGAAGATACAGACGCAGTTCTTGAAACAAGTGAAGCAAAGGATACAACCTTTGGCACAGAGATTACAGGAACCAGTGAAAAGAAGAACATCAACGGCTATACATTCGTAAGAGCAGAAGATTTAACTGTAGGAACAAACAATGATGAAAACATCGTTAAAGTATACTACAGCAAAGATGAAAAGGGCGGTTCTGATGATATTCCGGATAAATACCAGGTAACATTCACATATGCAGCTGGAGCAAACGGAAAAGTTGAAGGAACAACCACAGAAGTTAAAACTGTACAGGAAATCA
>SAAB01000045.1 GCA_009929615.1 Clostridia bacterium | reverse complement strand
TACTCCAGTCACTGTCACTCTGAATAATTCAAAAATTCGATAGATTGGTACTTTGGAAGGATATATTCATTTTTTAATTACATTTTGCGGAAACTCAAGAGTATACCACAGTTGATTTTTTTCTTCCACAAGTGTATGATAGAGACTCATTCAAATTTTTACCCATTTAAGGACTGGTGATATTTTGTTTAAAAAATTAATTCTTTTTATATTAAAACCTTTGTCGTTTTTACCCGCATTGGCTATGATGGTACTTATTTTCTCATTTTCAGCCCAGAATGGCACTACTTCCAGCCAGCTGAGCTATCGTGCCAGCCATAAAATTGTCGAAATAGGAAATTACGTATTGGACAAAAATCTGGAGGACTGGCAGATTGACGCATATGCAGAACGTATTGAAGGCCCTGTTCGAAAGCTGGCCCATATGACCGAATATTTCATCCTGGCCATTGCCGTGGCGCTGCCTTTCTACGTCTATGGACTTCGAGGCTTTCCATTGCTTTTTGTTGCCGGTATCATCTGCGTGGGTTTTGCCTGCACCGATGAATATCATCAATCCCTTGTCGCCGGCCGCGGTCCCTCTCTCCGGGATATCTGTATCGACAGCATCGGTGTTTTCTTCGGCATCACCCTTGTTCGCATTGTCTGCTGGACCGCTTTGGCTCCCGCCAGAGCCTTATCCCGCAGGAAACGCAGCGCACGCTAAATCATAAAACGAATATAACCACAGGAAAAAAGACGGACCAGTGCGGGTACCGTCTTTTTTCCTGTAATTATATTGCATTATAAGTTTAGGGATGTTTTAAAACATATATTAAATTTGATATTTCAGGAGAGGTGCAATCTCCCAAAATATCAAATTTATTATTCTCTCATGAAATCGGGATATCCCGAATTCAATTAGTTTTTCTTTAATGCTTCTGTTAACTTTGGAACGATTTTGTTCAAATCGCCAACAATACCTAAATCACAGAGACCAAAGATAGGTGCGGATTCTTCTTTGTTGATTGCAACGATAAATTCGGATTCTTCCATACCAGCTGCATGCTGAATAGCTCCGGAAATACCACAAGCAACATAAAGGTCAGGACGTACAGTTTTTCCTGTCTGACCAACCTGACGGTCTTTGTCAATCCAGCCATTATCAACACAAGCTCTGGAAGAAGCAACTTCTCCACCAAGAACTTCTGCAAGTGCTTTGATTTTATCAAATCCTTCTGCACTTCCAACACCACGTCCACCGGATACAAGGATCTTAGCTTCTGTGATATCAACGGATTTTTTATCTGTTTTAACAACTTCACAGATTTCAACATTCATATCAGCAGCATCAAATGCTACGTCAAATTTTTCAACTGTTCCAACTTTATCACAAGCTTCTAATGCCTGCATAACGCCTGGACGAACAGTAGCCATCTGTGGTCTGAAGTCTGCACAGATGATAGTAGCCATAATGTTACCACCAAATGCCGGACGAGTCATGTTTAATAATTTTGTTTCTTCATCAATTTCAAGTTTTGTACAGTCAGCTGTTAAACCTGTATGAATTCTTGCAGAAACACGAGGAGCTAAATCTCTACCAATAGAGGAAGCACCAAATAATACGATTTCTGGATCATTTGCTTTAATAACTGCAGTAACAGCTTTAGCATATGGCTCTGTTACATATTCTGCAAGCATAGGGTTATCAACAACGATAACTTTATCTGCGCCAGATTTAGCCAAATCGCCAGCTACGGCTTCAACACCGGAACCAAGCAGAACTGCAACAACGTCCTGTCCTAAAGCGTCGGCGAGTTCTCTGGCTTTTCCAACCAATTCATAGCTTACTTTCATAATTTTGCCGTCTCTCTGTTCGGCAACAACATATACGTTTTTACTCATTTCATTGAACCTCCCGACTAGAATTAGATAATATATTTCTCTTTCAGTTTAGCAACGATTGCTGCAACAGCCTCATCATCTGTAAGGTCTTTTAATACAGTACCAGCAGCCTTAGGCTGTTTTGTAAAGGACTGTTTAACTCTTGTAGGAGAACCCTGAAGACCAATATTAGCTTTATCAATAGTATCTTCGAGATCTGCAAGACCCCATACTTTAACTTCTTTAGAATCGTAAGCATCTACGATACCGCCAACTGTCATAAATCTAGGCTCAGCTAATTCAGCTAAAGCTGTGATAACACATGGCATTTTAACTTTGATTACATGATAACGATCTTCAAACTGACGCTGAACTTTAAGGCTGTCACCGTCAACTTCGATATTTTCAGCATAACTTACCTGAGGCAGTCCTAAGTGCTCAGCAATCTGAGGTCCAACCTGAGCTGTATCACCATCGATAGCCTGACGGCCTGTGATGATTACATCATAGTCAAGTTTTTTAAGAGCTGCTGCAATTGTAGAGGATGTAGCCCAAGTATCAGCTCCACCGAATGCTCTGTCAGAAATAAGAACAGCTTCATCACATCCCATAGCAAGTGCTTCTCTTAAAGCAACATCTGCCTGAGCAGGTCCCATGGAAACTACAGTAACTGTACTTCCTGGGCATTTTTCTTTTAACTGTAAAGCAGCTTCAATACCTGCTTTATCATCTGGATTAATAATACTTGGTACACCATCACGGATTAATGTACCAGTTTTTGGGTCTAATTTAACTTCGGTTGTATCCGGTACCTGTTTTGCACATACAACAATCTTCATGATTTCTTCCTCCTATTTCTTATTTCACTGCGTTCATTACTGCGCCGCCGGCAACCATCTTCATAGCTTCGGATGTACCTTCGTAGATTTCAGTAATCTTAGCATCTCTATACATACGTTCAACTGGATATTCTCTGGAGTATCCGTATCCACCCATTAACTGAACTGCAAAACGAGTTACTTCAACAGCAACATCGGATGCGAACAATTTAGCCATAGCTGATAATGGTGTGTAGTTTTCATGATCGTCTTTAGCTTTAGCTGCACGCCATGTTAAAAGACGAGCTGCATCGATTTTTGTCTGCATATCAACGCATCTGAACTGTGTATTCTGGAAAGTAGAAAGTGGTTTTCCAAACTGTTTTCTTTCTTTAGAATATTTAATCGCTTCATTTAAAGCTCCCTGAGCAATACCAACAGACTGAGCTGCGATACCGATACGCCCGCCTGCAAGAGCGCCCATAGCGATTCCGTATCCTTTGCCTTCTTTACCTAAAAGGTTTTCAGCTGGGATTTTACAATCAACAAATGCAACTTCAACGTTAGAAGCAGCACGGATACCCATACGTTTGATATTTTCTCCAATGATCATTCCAGGAGTTCCTTTTTCAACGATGAAAGCGGACATTCCCTTAGGACCTTTAGTTTTATCTGTTAATGCAAAAACAACGAATACATCAGCGAATCCACCGTTTGTTGTGAATACCTTCTGGCCGTTTAATACATAGTATTTTCCATCTTCTGTAAGTTCAGCAATTGTTTTAGTACCGGAAGCATCTGTACCAGCTCCTGGCTCTGTTAAACTGAAGCAACCAGACCATGTTCCATTTACCAATGGTCTTAAATATTTTTCTTTCTGCTCTTCTGTACCGAAATCATTGATACATGGGCAGCAAAGAGAAGTATGTACGGACATTGTGATACCTGTGCTGGCATCTACTTTAGAAACTTCTTCCATAGCGATTGCATATGTCATAACATCTGCACCAGCTCCACCATACTTTTTGTCATATGGAATACCTAACATTCCAACTTTTTTCAATTTCTCCAATAATTCGAGACTATACACTTCTGTTTCGTCCATCTCAGTTGCGATAGGTTTAATCTCTTTTTCAGCAAAATCTGCAAACAACTGTTTTGCCAGTTTCTGTTTGTCGGTAAGCTTAAAATCCACCATAATTATACCTCCTGTTTAAGCACTCAATATTTAATAGTTTGTCCGGGAGCTTTTTCCCGCACTAATACTTTGTACACTAATTATATAGCAGATGTTTAGGTTCGTCAAGCATTTATCAATCATATTTTTCATTTATTTCACTTTTTTTAACAAAAAAAGCCTTTTGCCGAAAAAAACTTATCCAAAATCGACAAAAGACCTTTTTAATACATAAAGTACAAGAATGACTGTCCTATTTTACTTCTCTCTTAGAATAACGCCGACAACCCGCGGCCCAGCGTTTGTAGCTATCGCTGCACCAATCTGATAAAAGTCCACAGGCGGATAACCCAGAAGCTCTGTCATCGCCGCTGCCATCTGGTCTCTAATCACTGTGTCATCTCCATAAACAATCATGTATGGTGTTCCTTTTTCCATGTCAGAAAGGGCTTTTTCTGCGATTTTTTTCACAACCCTTTTTTCACCACGCACGGTCAAAGCCGTGGAAATCACATGGTCATAAATTTTCATAATCGGTTTAATTCCGAGCTTATCACCAACCAAAGCGGCTGCACTCGGAATTCTTCCGCTCTTAGCTGCATATGTCAGTGTATATGGCACAAAATAAACCACACAACGATTTACCCAGTCCTGAATAAAATCAATAACCTCGCTGACACTTTTTCCAGCCTGCACCATCTTACCACCTTCAACGACAGCATAGCCATAAGCCCCCGTATAGCTTCGGGAATCTATACTGTGCACGCGGAACTTGCCTTCCGCTTCCGGAAATTCTTCCAAAAAGAGTTTATATGCCATAATCGAATTATTATAGGTTGCTGAACCTTCGCTGTTAATCAGCACACCTATTAAATCCGTATATCCTTCTTTATAATATTTTTCATATAATTCCTGAAATTCAAAGGCAGTCACCTGGGATGTCAGTGGAATGCCACCATATTCAGCCATCAATTTATAAAATCCTTCATTATCAAAATCCTCACGGCTCAGATAGGACTTGTCTCCCATCGCAACACTGAAGTTTATCATCGCAATATCCAGATTCTTTTCATTATCAACAGTAATATCACTGGCTGAATCCGTAAATATCTTTATTTTCTCCATTCTTGTCCCCTTTTCAATCTTATCTTTTTCATACCCCATAAGTATAGCATAAAACTCTATACGATTCTATACTTCCCCTGTCAAAAGCTGTGAAATCTCTGGAAAGGGTTCTAAACTTCTTTTCAATATTCCCTGCGTATATGCTATGAGAATTCCATAATTTGTCATCGGTACCTTCTGGTCTCCCGCATGACGTTGGCGGTACTGCATTTCCCGCTCATTCAGCATACATCCTCCGCAATGTACAACCAGCTGATAACCTGTTAAATCTTCGGGGAACTCCGTCCCTGAAGTCCATTGATAGTTAAAATGTTTTCCCGTATACTGTTCTATCCAGCGTGGCAATTTTACAGTTCCAATATCATCACATTGACGATGATGGGTACAGCCCTCTGCAATCAGAATGGAATCGCCTTCTTTTAGGTGTTCCAACGCCCTTACGCCTCGTACCGCCGGTTCCAGGTTCCCCTTATATCTGGCAAATAAAATTGAAAATGAGGTTAAAGGAATATCCGTTGGCGTATCTCTGGATACCTCTGCAAAGGCCTGGCTGTCTGTAATGACCATTCTTGGTTTGCATCCAAGCTTATTTAAAGTATTTTTCAATTCATATTCTTTCACCACAATGGCTGTGCCGTCTCCATCAAGAATGTCTCTGATTGTCTGCTGCTGGGGCAGAATAAGCCGCCCCTTTGGGGCTGCTTTATCAACCGGGACAACCAGCACAAGAAAATCGCCCCCTGTGATCATGTCTGATATGATTCGTCGTTCCGGTTCATCCTGAACAGATAATCGTGCGATTTCTTCTTTTAATTCATGAATGCCTTCTCCGGTTTCAGCACTGACCCAGATATGATGTTCATCCTTTTCTAAAGATTTAATATCACATAAATCCGCTTTATTAAATACTACTTTATAGGATAACTTCTTTTCTTTAAAAAGTTCAACCAGTTCTCTATCCACATCGGTCATTCCTGCTGTTCCATCAACAACAAGCACTGCCACATCGGTTTTATTCAGCACCTGCCGTGTTTTTTTTACTCTTTGCCTCCCAAGAGTTCCTTCATCATCAATCCCCGGCGTATCAATAATCATAACCGGCCCCATAGGCAGTAATTCCATTGTTTTATAGACCGGATCGGTTGTCGTTCCCTTTACAGGTGATACAATCGCAAGCTCCTGACCTGTTACTGCATTAACAATGCTGGACTTTCCTGCATTTCTTCTGCCGAAAAAACCAATGTGCACCCGGTCTGATGCCGGAGTTCCATTCATTCCCATCGCTTCTCAATCCTTTCCTAGTTAAACAAAAACGTTTCCAAAAGAAAATCCGCTTTTTAACAGCCTACGATTCTCCCTTGAAAACGCCTAACACTCTCATTCATTATTATCGTTGTCTTTGTATTCCCCAATATCGTCCATTGAAAGCAATACATAGCGGTCCACATCAAAATGACGTTTCCCGACTTTTCTAACAGCCTTCACATCTCTGCGTTTTATCGCTTCTATAATTCCCAGATGGTCCCGATGAATGGATTTCATCGCTTCAGGAAACATATCTTCTATTAATATAATCTGCTGACCACTGGATTCATAAAGCGTACGCACCAGAATCGGAAAAATCTCATTATGTGTTGCTCTGGCAATCTGCATATGAAGCTTCAAATCCAATTCGCCATAGCCCGCCCCTACACTTTGATTTCTTTCCATCTGACGATAAATATCTTCCAAAATTCGTATATCTTCATCTGTCGCATTCAATGCTGCTTTTTCAAACATGGCAAGTTCCAGAACCTCACGGACCTCTAAAACCTGCATCTGACTCTCTCTGTCCTCTTCCAGAAAGCTTCCGAAATGCTTTGCAAAACTAGCCTTCTGCTTATTCGTCACATAAGAACCTTTCCCCGGACGAATTTCAATCAGCCCCCGCTCACTAAGAAGAACCAGTGCCTCTCTGAGAACATTGCGGCTCACACCATATTCCTGTACCATGGTGCGCTCCGAGGGGAGTTTCTCGCCAACGGACATATTTTTAATCTTCTCTTCTAACTTCTTATATATATCTGCATACAAATAATCCACCCGGACACCTCCTGTTCATATCTATTGTACCCTATTTAAAAGTTTTTTTCAATGAAATGGCATCAGTATGTTTCACACACTGATGCCATTTCTAACATGTATGCTTTAAATGCCCTTATTATTTATCTAAAGAAGGGCACCTACGTAGCACATAACACAAACGATGACTATGTAAAGTCCACACCACTTAATCGTGGCACTCATAATCTTACCATCAGATCCAGCTACACTGATTGCCGCTGCCGCCATAGCGATACTCTGCGGTGAAATCATCTTTCCTGCAGTTGCACCTGCGGAATTCGCTGCTACCAGCCAGTATGGATCAATGTTTAACTGAGAAGCAATTTCTGTCTGCAGTTTTGCAAACATAACACAGGCTGATGTTGCACTACCTGTAACGAAGCATCCGATACCACCGATAAGTGGTGCAATAATCGGATAGAATCCGCCGGTTAAAGCTACCAAACCATTTGCTAATGCAAGTACCATACCTGCATATCCCATCAGTTTAGCAATAGATACGATAAATACTACGGTTGCAACAGCTTTCCAATACTTCTTAATCGTACCAGCAAACTGTTTACCTATATCCCCAATACTTGCTCCCTGAATCAGCGAGCCGATAATTGCTGCGATGAAAATCAATACACCAGGTGTATTAATCCAGGAGAATGAAACTTTTGCTCCACCTTCTCCAGCATAAAATACAAAGGTTGATTTAATTGCCCCCAATGCCTGATTGATAGGCGGACACAATTTAGATGCTCCAAGAAGGAAAATAACAACCAGGATATAAGGAACCCATGCGATCATAGGTTTCATTGCTTTTCCTGTTGCTGCAACGGTTTCTGTTGCTGCTGCATCGCCTTCTTTTTCAAGCCGGTATTCCTCAGGAATCTCCGCTTTCGAACTACGTCCCATAACAATAACTACTACAAGTGATACAAGAGCACCAATAACTACTGAAAGTTCTGGGCCAACAAATGCTGCTACTGCATAAAATGGTACATAGAAAGAAACAACTGATGCTATCGTAATACCTATAACACCTTTAAAAGCCTTAACGGATTTACCTACCAAGAATACAATAATAAATGGAGATAAAATACACAGGCCGCTCAACAGCAATGCTGTTGGAGATGACAACAGGTTTGCATCAAGTCCAGCTGTATTCGCTGCACTCAATGTAGGTGTACCAATGGCACCAAAGGCTGGTGATGCTGCGTTACCGATAAGACAGATAACAGCAGAAGCGATTGGGTCAAATCCCATACCTACCATCATAGCTGCTGGAATAGCAACGGCTGTACCAAAACCAGCGATACCTTCCATGAAGTTTCCGAAACACCATCCAAGAAGTAATGCTGCAACACGTTTATCATTAGAAACTGATGATAACATGTTCTTAATAACTTCCATAGCTCCTGTATGTAAACTCATGTTGTACAGGAACATTGCTCCGAACATAATAATACCGATTGGCCATATGGCTGATAAGGCACCTTCGAGTGTACCTGTAGCCACTTCAGCAACACTCATTCCGTATACGGCAAGACACTCAATCCCCGTAATAATAAGACCAATACCGCAGGCTTTAAAGCCGGACATCTTGAAGACTGTCATAGATACGATTAACCATGCGATAGGTATAACCGCTAAAATAACTTGTAATAACATAACCCCTCTCCCTTTCTCTTGCTTAGTTTCGTCTGGTTCAGCCGGTCTGACTGGTATGACTGGTAGAACCAGTTGCTTTATGATGCTATTATAGCACTTACTTTTTTACTTGTCTACCTTATTTCCTCGTTAATTAAATAACTTTTAACGCACAAAAAAAAGCGTGAGACGGGACTCGAACCCGCGACTTCCTCCTTGGCAAGGAGGTGCTCTACCAGCTGAGCCACTCACGCATATCATAATAAATAAACTATTCAGTTTAAAGCGGGTGATGGGAATCGAACCCACGTATCTAGCTTGGAAGGCTAGTGTTCTACCATTGAACTACACCCGCATAAGGTATAGTGCCCAGAACCGGAATCGAACCAGTGACACGAGGATTTTCAGTCCTCTGCTCTACCGACTGAGCTATCTGGGCGCATAAACTTGGAAGCACGGGTTAGCGTTAAAAGATGGGAACAAGTCGTCGAAAATTTATTTTCGTAAGACTTGGGAGCATCTTTGGCGTTGATTTGTATTTACGAATCAACGATTCTCGAGATGGGAACTAAGCCGTCTGCCATTACTGTCTCGGACAACAGCAACGATAGTATGTTATCATTATTCCTTTTCTTTGTCAAGTTCTGAATCGAATTTTTTTCATAATTTTAGGCCACCAGGCAATTTCTCCTGTGGCCTAAAACGTTCCGCTCCTATCCCTTTTTACGAATCTCCATCAACACATCCCCTGCTTTGATATTTCCCAACGTCCGAATCTGCACATAGCTGTCCCCATCCAGTTCTGTGCAAACCACCGGCGAAGCCAGGGATGGCGCATTTTCCCGAAGGTACTCTAAATCCACTTTCATCAAAAGTGTCCCCTTTTTCACCGAATCCCCTTCTTTTACGAAAACCTCAAAGCCTTTTCCATTTAAAGCAACCGTATCAATACCCACATGAATGAGTAATGCAATCCCTTCATTGGTCTGAAAACCTATCGCATGCTTCGTATCAAAAACAAAGCTGACCCTTCCATCGGCCGGTGCTACGACCTCTGGTTTTGTTATCTCAACAAATGCCCCTGCCCCAATCATACCACTGGAAAATCCTTCATCCGGTGCTTCACTTATATCCGCCGCTTTTCCCGTAAAAGGGCTGGCAATGAAAATGACCTCTCTATCTTTTTCGAGATAATCTTCCAGATTCGACTTGATAACCGTCACCTGGGGACCGCAAATCACCTGAACGCCTTCACCTTTTTGAATGACCCCGGACGCTCCCGTCTCTTTCAAAATACTTTTATCTACCCGGTTCGGCTGGCGAACTGTACATCGAAGTCTTGTTGCACAGCAGTCCACATCCGAAATATTATCTTTTCCACCTAACCCTTTGCATATTTTTTCTGAAATTTCATCCCCTTTATCTTCTTTTTCGACAGTTTCCTTTTTTGCTGATTTCCGCTTCTTCTCCACATCGCTTCGATGATACAGCTGCACTTCATCTGAATTTTCCCGTCCCGGCGTTTTTAAATCCAATTTCTTTATAAGGAAGGAAAACAAAAAATAGTAAACAAAGAAATAGACAATACCAACAACAACTACCCATATCCAGCTTGTTTTTCCATTGCCCTGTAGAATACCGAAGAGAAAGAGGTCAATCAAACCGCCTGAAAAAGTCATACCGACGCCTACATTAAAAATATGCATAAACATATAGGCAGCGCCCGCAAAAACACAGTGAATCGCATAGAGGAGTGGAGCCACAAAAAGAAAGGTAAATTCCAAAGGCTCTGTAATACCTGTCAGCATGGACGTCAGAGCCGCAGAAACTAAAAGCCCCTGAACAATTTTTCTCTTTTCTGGTTTTGCCGTTTTATACATAGCCAATGCCGCACCGGGAAGACCAAATATCATCAATGGGAATTTACCGGACATAAAACGCGTCGCCGAAGATGCAAAATGTTCCACAGTCGGATCTGCCAACTGGGCAAAGAAAATGTTCTGTGCGCCTTCGATGAGGCGGCCGCCAACTTCCATCGTTCCACCAACTGCTGTCTGCCAAAAAGGCAGATAAAAGACATGATGGAGACCAAAGGGGATAAGTGCTCGTTCCATAACACCATATACCCACGTTCCAAAATATCCGGAATTTAGAACGATATCTCCAACATGGTATATGCCATTCTGAATAGGCGGCCAGATAAAATACATCGAAATTCCTACTAATGTATATACCAGTGCAGAAATAATCGGCACAAACCGGGTACCGCCAAAGAAAGACAGCACCTGCGGTAACTCAATCCGATAAAACCGATTATGAAGGGCCGCCACACCCAGTCCCACAATTATACCGCCAAAAACACCCATTTGAAGCGAAGTAATTCCGACGACGGATGCCGATGCCCCTGTGAGAAGGTTTTCAGTGCCGCCGTTAATCGTTATCATGGCACTAATTGATGCATGCATAATAAAAAAGGCAACAGCTGCTGCTAGCGCCGCCACTTCTTTTTCTCTTCGTGCCATACCTATGGCAACCCCCATGGCAAACAAAATCGGAAGATTTGCAAATATAATATCCCCGGCTTCTTTCATAACCGTAAAGACAGCATATAAGAAAGTCCCCGGTCCCATAAGTCCGAATAATCCATAGGTCTGGAGCATTGTTTCATTTGTAAATGAACCACCAATTCCCAGTAGCAGACCTGCTACAGGAAGTAATGCGATTGGCAGCATAAAGGATCGTCCTACACGCTGCAAAACGCCAAAAATCTTATCTTTCATAATCCGCCTCCTTGTTTATAACTATTTTGAACCACAAGACGGATTTTCATTCATTCTATATAAATAAAAATGAAGGCCACCTTTTATCGGCATCCTTCATTCTTATTAACAGACTAATCGATGTGATTAATCGTTTTGTAAAGTGTTTCGTAAAGAATCTTTGTATCAATCGGTTTTGCAATGTGCCCATTCATACCGGTAGATAAAGCCGCTGACACATCATCTGTAAAAGCATTGGCGGTCATCGCATAAATAGCAATCTCTTTTGCGTCCGGCCGCTCCAGTGCCCGAATAGCACGTGTTGCCTCATAACCATCCATCTCTGGCATCTGTACATCCATCAATATAACATCATAGTATCCCGGCTCTGCTGCTTCAAACATTTCAACCGCTCTCTGTCCATTTTCAGCATGCTCTGCTGCCATATTAACCATATCCAGAAGTTCTATAGCAATCTCTGCATTCAGTTCCTGGTCTTCTGCCAAAAGAACACGATGTCCGGTAAAATCATAAGCATCCGGTGACGCTGTTTCAGATTTGAGTTCTCCATGCGTTAAAGTCATCAGAACATTAAATAAAGTCGACTGGAACAATGGCTTGGAAACGAAGTGGTCCGCTCCTGCTATCTTTGCCTCATCCTGAACCTCATTTAAATCGTAGGCCGAAACAATGATAATCAGCAGTTTTTCCTGTTCTTTTTCTCTGATACGCCTTGTAACTTCGATACCATCCATATCTGGCATCTTCCAATCAATAAGGCAGACATTATAAGGCTTGCCCTCTGCTCTTGCCTTATCAAGCATCTCCAGAGCCTCTCTCCCGGAACCCGCTGAATCAAACTGTACTCCCAGACGATTCAAAACAATTTCTGTATATTCTCTGGCTGCCTGGTCATCATCCACGGTTAAAACCCGGACAGATTTCAATGCATCGTCCGCAGCCTCTGTAGTTCCCTCGACAATTTCAAAAGGAAGGTCTACCGTAAATGTTGTCCCCTTATCCTTTTCACTTTCTACATTAATAGCACCATGCATCATATCCACAAGATTCTTGGCAATAGAAAGTCCAAGGCCGCTTCCGCCATGTTTCCCCGCCGTTCCGGCACTTTCCTGCTCAAATGGTTTAAAGAGACGATTTTTCATGTCCGGTGTCATCCCGCATCCGGTATCTGAAACTTCAAATCTTATAAAAGCCGTTTTGTCTTTTCGTGCTGTCTCTCGTACAAAAATGCTGATGCGGCCACCCTCAGACGTAAATTTATAGGCATTTGATACCAGGTTCAAAAGTATCTGATTAACTCTTAATGAATCTCCCATGAAAATTTCATTTTCCAAATCTGTAGCCATTTCAAATTTAACGCCTTTGCTCTGGCACTGTGGATAATAAATGGTACTGATTCCGCTGAGTACCTGTTTGATATCAAATTCTGCATTGTCTATTTTTAGTTTATTATTCTCAATGGCCGACATATCCAAAACATCATTAATAATATTTAAAAGAACCTTTGAGGATACGGAAATTTTCCCAAGATAATCATCCATCTTTTTTTCATCATCTTCATGCTGCCTCGCTATCTCTGTCAAACCAATAATGGCATTCATCGGCGTCCGTATCTCATGGCTCATCCGGGACAGGAACTGGCTCTTTGCCATATTCGCCCGCTCGGCCTGAGTCACTGCATCTGCCAGCAATGCATTTTGCTTCTGAAGCTTCATCTCACTTCGCCGGCGAACTGCTACAACACAGATTAAAAGTCCAAAGCAGAATAAAACCAGACATGTAATGATAATAATCTGCACCCGGAATTTGTATATAAAATCCGACATTGTATATTTATAAGGTGATGCAAAGGTATGTTCAATCAAACTACTGCTAATCGTGGCCTCATCCATACGGTCAATACACTTATTTATAATGGATAATAGTTCCGAATTCTCTGACCTCTCCATAACCATTGCCGTATGCTCTGTCATCATCTGCACCGGCAGAATGTCCAGTTCTTCATATTCCGGCTCCTGCAGCAACAGACTCAGTATATGGGTATTTTGAATAAAAATATCTGCATCTCCGGCCATAACTGCATCCAGGCATTCCCGGTTCGTCTTATAGAAAAGCATATTTATATTCGGATATTCTGCACTGATACTATTTTGCAGGGCTTGAAAAGAAGCCGGAACGGCTGCCGTTAAATCGCTTGTTATATCTACTTTCACACCCGTATGTCCAACCGGCACGATAGCACTTTCCAAAAACTCTGTCGTTGGCACATAGGTTTCATTTGTTTTAAAATTGTCCCGCTCAACACCGCAGATAATATCAAAATCTCCGCTTTCCATCGCTTCAACGGTTGGAACCCCTAATGGCAGCGGTATATATTCAAAGGTTAATCCACTTTCCGCTGCTATACTGTCAAGAACATCTATACAGATACCCGTAAAGGTTCCTGAGGCTTCGTCATAGGAAGAGAAAGGTGCCCGGCTTGGCTGCAGACCAATCCGCAGACTGCCCTGCTGTGCGATGTAATTTTTCTCAGCAGTAGTAAACTGTAAAGTTGTTTCTGCCGCACTATTATCATAATACTTATGATATAAATTCGCTTCAAAATCCACATCCGCCTTAATCTCCTGAAGAGCGAAATTAATATCATCCATGTATGGGCTGTTTTTATAGGAAGTAATGTAATATGCATCAGCCCCAAACTCTGCCAAAAGTGTGAGTTCTGTATGATTAGCCAGGCTCTCACTGCACATGGCGTCAATCTCACCAGCATTCAAAGCTTCCAAAAGCTCCGCTTCTGTGTGGTACTCCTTAATGTTGCACTCAAAACCGTTCCTCTGTGCATACTGGTTAAAAAGTGCTGTCATTGCGTTGCTTGCAATAACCCCTACTGTCATATCATTAAAAGCATCAAAATCCTCATAGCAAAGTGCGTCATTATCCTTCCGGGTATAAAGAAGTCCCTGAGTATAACCAATCGGATAATCCGAATAGTCGTATATCTGTGCACGCTCCTCTGTATACTGAGCAACACAGAAAAGGTCTATCTCGCCTTTCTCCAGCATATCCAGAAGTTCAGCACCTTCTCCATAGACATACTCATAGTGATAGCCCGTATAATTTGCAATTTCCGACAAATATTCGGCACCATACCCTGTAAAGGACCCGTCAGCCTGTTTCTCAATAAAGCCATCATAATCCATGTAACCCACGCGCAGGGTTTTAGGCTCTTCAGCAAAACTTGAAGGCGAAAAAATACCTGCAATCATAAGAAACATCAGCAAAACGCATATTATTATTTTTGTTTTTTTAGCCATTTTCCAGCCTACTCTCTCACTGCCTGCTCTGCTAATTCATATAATCTCATGGCTTCATTAAATGCTGCCATAGGGTCTCCATCAACAACATTGCCACGCAATATCTCTACCAATTCACACACTTTATTATAAAACATGTTAACACTTAAATTTCCAGAGGTTCCTTTCAAATCATGGGCGGTCCGAAAGGCACCTTCGTAATCTTTCGCTTCCAGCTCACGCTGCAAATCTTCCATCAAATGGCCCTCAAAAAGCTTAAGTAAATATTTTTCATAAATTTGAGATTTTCCGGCAAAACGCCGAACACCTTCATCATAATCAACACCTGCTGCACATACTTTTTCTCTGTCCATGACTATCCTCCATTAAAATATTCGATTACTATTCATCCTCATTGGCACAGACTCTCATAATTGCCCGGGAAAGTCTGCGCTGGATAACGTCCATTTGAGGCGGCAACGTAAAAATGTCAAAAACGTTAAGTTCCATTGCCTCTCTCAACTGCTCCATGCTACCTTCTCTGTAAACGGCAAGAATTGGTATTATCGTACCCCCGCCATGTTCCAATATATATTGGTAAAACTTATCTGAGTCCTTCATAACTTTTTTCTCCGTATCCATGCATATAACACGAATACGATTCCCGTAGTTTTCAAAGGCCTTTACCAGTTCATCATAACTTGAAATACTTGTGAATGCTGCACTCGTTCCATAGGCCAATGCAATCGTCGGATACAGCTGGGGGTCCTCGCCGCAGACCAAAACGATAGGTTTATCATCATCCTTAATCGGCGGAACTTCTTCACCATAGACAACCACTTTGGCTCTGCCACTGTTTTTCGCTTCATAAAGAGCCTGGTCCGCTCTGGCAAACAAGGTATCCATCGTATCACCCTCTTCAGAAAAGGCCAGGCCAATACTAATACTTGCATTGATATTTAACTGTTTCGTGCAGGTAAGCAGAACGTTCTTAACAAGCTCTGCCGCCTTACGTTTAGCTATCTCCATATTTGGAATCCTTGTCATTAATACGACAAATTCATCCCCTCCAAAACGTCCGACAATATCCGTGTTTCTGAAAGCACTGAGAAGTTCATCTGCAACGCACCGGATAACCGTATCCCCGGCCAAATGACCATACCGGTCGTTAATCTGCTTAAAGTTATCAATGTCCAATACCATAAGAGCTTCCATGTCATCCGGAAAAGAATCAATAACCCGTGTACCAAACTCCCGAAAGGCCATCTTATTAAAGAGCTGGGTCTCTACGTCTAAATTCGCTTTCTTGTTGTATTCAGCTCCTCCTGTATCAAATATAGAGGTATGACAGCTAATTGCCATTACATGATTAATTCTTGCTGCAACAACCTCCATAACCAGCGGCTTTGTAATATAGTCATAAGCACCCTCTTTAAATGCTTCAACCTGATCTGCCACGGTATCATTTGCCGTAATCATAATCTTTGGAATGACACTTAATGTACTATCCTGCTGACAGTATCTTAAAAATTCCAGGCCACTCATCCCCGGCATTACATTATCTACAAGAATCAGCCGGACCTTACCGCGATTTCTCTTAAGATAAGCAAGGCCCTCTTCGCCACTTTCGCACATATGCATATGATATAAATCTTTGAAATTCTCTTTCAAAAGCGTGAGATCTGTTTCTGAATCATCAATGACAAGTATGGTCATATTATGCTGCGGTCCGATGTCTTTTGACGGATCTTCCTGGATACTCGCCATATTCTCAGTAACTGCTGCATTAAGATATTTTTCTTCGTATTCAGCCTGGGGAACCGGTCTGGCATAATAGTAACCCTGAACACAGTCACAGCCGGCACCTTCGAGAAAGTCTCTTTGCTGTCTTGTTTCAACGCCTTCTACAACAACGCTCATTCCCAGCCAGTTTGCCATCTTAATGACACTTGCCAGGATAATCTCACCCCGCTCGGTCTCATCTTTAACCGGAAGGAACTTCATATCAACCTTTAACACATCTACCTGAATACGTTTCAATGTATTCAAAGAGGAATAGCCACTTCCAAAATCATCCATCAAAATGGTAAAACCAGCATCATGTAATTGCTTTATGGTTTCCTCCATCAGCTCAGGATTGGACATGTAGGCACTTTCCGTAACCTCCAGCTGCAGCAGTACCGGCGGAATATTATATTTTTCCACAAGTTCTTTCATCAAATCCACCAACTGTGGATTATACAAACTGATTCGGGAAATATTCACAGATACAGGATATGGCGTTCGTCCTGCTTCCATCCATCCCTGCAGCATATGGCAGGTCTGCTCCCATACATAATAATCCAGCTTCGATATAAAGCCATTCTTTTCAAATACCGGAATGAATTCCCCTGGTGAAACCAAACCCTTAACCGGGTGCATCCAGCGGACTAATGCCTCCGCCCCGCAGGCCCGTTCTGTAGACAGGCTGAATTTCGGCTGCAAATATACAACAAACTGCTTCTCATCCAACGCTTTCTGCATTTCATTCGTTATTGTAATTTCTGTTTCTATCTTCTTACCCGTCGCCTCATCATAAAAAGCAAGATGGGTATCTATCTGATTCTTACACTTCTGGGAAGCTGTCTACGCACGAAAATAACTATCCTCTATACTTAATGAGGGATTCTCTATAATGCAGACACCCACAGATATCTCCAAACGATAATCTCGTCTGAAAGCAGCAAGCTTATCCTGAATACGGTTAATCTGCCGCTCCAGCGCCTCCTTATCCGCTCCTATGCAGCTACAGACACAAAAAACATCTGCGTTCATTCGTCCATAGGTGCACAGTGGTTGTCCTGATGTCTCTTCCTCAATGCACTGTGCCAGATATTTCAACAGCTTATCACCCTCTTTTTCCCCAAAAGAGGTATTAAACAATGCAAAATGGTCGATATCCAACCGTATAAATACAAATCGCATATCCGGATGTTTATCAATCATCTTCCGGGTTTCTGCAAACATCTTTCCACGATTATAAAGCCCCGTCAGTTCATCATGCTCAGACACGTACTGTATCTTCTCATAAGCAGATACTTCACTCCGGGCAATGGCATTTCTCAGACGTGACAAAAGAACTCTTGCATTATAGGGTTTTGTAACAAAATCCCAGGCTCCGGCTTCCAGTGCTTTCTGTTCAGCCTCTCTATCTGTGGCTCCTGTTGTAACAATAACCGGCATATCTTCCATATGTGCTTCCTGAATCTTTGCAAGCAGTTCATAGCCATTCATAATCGGCATAACAATATCCAGTAAAACAGCGGATACTTCACTCCGCTTTTCCGAAAGGATTTCCCACGCCACTCCACCATTCTCGGCTTCAAAAACCTCATAGGTTTCCTTGAGTATTTTTTTTAGTATTTCACGGTTTACCCAATTGTCTTCAACAATCAACACCGCTTGTCTTTCTTTCATCCAACACCCACCCCTGGTTTCTAATAAAACCACAAAAACAGACGCCATTACAATTAATAACAGGCGTCACAATTCAAAATAATGCAACAATCTGTCGCTCTACTCTACATTTTTCCACATATATATCTACTATTCATTATATAACTCAGTTAATTAAAAGGCAATAAGCTTTTCATATCTTGATTTTTCTTTCAGTTTAATATAAAAATTTGATATAAAAAAATAGAGGATATGCTGATTTCTCAACATATCCTCTATTCATATCACCACTGCCGGCGACCGGAATCGAACCGGTACGGGAGATTAGTCCCGCAGGATTTTAAGTCCTGTGCGTCTGCCAGTTCCGCCACGCCGGCTGAGTGGATGGAGAAGGATTCGAACCTTCGAAGTCGTCGACAACAGATTTACAGTCTGCCCCCTTTGGCCACTCGGGAACCCATCCACAATTGTCCTGACAATATAGTAATTTATCATACCTTACATAAAAAAGCAAGCCTTTTTTATATTATCGCCCTTTAGAATCTTTAACTTTTAATATAAGTCCACTAAAACTTTCCATAGAAACATTTATATAGCCCCGCACAACCGGGTAATAAACTTCATTTATATCATAACCACTTTCGTTGGCATACATCAGGCTGACCATTTCTGTATCACCGTTCACGCCCAGTGACCATACCGGAATCTGCATCTCCCGTCTCTGATCATCGTTATTTAAAACAACAACGATCTGCTCATTCCGATTAAACCGGCCATAGGCGAACCACTGGTAATCCCCGGCCAGAAACCGATAGGAGCCGTCCTTCAAAACACGGTTTTCCTTATGAATACGAATTAAATCCTTATGGAAATGAATCAAATCCACATTCTCTGTACCCCATGGGTAAGTCCGGCGATTATCCGGGTCTGTCCATCCACACAGACCGGCCTCATCACCATAATAAATCGTTGGTGCGCCTGGCCACGTCATCTGCAGCATAACCGCTTCCCGAAAAATGCCATAATTAATATTCTCCGCAGCTGCGGCTGTTCCCGCTGTAGCTATTCTTCCGACCCGATGGTTTGTCCGGGTCAAAAAACGGGAATGATCATGATTCGAAAGTTCATTCATTGCCACATACAGAGATTCCGTATGAAAAGCACTCATATGATGGCTCATAGCATTTTTAAATGCTTCTATATTTCCAAATAAATCGGAACGATATTCGTCGCTGTGTTTCTCCATTCCTGTAAGCATCCATGTAACTGGCTCCATAAATGCATCATAGTTCATAACCGTATCCCACTCATCTCCCTGCAGCCATGGAACCGGGTCACCATAGTGTTCTGCAAGAATCAGTGCATCCGGATTAATCTCCTTAACAGCCTTTCGGAAATCTTTCCAGAACTTATGATTAAATTCCGGTGATAATCCTAAATCTGCCGCCACATCCAGACGCCATCCGTCAATATTGTAAGGCGGTGAAAGCCATTTTTTCGCCACACCAAGAATATATTCATAAAGTTCCTGAGAACCCTCATAATTCAATTTTGGCAGTGTCTCATGTCCCCACCAGCCATCATAATCATCATTATCCGGCCATTCTTCCCCATGAAAATTAAAGAACCTCCTATAAGGGCTATCGCCACTTACATAGGTGCCTTTGGCATACTCCGGATTTTTATCATAGAGATGCTCTCTATCCATCCATTTATTAAAGGAGCCGCAATGGTTAAAAACGCCATCCAGAATAATCTTCATTCCCCGCTGATGTATCTCATGGGTTAACTGAGCAAACAGTTTATTACTTGCCTCCAGGTTGCCTTTATCTGTCACCCTAGAAATAAATTTGGTTGCCAGTTCATTCGTTGTCTGACCTTCCTCCAGGCAAGCCCCTACGTCATAGATGATTTTTCCATAATGAGGGTCCACATAATCATAATCCTGAATGTCATATTTGTGATTTGAAGGGGATACGAAAATAGGGTTCAGATAAACAGCCTCAACCCCCAGCTCCTGTAAATAATCCAATTTATCCATAACGCCCTGCAAATCTCCGCCATAAAACCGGCAGACATCGTTAGCCTCGGGCAGTGCATTCCAATCCTCAACTTTTTTGGCATACTGGTGAATATAAATATATTCCCGGTCCTCCACATCATTCGATGCATCGCCATTATAAAACCTGTCCACAAAAATCTGATAGAACACAGCACCCTTCGCCCAGTCCGGCGTATGAAATCCTGGTATCAGCCTAAAATCATAATAGTCCTGATGCTCTCGTGTAACACCTTTTTTATTATAATATAGAACAATCTTTCCGGAGCGAATCTCAAAATAATAGGACTGGCCTTCCGGCGGACAGTCTATTTCAATCTGATAATAGTCGAAAAGCCCTGCACTTTCTGCCTTGTTCATCGGTATACTCTGCTGATTCACCCACACCAAAACAGACTCTACGTTATTTTTTCCTGTTCTGAAACGCAAAATTGCTCTTCCATCAGATAGTTTCACATATTCCGGTGTCCCATCCGCAAATAGAGCATCCTGGTAAACAACCGGTTTCATATATTTTAAATAGAGAAACCTTGTCTCAGCCTGGCTGCTTTGTTTCCCTTCAATAAAAATGTCCATGGTATTTTCTCCTTATTCTCCCATTATAAAGAATATCTCCTGTAAACTCAACCCTCAGAAAAACGCAAAAATAAAAAAGAGCAGCCATTCGATCTGCTGCTCTTTTTCGGAGAAGGTATTTTTTGTTTCTTATGGGGTGTAACAAAAAACTATATAATGTATTGGGGGGGGTTACGGTTTTTATTATATCCATATCCTTTGAATAAATGTTAACAAACATGTTTTTTTTAAATACATTTTTTATGCAAAGTGTAATATAGCCCCTCTATTCATCGTCATTTTATTAACAAAAGAAAAGAAAAGGGCAAACTATTTTGTATAATTCGCCCTTTTCTGCTCTTATTTTTCCATTATATTCCAGTTTCTTCTACTGCAACACCGATACTTTCTTCTTTTTCAACAATTTTTTCGGGATTTTCCGTTTTATTTTTAACGATTTGTTCATCAGATTCGAAGAGTTCTTCAAATTCCTCCCGGGTAATCTTCTCTTTTTCAAGTAAAAGCTGCGCACATTTTTCTAATACCGCTCTATTTTCCTGAATAAGTGTTCTCGCCCGTTCGTGACATTCGTCCATAATACGTTTGACTTCCTGATCAATTGCTGTGGCAACACTTTCACTATATGCCTTTGTATGGGCTAAATCACGGCCAATGAAGACTTCGTCATCATCGCCGCCATAATTAACCAGACCCACGGCATCTGTCATACCATACTGGGTTACCATAGCTTTGGCTGTCTGGGTCGCCTGTTTAATATCCTGAGAAGCACCCGTTGTTATATCATCAAAAATTAATTCTTCTGCAACACGTCCGCCCAGAGATACGGTAATATCCTGAAGCATCCGTCCTTTTGTATAGAACATCTCATCCTTACCTGGTAACGGCATCGTATAGCCTGCTGCACCAATACCTGTTGGAATAATAGATACGGAATATACCGGTCCAACATCCGGGAGTAAATGGAATAAAATAGCATGGCCGGATTCATGATAAGCTGTAATACGTTTTTCATTATCTGAAATGACACGGCTTCTCTTCTCCGCACCAATGCCTACTTTAATAAATGCTTTTCGAATATCTGCCTGAATGATATAGGCACGTCGCTGCTTAGCTGCCATAATAGCCGCTTCATTCATAAGGTTTTCTAAATCTGCTCCTGTAAATCCAGCTGTTGTCTGGGCAATCTGCTCTAAATCCACATCATCGCCCAAAGGTTTGCCCTTCGCATGAACTTCCAGAATCTCACGACGGCCTTTAACGTCCGGACGTCCAATGCCAACCTTACGGTCAAATCGTCCGGGTCTTAAAATGGCCGGATCTAAAATATCTACACGGTTTGTTGCTGCCATAACGATGATTCCCTGATTCACACCAAAACCATCCATCTCAACAAGAAGCTGGTTTAAGGTCTGTTCACGCTCATCATGGCCGCCACCCATACCCGTACCTCTACGGCGGGCAACCGCATCAATTTCATCAATAAATACGATACATGGTGAATGCTTCTTTGCTTCTTCAAATAAATCTCGAACACGGGATGCACCCACACCGACAAACATCTCAACAAAGTCTGATCCTGAAATACTAAAGAATGGAACTCCGGCTTCACCCGCTACGGCTTTTGCCAAAAGCGTCTTACCTGTTCCGGGAGGTCCTACAAGAATAACGCCCTTCGGAATGCGGGCTCCCAACTCTGTATATCTTCTCGGATTCTTCAGGAAATCAACAACTTCCTGCAGTTCTTCCTTCTCTTCCTCCAGCCCGGCAACCTTCTTAAAGGTCGTCTCCTTCGCTGATTCATCGGACATCTTTGCACGGCTCTTTCCAAAATTCATCATCTTGGAATTGGAACCACCCTGCTGACTGGAAATAAATGAGAATATAAATGCTAAGAATACAACTCCCAGTACAACAACCGCAATATTCTTCTCCAGCCATGATTCTCTTCTCGCATCGGTAATAAACCAGTTTGACATATCTTTTTCAGTCAAAAGGTTTTTAACTTCATTAACATCTGTCACATAGCAGCTGGTCGTAGAACCATCTGTCCATGAAACTTCAACTTCTCCTGTTGGCACTTCACCGTTCGGTACAATAATAATCTCCTCGATGGAACCTGTTTGATTCTCTAAATCATTTAAAAACTGAGGATACGTGTAACTTCCTGCCCGATTCAAAACCATTCCTTCATAGAGGAGTACCGCAATAAGTATAACTACCAGAACAATTGGCCATATGCCAAATCCTCTTCTTTTATTCAATTGACAACCTCCTATTCGTCAAGTACGACAGCTCCGACAAATGGCAGATTACGATACTTCTGTGCATAATCCAATCCATAGCCTACAACAAATTCATCTGGAATCTCGAAGCCGGTATAATCTACGTGTACATCTGCCACACGACGGTCCGGTTTGTCAAGAAGTGTACAGATACGAATACTCTTTGGCTGTCTTTTGTATAAAATCTCCACCAAATAATGAAGGGTATTGCCTGAATCAATAATATCCTCCACAATCAGTACATTCTTGCCTTCCAGCGGTTCATCCAAATCTTTGATAATCTTTACAGCCCCTGAAGAAGATGTTCCATTCCCATAACTGGAAACCGAAAGAAAATCCATAGATACAGGTACGGAAATACGTTTTGCAAGTTCACACATGAAAAATACTCCGCCCTTTAAAACACAAATCAAATGTACGCTTTCTCCAGCGTATTCTTTACTAATTAAATCACCCAGTTCGCAAATCCGGGTATCGACTTCTTCCTCTGTCAACAATATTTTGATATTGTCTTCCATTGCTCTTTTCTCCTTTTATCCTAGTGACCAATACGTTTTTCGTCATATCACTCACTTTATAATAATCACTGATACGGTAACCCATTATCCAGAGTATATGGTTCCCATCTGCCAGCAAAAGCATCTGTTCCCGTTCCTCCCTGGGTATCTTTTCATCGATCATCCAGCGCTTTAACAGCTTTCTATGTCCCTGGCTGTCTAATGTAATAAAGTCACCGTTTTCCCTGGTCCGTACCGTCAGACCATTTTTTATTCTATCATAATCAAACCATTTCGTATACCTATTTATGGGAATTTCTTCATTTTGAATCGCTTCCTTAATGGACAATTCGATTTCCATTTCCGGTCCCGGAAGGGGATATTTCCCCGGTGCTTTCACATCTATGCAAATGGCCTCTGCCCGCTCAGAAACCTCCTGAGTTTCCTTTTTTATAGAAATACCTTCATAGGTCCGCACCGCCTGCAGCTGATATGGCAAATGGCACCGGCGTCCTACATGTTTATCCATCAATACACGCACCATCTCTACGTGTTCTTTATCGACATCTTTCAGCTGGCCGGCAGTTACCCCTATCGCCCGGCGTATGACTTCCCGCTGAATAACAATATCTAATTCTCTAAAACTAGCCTCATGAATGGAGCATACTAATTGACAGCTGACCCGTGCACACCGGTCAAATGCCTCTTCTCCCTGCCTGTCCAGATAATCGGAAATATCTTTCAACAGCCCCGCTGTTTCCTGTATATGTTGCCCTGCTGACGGATTAATATGCTCTTCCACATAGGGCAGTATCTGATTACGTATTTTATTCCGTGTATATTCATCGGTCAGATTTGTTTCATCTGTCCGCCAGGCCACATCCTTTTCCCGAAGATAGGTTTCTATTTCACTTCTGTCGGCACACAATAACGGCCGTATAATAACATCACGAACCGGCGGAATACCCGACAACCCCCGGAGGCCTGTCCCCCGGAACAAGTTAAACAACACTGTCTCACTGGCATCATTCTGCTGATGAGCCACTGCAATCCGATGAGCCCCTATTTCCTTTCGTACCTTTTCAAAGCACTGGTATCTATAATATCTACCCGCCTCTTCCTGAGACATACCTTCTTTTTTGGCAAAACGTTTTAAATCCACATGAAAACTATAGCATGGAATGTTCTGCTTCTTGCAGGTCTTTTCCACAAAAGACTGGTCATCATCCGCAGCTTTTCCACGAATTCCATGATTGATGTGGACAACCGCAAGTGTTATATGAAAATATTCAGCCAATTCTGAGAGTACACAAAATAATCCCATGGAATCCGCTCCGCCAGATACACCGACAACCACTTTCTGCCCCTGTTCAACCATGTGATACTGCTGCATATATTCACTGACTTTTTCCACCAGATAATTCATTCCCAACGCTCCTTTTCCATGCCAATACAATAAAGTTATCATATCACAGATGCCTGTTTCTTACAAATTGTACAGACAAGAACGGTCATATCGTCCTGCTGCCTGTCCCCCGGCCTGTCCAGTGCTTCATTCAATATTTCTGAAGCCATCGTATTCGGATTTGCCAACTCAATTTCCGCCAGAAAAGCGGCGATGGACTCATTCCCATGGGTAAATCGATTTACAACCCCATCGCTGACCATAACAATAATATCACCATCAAAAAGATTCCTGCAAAACCCTTCGCAGTCAATCTCCGGAAAAACCCCCATAGGCAGAGAACCGGAAGTAACACATTCTACCTGATGCCCCCGCTTTATAAAAGTTGACGAAGCACCAATCTTTATAAATTCGCAGATACCACTATAAAGGTCGATAACACTCAGGTCCATGGATGAAAAGAGCTGGCTGTCTCCGTGGAGCATCATCAGCGAATTTATTATTCTCAATGCAGAACGTCTCTGAAATCCTGTATCTACCATCTGTTCCAACAGATTAATCATTAATTCACTTTCTTCTTTTGCCTTTTCTCCACTACCCATACCATCGGACAAAGACATAAGGACCTGTCCTGAATCTAAATAGATAAAAGCATAACTGTCACCATTAATGGCCTCACCCTCTCGCGGGCATCGGGCTATTCCCTGTATCAAACGATAACGTGTGTCTTCTACAAACTCAAAAACACTATATTTGTGCCCAACAAGACCCGGGTTGTCCTTTTCAGCTATAAAACTTCGCCGTGCAGCTTCACTGACGGTATCTGCCAATTCCCTGACCGTCATGCAGCGTCCCCTCCGCATCTTTGCAAGCATATAGATTTTCTGCCTCCGCCCATGGCTGCCTTCATCCGTAACAGAAATCTTTTTTATCTTCAATCGTTTATTCTCCAGTTTATGAGTCAGCGTTTCCGATATGGTTTTTGCCGTTTCCTTTCGCTCCAACAGTTCTCCGGAAAGGCTATCCATAATCTCCGCAATTTCTCCCATCTGGCCTGCAAATGCCAGGCGATTTTCATTCAGCCGGTTCTGCCACCGTATATTCATGCTCGCCATCTGCATCACCCGGTTGGTCTCTTTTAAAAAACCGTCAATATTAATACATCGCCGGCGGAAGTTTGCCGGCACCTGCTTACGTTCTACCTGTCCCTGCTCTGAAAATACCTGAATTAAATTATAAGCCGAATGGCAGGTGTCATAGTATTCCTTCTCCCAACAGAGTTCCCGCCTTCCACAGGCTGAACACATATTTTCTGTCAGTTCCGAGAACACCTGGCTGGCCTCACTTTCACTCAGCCCCTTTTTCTCAGGTATATCGTTAATCAACATATGCGACAGCTTACGAAAAGATGCTGCCATATCTCCCAGACGACAGCGCACAAAGTTCTCTTCCCGCTCCCCTTCATCTGCTCTGCTGCCCGAAGCTGCTGAAAAATCAACCGTTTATTTGATTGGAATTTTGATTTTAGCGTTAAAAATGGCTCTATATCAATTTTTTAAATTTAAATCACTTTAATAA
>SAAB01000044.1 GCA_009929615.1 Clostridia bacterium | reverse complement strand
CTTGACTATAACTTGCCATAGTAATCCACCTTTCCGATGATAGTTAAACCTATCATATATTATTTAGGTTACTGTGACAACAATCCTACCACACAGGGAAGCATCCTTATCATTTTCTTCGCATTTTCGTACCACCATTTTTTTCAATTCGGGATTAACCAGAATCTGTATATAAATTGCATCTTCAAGACCAGCAATACAAGCAGTATTAAACGTCACACTGTCTCTTCTAATTACGACAGCTGGTTCTCTTAGGTGAGCAAATAGCTCTCTTCGCACAACCTGATATCCATCATATGTAAAATCTTTCTCTAGTTCTGCTACCTTAGTATCAATATTTTCCGGCTCCAAAGGTTTTAATTTGCTCTCATTCATATAACATCCCTCATTCCGTCTATCATTTGCTCCGCTTCATTCATAAGAGCATCTATCGTCTCTTTATTAAATATCTGCACTCCTTCCACCATCTTAGCGGGTCTTAGAACATCCCAGTTACCATCATATTTAAAACGTTGTAAAATCAATGGTTCCCCAGATTCAATTTTATTTCCAAATCCTGATACCCAATTTGCTGGATATACTATCTTTTTCTTCCTGATTTTCTTTATTTTATCTGTATTTTCACTGTTCTCAATATCTTCTGTCTGGGTTTCCGCTTCTTCACAAACGATATCTTCTGACTTAATTATTTCTGGTTCTTCCAAATTAAATATCAACACTTGTTCATTTCCATTTGTCTGATATTGTCCACGGAACCTATATTTACAACTTTTTTCCCATCCCATGATTTCATAAAGCGGTGCTGCGAAGCCCTTACAACTTTTCGGAAGTACAAACCACTTCCCATCTTTAAGTTTTCCCCATTTAATAGCATTGGGGTTGTCTTTTTCACATGGTCGAACAGCAATCCCATGCTCTACCGAATTCAGCAATAATTCTACATACTCAACATTTTTAAATTTCTTAAGACATGCCGTATTAAAGTTCAGCTGACCATTTGAAATTGTTATAGCAGGATTACACCTTGTGGAAAAGAATTGTGATCGGACAATTTCAAATCCAGATAAATCAAAATGGCTATCTTGTTTTTGTGTATTATCTATTTCTTTTACAGCCTCATCATAAGCGCTTTGAGAAGCTTGCGTATAATCTGATGCTGAAAAACCTGTCCACGTTCTGTTTACCGGGACAAATCCATTTAATGTCCCACCATCAACTACCTGGAGGATCGGTAAAGGATACCCTTTTTTTCGGTATTTATAAGCCGCCAACATTTTCTGTGTAGCTGCAAAAACTTCTCTGCTTACAATTGCTTCATGATGATCTTTTTGCCTATATTGATTCCTGTCTTTTCTATTTTTCTTTGATTTGTGGTTCAAATAATTAGGTGTGAATGTTTTTCGACTTAGAATGTCTCCACAATGTCGCTCATTCTGCAAAACAGATACTACACTGCTGCCAGTCCATTTTCTATTACCTAATTTAGTCTTTCTCCCCAAATCCATCAATATTTCCGCAATTTCAGATGTCGATGAGCCTCCTAAAAACAAATAAAAGCATAGTTTTACTGTATCTGCCTCTTCTTGATTTATTACAAGATTCCCATCACTATCCTGATCATAGCCTAACAGCTTCGGTGTAAGGAAAATACCTCTTGAAAATCTCTGTTCTATTGAGATATTCATAATCTCACTTTTAGTATGCGATTCTTCCTGCGCTGTTGCAGATAATACAGCCAGCATCATTTCACTTGTACTGTTCAGAGTATCTATATGTTCTGTTTCAAAAAATACACCAACAGGAGATGGTAACCCCGCAAGTTCTCTTACCTTTTCTATACAGTCTACAATGTTTCTAGCAAACCTGGAAACACTTTTCGTTATAACTAAATCAATTTTCCCAGCCTTGCAGTCATTCATCATTCTTATAAAATCATCTCTATGCTGCAGAGATGTACCTGATATTCCTTCATCTGCATATATTCCCACAAGAGTCCATCCTGGATGTTCTTTAATCATATCCTCATAATGATTTTTTTGTAATTCATAAGAAGAGGTCTGTTTTGCATCATCAGTAGATACACGACAATAAGCGCAGACCCTTTTCTGCGCTTCACTTTCAAATAGTTTTTCTTTTGGTTTTGCAGGAATAAATTCCAACTCATCACGATCAATTCCCATATAACGGGCACGTATTTTTCTTTTTTGTTCTTCCTGACTATCTGTGTGTTTTTCTTGTTCATTCATATAATCATCACCTGCTGTTACTCTTCTTCCAAATCTCCTTGCTCATTTTCCTTTACCCAATACCATGCATCTTTTTTTCGATGAGCACGAATCTGTAATTCTTTTTGAGCTTCTCTGACTGTACGCTCACTAATCCCCAGTTTTTCCATTCTGCAAAATATTTCAACGCTTGGAAGTTCTCCCGCTGATAACATGATATTAAGTAACTCCTTAGCACGATCTTTTTTGCTGATAAATGAAACATCCTGTGAATCCATTTCTTCTATATTAATATAACATTTTCCTATCCATTGAAACCCTACTCCTGAATCAAATGTAAATCCAACAGCACATCCTTCTGGTGCTAAACTAGATTTCACAGGAAACATATATCTAATAGCAGGATTCTTGGCATCTCTTGATATCATTAGCACACTTCTTGCAATTGCCGCAATATCAATACTTCCTAATCCACGATATAACTTCTTTCCACTGCTTGACTTATTCATATGGCCCACCAATACAATGGCACAATTATTTCGCTCTGCCAATTTTGCCAATTTTTTCAAACTTGTCCTCATTTTAGATGCATTTTGCATATCTCCATCTTGTGGAATGAAAGCCTGTATGGGATCAAGAACTACCAATGATGCCTTTGTAGCAATGATTGTCTGTTCCAATCTACTATCTTCTAGCGTAAGACTATTCTCATCATCCTCTATAAAAGCGATTTTGTTGCAATCAGCTCCGGCGTGCATTAGTCTTGGTTTTATTGTGTCAGATCTACTATCCTCTGCACACTGATAGATTACCATCATACTTCTATCAATATCACTACCATCTGGTAATTTAGTACCCCTTGTAAGACAAGCAGCAAGATTTAATATAAATGTTGATTTACCATCACCAGGATCTCCTTGCAATACCGTAATTTTTCCCAATGGAATATACGGGTACCAAAGCCATTTAACATCTGACTCTTTTACCGCCGAATATAATTTAAATGAAGATTCATTACACATCCTCAAGCGCCTCCTTACCAATACATAATAAGAAAAGCATCATGAGGTTCTATTATAGTTCCTCAAGCCGCTTGTTTTTCTCTGTCATATCCGCAACTAATTCTGTAATGAGAGCAAATTCTGCTTCCGTGAGATTTGAAACATCAATCATCCTATTCCCTTGACACCCTAAAAGATAATCTGTGCTCACACGATATAATGTGGCTAATCGAATAAGAATATCATAAGAAGGTTGACGTGTGTTCGTTTCATACGCACTAATAGCACTTTTATTCAGCCCAATCAGGTCAGCCACCTGTTCTTGCCGCAATTTTTTGCTTTGTCTCAGTTGTCTCAATCTGCTTCCTAATGTATCGATCATGTGCATCACCTCTCTGTGCACCATGATGATGTTGCAATTATTTTAGGTCATACTAACATTTTTCAGTCTGCAATTGGTAGTTTTCACTCGCCGAATTGAAGACTTTTTCATATAGTATAGCCACGGTGCTTTTTTACTGATAAAGTGATTTTCAAATAGTACCCCGATAATATTCCCTATATAGATGCACTATTTGCAGTCTTGCAACCTTGCCGTCTTAGATCACCCGAACAAAAGAAATGCCCAGAAACAAAGATTTCCGGTCAACAATCTATGCAAAAATAATTTTTTTAATCCAAAATGGTTTGCAGTCTTTCCCCCTAGGGATTACAATCTTATGTATTTTCGATACTATACCATCTATTATATACCTTGGGGTGGGAAACTCCACCATATTTTTTAAAACTTGCCTAAATTATAATGTAGTCATGATGTTTTCAATCCATAAAGAAAGGTGGGAGAAGCGTGATTGACTACAGTCCACTGTGGGAAACCATGAATAAACGTGGTATATCACAATATCAGTTGATTAATAGCGGCATTGATAAACATACCCTATCTCAACTTCGCAATAATAGAAATGTCACCGCTCTCACACTCGAGAAACTGTGTATAATTCTGGATTGCAAACCTAATGATGTGATAGATTTTAAACCTGATAAAGAATAATACCGCTGACACACGTAATTCGTATGTTCAGCGGTATTTTTGTGTAACTAATTTTAAACAGATTATCTCCTTTTTTCACCACCACGAGTGTTATTATAAGACTTCGTTGAACCAAGCGCCCTTATTACTTTTCTCTAGTCCACTTTAACAAATCTGCTAAATACAATTCGTCTTTTTTATGAGACCCCTTCAGTTTCTTATAAGTTTTAAGACTTTTCACCAGTACGTCTACACTTTTTCCAAAATATTCTTCATAAAACACTGTACTGTTATCATATTTCTTGCGCCCGCATTTAATATTCTTTTTCGCAAATATCTTAGGCTTCATAGTCGATTTTACCTTTTCGTATTCCTTCGATAAATTTTCCGCAATAATAAGCAGCATTTCAAGTTCTGGTTTTGTACAATACTTCTCTACTCCAATGATTTTTTCTTCATACTCTTTTGGAATAACCAACTTTTCAATTAAGCCATCACCAACTCTAAGAATCTTTACTTCTCCTGGATACAAGTTCAATGCAGTTTGTACAACTACAGACTTTTTAATCTGTCTGGCATGATAAGGAACCAAGTTCAGTAAATCATCCTCTGAAAAAACCAGGCAATCATTTTTTATTAGGATTCGCATGATTGCTAGTTCATTAGGACCCTCACACATAATCAAATATTTCATCGCATCAATTTCCTCTTAAGATTCATTAGTTCCTCATAGTTCACAGATGTCTGAAATGCATTGTTATAAAACTGCTTACTTTTCAACAATTCTGTCCTAACATCATAATCTTCATACATATTGCTGAGATATACTTTACCATCTGATTTGGAAATCCATATATTATCTCTTCTATTAAAAAGATCCAATACCTCGCAATAATGTGTCGTAAAAATCAAAGACGCATTATTGCGATTTACCGTTTTATCCTTATATAAACTAATTAAGTTTTCTACCAATGTTTTATGGAAATGGTTTTCCACTTCGTCTATTAGTAAATCAAATCCATTCTGTAAAGATGCCACTACTAACGTATATAAAAACATTCCTTTTGTCGTACCACTTGACATCAAATAAATCAGTTCCTTATCAGACAACACTTTCGTTTCGTTCTGATATACCAGCTTATAGTTATGCTCATCTATCATATCTAACTTTTTAATATTTTCATCAAATATTTGGATAATTGTTGATAATGTATCCTTTGAAATTTTGTAGTTCTTCAGCGCCTTGAATAATAATTGATACGTATCAACTCCTTCACCTTCACAATCAAAATACAAAGCTCTGGTGGATTTTTTCTTCAAAACAAAGAACACATCCGATGTATCTTCAGGCAGTTCTCCTAAATCGGTCAATTCTTTAAATCCTTCAACATCAAAAATATCATTCACATAAGATTTAAAATACTTTTTTTGGAAAATATGCTCATCTGTAAATGTCGCTTTATTTCCCATGGTTGAATCTGATTGTAAAGTTGTTGTGTAACGATATAGAAATCCCTCATAAAAGAATACTATGTCTAATTCAATGCCATCGTAATCATAATGCTTATTCTCTAAGCGGAAATCACCAAGAATAGAATAACAACAATCCAATAGTTCAATTGCTGTAGTTTTACCTGATGCATTTTTTCCTACAAAAGCCATCGTATTATATACATATAAATCATCCACAATTTCTTGTAATTCGTACTCTTTATCCTCAGATGTCTTTTTGGATTTTGCAACCAAATCAATCGTAAATTCATCTTTGCAATTTTTAAAATGATTTGCTTTTACTCTTAACAATTTCATTTTGACTACCTCCTGAATATAGTATAACCCATTATCTTATTTTAAACAATATTTTTGTTTGTATTTTTATATTTAGTGAGATTTTATAGTCATTATCTTTGTTTGTCCATATTTTCGACACATTACACACATAAACCAGCAATAAAAAATAAGCATCATGTCAAGTTGAGATGCTTATCTTTTATTGCTGGCGTTAGATTTTGCATGCCTCTTCCTTTAGTATTGATTTGTAGTATTCCAATTCGCTTTCAGAACACTTATATCTACTCGGATTATAATTCTCCGAATGAATTCCATCAATAGCTGCTCCTCCCGCCAAAGCATTTAAACAATATCTCTGTGGAATATGTGCAATACAGTCTTGTTCTATCACATTATTATATTTTGCAGGCACTTTTAGTATATATATTGAAGAAACATTGTTTGGTCCAAATGATGCATCAAATCCACTAGACACTGACATACATTCTCCTCCTGGTCTGTATTATCATTGTTTTACAATAATTATACCACCAACCCCTATCCAAATCAGCTACAAGTTCAATGCAATATGCAACAAAAAAACGATTACCAGAAAACTTTCTAGCAACCGTTGTTTATTTGTAATACTTAACGTCTTCAGTATTTAAAATAAATATTGAAATACATTTTTTATTCTATATCATTAATACGTCCATTTTTCCGTTCCCTGATTAATGTGGATTTGCTAATTCCCGTCATTGTTTCAACCTGCTTATAACTATTATCCTTCAGCAATGTCATTGCCAATTCCATCTGTTGCTTTGAATACTTTCTAGGTCTTCCTTCACAAAATCTTGGATTTTGTTTTGCAATTGCCTTTCCTTCCTGCGTTCGCTCAACAATCATATCCCGCTCAAACTCTGCAAATGCCAACATAATAGTTCTGATCAGTCGTCCGGTTGGAGTGTTGTCCATAATTCCCATATTCAAAATATGTACAACAATTCCCTTTTCTAATAAAGAATTGATAAGTTCAATTCCCTGGGTAGCACTTCTTGCAATACGATCTAATTTTGTGACGATTAATGTATCTCCAGAATGAATTTCTTTCATCAGTTTATCGAGTTCTGGTCTATGCTTTTTTGTTCCAGTAAAAGCATCCAAATATATTTTTTCTGCGCCTGCTTCTTCCAGCACATTCTTTTGTGATTCCAAACTGTTTCCATCACGTGCCTGACCTTTTGTCGATACTCGTCCATATCCAATTTTCATATCAATGTTCTCCTCCGGTATCATAACTTACAAGTTTTGACACTGAATTCACACCAACCATTTTATCAGTGTTTCATCGGTGTCAAAACTTATGTTCATTAATTTTATCGATATATAGCACGTTTTGTTATAAATCTACAGTACAGCTTGTCTATATCAATTGTAACAAGGCTTGAATTTGCTCATATGCATCACGCATAGTCATTTCTATTTCTTCTTTATCAATATAGTCCATAAAATCTGCGACATCTTTTGGTCCTGCATGTTTCTCCGAAGCAAATTTATCTGACAACTTTTGTTTCATATCAGCTATTATTTGCAAATCCTGCACTGAAGCAAATTCTTTTGCTAATTCAGCAATACCACCCACATAGTGCTTTACAACAAAATAAATATCATATGCATCTTTCGCTTTTCCCCTGCCAAGTGCAGCAGTTTTCATAATCAGATAAGGAACAACTGCTATTACATTAACCGTAGCCACATCCATTGCGCCATCTGGCCTTTGTGCTTCCACCTTAATTTTCTGTGGTGGGAAGTTAAACGCAAAATTGCCTCCTGTTGCTTTTAATGCTCTCATCCCCTGAACATGCTGGCTGCGTTTCTTCAGTGCTGTTCCACCATACATTCCAGCCAGTATATCTACATCTACTGTGTAGTCCACTCCATCAATGTTTAGATTTTTGATAAAGGAAAAATATTTTTCAGGATGCTCTTCATAACCATTTTTCAAAAGAATTTTTTGCATAGACTGGTAGCCAGAATCCTGCAATGTTAGGTGCTTTATTAACACATCAACATCTACACTTCCAATGTGTTCCTGATTTGGGAACATTAAATCCGGAACCCATCCACCAACAATCCGTAAATCATCTTTGTATTCGTCAAATAGATTAATCAACTCAACGAGTATTCTGTGTGCAGCTTCTTTCTGACCTTCGGTATAATCCAGACTGCTTTTTAAATCTTCATCATGAATCATTTTAGAATCTCCTTCTTTAGTATTGCATCTGCCATTTCTTCTCCACGCCCATTTAATGATTTGCAATCAAGATATATCTGAACAGGAGAAACTACTTGTGCATCTCGTATTACTCTTGAATTGTCCAATATACATTCATCATCCGGAATAAAAAGAGAAATATTTGCACCACTGACCACTTGCTTCAATTGCAAATATTCCATTGCTTCTTTGATATCTTCAGAGCGAATATAGCAATGGATTTTTTTGTATCTCACAACAGGCTGATACCGAACCCCTCCTGCAAAAGCCGATAGATAATAGTCGATACCACGCTCCTGCTTCATCCTCTCCAGTTGTGCCTCTATTTCTGGTATACCATTCAACGAATAACTTTCAATCGTTTCATTTTCACGATTTCCATAAACTTTTGCCCACTCCTCCAGGATTTCTTCGGGGGCAATGATAATAATTCCTTCATTGGTCTGTTCAATCCAATCGTTGTTTAAGAGAAACTCTTTTACCTTTGATACCTGACCGATACTGCATCCGGCAATTTCTGCAAGTTCTTTTAAATACCAACTCTTCCTTACATCCTCAAACATCAGCCGCAATATTCTTGATGAGACAATAGATGTTCTCTCAAACACAGATTTTAAGGCCCGTTTTGATACTTCCTTGTTTGGATTCCCAATGATATTGATATATAATGAATGATATTGGAACAGACAATTGCCTGCCGCATCCACATACCCGATTTTCCTCGCTTTGCACGCGGCATCTGATTTATCCGAAATATAAGGAGCTATAACCATATGATATTCGTTCTCGGATATTTTCCACTTTAACTCCTTTATTTGCTTTGGATATCCATTTAATAAAAAATGAAGTATAACGCAAAACGCATTCCCATCCTGCGTTTCAACTTCAAATACAGCTTCTTTTTCTGTACTTCTTAAATAATCACATTTTTCGATTGTAGGAACTCTGAGTATTATATTCTCAAAGGAATTCAATTCTTTTCTTCGTTTCATATTTACACCTCGTTTCACCATCTTGGTGAAACCTATTATAACAGTGAAACAGAATAATTGTCAAGCGACCTCATTTCCCTGCCATTATCACACATTTTATTGGAGCTATTACTAATGTTACAACTGCTCTTATCATAACACCAGCAGCAATAAAGCATCCAAACACAGCCCCCAATATAATATTAACTGCAATCAAGCCCACACTTCCTGATACGCTCCCACCGATTGGAATTACAAAGAGCATATGTGTAATTCCAAATGGGATTCCGAATACTAGGCAGGCACGGAACCAGTCGAACTGACCGTCTACCATATAAATGTACTGTCCCAAATATGCTAACAGCAAGAATCCTGCCATTGGAATAAAACTCTTCTTAATTAATGTCCTCATCATACTGCTACCTCCATCAATTTCTTTTGTTCTAATATCTGCATGATTTCATCTTCATACTTCCATTTAATTTCCATTCTGTCTTGATTATAAATACGTACTTCCGATACGAACGCTTCCACAAGCTCAATGCTGACTTCCAGAACCGAACCGCCCTTGTCCATTTCTGCTTTAAGGCTCTTCATCTTTTCGTGCTCCGGCTTTCTGGTAACTGACAGCTGTTTCTTTTTCTCCTGAATGTCTGCGATTTCCGTCCGGATTGCTGTTTCCTTTGCTGTAAATTCTTCTCGACCTTTTACAAAATCTTCTTTTTCAATTTCACCTTCCGAATATCGTTCATATAATTGTACTTTCTGCCTGGAACTATCTTCCAGCTGTTGATAGCACTGCTCTTGTTTCTTTTCCAATTTAGACTTCTTACTAATAGCATTTTCTTCCAGAGATTCTAAAACAGATACCGCCTTTTCAAACAAGAACAAATGCATGGACAAGGAATTTCTTATTACATCTTCCAATACTTTATCCTGAACCGGAAGTCCCTTGCATTCTCCTCCATTTTGATTTGTTCCATATCTGCATATGAAATGATTTCCCTGCTTCAATCGTTCAAAATGTGTCATGTGTCTTCCACAGATTCCACAAACGATCTTCCCTTTTAATGGATAATAATGTAATTTTCTTTTCTCCGTCTTCTTTGTATTCGGTTTCAGGACTTTCAATGCTTTCTCATATTCCTCTGGGGTTACGATGGCATCATGAGCATTTTCAATCTTAACAATGTTTTCTTCTGAATTTTTTCTACGCACCTTGCTGCAGGGATTGGTCTGTACGATTTCTCTGGCAACGTAGGTTCCTTTATATTTTTCATTTTTCAGAATACGCAGCACATTCTCCCTAGTCCATATGGCACCCTTCATATCCCAGCTCTTCTGGTCTTTTATCACATTTTTCTGTTCAATCTGATACATTGCCGGGGTTGGAATTCCCCGTTCATTTAATATGACAGCAATCTTACTGGTCGTATTTCCTTCTATTGCAAGGTCGAATAGCATCCTCACATATTTTCCAGCTACTGGATCTACAATAACTTTGTGCTTATCTGTCGGATCTGGAATAAATCCATAGGCACGGTAACCACCTAAATATAATCCCTGCTTTTGCTTTGTTCTGTCAGTAGCCGATATTTTTGCAGATATATCTCTGCTATATGCAGTATTTACAATGTTCTTTACCACCATCTCAAAATTCTTCATTCCATTATCCTGTATGGTGCTCTCGCTGTCATAATAATCATTAATTGCAATGAATCTCACTCCCATAAATGGAAATATTCTTTCTATATAATCTCCTGCTTCAATATAATCTCTGGCGAATCTGGAAAAATCCTTTACAATGATAATCTTGATTTGATTATTTCTCACATCCTGCATCATTTGCTGAAAGGCAGGTCGTTCCATGTTTGTTCCGGTAAAACCATCATCGATATACTCTTCTATGATTTCATTTTTCCATTCTGGATGATTTTCCAAAAATGTTTGAATCGCTTTTCTCTGATTTGCAATACTATTGCTCTCTATTTTATTTGCGTTGATATCTTCATCCGCTAAAGACAGTCGATAATATACTCCTATCATTTTGTAAGTTCCTCCATTTTTAAATATTTTAAGGTCTGATTTTGGAAGTGGAATTGTAACGATATGTTTCCATTCTTATTAACTTCTATACGATTTACAAATGATCTCATTAATTCCTCACTAAAAGAAAGTTCTTCCGGTTTCATTTTTAAGAATTTCTGAAAATCAGCCTCTACCTTTAAGAGTTCTTCTAACTCTTTTGCTTCTGAAATAGTCTCTTCCAGATACCCTTTTGCCGCTTCTGCTTTATGCTCAATGTCTTCACGTACTGCTTGGAACTCTTCCACATTTAACAGCCCTTCTGCAAAGTCTTCGTATGCTCTTCTCTTTTTTGCACGAAAACTATCATATACTTTTTGTCTTGCTTCCCTCTGATTTTGCAATTCCACTTTTTTCTTAGAATATTCCGAAGTAGTCAGCCAATCCTTTTTCATCTGTTCTATATCCATCCCCAGCTGAATCTGCAGGCGTATTTGATCCATCACTAATATCTGGAGAAGACTGCTTGCTATCTTAAAATGATTGATACATCCCTTTTTATTTCTACAGCAGTATTCACTGAATCTTGGTTTGTTTAGATGCGCTCTTCTTACATGATGTAATACTTTTCCGCACTCGGCACAGAATACTAACCCTTCGAAAATATTAGGCACTTCTTTTCTTCTGGCTTCACTTTGCTGGACTCTAAGACGATACTGCAGCTTGTTATCTTCCAAGGATTTCCTCACTGTTTCATAAGTCTCATGGTCAATAATTGCAGGATGAGCATTTTCCACAACTCTCCATTCATCTCTTGGGTTTTCTCTTCCTGTATTTTTATAATGTCCCTTGTAAGCCATTCGATTATATACGACATCTCCTGTGTAAATCGGATCGCGCAATATTTGATAAATATCTTTATATACCCAGTCTGTTCTCTGCACTAATTCTCCGTTACTGACCAGACCCAATTCTCTCCTACGAACAAATGGGATGGGAACTCCCAGTTCTGTTAGTCTCCTCGCAATTTCTCTCTGAGATACATTTTGGATTTTCCAGTTAAAAATCATTTTTATAAATGGAGCCATCTCAGTATCAATTGCGATTTTCCCCGGATGCATTTCATCTTTAATATAGCCAAATGGCAGCGTCCAATATACCTCTCCTCTGTTTTCCTTCTGCTCAAATGTCTTTTTTATCTTTACAGATAAATCTCTGGAATACAGTTCATTGAGCATTCCTTTGATTGGAACAGTCATTCCATTTTGTGATGAACTTGCCTCACTATCGTAACGGTCGTTTATCGCAATGAATCGAACCCCCATAAAAGGAAACAGCTTTTCAAGATAGTAACCTGCATCTAAAAAATTTCTACCAAACCGTGATAAATCTTTTACAATAATACAATCAATTCTTTTTGCCTGAACATCAGATAAAAGTTTTTCAAATTCTGGTCGTTCAAAGTTTATCCCGGTGTATCCATTATCTGCATAGATATCAACTAGCTGTAATTCTGGCATAGATTCTAAATTCATTTTTACATATGCAATTTGAACTTCCAGTGTCTCAGTATCCTGTTTTCCTGCATTCAGATTTGAGAGTCTTGCATATATAGCAGTTTTCCAAATACGATTGTACGCTGTGACCGACGTACCTTTCTCTTTAGTTTTTCTGCTTACCCTTGCCACCTTTTCCCACTCTTCCTTTCCTCAAAACGCTCTTCAAAAGTTCTTCCCAGTTTTCCATATCGGTATCAAAGTTATCAACAATTCCAATCAGTCTTGCACCGGAAGGGACTAAAACTTGCCTTATATAATAAGAAGCTTCTGAACTATATTCGAATAATGATTGTACTGTTGAAGTCACAATACATTCTACTCTTCGATTTTCCAATTCCTTTAAAAGAAGTTCCAGCTCTCTTATTCTGTCTCTTGTACTATTTCGATCTGTATAGGTACCAACCTTTTTCAGTTCTGATTGATTTTTCATGTAATCCCGACATAATCTGGTTTGTTCTGAAAGCAGAATAGGTTCACTCTTATAATCTGCCCATGTATTTACGCTCATATATATTGCTGTTTTCAAATTAAAAAAGACCTCCTGTTCTTAATCAAGAGATCTGGCTTCCCGGACTATGGAATAAAAATAGACACAAAAAGCCTTTGACCTCATTGACTGATATACGAGTCAGTGACGCCAAAGGCTATAATCCGAATTCAATATTTTCTTACCCTGACACTATCTTACCATATCCGTCTCTGATTTTCTATATGATTTTTGAATTTATTTATTCATTTCACTCTTCATTAATCACACATGAGCGCATTCATATAGTAAGCAGATTGGGGATTTATTTGCAGGATACCATTTTATTTTCATGGGAAGATTCACTAATTGTCTCTTCCATCTGTTCCATGATTTCATTCATAGCATCCTGATACTTAAATCGAATCTCAATGGCATTGTTCTGATAGACAATAATCTTTTCTATTAATTCTACAACAACAGGTCTTGATAATTCTGTCAGATTCCTATGTTTTTTAAAGCTGGATACCCACGGGCCATCAATATTGTCTCTCATGGTCTCTTTCCTCTGCCGATTCACTTCTTCCATAGATTTCTTACAAGAGCTGATTTTGTTCATATACAGTTCCACGTACTCCAGATATTCTGCTCGATTTAAAATTCCTTCCGAATAATCCTGAAACAATTTTTTCTTTATCCTCTGATTCTTTTCCAGCTCTTCTTGCAGTTTTTCCATCTGACCATCTAACTGCACTACTCGTTTTCTCTTCAAAGGAAGTTCATCGACTGCTGCCAGGAACTGTTCCATTTTCAAAGCAACTGCAATCTGTTGTTGAACTGCATGCAGAACAATCTCATATAACTTATCGTGACTTATGTTATGAGATGTGCAGCTATATTTGTCTGCTTTATAGCCATTACAGTTATAATAACTGTATTTCTTTCCTTTATATGAGGATGAGCGGCGTACCATCTTATTTCCGCAGTCTCCACATTCAATATAACCTGAAAACAGCTTGACCTTGGTAGTTCCTGGTGAAATACGTGTATCCTTCTCTTCAATACTCTGAACTAATTCAAACTGCACTTTATCAATAATCGCTTCATGAGTATTTTCCACTTTTGTCCATTTTTCTTCTGGCAGTGCAATGATTTCTTTTGAACGATAATCAAGCTTCTTGTGCTGTCCCTGAATCAGATTTCCTACATATATTTCATTATGTAATATCCGATGAATCATTTTTGCAGACCAGCTGGCAATTTCATTCTGCTTGAAATGCTCGGAAACGTTAACCCCATTTTTAATCTTATATTCCAAAGGACATAATATTCCTATATCATTCAAACGGTCTGCAATCCCCTGGTCTGTCATTCCTTCCATCTTCCAGGAGAAGATTAACCGGATGTTCTCTGCAACCTCTTCATCAATGATAAGCTGTGAGCGTTTTCTTGGATTTCTCTTATATCCATAAGGGACAAAACTCCCCACATAATCTCCTCGCTTACGTTTTACTTCCAACTGACTTTTTATCCTGACAGACATATCCCTGCAATAAGCATCATTCATCAGGTTACGCATTGGAACAATAATGGAGTCACTATTCTTCCACTCACTGGCTCCATCATAATTGTCATTGATTGCAATCAGACGAACTCCCATCACTGGGAACAGACGCTCTAAGTATCTTCCCACCTCAATATAGTTTCGACCAAATCTTGAAAGGTCTTTTACTACAACACAATTGATTGCTCCACTTTTCAGATCTTCATACATTCTCTGAAATGATGGACGTTCAAAATTAGAACCACTGAATCCATCATCTATATATTCGTCAATGATACAGAAATCATCTTTATGCTCTAAATAATCCTGAATCAGATTCCTCTGATTAGAAATACTGTCACTTTCTGCTTTATCTCCATCTTCCTTGGACAGACGCAAATAAATCCCTGTCCGATATATTTTTTTCATTTCCTTTATATTTGAAGACAACAAAAGCCTTCCACCTCCTGATTCGGCCACAAATTGGCTTTAAGTCAGAAAGACGAAAGGCTATAATTCGAATTCATATAATTTTCTTACCCTGCGTCTATCTTACCAAATCTTTATTTTACTGTCCAGTGGTTTTCTTCTATCTTTCAATAGATTTCACATAATGGATTAATGCATCCTCAATGCTGCACTTTTCTTCAAAACTTATTTTTACGATGATTCCATGATCCAGATAACAATACGGATTCTTAATCTGCTCAATATAATCCAGTACCCGTAGATGTTCCGGTAATTCTGGTTTTATCTTCACATCCTTAATATCCACCAGCGTTGCCTTATCTACAGTCCGTATGTCAGTCTGTGCCATCTCTCTAAGCTTCTCTATTGTAATTTTCTTTTCCGTATTTCGATTCATTTTCCAATACTCCTTCCAGGTAATTTCTTCACTAATCACACATTGGAAGTTGTCTATGGTAAGTGTTCTTTCAAAATATTTGTTTTTAGTATGTCATTTAGGTGCCGTTTATCGGCTTATATAATAGAGGGACTTTTCTAGCGCAAGATTCGCCTGCGTGACACAATAACCCGATTCCGTGTTTTTGCATCCTTGACATATCTTGATGGTGATTTCGCTCCCCATTCCCTCGACATTTGAACTTTCTCAAATTTGAGTAAGTTGGCTTCCACGAAAAGTGGTCGCAGCTCCGTATATTTCATACGGATGGATAGAAAAAAAGGAGGAACCTACAATGACAAGACCAAAGAAAGAGAAAGAACTGACCCGTTCCCATCACATTACTCTGCGATTAACTGATACAGAATATGAACTCGTAACTGACAACGCAATCGAAGCAGGACTCTCCCGTTCCGACTATCTGCGTAAAATGATTCTGGATGGGAAAATAAATGTCAGATATGATATTGTTGTAGATTTACCGGAACTACAAAAACTGGTATCTGAATTTGGAAAGATTGGCGGGAATCTCAATCAGATAGCAAAATACTTTCATACTGGTGGCATTCGTTCTATGGCAATGCAGGATGAAATTTCTCAGTGTATTACAGATCTTTATGAGTTAAGAAAAGAAGTAAAAAGAATGGCAGGTGATTTTCATGGCAATATTAAAACACATCGCAAATAAAAGTGCGGACTATGGAAAAGTTCTAGATTATATGCTATTCCAACATGATGATTTTACAAAGAAAGAGCTTTTGGATGATAAGGGCAGGAAGATGTTGCGAGAAGAATATTATATCGACGGCATGAACTGTGAAGCTATGCTCTTTGATGAAGAATGTGAAATGGTCAATGAACAGTATCATAAAAATAAACGATATGATGAAATCAAATCCCATCATTATATTTTAAGTTTTGACCCTAACGATAAGGAAGATCATGCATTGACAGGAGAAAAAGCACAGGCTCTTGGTTTGGAATTTGCCCGTAATAATTTTCCAGGACATCAGGCTCTGGTCTGCACTCATACTGATGGGCATAATGGCAGTGGAAATGTTCATGTACATATCGTCATTAATTCTGTGAGGAAACTGGATGTAGAGAAACAAGATTTTATGGAAAGAGAATGTGACAGCCGTGCAGGATTCAAGCATCATCTAACAAACAACTACCTGCGTCACTTGCAGCAATCGGTTATGGATATCTGTCAAAGAGAAAATCTTTATCAAGTCAATCTGCTTTCTCCTGCTGCTGACAAAATTTCAGAAAAAGAATACTGGGTAAATCGCCAGGGACAAGATAAACTTAACGAATTGAATAAACAGATTGAAGCCGATGGATTAACGCCAAGCAAAACAGTATTTCAGACGCAGAAGCAATCACTCCGTGAAGCTATTGCAGAAATCGCACCTACTGCTACCTCTCTTACCGATTTTCAATCAGGGTTATTGGAAAACTATAACATTTCGCTGATTCACAAACGTGGAAGATACAGCTACCATCTTCCTGATTGTGAAAAGAATATTTCTGAAAGAGCATTGGGAGCACATTATGGTAAAGACTATCTGTTGCAACAATTTGATAAAAATACTAAAGGACTTGAAAAAGAAAATACGCAACCAGAAGAACCTCAAAAACCAATATCTTCATCTTTTCCTAATGAACCCGATGTATCTACTATCTTCAATCCATCCTATGATTATGGAAAAGACCCGATTGCAATTCTGTTTGTTCAAACTAATTTGCAACTGGTTGTTGATTTGCAGAACTGTGTGAAGGCACAACAAAGTGAAGCCTATGCTCAAAAAGTAAAAATATCCAACCTGCAGCAAATGGCCAAAACAATCGCTTATGTTCAAGAGCATGAATATGGCTCACAGGAAAATCTGCTGGAATCCTTTGAAGAGGTATCAGCAAAACTTACCGATGCACGAAAGACATTAAAGGAAACAGAGACTTCTCTACGTGATATCAACCAACAAATACACTATACTGGACAGTATCTGGCTAACAAAAAAGTCTATATTCAGATGGTGAAATCTAAAAATAAGGGAAAATTCAGGAATGAGCATTCCAGTGAAATTGCGCTATACGAAGCAGCACAAAAATTTCTCAAAGCCAAAAATCCAGACAGACAATTTCCATCTATCAAGGATTTAAAAGCTGAAAAAGAGAAACTGACCATCAAACGGTCAGCCCAAAAAGACACTTATAATTATTTCAGGGATTACCAAAAAGAACTCCGCACCGTCTGCTCTAATGTAGACAGTATCCTGGGAATATCACGAATCCGGCAACAAGAACAAGAAAAATCGCAGGATATTTCATAAGCCGGAATGACTGTCATTTGCCATCGGCTTCCCTCCTGCTACATTTCACTCTTATATATTTTTCAAGCCAATCAACTGCATCTTGCCAGGTAACAAATTCATAACTTCCTTTTTTTCTCATAAGCTGTGAAAAGAATGTGCTGACTGATGCTACCATTCCTCTTGTTCCAGGTAAAGTATATTCAGCTGTAATGCCGTATTGTTTTAGTATATCGAAATAGATTTTTGAACGATAGAGTGGATTACGGCTACTTCTTAGCGTTATTTTTCTTGAATCACTCTGTAGGAATGATAATGCCTTTCCGACCAGTTCTGCAGAACGATGCACACCGATTGCATAACTGACTACCACCCCATTTTCTGGATTGATCAGCGCACAAAGATAAATCTCCCCATCCCTGCTTGTTTTATATGTTCCAGTACCGATACAAAGCAGATTGGGGATTTTATCTTTAATTAGTTCCACACTCATTGAAGTTATATCTTCATCATCTTTCCATTGGACTATTTCTTCTGGTATATCCTGATATTCATATAAATGCAGAATATGATTATTCTTATCAGCCATGCTACTTCCTTCCAATCGCATACATTTATAAATCTTCCGGAATCACTAATTCTTTTTGCCCTATCAAATCATAAACTTTCTTAAATCCTTCACGCTTTGTCAATGTGCTTCCGAGTGAAGTTACAACGGCTGTGATTTTATCCTGTCCTACTTGTTCAGCAAAAGTTTTCACTGCCGGTGGCATGGTTCCTGCCCACAGAGGAAATACAACTATAATATCATCGGTCAGATTTGGTTTTTTATAATCTACTGGAATTGTCTTTCCACCAAGTGCCATCGCACCAGCTTTCATATAATTAATTTTACCATTCCAGTTCTTGTGATCTGCAATAATCTCTGGAGTAATGCCATGACGCTTTGCAAGTTTCTCCGCTACCTCTTTACTTCTTCCAGTTCTTGAAAAATAATAAATTTGCATAATCAGCACATCCTTCCTATAATGTCAAGCCCTAAATCATTGATTTTTCAGGCTTTTCTTTAAATAGTTACCTCTATAAACAGAGCTAAAAGTGTATGACAGTTATTGTATCTTGTACTGAATAGTGAAAAAAGGGTATAGTTTATAAAGCATCCTCTTGGTTTGCTCTATAAAGGCTATAATTCCTCTGTTCAACTATGATGGTGAACCTTCCGTGTCTAAAGGGATCGTGTCCCAACTTCCTTCGTCCCACCTGTTCATACACCGAGTGCCAGCTAAGCTTTCAAACAGGGTCGTGCCCTACGGAGAGAACTACTGCCAGCTACAGCTCTTGTTTGTATTTTGATTTTTACTGACCTCTTTGCTCCGCAGCGGACTGATATTCAGTGGACGCATTCCCGCTGTTTCGCTCAGTTGGTCTTTGTGCAGATGCAGTACTTGATGCACTCCATCGTTATCGGGTTTCTTTCCAGAACCCTGCACGATTTCAGAACTTTCTGGAACCCCGCAAGGGTCTGGAATTATGATATAGTCAGTTGGTTTTCCTTATGCTGCTAATGCCTCCTGTTTTGTCGGGCGTCTTATGTCCATTAACATCTTTTTCGGATCATAATTCGTCCCTTTCGTCAGTATTGTGTAGATTACTCTTAGCAGCTTACAGGCTATTACAATGAGTGACTGCATCTTCTTGAGCGGATTATCTGTCCTTGTCGTATAGTACAGATGGAGTTCCTTGAATTCCTCCGCACGTGCTACTGCTGACTTGGCTTTCATTTTGACGTTTCAAAATAAATATCACAACTATCACAGGCATATCTATATTTCATATATGAAAGAGCGCAAAGCCAATAAATGTTCTGCCCAACATTTCAAACCTGTCTTTATTGCAGCGACTTGATCAAACCCATTTGCCGGTTTTGCATTTTTCATAACGCTATCCATCCCCGTCTCATGTGCTTTAAAATCCAGATTTCCATCCACGTAATGCATTAAATCCATCATCACAAGTAAAAAATTTTCTGGCAATAGAGGCAAATATTTTAGCAGTTCATCCACTTTATCATATAAATCCATCCTATACTTTTGCATCATGACAAATAAATCCACTTCAATATTTTGTGGATTCCAGATGTCATTTGGATTAAATACAATTCCAACAATAGGTTCCTGGTAATAATTTTCCGTCACATTTGGAAAATCAGCTTGGATAAGATGTTCAATATAATCTATAAATTGCTCTGTGATTTCCTTGTCTGAAACACTTCCCCCATTGTACTGCGGTGGCTTTTTTGTCGCTATTTGAATAAAATCTTTTGCCATGTTATTAATGAACAGGTTTATCTTAAGTCCTAAACCATTTTTCATAACACTGGCTCGCAATCTATCATGCATCTCAATAGAGTGATTGATATTGTCTACTTCTGTTTGCAAACCTTTTATTGAGCCAATAATTTCATCTGTATTTTGACGTTGTTGTCGCGAAATATCCAATAGAGAAATAGCTAATTGATTTTTCGATAAATACTGCATAACAATACTTTCATTTATTTTCGAAACAATATTTATATCATCCGTAACAAAGCTCCTCAAAATAATATCCTTAATATTCTCAACAATCTTCTCCGGTCTAAGGTTTGGTGAAATCTCTTCCGCCTTTTTAGCAAGTACTTCATCTTTGCAATCTCAGTAAGTTACTTCCCTATATTCATTTTTGAATAAATCACTATGTGCAAATTGTTCTATTGTCAGATATAGAATCTGCTGATTTGTGTATTGTTCTCTTAATCCATCAATTTTATCAATACTTTTGCTCATTACAAAAGAAAAAACCTGCTCTAATAAAATTTCAAATGTCATATATTGCCCCTCACATTATTATTCCAACATTTTATATCTATGCCACATTGTAAAGTAAGTTACTACCAATCAATTATAGAAAAAAATTCATCAATATTTGTTCCCTTATTGCTTAAATTGTCCTTTTCTATAATCGTATTTTTAACAGAGACAGAAAAGCTACGCTTTTCACGTTTACACTCGTTCATTAAATACTTCTTTTGCTTTTTACACTTTTCAAGCATATGTTGATAAGAACGATTATCCGAATTTAAGAATTCATAAATATTTTGGTCACTTTTAAAGGTATCAATGCTCTTATAATGGAATACTTCTTTAATAAATCTATCAACTGGTTGATTTTTAAATTCTTCACTGTGTAAGCATGCGACATATTCAAAATCCGGATTGTCCACTATCAAAATGTATGGAATAGATTGTTTCTTATTTTCACGTCTACAATAATCCACCAATTCCATAAATTTTATTTTTTCTCCTGGATGTTTTGATAATCTATCTGCATCTATAATAATGAATTTTGCGATACAATTATTGGTTAAGGTGTCAAAACTCTATATAAAAACAGTTCTATCATTTTAACACCAGGTTATTTTTGATTTTTGAGCATTGTCAAGCTATATACAGTAATATCAGTGACGTCTCATCCCTTGTTTTTATGCTATTTCCAGATTTAGGGCAGACTCCACCCGTCCTATTCGATTATGCCTTAGCAGTTTCTTGAAATTATATGCACCGATTTTTAGCAGAAAGAATTGTCTGGATTTTAAGAGTCCATATGCTGGAATATCATCTATGTGGTATTTTCTTCTTAATACAGAAGGTATTCCTTCTACTGCATTTCGCATCCTTGCAAGTGTAATAAATTCTTTAGATGTCATTTCTTTCAAGTAGGATGCACGGGATTTCATTGTTTGCGATACATGAACTGCATAATTCTTCTTTTGTGGTTTGCCTTTACACTCATCTTTGTGTGGGCAGTTATCACAGCATTCTTTTTTGATTAATGTACGGCATACACCTGTCTTAGGATAATAGGTTGTTTTTTCGGGAATGTTCCCCATTGGACACTGCGTGACGGATTTTCCGTCTTCTGAAAAAATGAAATCCGCGAAAATGGGATTTGTGTCTTTTCCAATAAGTGCTGTTGTTACAAGCTTTGTATTACAGCTATTAGCCAGTTCCCGATTCTCTTCTCCACCGTATGCACCATCGGTAATCATTGTTTCGGGTGCTGATGAACTATCTTTTTTACTAAGGTAATCTTTACAAAACTGACTGTCACTGTGGCTATTTTTATCATAACCTGTATCGGTAATCAGACTGTCACCATTTTTACCAACAGTTTCAACAATGTTTCCAACATAGCCTTTATTATCTTTCCCAGCTTTACTACGATAAGTGGCATCTGGATCTGATGGATTCTGGAGACTTGATGGAGTGATTTCCTTTTTCTTTTTTGGAATACAGTTTCCTGATTCATCGGTGTCACTTTGCTCCGTCAGCACTCGAATTAGAAGCTTGTATTCTGAAAACGAACGGAAGCTGTCATCTTCCATAAGCTGTTTTACTGCAACAGCTTCCTGCAATACTTTTTCCAGACGAGGTGTAACGTCTTCGCCCTTGCAGTAATAAATAACATGGTTGTAATCATCTTCATTTAGATAATGTATCAGATTTGAAGTGAGTATCTCATCTCCACCAAGACGGTGGATTAGCTGTACAGCATTTGCTACTGTTGAATATATAATTTCAAGTCTGGACATACGTTTGCATCTTGATGCAATCATCAGACTATCCATACGTTTTATATTAGAATTCAGGTTCATATATTTACGAAAGACTTCCGAAAGATGCATCATTTCATCGTTCAGAAGATTTTCACCTGATTCCCGTTCGTAATCATAAAGGCGTGCGCGAAATCGGCTGAATGTTCTGTCGCTGACAGGCTGCTCTGCAAGATGTGTTGTATGCAAGGCATACTGGTAACGAACATCACAGCATATAGATTCGAGAAGTTCGTCATCATTCAGACCATTTGATTCTTTCAGTATTAATGCACCAACAATTATATTGATAGGTGTATTTGGTCTTAAATTTTTAATGTCACTATAAAGGACAGAAAAACGCTCTTCCTTAATTGCTGGAAAAACAATATCTGCAAAATCTTTGCACCAGGAATTCATAATCATTTTTTGTGTTCGTGGTGTTTGATTGATAAAACTATCATTCAAAGTAATCTGTTGTGTTTTATTTGTTTTAAAAGACATATCCTGTACCTCATCTCTTGAAATGTCTCTATTATACTATATTTGATGAGGATTATGGTGACTTGGTGTCTACTTTTGACACCCTAACCATTATTAAAAGGTTCCGTTTTTATCCTTTGTAAAAATGCAGAATAACCTCCACCGCCCATATTTATCGGCTTTAGTGTTACTTCAACACCTTGCTTGCATCGCATCTTATCTATATAATTGTATTCCGTATCTCCCTCGCAAAATACGACAAATCGCTTCCGGAGAATTTTCATAGGTCTACTCAAATGCCGTCCCTCCCAATATTCCCTTCATATAGAACTCGTATATTTTAGTGGAATCATATCTTACCTCCGGGAAATCACTAAGAGAATATAATTCCGAACTCAAGTCATCATGTACTTTTGTTATAAAATATATCTGTTCCTTCATGTAGGTTGTGAGATTCAAATGCAGCACATTATGTGTAGAAAAAACGAACTGGCCTCTGTGTGTCTTTCCATTTACAAACGAAATCACGCGATCAGATAATATGGGATTTAGCACACGATCCATCTCATCTGCAAATACTGTTTGCTCCTCATAGACCACTCTGAAAATATGAACTGCCCATGCAAAAAATTCCCTTACCCCTGTTGAATCAAGCTGCAGCTCTCTTCCAATTGTACTTCCATCTTTTCTTTTTCGTATAATCATTGTTTTGGCATATGGTTGTTCTTTATCCACACTAATTCTGCATATACTATAATCTACCATACGAAAAATATCTAAGTATCTTTTATCATTAAGAATCTCAATATCTTTCTGATTACTCCTTGCATCATTTGTCGCAGTCATCTGAAAAGATGTGGGACTTAATTTGTTCGTTACCCATTCTGTTACCATTGATGCATCTTCGTTTCCAAGCAGCGAATACCGAGTGACAAACAATCCAAACATACCTGCATTTTTTTTCATTGCATCTTGAATTTCTTTTGTTTCTGACGGTAAATCAAATGCATATTCTCTCTGTTCTTCATTCCAATAAATATGCATTTTTAAAACAAAATTTCGTTTTTTACTTTCTGCTACAGACAATGATTCTTCCAAAATACGAAACTGATTGATGGACAATTCATATTTATAAATATGTTCATTCGCAGCCACTATCTCAAAAACAAAGGACTGTGGCACTTCTTTTCGTTCTTTCTCTGAATAAGTAGTATTAATATACCCATCCACAGCTTTTACAGGTGCATTGTTCAAAAAAAGGGTTTTTAAAAACAGGATACTATTGATGAAATTGGATTTTCCACCTGCATTCTCTCCAACAATAACAGCTGATTTCAATACATTACATTCGTTCTCATAATTCGCATAATTATCTGGAAACCTGCTTTTGACTTTCCCTTTAGGTGCCTCCAGACTAAATTCAGCTTCATTATAAAATGAGCAAAAATTAGTGACCTTATAATTTATAAGCATGTTATTTCCTTTCTAAAACATAATTTCGTTTTACTTTGCTTGTATATCTTATATTATATACCTATTTTCATGTAAGTAAACACGTTTTTTTATTTTACTGTTATATTATTGATGATTCTGGGAACAATTCACCACGCAGCCTGTTTATTTTCGTAAGTTCGCCATGTTCATCTCCCAATAATTTGTTCTTTCAACTTGAATTTATTGCATTTCAACTTTTCTAAAGTTCAAATGCAATGTTTTTAGGTTGAATTTAAAAAAGAGTATTCAGATTAATATGCTCCTGAACACTCTTCTGCCTTGTGTGATAAACAGATACCATCATACTTCTTGATTCTCAATCGTCTTTGTATTTATTTGATACTACGCTCATATAATAATTGCAATCCACCGAATATGTGCTTTTCACATCTGGTATTCCAGTATATGTTTGTTTTTCGAATACGTCGTTTCATGTTTATATTTTGTATTTTTCAGTTCATCTTTGAACCGTTTTGAGCCAAAACAAAGTTTTCATAAATAAAGTATCGTATAATGACTCAAATATAAAATATGATTTTTACTCTCCGCCATGCAATGTTCTGCTACCTACAATTTCATTTTAATTCCGTTTCAAAATACATATCACAACTATCACAGGCATATTTATATTTTCCATCCAGCCCTTCTGTCATGGAAACTGTTCCTCCACAGAAAGGACAATTGCATTGTTCTCCCTTTTTCAAGCGTTCCATCAATTCCAAAAATTGTGGAACGTTCATGTTATTACATTGTTCTGTCCAATTTGCACCTAATGCCTTGCGAAGTTTATCATCTATAAGAAAAGCTTCATCACCTTCACCAAGTTCCTCATGATACATCCAAGAGTCTGTCTGTCTTATCGTTTTTGAATTTCCAAATGCATCTGCCAATATTACTATGACCATTGTCTCTTGATCTTCCTGGCGTTCTTCACAGCCAAAATCATCCTCGAGTATCTGAACTACTCTGTATTTTTCTTTCATTCGTTCACCTTCCTGCACATTTAACAGCGCATCCATTACATCATTTCTGTGTCCCACAATATGGCAACCTGTTCATAAGCCATCATGTATTCCCGTTCTCCATCTTTCAGCTCGGCTCGCTGCTCTTCTGTCAGCTGTTCCAGAGCCTGCTCGGGATCTAGATCTTCAGCTTCTGAAATCATGTGATAAATCGTGGTTCGCTTCCAATAATCCAACAAGTAATCAAATAAATCTGATGCAGTATAGAATAGATTCTGATTAGAGAATCCCTGCTCTTTGTCAAACCATTCAAGTACGATATAGCAAAATGGATATGCATCTGAAACACAAAAATCATTCAGGTCCTCAATAAAATCCACAAAGATTTCCTTTACCTGCCTGCACTTCTCGCATTCTTCCTTTGAGATTGTTTCTTTATTTACCATACCAGTTCCCCTTACCGCTACTTTTTCCAAACACCTGTATATTCATAAGTATCGCTCCTATTATTACGCTTTAGTAATTCAAATCATAGCACGAATAACGGCACTTTTCCAGATAGCGTTGCATTGTTCGCATAAAAAAAGACATTCAAGCTTTTGCTTAAACACCTTCTTATTTAATCAGAATATTTTCAGTTCATATTTTTCAGGATTACTTCTGATATCATATTCAGCATTCAACTCTTTAGGTTCATAAGAGAACTGAAAAACAGCATCATCTTTCCCAATTTCTTCAGCTGTATGATACACTGACACCTTCAGCTTTCTTGGATATCCATTTTCATCATTAGTCAATATTACAGATTTAAATGAATTATCAATACACATCTGAATAATTTGCTTTGCAAACTCTTCTCGATTCTCAATAGTCTTAGAATTTGATACCACACTCATGTAATAATCATTGCCAGATGTGATAGTACTCCTTAAATCTGGTATCCCTGAATATGCGTGCTTGCGAATAAGTACTACAAGAGCAATAGCCACTACTACCAGAACAAGTACAGAGACAACATTCTTTTTAATGCTTCTATTTGGTATCAATAATCCTTCCCCAATCTTCCTCATCAAACTTATCTATCAGTTTTATATCTGAACCATAATCAAACATCTTCATTGAGAGGTATTGGCTCATATGCATTAGATTTGATATTATGATTTCCACATCTTTGTCCTCTTCTACATGCAGACGAGCGCACACTCTTCTATTTGCATCATAAATATCTGAATACAATTTTTCACAGACAGTCCCTGGTGCCATTTCGTTTTTCACAATCTTGTTTGCTGAATCTGGTAAAGTGTGTAAATCATATACACCGGTCATTAGATTATAAATCAGATTCTTCTTTTCGTTTCTCTCCATAATTCTATTCCCATCTACTACAATGTATTTATGGTTAATATCCCTTACAACCAGTAAGGAATTATCCATCTTGTTACTTAAGCTGTTAGAATGTAGGTAGCAATGGTATATC
>SAAB01000175.1 GCA_009929615.1 Clostridia bacterium | reverse complement strand
GGGGCCTTAGCTCAGCTGGGAGAGCGCCTGCTTTGCACGCAGGAGGTCAGCGGTTCGATCCCGCTAGGCTCCATTAGGATAGAAATCCTACTAAACTGAATAACAGTGAAGTTGAATTCACGACTAACTTCTTAGGAAAATAGATCATCTTCCTTGTGTGCAAGACACACATCGTCAGATTCCTAATTTTCTACAGAAGATTCGCAGAAGCGACCGTCGTTCATATCCTAAACTTGTCCATTGAAAATTGAATATCTATCAAACAATCCTTATGTATTTGAAAAGATACATAAAGAAATAGTAACAAGAAAATAAACCGAAAACGCTGTGAATATTTAATGAGTTTTCTAATTTTTGAAAAAATTAGGTTAAAACAAGTTACGAAGACGTTAAGGAAAACGTATGATTTATCTAAATCACTAGTTTTCTAGTCTGAGTACGATTATAAGGTTAAGTTAATAAGGGCGCACGGTGGATGCCTTGGCACTAGAAGCCGAAGAAGGACGTGACTAACGACGAAATGCCTTGGGGAGCTGTAAGTAAGCAATGATCCAGGGGTGTCCGAATGGGGGAACCCGGCAGGTAAAGCCTGTCACTCACTACTGTTAAGGTAGTGAAGAGGAAGACGCAGTGAACTGAAACATCTAAGTAGCTGCAGGAAGAGAAAGCAAAAGCGATTGCCTTAGTAGCGGCGAGCGAAACGGCAGGAGGGCAAACCGAGGAGTTTACTCCTCGGGGTTGTAGGACTGCAAAGTGGACTTAAAGAGTATAGAAGAACTACCTGGGAAGGTAGGCCAAAGAGAGTAACAGCCTCGTATTTGAAATAGTCTTTATACCTAGCAGTATCCTGAGTACGGCGAGACACGCGAAATCTCGTCGGAATCTGGGAGGACCATCTCCCAACCCTAAATACTCTCTAGTGACCGATAGTGAACCAGTACCGTGAGGGAAAGGTGAAAAGAACCCCGGAAGGGGAGTGAAATAGAACCTGAAACCGTGTGCCTACAACAAGTTCGAGCCCGTTAATGGGTGAGAGCGTGCCTTTTGTAGAATGAACCGGCGAGTTACG
>SAAB01000098.1 GCA_009929615.1 Clostridia bacterium | reverse complement strand
TACTCCAGTCACTGTCACTCTGAATAATTCAAAAATTCGATAGATTGGTACTTTGGAAGGATATATTCATTTTTTAATTACATTTTGCGGAAACTCAAGGTTTTACTTTAGATTCCACCTGTCTTTCAAGTCAAATACTATTTTCCCTCCTGCCTGATTGTCATCGTATTTACCACAAAAAGGCGCAATTCATAATATGAATCACGCCCTTTTATTATTTTGTTTTATTTTCTATTTAATCCAGCTATTGATAAGTTCTTCGTGCTCATTCATCCATTTTTTAGCTGCTTCAAGAGGTTCGTTACCTTCCTCTTCTACAGCACCCATAAGATCACCTAATTCTGCCTCATTGAGTTTGAATTTTTTTAGAAATTCTGCTACTTCCGGCATATCTTCTTCTAAGCCTTTTCTGGAATACTTATGAATATTTTCAACTTCTCCAAATATTCCTTTTGGATCTTCCAACACTTTTAAATCCCAACGTGCAAATTTCCAGTGTGGCGCCCAGCCTGTAACAACAATTGGTTCATTTGCATCAATTGCTTTTCCCAATGCAGCTGTCATTGTTGGACCACTTCCCATTAAAAGCTTATAATCTAATCCATATTCCTCAATTGATTTCTCTGCTGCTGCCATAAGGCCGGCTCCTGCGTCAATACCAATAATCTCTCCATCAAATAATTCTTTATTATCGTTTAATTCCTCGATACTATCGATTTCAACATAGGATGGAACAACAAGTCCAAGTAATGCATTTTCATATGAAATTCCTAAATCAACCATATCATCCCCATATTTTTCAATATAGCTTTCATGGGTAACAGGCAGCCATACGTCTAAAAAGGCATCTGTATTACCACTTGCCACAGACGTAAAAACAGGTGCGACATCGGCCATAGTCAACTCCACATCATATCCCATTTTTTCTTCAAGCACTGCTGCCGCTAAGTTTGTCATGGCAATTCCCTCAGACCAGTTAACATAGCCGAGTTTTACCGTTTCCTTTCCTTTTGCACTGTCATCAGCTCCTCCACCGCAACCCGCAAGGCTCATAACCAGAACACATAACACTAATATAGATAATATACTTTTTTTCATAACACTATTCTCCTTTACATTCTATTTTTATTTTTGTTTTTTATTTTTGTTATAAATGCTTTTCCTGATTTTGGTGATGCCTTTCCAAGACATTGTGTCACCCGGTCAAGAACCATTGCAATAATAACAACAGCCAGACCGCCTTCAAATCCCTGTCCCATTTTCATCTGGGTAATTCCCTGCAGTACGATATTTCCCAAACCATCTGCTCCAATCATGGCAGAAATAACAACCATGGATAGCGAAAGCATAATTGTTTGGTTAAGCCCTGCTAAAACGGTCGGAATCGCCAGTGGAACCTGAACTTTAAAAAGCAATTGTGAGGATGTGGATCCAAACGATTTTGCCGCCTCTACTACATCCTTTGGCACTTGTCTTATACCTAAATTAGTCAGACGGACAATCGGAGGCATTGCAAATATTATCGTAGCCACTGCACCCGGAACAGTTCCCAAGTCAAAGAAATATACAGCCGGAATCAGATATACGAATGCAGGCATTGTCTGCATAAAATCAAGGATTGGACGAATGATTTTATTTGCCTTATTACTTTTTGCCATTAAGATACCCAGGGGAAGACCGATTAAAATTGCAATCAACGTTGCCGTTGTTACAAGACTTAAGGTCTGCATTGTCTGCTTCCACAAATCTAGATTCTGAATCAAAAGTAAGCCTAATGCAGTAAAGCAGGCAATTCCGTTTCCTGCAATCCACCATGCCAAAAAGGTTACCACTATAATAAATATTACAATAGGAATTGCTAAAAGAAACCAATTCATGCTGTCAATAATTGCTTCTAATCCGTTTTTTATGGCATCAAATCCATCAGAAAAGTTGGTGGTCATCCAATTGATAACCCTTTCCATAAAATCGCCAACTGGAATTTTCATATTAAGAATCAATTGAAACTTCCTCCTTTCCTGCTATTCCTGCCAGTACGGTTGATTTAAAAATAATACCTTTCAGTTTATTTTCATCGTCAACTACTGCAACCGGATAACCTGATTGCAAGAATAGAGGTATTATTTCATCGATAAATGTATCCACTCCCACGGTTCTAATATCTGTATCAATTACAGATTTCAAATCATCCCTATTTTCTTTCATAAGTTCTGACACTTTATCAATTGTAATGATACCAAGCAGTGTCTTATGTTTATCTGTCACAAAAATACTGGAAATTTCTAAATCTTTCATTTTCTTGGCTGCCGTTCTGACACCAGCCTTTTCTAATATAATACTCTCTGAAGAACGCATAATTGAAGATGCTGACACAATCTTTGTACGGTTTACATCCTGAATAAATTCTCGAACGTAAGCATCTGCCGGAGAGTTCAAAATTTCTTCTGGCTCACCAATCTGTACAATATTTCCATCCTTCATAATTGCAATTCTATCACCGATTTTAAGTGCTTCATCCAAATCATGGGTAATAAATACAATTGTCTTCTGCATTTTTGTCTGTAAAGACAACAGTTCATTTTGCATTTCTTTTCTAATAAGGGGATCAAGCGCACTGAAGGCTTCATCCATTAATAAAATATCGGCATCTGTTGCCAGTGCCCTTGCAAGACCAACTCTCTGCTGCATTCCTCCTGATAATTCCTTAGGCTTTGCATTCTCATATCCTTTTAATCCTACAACTTCTAACATCTCAATCGCTTTCTTTTTGCGCTCCTCTACATCTACTTTTTGTATTTCAAGTCCAAAAGCAACGTTTTCAAGAACCGTTCTGTGTGGTAATAATGCAAAATTCTGAAAAACCATAGCAATTTTTTTCCTGCGGATTTCTCTTAACTTCGCTGAACTTACTTGCGTTATTTTTTCATTATCTATGTAAATCTCTCCACTCGTAGGTTCTATAAGACGATTAAGACACCGAATCAATGTGGATTTTCCACTGCCTGAAAGTCCCATAACAACAAAAATCTCTCCTTCATTTACTGAAAAAGATACGTTGTTGACACCGACACTATGCTTATACTTTTTTAATAGGTCGGTTTTTTTCTCTCCCTTTTCTAGAAAGGAAATCATTTGCATAGGTGCTGAACCAAATACTTTGTAAACATTTTTAACTTGTATCTTTGCCATTTTTTCCCCCTTTGTTTAAAGTTACAACTTAAGATTTTTTTTATGTTGCTTTTCTATTATATAGTCATTTTTTCTATTTGTCAAACACGGCACGGAAAAACAGTGTCTTTTTGACAGCATAAAAGGCCATTCAGTTATACTGAATCCGCCTCATTTTTCAGATTGATGCTCTGCGACTTGCGCTTTTTTATATAAAATCGAATAATATAAATAACCAGCAGAACTACCCAGGAAAATGCTTCCGCATAAGCAATTACCATGTTCCCAAACTCCTTGGCAAACAAATAGGATGTGACAATCCTAACTCCTAAAGAAACAATACCTGCTATTCCTGAAAAAAGCATGTCCCCGGTTCCTTCAAGATAACCTCTCACTGCCATTGCCAGACCATATACAATATAACAGCTTGCGATTGCCCGGAAGAAAGATTTACCAATCTCCACGGATTCCTGGGTCAGTCCAAACATGGCAATCAGATATCCACCAGCAGCAAGGACTAAGCCGGTAAGACATAAAGATACAATGGAAATCATGACCATACCTGCCTTTAACACCTTTTTGGCTCTCTCCTGATTACCTGCTCCAATATTCTGGGCAACAACAGTAGCAATTCCAGAACCAAAGTTTACAATGGGCAGTATAATCACCGTGTCTACACGGTAAGCAGTGGTAATTGCTGCAACTGTCTGCTCACCAAATCCATTCATAAATCGTTGAAGAAAAAGGTTCCCCACGGAACTTGTCCCAGATTGTACCGCCGGTGGAAGGCTATATTTTGTTCCTCTCGCAATAATGGCTTTCTGAATTATTTCTTTATTCAAACGAAATCTTAGTTTATGATGTTTCTTTATCGCATACAACACAATAAATACTGTCATTACAATTTGAGATATTACTGTTGCAGCGGCAGCTCCTGCTGCACCAAATGGCAGAACAACAACAAAGATAATATCCAAAACAACATTTGCAATAGAACACACAAGTACAGACAAAAATGGTGCTTTGCTGTCACCCAGCCCTCTCAATACAGCGGAATATATATTATAGACAGCTAATAAAGGAATTCCTAAAAACATAATCTGAATATATTCTCTTGCAATTGAAAAAATATTTGCAGGTGTATCCAAAAGAGTTAAAATCGGGCGTGTGAACAAAATTCCCACAGCAGCAATAATCAGAAATATACCACCCAGTAAAATTACAAAGGAAGATAAAATATTTTTCAGTTTTCCCTCTTCTCCCATTCCGTACTGCTGTGCAGCTAATACGGAGATTCCAGATGTAAAACCTGTAATTACTGTGACAAATAGATTATAAATTGAAGTAGTTGCCCCAATTCCCGCAAGGGCCAGTTCTCCCTCAACATTTCCAACAACAAAAGCATCAACCCAATTGAACATTTGCTGAAGCAAACCGCTTAATATCAAAGGGACTGTAAACCACACTAATGTTTTCATAATATTTCCCTGTGTCAAATTATTTTTCATATATTTTCCTCCTGATTTCGCCTGCCCCTTCCTATAATAGTGCAAGGTGCCTTCGACACTCTCATCTCCACTGTCCGCAATCTTGAGGGAGAAGACCCTTCCTATAAAATAAAAAAGGTATTCAAAAGCTACCATACAGCACAGATGCCGTACCTTAGGGGTAACTTTTGAACGCCTCTATAAATACTTTATTCAATTGGTCTTGTGAAAAAAATTTTGAACTCTCTCGTGGCAGTTTTCATCACCAATATAACAAATAATATCTCCAATACAAAAAATTGCATACGGCCCAGGTGAAATAATAATCTCATTTTCTCGTTTTATTGCGATGATTGTTGCCGTTGTATTATGCCAAAACTGTACATCGGAAATACTTTTCCCTATGTAGTTGGCATCTTCTTTTAGTTCAATCTCAAATGGTGTAAGGGGATTTACTTCACGAAATCGTTCTGTCTTGTAGAGAAGTTCTGATATCATACCTTTTAATTCATGGTTTTGTTGTATCTGCTGTTCCATTCCGGTTAAAATTTGTTTTTTTAAATTGCTCATCTCATTAATAGAATTAAATTTATTAACAAAGTTTTTTGCCTTATCTTTGGATTTTATTAATACACCGCTGCCCTTTGTTACTTCTACAATCTTCATATCGGATAATGCACTGATTGCACGGCGCGCCGTTTCAGAAGAAACGCCATATTGACTGGAAAGGGAAGAACGTACATAGATTTTCTCACCTTCACTGTAATATCCTTCTACAATCTTAGCTGCAACATCTGCAGCAATCTGTTGGTATCTTGGAATAGTTACTTTCATATTTCTTAGCAATGCTCCTTTCAAATTAGAACATAAAAAGCATTTTTACTTCTAAAGTATCCATATTATAATATACCTATATTCTTTTTGCAAGATAAGAAGTATCTTGAGTTTCCGCAGTTTTATCCACAACTGCGAATTTTATCAGCTTTACAATAAACAACTTTCAAAAAATGCCCAAAATATAAGGAATCCAGACTCTT
>SAAB01000097.1 GCA_009929615.1 Clostridia bacterium | reverse complement strand
TACCATGTAATCAAGTAAAAAAATAGTATTAGGAAAGCATTTACAACTATTATCTTTTAATTGCTAATTGCAATATCAAGGACTTTTTCAGCAGCTTCTTGTCTTATCACTTATATTAGATTTGAAGCTGACCTTCTTTTTAATCCATTCTGCACATTCCTTTGCTATTGCTTTCTGCGTAAGTTCATTCCTAAGTTTTATTTCAAATTCCGTACCATACAAACTACGCTCACGATTCAGTCGTGGAATATAAAATTCTCGTTTTTCCTTTTTTGCCTTTTCTGTTATAAAAGTCGGAGAGGTAAATATAAATCGTAATTCATCTATGTCTAATAATTGTTTTTTTAATTCCTGAAAAGCATAAATAGAGAAGCATGCCGCTGCAATTGACAGCTTGCTTCCCTCCTTGATTTCAACTGATAAATCATCTCTTAATGTTTTTGTTGTATTATTTATCAATTCCATTGTAAATTCTCCCGCCTCTTGTACTTATGACCCTATCGAGCTTCTACTCATCTAAAATAACTTCGCATATATCTCCGATGTCGCAGTGAAACACCTGACATATCCTCATCAGTACTTCAAGAGATACCGGCTCATTCTTATTTATCTTCGTTGCAGCATATGATGTAATTTGAGCTGCACGCATTAAATCCTGTCTTTTCATCTGATTATCAATCATAAGTTTTTGAAGTTTGTTATAGCATATCTTCATCAGTAACACCTCTTCATCTTATAATTCTTCTTCGTTACAGTTAGTCATTTAACATTAAATATTAAATTTTCAAGCATTTCAAGATTTCGGACAGAAATGTAACCTTTCAGGCACTAAGGTGTCACTTTTTACAAACACCTAATACGACTCTTTTAAAGAATAATAAAAAAGAGATGCCGAAGCACCTCAATTATACATTCTATTATTAACATTCAATGCAATCATTGCTATGACCTTTTCTATCGGCGGCTCTTTTCCGTCCGGTGCAACTGCTTTCCAAAAAGCGATTGCTTCCGGTTCGGCACTTTTCATTGCTTCCCGAATTGCAAACTGCATTTCCTCTTTTACTGCTTTTTCGGTTGTTCCATTTTCTTTCGCTATTTGTCTGAAAATGTCGTTCACTTCTACTTCCTCCTATGTCTATTAGTATGTGTCTATCACTGACAGTTGTTGTTATAGCATATTTGCTCTGTCGAAGTCCCGAAAAATTTGTCGATAGCAGAAATTTTTTATACTGAAAAAAAGAAAGCTCGTCGATTAGGACGAACTTCTGTGTTTTATGGAAGTATTTGCTTTGACTGCTTCACAAGTGTATCTATGACTTCATAAATTCTGTTTCTATCTTCAGGAGCAAGTTTTTCAAGCTTCTCATTCAGCATAGAGTTCTTGACCGTATATCCCGTTTCCAGGACATCTGTAAGAACCATATCCGATGATACACCTAAAGCATTTACTATCTTTATGAAAGTTTCGAGTGACGGAATTTTCTCTCCACGCTCAACCATCCCAATATAATTTGTTGTCAAATCTGTTTTCTCAGCCAAATCTTCTTGGCGTAATTTCCTCGCAAGTCGGAACTTTCTTATATTCTTGCCGATTGTATCGAGCTTCATCACATCACCTCCCTCAGTGTGTTTTCATAACTAATAGTATAGGTTAAGTCAATTTCAAATCACACGCACCCAAAGGAAGTCAAACCAACTATTAGTGATGATTCCCAACTATTTTTATGTTATACTATAAAAGTAGTAATTCACGATTGTTAATGGTGAAAGACAAATCACAACCCAAGAGCCAAGTTAAACAATCTCCATAGAATAAACTTAGGGGTAAAAAGGAATGGACGAACAAAAGATAATATTCAGTAATCGGTTTGAAAAAGAGAAATTTGAGGATTACAAAACAGATTTGGGAACTGGCAACGCAATCACTCCCGACTTTACGGAAGCTGATGATTTTTTGAAATTTATACAGAAGAACCGCAAAAGTGTTCCAAGTAAAGAGCGAATTGCTGACAAGGACAAATTCATCAAGACCGTTTACGAACTATCCAATAGCTTTGAAATTGACGCTGACCTGATAGAATTTGCCGAGGGATATATCGCCAACATCTATGTAGATTATACCTGCTACACTGGATATATCAAGAAGCTGCTAGCAATTCTTTTTATCCTTGCCGATGATATTTCCTTTTTAGACGGCAGTAAAGAAAATGCCGATATGCTTTTCAGCTTCACTTATCACACACACCATATTTTCCTGAATAACAGAGAAACAACCGATTTCTCATAATGTACCCGTTGGCTACTCAACTGAGCAGCCATCTTTTCGATTTTCCAGACACTGTCTGGAATTTTTAATATGTCGGAATACCGTATCCATAGATATTGCTGCTTCCGACTGTGTACTGTCTTTGCTTGCAGGCGTCGCCTGAGTTGCCCTCTACGGTATAAACTGTACCATTCTCACACTTCTCTACGATACCAACGTGGTCTGTTGTACCGTCGCCCTCCCAATCGAAGAAAATAATATCTCCCGTCTTTGGTTCATAAGTGCGGTTTTGCCATTTCCCGTTTGACTTAAACCAGTTTGCACCGTCTACGCAACCTGCAAATTTAGGAACAAGTCCGCTTTCAATATACCCGCATTGGTCAGCACACCAAGATACGAAGCAGGCACACCATTCCACTCGGCTGTCAAAACCGTACCAACTCCAGTAAGGTTGTCCTCCCTGATTGCCTAGCTGCGTCAAAGCAACCTCAACAATCGCCTGATTACCTCCAGCAGTAAAAGCACGCCCATACGGATAGTACCTCAGAACGTGAGCGACATACTGCGTATCTCCATAACTGCTCCATCCAAGTCTGGAAGCCTGCATTGTCGAAAATTCTACTGCATTGGCATAGGAATATCCACCATAATTGGTTTTTGCCCAAGAAATATACCCATTACCGAAGTTGTAGCCTTGCAGGGCATGTTTGATATGCTCCATATCTATCGGACTTTCCACTTCTGCCGAAGTAAGAGCCGCTTTCAATTCCTGAACACCACACTGGATAGAATACTCAGGGTCTTTAATTCCATTAGGTTCGTGCGGATACTTCGTATTGAAACTTCCTTCTGCTGCCTGCATAGGGTCAAGTCCTCTGCCGCCGCTTTCCTGCATCATAACCGCCTTGATAAGTTCTACATACTCAGGAATGCCGTACTCTTTGGCATATTTCTGTATGATGGGTTCGTAGGCTTCTACCTCTGCACTTACTGGAGTATAGGAATTACTGTCACTCCCTCCTCCGAACATTGCTACGGCAGCACCAAACAACACGACAATCATAATAATCAGCACCGCTATCCAACCGCCTGCTGCGATTGCTGCTACAAGTGCTTTTGTCCCTGCAATAATCGCTTTGACTGTCGCAACAGTAGCTTTCGCTGTGGCTTTGACGGTATCTGCTGTGGCTTTCGCCGCTTTCTTTGCCGTCTGAGCCGCTTTCTGTGTTGCTTTGGCTGTTGTTTTTGCTGTTTTCTGTGCTATAATGGCAGCTTCTTTTGTGGTCTTAATAGAAGTCTTTGCCGTTTGTTCTGCGGTCTTAACAGACCTTTGAACAGTATTGGTTGCACCTTTCGATATGGTCTTGACTGTCGTATTTCCTGCCGACCTTGCAGACTGTTTAATTGTTTTCTCCGTACGCTCCAGAGTTCGGATGCTCTGTTTTCCGACAGGATTGACCGATTGTTTTTGAAGCTGCTTCTCTGCACGCTTGGTCTTGAAATTCTCAATTCCCGTTTTGGCTTTCTGATAATTCTGTCTTGTTTCACGCACACCCCATGTCGGACCGTTAAATGGTATAAAAAAAGGTGACGAAAAAACAAATTGGATAGCAAAAAAATCCGATGAGAAAATATATCCATGGAACTTTGAGGAAGTCGTTGATACAGAACTTAGTGCTGAACGCTTTATCAAGAGAATGACAAATAAATGTACATACTTGGTTCATGAGGATGTGCTGCCGAAAAATTCTATTTTATATAGCAAGTTTGTGGTTTTAAATGAATTAAATAACCTTCGTTTAGATGGTGAGCCAATCAGCGTGGAATTAAAACAGAAGATATTTATGGATGTATTTCAGCATTATAGAAAAGTCACACAAAAGAAATTGAAAAATTACTTGGTCAAAGAGGGTGTTGCAGGCAGAGATGTAGATATTACAGGGATTGATGGAGACTTTAAAGGCTCATTGACTGCATATCATGATTTTAAGGAAAAATTAACAGGATGTGATCTGAGTGTAGAAGATATGGAGCAGATCATATCTAATATTACTCTATTTGGCGATGATAAAAAACTTTTGAACAGGAGACTTAGCACTTTGTTTCCAAATTTGTCCGCAGCACAGATAAAAAGTTTATGTGCATTGTCTTATAAAGGCTGGGGCAGATTATCAAAAGCATTTTTAGAAGATATTACAGCACCGGACCCGGATACGGGAGAAGTGTGGAGCATTATCAGAGCATTGTGGGACAGCAATGATAACTTAATGCAGATTTTAAGTGAAAAATATGGATTTGCAGAGGCCGTTGAAATTGCCAATGGCAAGGGTGATATAAAGGACTTCTCCTATAAATGTGTTGAACAGCTGAGTGTTTCGCCGGCGGTAAAAAGGCAGATATGGCAGACGCTGCAAATTGTTAAAGAATTGTGTAAAGTGATGGGCAATCCGCCAAAGCGTGTTTTTGTTGAAATGGCTCGGGAGAAAATGGAAAGCCAGAGAACTATTTCCAGAAAGAGAAGGCTGGTTGATTTATATAAGAAATGCAAAAAAGAAGAAAAGAACTGGATTTCTGAATTGGAACAGACAGAGGAGCAGAAACTTCGGGGAGATAAACTTTATTTGTATTACATCCAAAAGGGTCGTTGCATGTATTCGGGCGAGCGTATTCAATTGGAAGATTTATGGGATAATCGAAAATATGATATTGACCATATTTATCCACAGTCTAAAGTTATGGACGATAGTTTGGATAATAGAGTTTTAGTAAAGAAAACTTATAATGCAGCCAAGACGGACAATTATCCAATTAGCAGTGATATACGTACAAAAATGCAGCCATTTTGGAAATCACTGATGGATGGTGACTTTATATCTAAAGAAAAATATAAACGATTGGTAAGAGCTACAGAATTCGAGCCATCAGAACTGGCAGGTTTTATCGCACGACAGTTAGTGGAAACACGCCAAAGTACAAAAGCGGTGGCGTCTGTTTTAAAACAAATTTTACCTGAAACAGAGATTGTTTATGTAAAAGCCAAAATCGTATCTCAATTTCGACAGGATTTTGATTTAATTAAGGTGCGTGAAATGAATGATTTACATCATGCTAAAGATGCGTATCTGAATATTGTAGTAATCTCCTTTGAATTTTGAATTTTTGTTTTGCATTCAAAATTCGGAAATTACGGATATTTCGCTATTTGGCATTGCCACTTGGTTAAGTGCATAAAAAAAGACCTTTCCCAAGCAAAACGGGAAAGACCTAATGCAGTACAAAGCAAAATCGAGCATAAAAAAAGCACCGTAGAAATCAGAGAGTAGAGGATATTATCCTATTACTTTCTGGCTTCGTACGGCGCTTGGTAGTTTAGCCAACTATATAAGTTGCCTCCGCTTGCTCGATTAGAATTGTATATTATTTATTTG
>SAAB01000007.1 GCA_009929615.1 Clostridia bacterium | reverse complement strand
TTTTTTGAATAGAGCCATTGTAGAGCCAACAGGCATAAAGAAACCTCGGAAACCCTTATGAAATGGGCATCCGAGGTTTTCTATCCGTTATTCAAATTCTATCGTAGCCGGCGGTTTTCCGGTACAATCATACATAACACGATTTACACCTTTAACCTCATTTACAATACGATTTGTAACTTTTTCAAGAACTTCCCAAGGAATCCGTGCGGACTCAGCGGTCATAAAGTCGCTTGTTGTTACAGCTCTCAGCGCTACTGCGTAGTCATAGGTTCTCTCGTCGCCCATAACGCCCACAGAGCGCATATTTGTTAATCCGGCAAAGTACTGGCCAAGATCTTTATCAACCCCTGCTTTGGCAATTTCCTCGCGGTAGATGAAGTCTGCATCCTGAACGATACGAACCTTTTCCGGAGTAACTTCACCGATAATACGGATTCCAAGACCTGGGCCCGGGAATGGCTGACGACTGACAAGATATTCTGGAATACCCAGTTCACGTCCCGCATTACGAACTTCATCTTTAAATAGAAGACGAAGTGGTTCAACGATTTCCTTAAAATCAACATAGTCAGGGAGTCCCCCAACATTATGGTGGGATTTGATGACTGCGGATTTGCCAAGGCCGGACTCAATAACGTCTGGATAAATGGTTCCCTGAACAAGAAAATCAACAGTACCGATTTTTTTAGCTTCTTCTTCAAATACACGGATGAATTCTTCACCGATAATTTTTCTTTTTGCTTCTGGTTCGGTAACACCGGCCAGTTTTGAATAAAAACGTTCCTGTGCATTGACACGTACAAAGTTTAAGTCATATGGGCCGTCTGGTCCAAAAACTGCTTCAACTTCGTCTCCTTCATTTTTACGAAGAAGACCATGGTCAACGAATACGCAGGTAAGCTGTTTTCCTACTGCTTTTGCGAGCATAACTGCTGCAACGGAGGAATCCACGCCACCTGAAAGGGCACAGAGAACCTTGCCGTCACCGATTTTTTCCTGAAGCTGTTTAATGGTGGATTCTACGAAAGAATCCATCTTCCAGTCACCGGTACATTCGCAGACTTTATATACGAAATTGGAAAGCATGGTCATACCTTCCTGAGTATGCATGACTTCTGGATGGAACTGAGTAGCATAAAGCTTCCGTTCCGGGCACTCCATAGCTGCCACCGGGCAGTCTGAAGTATTTGCAACAACCTTGAAATCCGCTGGTGCTGCTGCGATATAGTCCGTATGACTCATCCAGCAGATTGTTTTATCGGATACGCCTTCAAAAATAACGGAGGTTTTATCCACGTTAACTTCTGTTTTACCATATTCGCTGACAGGTGCTGTCGCAACCTTACCACCAAGGGTATAAGCCATAAGCTGGGAACCATAGCAGATTCCAAGAATCGGTATGCCCAATTCAAAGATTTCTTTCTGGTATCTTGGTGAATCATCACCATATACGCTGTTTGGACCACCGGTAAATATAATTCCTTTCGGATTTAATGCTTTTATCTGTTCCAGAGTCATGGTGTACGGATGAACTTCACAGTACACATGACATTCTCTGACACGTCTGGCAATCAGCTGATTGTACTGTCCCCCAAAGTCCAACACAATAATCATTTCTCGATTCATGTATTGTTTCCTCCTGTGCTTTTAATATCTTCTATATTACAACATTTCTATAATGAATTCTACTTATTTTTTATCCCGTTCCAAATACTTTTTAATATATTGTCCGGTATAAGACACTGGAGACAGGGCCACTTCTTCCGGTGTTCCCTTGGCAATGACCTGACCTCCCCGGTCGCCGCCATCCGGTCCGATATCAATAATGTAGTCTGCCGTCTTAATAACATCCAGATTATGTTCAATGACAAGGACTGTATTTCCACCCTCAGTTAAACGGTGAAGAATCTCAATTAATTTGTGAACATCGGCAAAATGAAGGCCTGTTGTTGGCTCATCCAGGATATAAATGGTCTTTCCCGTACTGCGTCTACTAAGCTCTGTTGCCAGTTTAACACGCTGGGCTTCACCACCGGACAACGTTGTAGATGGCTGTCCTAAACGGACATAAGATAAACCTACATCATTTAAGGTTTCCATTTTTCGTCGGATGGAAGGTACATTCTCAAAGAATTTTAATGCTTCTTCAACGGTCATATCCAGGACATCATAGATATTTTTACCTTTGTATTTGACTTCCAGAGTTTCCCGATTGTAACGTTTTCCCTGGCACACTTCACAAGGGACATATACATCTGCTAAGAAGTGCATTTCAATTTTGATAATACCGTCTCCGGCACAGGCTTCACAGCGTCCGCCTTTAACATTGAAACTGAAACGGCCCTTTTTATAGCCTCGTTCTTTAGCATCTACGGTAGATGCAAATAAATCACGAATCATGTCAAATACGCCGGTATAGGTTGCTGGATTTGAACGTGGTGTACGGCCAATCGGTGACTGGTCGATATCTATGACTTTATCCAACTGGTCCAGTCCAAGGATATCCTTATGTTTTCCCGGTCTTGATGTTCGTGCACGATTTAAATCTCTTGCCAGTCGTTTATATAAAATTTCGTTGACGATAGAACTCTTTCCTGAACCGGAAACACCGGTCACACATGTAAATACACCCAATGGAATATCCACATCAATGTTTTTAAGATTATTTTCCTGAGCTCCAAGAATGGTTAACTTGCCTGTTGGCTGGCGGCGCTCCTTTGGAACAGGTATACGTTTTCTTCCGGAAAGATAAGCCGCCGTTATGGATTTGCGGTTTTTAATCAATTCCTTCGGTGTGCCCTGTGCCACCACTTCACCACCATGTTCGCCTGCTCCCGGTCCAATATCCACCACATAATCCGCTTCCATCATGGTATCCTCATCATGTTCCACCACAATTAAGCTGTTCCCCAAATCTCTCAGGTCTTTTAAAGCCTTTAAGAGTTTGTCATTATCCTTCTGGTGGAGACCGATACTCGGCTCATCGAGAATGTAGGCCACACCTACCAGTCCGGAACCAATCTGGGTTGCCAGACGGATTCGCTGGGCTTCACCACCGGAAAGAGTCGCTGTACCACGGGCAAGCATAAGATACTCCAATCCGACGTTAACAAGGAATCCCAGACGGGAACGGATTTCCTTTAAAATCTGCTCACCAATAAGCTGCTGGTGCTCACTTAATTTTAAATGTTCCATAAAATCACGGAGTTCGATAATCGACATTTCCGTAAGTTCTGTAATATTTTTATCTGCCACGGTAACAGCCAGAGACTCTGGTTTCAGACGTTTACCGCCACAAGAACCACATGGCGTAATCATCATGAAGTTTTCGTATTCCTGACGGGTCAGTTCTGAGCCTGTTTCCCTATAACGACGTTCCACATTTCGGATAAGACCCTCAAAGGCTACATCATAGACACCTTCACCTCGCATACCCTTGTAGTGGACTTTGACATCTTCGCCCTTTGTACCATGAATGAGGACATCTTTAATCTTCTGAGGATAGTCCCTAAATGGCGTATCCAAAGAGAATTTATACCGTTCTGCCAAAGACTGCAGAATTGCATTTGTAAAGCTTCCTTTAGAGTTTGCTGACTGCCAGCCCATAACCGCAATGGCTCCCTCATTGATACTCAGCGATGTATCCGGAATCATTAAATCTACAGAGAATTCCATCTTATAGCCAAGTCCGTTACATACAGGACATGCACCAAATGGATTATTGAAGGAAAAGCTTCTCGGTTCGATTTCATCCAGACTGACGCCACAGTCCGGGCAGGAAAAGCTCTGACTAAAGTTCAGCGGTTCTCCGCCAATAACATCCACAACAACCAGGCCATCGGACAGCTTCAAAGTTGTTTCCAGGGAATCGGTCAGACGCTTTTCGATACCTTCTTTGACGGCTAAACGGTCCACAACGATTTCTATATTATGTTTAATATTTTTTTCTAATTTAATTTCTTCAGAAAGGTCATAGAGGTTGCCATCAACCATGACACGAACATACCCACTTTTTTTCGCCTGCTGGAATATTTTCACGTGCTCACCCTTACGTCCGCGGACAACCGGGGCAAGAAGCTGGATTCTCGTCTTTTCCGGCATGGATTTAATAACATCTACCATCTGGTCAACGGTCTGTTTCTGAATAACCTTACCACATTTTGGACAATGGGGAATGCCCACACGGGCATATAATAAACGAAAATAATCATAGATTTCCGTAACCGTTCCCACTGTGGAACGGGGATTTCGGTTGGTTGATTTCTGGTCAATAGAAATGGCCGGTGGAAGTCCGGATATGCTCTCTACGTTTGGCTTTTCCATCTGTCCAAGGAACTGTCTTGCGTAGGAAGATAAGGATTCCATGTAACGTCTCTGGCCTTCGGCGTAAATTGTATCGAAGGCGAGGGATGATTTACCCGAACCGCTAAGTCCCGTTAAAACAACCAGTTCATTTCTTGGAATATCAATATCAATTCCCTTCAGGTTATGCTCACTGGCTCCCCGAATTCTAATATAGTCTTTTTTTTCTATCTTCTTTGCTGCCATAATTACCTCTTTTATCTGCTTGTATACCTAGTCTGTCCAGTTCTTTAAGGCCTCATCCCCTGGGCATCTAACATTTCCCGGGCGCCTTTGCCGCCGATGGCGTCTTCTTCGTTATTTGCCAGCTGAATGACAAGGATTCCTGCTTCTTTTGCTCTTTCCAGAGTCTCCAGAATGTCTTTTTCCTTTACCGGTACAACGAAAATCACATCTACCGACGCCTCGATGAATTGATTCAACTGTTCTATTTGTTTCGTTTCATCACCATGGGCATCAAGAATGGATAATGAATAACCATCTTTCTCTGTAAATGTGCTATAAAAGGATTCGGTTTGAGTCACCTGCCAGCCTTCCAAATTGGATGCCTGTGCAAATCCAACATTTATCATATCCTCATTAATGGAAATCTCCTGACTGCTCTCAGTTTCATCCCCTGCTCCATTGGCTGAAACGGCCTTGCCGCAAGCGGCAAGGCTCAGTATCAAAATAGCTATATTCAAAAATAATAATTTACGTTTCATATCTTATTTTTTAATCTCTAATAATTTCTTCTTCAGGTCATCTTCCATCTGACGTAATTCTGCCTCAGCTGCTTTACGTTTTTCACGGCCCTCTGTCTGAATCTTCATGATTTCATCCAAAGTTGAAATCAGAGATTCATTGGTATTTTTCAATGTTTCGATATCAACAACTCCTCTCTCAGAAGCTTTTGCTGTTTCAATGGAAGCCATCTTCAGGGTTTCAGCATTCTTCTTCAGCAGTTCATTCGTCATGTCTGTAACCTGCTTCTGGGCCTTCGCTGCCTGATTGGCATGTTCAACTCCCAGAGACAGAACCATCTGACTCTTCCAGAGTGGAATAGTATTAACAACAGTAGACTGAATCTTCTCTACCATCATGGTATCACTGTTCTGCACAAGGCGAATCTGAGGTGCTGTCTGAATGGATATCATACGGGTCAAATCCAAATCATGAAGCTTCTTCTCGAAACGATGGCACAAGCCGTCTAAATCCTTGGCCGCCTGAGCATCCTCTGCCAGACCGCTGGTTTCAGCTTTCTGAATCAATGCAGGGAGTTCTTCTTTCTGAACCTGCTCCAGTTTCTTCTTACCTGCCAGAATGTACATTGTAAGTTCTTTGAAGTAAGAAAGATTCAAATCATACATCTTGTCCAATGTGGCAATGTCCTTAAGCAGAACCACCTGATGGTCCTCAAGAGACTTGCAAATCTGCATAACATTGGTTTCAGCTTTGCCATACTTAGCCTTCATGGCTGTCATTTTATTTGTGCCTTTTTTGAAGAGATTGCCAAAGAATCCCTTGTCCTCTTCCTCTCCGGCATCAAAGCTTTTCAGTTCGGTGACAACGTTGGTAAGCATACTCCCAACTTCCCCCAGGTCTTTGGATTTTACATTTTCCAAAGCTGTTTCAGAGAAATCTGCCATCTTCTTCTGAACACCTGCACCGTACTGTAAAATAGCATTGGTATTATTTAAATCAATCTGCTTACTGAAATTATCTACCATCTCACGTTCTTCTGCAGACAATACGGAATCATCCATAGGTTCCGGTTCTTTTACCTGAGTTTCTGCCGAAGACACCTCATTCTTTGTCTGCATATCTGGGGCTGCATCAAATACCAGTGTTGGTGCATCCTGAAACTCTTTAAATGTATCGCTCATCTTTCTCTCTCCTTATTTTTCCGTTTTTGCCTTATGTAAGTCATCACTTGTCAAACCTTCTTTTGCCAGCATCGTGTGCAGTACAGAAATGTCTGTTGAAACATCCCATGCTGTATCTTTATAACAGCTGTCTAAAAGGTTCTCAAAAGCCTGATTTATCGTATCTAATGTGTCTTCGATTTCTTTCTTTGTCTCAGAAATATTCTGTCCCTGTACCGGCTGATTATCCAGCTCTTTATAGACATTCAGAAGTTTCTGGGTCGTAGGCAGATAATAATTCATAAACTGGTGGAGCTCCGGTGCCAGAGATGGATCTTTCTCCACCTGGGCAAATATTCTGGAAACAATGAGCTCTAACCGGCTGATTTTAGCGGAAATATCCGGGTCCGGAATGGCCGCATTACATGCCTGAATATTCTTCACATAGTTATTTCCCTCAACAAGCATCGCCCGGACTTCATCACTATATTTCGGATTGGAAATCTTGGCTTTTTCTTCCTGAGCTTTAGCTTCCCGTTCCTCGAGACCTTTCTGTGCCTGAAGATACTGATTATAAGCAGAATTTGTCACCATAAGACATTTCTTCTGTTTATCCAAATGCCCCTGCCGAAACATCTGCCGTCCAATCATATCCTGTAAATCCTTTACGACATAACCGTCCGCCTTCCCGGTTGCTGCAGCCAGTTCTGAAACGTCACAGAATTCCCTGTCATCCAAAACTTTCCGGTAGGTTCTAAAACGCTTGATTCGGGTTGTTATACCTCTTCCCCTAATGCCAATGACCATCATTACAACAAACAGCACCAGCAGAATCCCTATCGGAACGATTAACGCAGGAAGCCCCCGCAATACAAACTGTATAATGACCAGTATCGCCAGTGCAATACCAATCATCGTGCCAAACAAAAATCCAAGCACGACCATCAATGTTCCACCGACTTCGCCTGCCGGATGGGTCGAAAAATACTGGGACTGCTGGGTTTCACGGGCCTTATAGGACGTCTGTGTCTTCACTGCCGACTGATGAACCCGGGGACCAGCTGCCTTTTTCTGTGCCGTATTCGTACCTGTTCCTTTATAAGATTTGGACAGGCTCTCAGATGCCTGGGATACACCAGAACGAACAGCGCCTACCGCATCGTTCACCGTCTGCCGTACAGACTCATTCAGGCTGCGAAAATCATTGGAATCAATGGCCGACTGAACAACTTTCTGTATCTGCTCTCCAAAATCATAAAAATCACTATTTTTCATTCTTACGCCTCTTTATTTAAATTATTTTCCTAAAAAATTCAAGTCGGAATTATATCAGAAACTACCATAGATTATAGCGGATTTCAGAGGAAAACACAAGTGGACGGAATAGCGAAAAAACTGCCTGCAAACATAGATTTTTCTACATTTACAGGCAGTCTTCTTATATTCTTATAAAGCTGCTTTAATTTTTTTATAAATTCCCTCAGCATCCAGACCATATTTATGAATTAATTCTACAGCCGGACCGGATTCTCCGTAAGTATCTTCTACACCAATCTTAGTAACCTTTGTTGGTGCCTGTGCGGATAATGTATCACATACGGCACTTCCAAGACCACCTATAATGGAATGTTCTTCAACAGTGAAGATACGTCCTGTTTCCTGAGCTGCTTTCACAACAAGGGTATCATCTAAAGGTTTGATTGTATGAATATTGATAACTCTTGCGTCAATACCATCTGCCGCAAGCATCTTTGCTGCTTCTAATGATTCAGAAACACAAAGTCCGGTAGCAATAATTGTCATATCCTTGCCATCTTTCAGAGTTACACCTTTACCCAGCTCAAATTTATAATCCGGATTATCATTAATAACCGGAACAGCTAAACGTCCAAAACGCATATAAACCGGTCCATCATGTTCAAAAGCTGCAACTACAGCTGCTCTTGCTTCCACATCATCTGCCGGATTAATAACAACCATTCCAGGAATCGTACGCATCAATGCGATATCTTCATTACACTGATGAGTTGCACCGTCTTCTCCTACGGAAATACCTGCGTGAGTCGCACCGATTTTAACATTCAGCTTTGGATATCCGATAGAGTTACGAATCTGTTCAAAGGCACGTCCTGCCGCGAACATCGCAAATGTACTTGCAAATGGTACTTTACCTGTTGCAGCAAGTCCTGCTGCAATACCCATCATATTAGATTCAGCAATACCGCAGTCAATATGTCTTTCCGGATATGCTTTCTTGAAAATACTTGTTTTTGTAGCTGCTGCAAGGTCAGCATCCAGAACTATCAGATTCTCATATTTGGCGCCGAGCTCTGTCAGTGCATTACCATAACTATCTCTTGTTGCAATCTTCTTTACTTCTGACACAGTGCTTCACCTACTTTCTCCAAATCTTCCATAGCAACTTTGTACTGTTCATCATTTGGAGCAGTACCATGCCAGCTTGCCTGATTCTCCATAAAGGAAACCCCTTTACCTTTAACCGTTTTAGCAATAATAGCCGTTGGCATACCCTTTGTTGCACGTGCTTCTGCCAATGCGGAAGCAATCTGGTCAAAGTCATGACCATCAATATTAATTACATGGAAATTAAAAGCTTCAAATTTCTTATCGATAGGGTATGGAGAACATACATCCTCAATACTTCCGTCAATCTGAAGACCGTTATTATCTACGATAACGACAAGATTATCAAGTTTTCTGGCTCCGGCAAACATAGCTGCTTCCCAAACCTGGCCTTCCTGAATCTCGCCATCTCCCAAAAGTGTGTACACACGATAAGCATCATCGCTGAGCTTTGCAGATAAAGCCATACCTACAGCTGCAGAAACGCCCTGGCCCAAAGAACCACTGGACATATCAACGCCTGGGATATGCTTTTCATCTGGATGTCCCTGAAGATAAGAACCCACTTTACGAAGAGTTACCAAATCTTCTACAGGGAAAAAGCCTTTGTGAGCCAGTGTTGAATAATAAGCTGGAGCAACATGGCCTTTGGAAAGGACAAATCTGTCTCTTTCTTCTTTATCCGGATGTGTTGGGTCTACGTTCATCTCTTCAAAATACAAATATGTGAAAATATCTGCTGCGGATAAAGAACCGCCCGGATGTCCGGACTTTGCACTGTGTACAGCCGTAACGATACCTTTACGAATATCATTCGCTATCTTCTGAAGTTCTACTTTGTTCATCATCTAACCTGCCTTTTCTATCATAGGAATAGCGGGACTCTCCCCGCTATCCACTTGTTTATTCGATTTTAGGATTATTCACCAAAAACAGCTTTATAATCTGCCTGGAATTTTTCAATACCCTGATCTGTCAGAGGATGTTTTGTCATCTGCTCAATAACGCTGTATGGTACTGTTGCAATATCTGCTCCAGCCAAAGCACAGTCTGTTACATGAATTGGATGACGTACGCTGGCTGCAATAATCTCAGTTTTAATCTGTGCTACTTCAAATATGTCAGAAATTGTACGAATTAAATCGATACCTGGTGTAGAGATGTCATCCAATCTTCCAAGAAATGGTGATACATAAGTTGCACCGGCTCTGGCTGCCAGTAATGCCTGGTTTGCTGAAAATACTAATGTGACATTCGTCTTAATGCCTTCAGCGGACAATACTTTACAGGCTTTTAAACCTTCTACAGTCATCGGAATCTTAACAACCATATTCTTATGAATCTTTGCAATCTCACGGCCCTCTTTAATCATACCTTCGGCATCTGTTGTTGTTGCCTTTACTTCGCCGCTGATTGGTCCGTCAACGATAGAAGCGATTTCAGCAATAACTTCTTCAAAGACACGGCCTTCTTTTGCAATTAAGGATGGATTTGTGGTAACACCGCAAATAACCCCCATATCATTGGCTTTTTTAATATCTTCTACCTTCGCTGTGTCGATAAAAAACTTCATTGATTTTTCCCTCCTGGAATAGATGTTCATTTTTCGTTCTTTTTTTAATATAACACAAATGCTTTGGGTTGTCTATCGTGTTTCGCCAATGCTCCGGGTATAGGTCTGAAGCCATTTTTTCTCATCCTCATTCAGATATGGGCTGATTTTTTCATAAACCTCTTTATGGTACTTATTGAGCTGCCAAATATCCTCCGGACTCAGCCAACGGGTATCAATTCCATCTAAATCTACCGGCACAAAAGTCAGCATTTCAAAACGCATAAACTGTCCATATTCATTCATCTCATCCTTGACACAGATTAATTCATTTTCTGTTCGTATACCATGGCTTCCCTCAATATAAACCCCTGGTTCATCCGTTGTTACCATGCCTTCTTCCAGAACAGATGAATCATTTCTCTCCGGCACCCGTTTCCAACGGAAACCATTAGGCGCTTCATGAACACTGAGAAGATAACCTACACCATGTCCTGTTCCACACCGATAATCAATACCTATATTCCAGAGAGGCCCTCTGGCCAGAATATCCAGCGTATATCCGGAACAGCCATAGAGAAATTTAGCATTTGCAAGGTTCAGCATAGACTTTGCCGTCAATGTAAAATGTTTCTTCTGTTCATCCGATATCTTACCTAAAACAAAGGTACGGGTGACGTCCGTTGTTCCCTCATAATACTGACCGCCGGAATCCACCAGAAGCATACCTTCCCCTTTCAAAGCTGCATCCGTTTCAGGTACCGCACTATAGTGCATCATGGCTCCATGCTCCTTATAAGCAGAAATCGTATCAAAACTCAAATCCAGATAGGTATCAATAGCTTTTCTAAGTTCTCCCAGATAATCGGATGCACTGATTTCTGATATGGCCCTTTTCCCTACGTTCTTTTTCAGCCAGTACATAAATTTTGTCATGGCTATACCATCTTTGATATGCACTTTTCTCAGATTGTCCAGTTCTGTTTTATTCTTAATCGATTTGGGAATCGTCTGATTTATATCTACAGGTATAATTTCTACATCGGAAGGAATACACTGACTGAGAGCATAGTTTATTTTTGCCTCATCATAGAGAAGCTCTCCTCCTTCTAATGCGGTCAGGTCTTTATAAATATCCTCATAATTGCGAAGTTCTATCCCATCTTCTGAAAGTTTCCCACAAAGTTCTTCCGAGAAAGCCTGCTTATAAACATAAAGCAGTACTTTATCCACTAATACCTGTGCAAAAGCCAGAAATACAGGTGTATGTTTCACATCGTCTCCTCGAAGATTGAGCAGCCAGGCAATATCTTCAAGGGATGCCAGCAGCACTTCGCTGCTTCCTCTTTTTTCCATAAACTGATGAAGTTCATCCAATTTATCCCGGCGGCTTTTTCCCGCATATTTTAATTCCAGTTCATACACCGGTGCCGAAGCCCGCTTTGGACGTTCAGCCCATAAACTTCCGGCAATATCCTTGTCCCATAAAATACGCCCCTTTAAAGACTTCATGATTTTCTCATAGCTGCGTCCCTGGGCTAAATCCACAACCTGACCATCAAAAGCCAGTGTTCCCCCCTCAGGCATATGTTTTTTTAAATACTCTGACACAGTAGATACGCCGTCGCTTCCCATTCGAAATAACTCGACTTCACTTCCCTGAAGCTGGTTTTCCGCCTGAATAAAATACCGGCCATCCGTCCAAAGTCCGGCCATGTCCCGGCCTATAAGCAAAGTTCCTGCAGAGCCTGTAAATCCTGCATAAAAATGACGTACTTTATAATAATCGCTTATATATTCTGAGCTATGGTCATCCGCTGTGGGAATCAAATAAAAATCTATATTCCCTTTATCCATTTCCATCCGGAGATTTCTAATCCGTTCATCAAATACTGTCACCGTTTTCCCTCTTTCCAAAACCCGAAAAAATGGCACGCAAGGTGCGTGCCATTTACGTTTGTCTATGTTATTCCTCTGTTTTTGTCACTTCATCTTCTGCTGCTTCCGTAACCACTTCTGCAACTGTCTCTTCAACGGATTCTTCAACGACAGTATCTTCTTCAACAACATCTGCCGCTTCCTCTGTTGTTTCTTCAGAAGTCTCTTCCTGTTCTGTTACGTCGGTAACATCTTCTTCAAAAATATCATCTGTATCAAAAGCATCATCGTCTACAACGGAACTTTCTTTTGCGGCTTCAATCTGCTCTTCAACTTCCTGAATCGCTTCAAGGCCCATATCTACTTTCTGGCACAGCTGGACAACCGGACCGGAAAACTCTGCCCCTGCATTTTTCTCTTCATAAACCATCTTGCCAATCTCAACATATGTGGCTTTCAACTCACTGTTTAAGGAATTCTTTTTCATTCGAAGTTTCTGAACCTCAACAAACTGTCCTGACTTCTCATAGACTGTTTTTGTCACGTCAGTCAATCCCTGTTTTAAATCATCTAAAAATGCCATTGCAGTACCTCCTTTATTTTCTTCTATTCTACCGCACTATGCGTAAAGTTTCAAAGGTATTTTTCAAATTCATTGCACCATATCCCCAGCCCGGGTTCGGATAGGTGTCTACGCCTTTTTGTACAGCCCCCTGAATAAGAAGCCGTCGTATATCATTTCCATCCATGTTTGTGATAATAGCTCTCAAAAGGCCCCATTCCATCAACAAGGCTGCTGCCCCGGCCCCATGGGCTGCTGAAATGCTTGAGCCGCTCCGTACCCCATATCGTCCTCCCGGCTCCGGTCCATAGACATTGACTCCCGGGGCCGCAATATCAGGTTTAATAACGCCACTTGACGTGTAGCCTCTGCTGGAATTCACATAAAGCCGGTCATTATAATGATTGTAATTGGATGTTACAACAATGGAATTTGTCGTTGCCACTGATGTCAATGTAATATCCGGGTCCGGATTCAAAAAATAAGTACTATCCTGTATAAACTTTTCCATTGGAAGCCATATATCAAAACGCCCTCTCAATATCCTGTCGCCGTAAACGCGCAGTGTCCATATCCCCGGCGTCGGTGACCTGAATTGTAAAACCATTAGAAACTGTCCACCCGACAGTCCTGCTGAGCGGTTGGCCAGATAAATCTCCGTCCCTTCCAAAAACAGATTGACTCTCTGGGAATCGCCGATTCGCGACTGGCTTCTCGCAATCCTCTCTCCTTCCGGTGAAATAATTTCCACTGAAAAAACATCGGACAGAGAACCCCAGATTTCCATCTGAAATCCCTGTTCACCTTCTCCAACCCGTAATTCTACCGTATCAAATTCATCTCTGCCTTCAACCACCCCGGCATAATTATGGGCCTTGCCCAGTTCATTACCAGCTGCCGCCACCACACAAATTCCGGTAATATTCTTCACCACATTCAGATACTGGCTAAGGGTAGATGAACCTTCATGACTATCCAGTGTGTTTCCTAAGCCCAGGCAGACAACTAAAGGCATCTGATACCGGACACTCTGGCTTCGAAGGAACTCTATCGCCATCATAATATCTGTTTCCTGAAAGGCGATGGCATCCTCTTTAATCACATAATAATCCCGCAGATATTGTTTTGCCGGTTTTAGCTTAACCGCGACGATAGAAGCTTCCGGTGCCGCTCCGATAAAACCATTGGCCTGGTCTTCCGTCCCTGCCATAATCCCGGCAATAAATGTACCATGTCCATTCTCATCCCGCGACGGAACAACATCAAGGGGTTCCTCCGCCTGCAAAGCAGCATTAATATCATCCCGGGTATACACTGTTCCAAAAGGAAAACGCTCCGGAACCTGGTCCGTCTGAATGGTCTGATCCCAAATCGAAAGAATCCGTGTATTGCCGTCTGAAAACCGAAAAGCCGGATGGGTATAATCAATCCCTGTATCTATCACACCGACAATAATACCACTTCCCCGGAAACCGGAAGCGGGGCTGTAATGCACCGGCAGAATTCCACTCTGTTCCATGCTGGTTGTATCCAGCAGTCCCAGCAAATCAGGAATAAGATTGTAACTGTATTCATCCGGATTCAACTGACCACTCTCAGGGAGTGTTCTCTGAATGACAACAAAATTATTATCAATCTTCTCATAACAGCTTGGATTATAAATCTCTGCCATGACTTCAATATCCCCGCCATAGCTGACAACAAAATCTCCATAATCCTGAGATAGTATAATATCACGGCACCGCTGTTGCTCCTCCGTCAATGCCATCTCATCACTTCCACTTTAAAATCCCTATTATTCTATGCCCGCCACCGGTGTTTTATTCTCCAGTGTATAGACACCCCGCATCTCAATCACTGGGCCGCCTGTATGTTCCACATAATCTTTAGTAATCGTCACTCTGCCAATATTATCATCCTTTGGAATCTGATACATAATATCCAGCATTAATTCTTCAATAATCGAGCGCAGTGCTCTGGCTCCTGTTTTCCTTGTAATGGCACGTCTGGCAATGGCCCTCAGAGCCCCCTCATCAAACTGTAAATCCACTTCGTCTAAAGCCAGAAGTTTCTGATACTGCTTAATAATTGCATTCTTTGGCTCAGCCAGAATCTTCACTAAGGCTTCCTCATCCAGACCCTTTAACGTAAAGGTTACCGGAAGACGTCCGATAAACTCCGGAATCATTCCAAATTCACGCAAATCATCAATCGTCACCTGACTCATAATATCCGCATCCTGGTCATGGGCATCACTTAATGCTGCCTCAAATCCAATAGAACTTGTCTTATTCAACCGGGCTTTTATAATGCCCTCTAAATCCGGAAAAGCTCCGCCACATATAAAGAGAATATTTCGCGTATTAATGGTCGTCAATGGCACCATGGCATTCTTACTGCTGGCACCAACCGGCACCTCCACATCACTGCCTTCCAGCAGTTTCAAAAGTCCCTGCTGTACCGATTCCCCACTGACATCACGACTCGTTGTATTCTTCTTCTTGGCAATCTTATCAATCTCATCAATAAAGATAATGCCTCTCTCCGCTTTCTCCACATCATTATCTGCTGCTGCCAGCAATTTTGAAACAACACTCTCAATATCATCGCCGATATATCCGGCTTCTGTCAGCGAAGTTGCATCCGCAATTGCCAATGGCACATCCAGAAGTCTTGCCAGAGTACGCACAAGATAGGTTTTTCCACAGCCTGTAGGTCCAATCATCAGCATGTTGGACTTTTCAATCTCAATTTCATTCATCATATTTGTAGCCACTCGTTTATAGTGATTGTAAACAGCGACTGACATAACCTTTTTAGCATAGTCCTGACCGATAACATATTCGTCCAGACTTGCTTTTATCTGATGAGGCGGCATAACCTGGCTCAAATCAATGGCCGGCACACCGTCTTCTTTTGGTTTTTTCTTTTTAAGTTTCTGTTTTTTAGGGATGCTATCCTGCATATTCCCCGGAAACATATCCTGCATATTCATGTTCTGCATTAAATCATCATAATTAATATTGCTGTTATTCATAGCTGAAAAGCTTCTCTCCATGCAGTCCGGACATATACAGATGCCATTCATAGGCAGATGGATTAATTTTCCTGCTTTACTTTCCGGTCTACGGCAAATATAGCAGATATCTTCATAATCCTTATCATCACTTTCAACGTCTGTTGTATTCTCTGTTTTATCTTTCAATTCATCTTCTTCGTAATCCTTCATATAGACCTCCTGTCTTCCTCAATTATACCCCTTTGTTTTATGAACCACAAGGGAAAGCAAATGCCCAAACCACTGGGTATCCGCTTTCCCTTAAAGATTCTTTATTTATCTAATTTACTGTACATCCGCTTTTGAGCCAAGAATGGTTGATAATTCCATCTCTGTAAAATCGCCCTGGACACGCTGACGCTGAACCGTTAAAACAATTTCATCACCAGGTACGTGGTCTGCAAGAAGTTCCTGTAATTGTTCCATCGTGGAGATATCTTCTCCATCAAATCCTGTAATCACATCGCCCTGCTGAAGTCCTGCCCGCTCAGCTGCTGAATTTCTGGAAACCATGCTGACATAAACACCTGCCGGATATCCATAACTTCTGGCAGATTCTTCATCTAAAGTACCACCGGAAATACCAAGGTAAGCTGTATTTTCATCGGTCTTTGTAACGATCGTTCCATCAATAATTCCCTGAGCTGTTTCCAAAGCATCATTAATAGGAATGGCAAATCCCATACCTTCAACACTGGTATCTGAATATTTAACTGTATTCACACCGATAACTTCACCTCGTGTATTCAGTAAAGCACCACCACTGTTACCAGGATTGATTGCCGCATCCGTCTGAATCAGGGTAACTGTACCGTCTGTCATCTGGACTTCTCTGTCCACCGCACTGATAGCACCTGTTGTTACCGACTGTCCATATCCTAAAGCATTACCAATCGCAATGGCCCCGTTTCCAACATCCAAAGCATCTGAATCACCCATAACTGCTGCTGCGATATTGGATTTTGTCTCATCGCTGAGAGAATTATAATCTATCGTCAATACGGCAATGTCTGCATTTTCATCATAGCCTTTGATTTCTGCATCTGCTGTGCTGTCATCATCAAAAGTTATCTGAATGCTTGTTGAATCTTCAATAACATGATAGTTGGTCATGATATAAAGAATGCCATCGGCTTCACTCATAATAATTCCGGAACCGGCACCACTGCCCTCCTGGGAATAGGTCTGTCCAAAATAATTACTTGTTGTAACAACCTGTGTATTTACTGCGACGATGGATGGCATCGCTTCTTTTACGATATCCGAAACATCCGTTGCATTAATGGTCTCCACATCCGTTGCCGATGTACGAACAATATTCACATTCATTCCTGTGTTACTGTTCCTGCCGCCCTCGGACACTGTAATCCCTGTCGCTCTGGCAAATCCCCAGAATGCACCACCGGCAGCAAGTCCAAAAGCAAGCCCCAGGCAGACAGCTTTTACAAGCTTCATACCAAAGCCACCTTTTTTCTTTTTTGGTGTACCAGGTTCCGGTATATCATACGGAGAGTAGCTTCTCTTTTCAGGCTCAGTTGTCTGACTGTAATAATTATAGTCATTGGAAGTCTGCTCCGGCTGTATCGGCTGTTCCTGATTATCGTCATGATAATTATAAAAATCACTCATAATGATTTCCTCCGTTCTGTTCTATATTTTATGGTGCTATTCTATCAACCAATTGTGACTGGATTGTGATTGCTTTGTGATTCAATTGTGAACTATTTCTGTCGTTTTTCTAAAGTTCAACTTTTCTCGCGGAAAATAATCACTTTACTGAAGATATAATTCAATACAACGACGACAACCTGTGTAATCAGCTTGGCAATCCGGTCAGAAATTCCTATCATATCAACACTGATAAACATAATCGCCATGTCCATAGCTCCCGAAAGAATACGACAGCCAACAAATGCTGACATTTCTTTCATAATAGCCTTAAAACCTTTGACCTTACTGGCAAAAACCCAGGTCCGATTTGTTACATAAGCAAAAGCTACTGCTGCCGCCCAGGAAAGGGCATTCGCCGCCAGATAATTCATATGCACCACTTCTGTACATAAAAAGTAAACGACAATATTAACTACTGTGGCCAAAACTCCAAAAAACAAATAAGATATGACCTCTTTATACTTTATCAAAAGTTCCTTCATCCTGACTCCTTTATGCGTTTTCTAATATTTATACCCTTATCAGAGCATCTTAGTTATTATAATTGATTTCCTGTAAAAAAACAACGAATTATATCTGGATATCCATACGTATATGGCTTCCGGAGTCCTTTTTCTCAACAACAATTTTACGTCCTATCTGTTCCTTAAGTTCACTGACATGAGAAATAATACCTACCAGCCGGTCTGCTCCAGCCAGTTCATTTAAGATTTCTACAGCCTGGTTTCTGGCCCGTTCATCCAGACTTCCAAAGCCTTCATCAATAAACAGGGTATCCACACGAATCTTTCCGGCCTCCTGCTGGATAACATCGGCCATGCCAAGGGCAAGAGACAGGGCTGCCATAAAGGATTCTCCACCCGACAGGGTTTTAACGTCACGAACCCGGTCATTAATCATACTGTAAACATCCAGGTCGAGGCCAACTTCGCCCTGCCGCCCCAGGTTTTCCAGACCACGGCACTCCAGAAGAAACTGATTGCCGCTCATACTTCCAAGTCTCTTATTTGCTGCATAGACAATCTGCTGAAAATAGCGACGCTGCATATAGGTTTGAAAATCAATTCTTGGCCTCTTTGGTGCCTGACCATTGGCAATCTGACTCAAATGTCTGAGCCATTGATATTTTTCCTGCTCTGCACCATATACAATAAAGATCTTTTTCAGAGTCTTGAAAATTTCTTCATTTCTCTGCCGAATACTGTAAACTACTTTTTCATCCTCTAAAAGCTGTCCCCTTCTCGCCTCAGCTGCTAAATTTCTTTCATCTGTCAACGATGCCTGATAGCTTTTTTCAGCCATAACTATTTCTTTCTTTAACTGTTCCTGCTGGCGTACCCGTTCTTCCATCTGCCCCTGTTTCGTCTGCATCTTCTTCTGCAAAACTTCCGTTTTATCTTTGGCGGATTTTAATGCTTCGCTTAACTGTCCCATAGTCTTTTGAAGCTGCTTTTCATAGGAAAGTGCCTCTCCCTTCGATGGAAACTGGAGTTTTTCCTGAAGTTCCTTCACTTTTTCTAAAGCATTTTTCAAATTTTCTTTTAATGAGGCCTCCTTTTGAAGGCCTGCCATATAGTCTGCCTGAAGTTTTTTTTGCTGTTCCTCAAGCTCCTTTAAATGCTGGTCATTTATTTCAAACCGCTTCTTGGCTTCCTTGAAGCTTTTCCACTGTTTCTCAGCTTCCTCATATTGTTTTTTACATTCTTCAAAATACTTTTCTGCTTCTTTCCAAAAATCTCCCTGCTCAAAGGTTTCTTCAATGTCGGACATCCAATCAGACGCTTCGCTGAAAATTCTGCTTTTAAGTTCTACACCCTTTTCACCAATACGATAGCCGGCTTCTCTGGATTTCTCCACCAGTTTTTCTGCCTCTTCCCGGTTTCCTCTGGCCTTTTCCACCATCGTCCGGTCCACTATTTCCTGTTCTTCTCCAGTAATATTTGGCGACGGATGATGGATTGCCCCACATACGGGACACGCCTCTCCTTCTTTTAAATCTCTGGCCATCAATCCTGCCTGAGATTCAATGAAAGCTCCATACATATGGTCATATTCTGTAGACAGAATTTTATATTTACGAAGGGCCTCTGCTGTTTCTTTTTTTGCAGTTTCTTCTTCCCGCAAATATTTATCCCATAAATGCTTTTCACCAAGAACCTTTTGAACCTTTTCCAATGCCAGGCTGTGATTTTTCACCGTCTGTTCGGCCTGAACACAGGCTGCGCCAGAATCTTTGAGACCTTCCTGTTCAGCAGTTATTTTTTTAGAATCCTGCTGTACATCCGTAAGTTTTTTTTCATATTGCTTAAGTTCTTCCCCAATGTACTTTAGATTTATTTCCACATCCGCCCGGTTTTTCTGATATTCATCCAGCCTGTCATAATCACCCAATTCCTCTTGAAGAAAAAGCCATTTTTTCTGCTGCTCCGGCCATTCTTTATCATAGACTGTCTGTGTCTCCTTCAGAGTCCCGGCGGCTTGATTCAGTTCCCGTTCTTCCTGCTCCAGAGACTGGCTGAGCTCTGTTGTTTCAAGCCCCAGTTTTTCCTCCTGAAGCTGTTTTTCTACAAGATATTTTTTTGCTTCTAAAACCTTGTCCACATCCTGGATTTCTTTCCGAATTTCCTCTTCTTTTAGCAAAGCCTCTTCTGTAATCTTTCCAATCAAATCCATAATTGCCTGAGAATCCACTTCTGAAAACTTTCCCTCGGTTTCCCAGGTCTCTGCTAAAGTACTTTCCGGTATGCAACGCACGTTGTCAATCTCATGCTGACACTGCATTCTTTGGCCTTCCAGCCGTTCCGCCATAGCCTTCTCCCGTTCAGAAAGACTTTTTTGAATCTGGCTGTAAATCTGTGTCGGGAAAATGCGAGAAAAAATTTCTTTTCGTTCCTTTGAAGAAGCCAGTAACAACTTCATAAAATCGCCCTGGGAAATCATAGATACCTGGCTGAACTGGTTCATATCCATACCTATAATCTCTATAATTTTCCGGTCTGTTTCTTTCACTTTCCCCGGAAATACCTTGCCATCGGGCAGGACAAGTTCAACCCCTGCCCCTGTTTTCGCCTGAGCATATTCACCGTCCTTATTTTTACGACGGCTTTTTCGCTGATAAGAAGGATTTCTCCGTACTGTATAAGTCTTACCACCTTCATCAAAGGTGAATTCTACATAGGTTTCCTTATCATCCGAAGCATATTGGCTCCGCATCATTTCACCGTCACGACGCTGACCGCTCGTTTCACCATAAAGAGCATAGGAAATGCCATCAAAAATTGTGGTTTTTCCTGAGCCGGTATCCCCTGTAATCAGAAACAGTCCTTGTTTTATCTTTTCAAAATCCACCTCTTCGATATTCCCATAGGAACCAAAGGCAGAAAGTATGAGTTTTAGAGGTTTCATTCCCGTTCCTCCGTCAATCGATCTAATGTTTTTTCCAACAGTTCCTCTTCTTCCCGTCCTAGCGGGGCATTCATTATTTCTTCATAGAACATCCCAAAGGCAGCCTTAGGACTCAGATTCTCCCGAGCTTCTAATTTTGCTTCCATCTTTTTTCGCGTTCTCTGATTGTCTATATGAATATCTAAAATAAAATCGTAAATCTCCCGAAGCTGTTCTTTCATTCGATAGGGCTCTGTTTCGTCTGTCACCGTCACACTGATAAAGTCATGAAGCGTGCCGGGTTTGGCTCTTTCAAGAATCGCCTCGAGCCTGCCTCTTTCGGAGCGAACATCCTGTAACGCCCTCAAAGGCAGCAATTCCACTTCCAGAGGACTCCCTTTTTCTCCCAGCGTTATCATCGTAATCGATTTTTTCTGGTGTTCCTCACTGACAGAATATTTCAAAGGTGAACCGGAATAACGAATCCTTTCAGATTTAATCTGCTGCGGACCATGAAGATGACCTAATGCCGCATAATCAAAATTCTCCAGAAGGGATATATCAATTCGGTCCAAACCGCCGATGGACAGCATAACCTGTTCTGAATCGCAGGTCGCTGTATCCCATCCCTGGCCCTGATAAAACTGATGGGACAAAATCACATTTCTCTCTTTAAAGTTTATCTCTTCTCGTTCAAGAACAGCCCGAACAGCTTTTTCATAGTCACTTATATCCTGCTCCGGAAATAAATGGCGCACATATCCCGGCTTCATAAAGGGCAGAAAATAAAAATTAACCGGACCATAGGCATCCTCAAGAATAACTTTTTTTAAATACTCATCTTCCTGCTGAGGCGGCATGACCGATATATGAATATGATGTTTCTCCATAAAGGAACTGGCATAATTCAGCCGTTCCGGCGAATCGTGATTTCCTGCAATAATAAACACAGGAATTATCGGTGTAATTTCAGATATCTGCTGTAAAAATAAATCAAAAATCTTATATGCCTCTCCGGAAGGCATTGCTTTATCATAAATATCTCCCGCAATGAGCAGTACATCCGGACGATGCTCTTTCATCTTTTCAATCACCTGTTCTAAAACTGCTGTCTGGTTTTCTTTCAGGCTATAGTAATTTAATTGTTTTCCGATATGCAAATCGGATATATGGAATATTTTCAATGGATACCCTCCAAGCTTTTCATCTATACCAATATAATAGCACAAAAAAAGCCATCATGCACGACGCATGATGGCTCTTGATGGTTCTCCTGATAATCGATTCTATGCTTTAATTATGCTACGCATACATTAACAGCTTTTGTTCTTCCAGGATCTTTTGGGTCAGCTTCTGTATCAAATGTTACTTTCTGACCTTCCTGAAGAGTTTTAAAACCGTTTCCGGAAATAGCAGAAAAATGTACGAAAACATCTTTTCCATCTTCATCACATGTGATAAAACCAAAACCTTTTTGTTCGTTAAACCATTTTACTGTACCTGTATTCATGACCAAGTACCTCCTAAATAAAAAATTCTTATACATACAAAAAATGTTGGCAAGAGTGTTCATTTAAAAATGACCGTTCCTCCTGCCAACTTTAAATCTCGTACGTATCGTAGCTTTATAATAGCACACATCTTTCAGCTTTGTCAAAGGATTTTTTAATTATCTAAAATCTCTGATAAAATCTTATTTATACTGCCCGGATCAGCCTTTCCCTTCATAGCTTTCATCGTCTGTCCTACAAGGAATCCTATGGCTTTTTTCTTGCCAGCCTTATAGTCTGCCACCGACTGTGGGTTAGCTTCCACGATGCCCTCAATAACGCTCTTTAAAGCACCATCATCAGCAACATTTTTCAAGCCATTTTCCTCAACATAAGCAGCTGGTTTGATATTGTCCTCAAAAATCTTTTCAAAGACTTCTTTGGCCACTGTACGGTTAATAATACTCTGATCAATAAGTCCGATTAATTCCGCTAAATTCTCCGGTGCAAAGGAGATATCTTCCGGTTCCATGTTCTTCTCTTTCAAAAGACGCATAGTTTCCACCATAAGCCAGTTGGATACTTCCTTTGGTTTATTGCAGATAGCCACTGTAGCTTCAAAAATATCCGCCAGTTTTTTATGGGCTGTAAGAATCTCTGCATCATACTCCGGAATATCATATTCTTTTTTATAACGTTCCAGTTTTTCTGTCCGAAGTTCCGGCTGACGACTGCGAATTTCTTCAATCCACGCATCGCTGATAATGACAGGAACCAAATCCGGTTCAGGGAAATAGCGGTAATCCTGTGCATCTTCCTTGGAACGCATCGCATAGGAACTTTCTTTACTATCATCCCAGCGACGGGTCTCCTGAACAACTGCCTTGCCCTCTTCGAGAAGTTCGATCTGGCGCTCTTTTTCACCTTCAATCGCTCTGGCAATAGCTTTAAAGGAATTCAGATTCTTCATCTCGGTACGCGTTCCAAAGGCTTCTGCCCCTGATTCACGAATGGACAAATTGACATCGGCTCTCATTGAACCTTCCTGAAGCTTACAGTCAGAAGCACCCAAGTACTGGATAATCATACGAAGTTTTTCAAGATAGGCAATAACTTCATCTGCAGAACGCATATCCGGTTCCGAAACAATCTCAATCAACGGAACACCGGAACGATTGTAATCCACCAATGAGCAGTCATCCCATTCATCATGAATAAGCTTTCCTGCATCCTCTTCCATATGAATCTCATGAATGCCAATTATTTTCTTTTCACCGCTCTCTGTTTCAATCTCCACCCCACCGTTTCGGCAGATTGGAAGATACAACTGGGAAATCTGATAGTTCTGAGGATTATCCGGATAAAAGTAATTCTTTCTGTCAAATTTACAGTTCTGGGTAATCGTACAATTCGTTGCAAGGCCAACGGCAACAGCCTTTTCCACAACTTCTTTATTCAGAACAGGCAATGAACCCGGCATCCCCGTACATACAGGGCAGGTATGAGTATTTGGCGCACCGCCAAATTCCGTACTGCAGGCGCAGAAAATCTTTGTTTTTGTGGCAAGTTCAACATGAACTTCCAATCCAATAACGGTTTCATATTGTTTTGACATATTATTCTGCTCCTTTCTCAGCCATTGCCGGTCTATGATAGGTCTGGGTTTTCTCAAATGCATAGGCTGCACGAATAATATTTTTTTCTTTAAAGCAGTCCCCAATCATCTGAACACCGATTGGAAGACCTTTGCGGTCAAGGCCACAAGGCACGGACAAACCAGGCAGTCCGGCAAGATTCACTGAAATCGTATAGATATCACCCAGATACATCTTAATCGGATCGCTTAAAGATTCTCCCAATTTCGGCGCTGTTGTTGGTGCTGCCGGCCCTAAAATAACATCATATTTTTCAAAAGCTCTGTCGAAAGCCTGTTTAATCAAGGCTTTTGTACGAAGTGCTTTCAGATAGTAAGCATCATAATAGCCTGAACTTAAAACAAAGGAACCGAGCATAATTCTTCGTTTCACTTCCGGTCCAAAACCTTCAGAACGGCTCTTTTTGTACATGTTATGCAAGCCCTCATAGGACTCTGTACGATAGCCATATTTCACGCCGTCAAATCTTGCAAGGTTCGAGCTTGCCTCTGCTGATGCGATAACATAATAGGCTGGAATCGCATATTCAACCAGGCTTAAATCAAATTCTTCGACAATTGCTCCTTTAGCTTCCAAGGCTTTCGCCGCCGACAAAACTGCATTTTTTACATCTTCATCCAGACCTTCACCAAAATAATCTTTCGAAATACCAATGCGAAGACCTTTGACATCATCCACCAAAGCCGCCGTGAAATCATAATCATCACGCTGAACCGATGTGCTGTCCTTAGGATCATAAGATGCAATAGCTTCAAGAATTGTGGCACAGTCTGTCACATCTTTTGCCACCGGGCCAATCTGATCCAAAGATGAGCCATAGGCAATCAAACCATAGCGGGATACTGTTCCATAAGTTGGCTTTAATCCGGTCACACCACAAAAAGAACTTGGCTGACGGATGGAACCACCGGTGTCTGAGCCCAGCGCATAGGATACTTCCTCAGCAGCAACAGAAGAACAGCTTCCACCGGAAGAGCCACCTGGTACATGGTCTGGATTCCATGGATTCTTTGTTGCTCCATAGGCTGAAGTTTCGGATGTGCTTCCCATAGCAAATTCGTCCATATTGGTCTTGCCAATAATCACTGCCCCGGCTTTTTCCAGATTCAACACAGCTTCCGCTGTATAAGGCGGTACAAAATTAGATAAGATTTTGGAACTGCAGGTCGTGAGCATTCCTTTGGTGCACATATTATCTTTAATGGCTACCGGAACACCGGCCAGCGGTCCCGCCAGTTCACCGGAATCAATCTTTGCCTGCACTTCTTCAGCTCTTTTTAAAGCACCTTCCTTATCCAGAGTAACAAAACTGTGAATCTGTCCTTCTACTGCTTCTATCTGGGAAAATGCAGCAAGAACACAGTCTTTTACGGTAACTTCTTTATTTTTAATCATTTTACCAAGTTCTACTGCGGTAAATTGCATTAAGTCCATATCCGTCCTCCTATTCTACCGTCTTTGGAACAACAAAACTTCCATCTTTTTCCTTTGGTGCATTTGCAAGAACCTCATCCCGCATATCACCATTGGCAACAACATCTTCACGGAATACATTATGCACAGGAAATACATGGGACATGGGTTCAACACCCGTTGTATCCAGTTCATTCAATTTATCAATATAATCTAGCATACTGCCCATATCTTTTTTCGCCTGTTCTTTCTCGCTCTCAGATAATTCCAGTTTCGCTAGGATTCCTACATATTCAATGGTTTCGTCAGAAATCACGTTTGCCATAAAAGCTTCCTCCTCTATCTACTACACAAAAATGTCCCGAAATTTCAAAAAATTCCGGGACGGGATATCTAAGCATCGTTTCCCGCGGCACCATCCGCATTGAAACTCCTTCATCTTTTCTTCAGATTCTCTCAATTTAAGCAAATAACTCCATAACCATCTGAGCTGTTTCTACCATGCTTGTACCATTACTCATACTGGTCCTTTGAAGATATCTGTGAGCATCCTCTTCTGTATACTTTTTAGCTTCCATTAACAGGCTCTTGGCATTCTCAATAAGAATACGGTCCTCCCCTGAACGATTCTTCGGCTGCTCTCTCCGCCGCTTGCGCTTACGCATCATCGTGGTCTCTAAAAGCTGAATATTATTGACAAACTCCTGGGTCTTCATCGGAAGTGCAACCTTCAATGCATCGATATATTCCAATTGTCCCAGAGCTGCCTGTGACCCCATAATCACCATTTCATAATAATCCGGAAGATACTTATATAATTGAAAATAATCCATATCTGTTAAGCGGCATCCGCTGATGACAATACCATCTGAGTCAATCATCTGGTCAATCACATTCAAAACAGAGGCTCCGCTTGTGCAAACCCCGACTACATTATATCCAAATCTCGTCAACAAATTTCGTATATTCACAGCGTCTGTTTGTTTCTTAAAGGCTACGATTATGCTGACCATCTTGTACATCACCTCGGATTATTATGCATCGGTATTAACAGTTAAATTCGATATAAGTACTCTTCAATCTCCCATTCAGTAACCTGAATACGATAATCTTCCCACTCTTTGAATTTGGCTTCAATATATTTCTCACTGACATGTTCGCCCAGCACGTCACGGATAAAGGCATCTTTTTCAAGTTCCTTGGTTGCTTCATACAAATCCAAAGGAAGACTTTCAATATGCAATGCCGCTTTTTCTATTCTGTCCATTTCAAAAATATTACGGTCTACACGGGCTGGTGGTGCTAATTTCTTCTTAATACCTTCCAGGCCTGCAGCCAGACATACAGCCAGCACAAGATATGGATTACATGCCGGGTCCGGGCAACGAAGTTCTACACGGGTTTCTTTACCGCGAGCTGCCGGAACACGTACCAACGGACTGCGGTTCATCACTGACCATGCAATATAAATTGGTGCTTCATAACCTGTAACCAGTCGCTTATAGGAATTAACCAGCGGATTCGTCAAAGCGGTGATGCCTTTTGCGTGGGCCAGAAGCCCTGCAATAAAATGATAAGCATCCTTGCTTAATCCCAGTTCATCCTCTTCGTCACAGAAAATATTATGTCCATTCTTCTGTAATGACATGTTAATATGCATACCAGAACCTGCAACACCTGATTTTGGCTTCGGCATAAAGGATGCATGAAGTCCATGGCGTTTTGCAATGGATTTAATAACTAATTTTAATGTCATAATATCATCCGCTGTCTGAAGTGCTCCGTTATGAGCAAAATCAATCTCATGCTGAGCAGATGCTACTTCATGGTGGGAAGCTTCGATTTCAAAGCCCATATCCTCCAGATTCAAAACCATATCACGGCGGGCATTCTCACCCAGGTCCACTGGCCCTAAATCAAAATAGCTTCCTTTTTCATGGGTAATCGTTGTAGGCATACCATTATCATCGGTATGGAAAAGGAAAAATTCACATTCCGGTCCTACTTCAAAACTAAAGCCCATATCTTCAGCCTGTTTAATCACTTTACGTAAAATATATCGTGGATCCCCTTCAAAAGGTTCTCCATTCGGACGATAAACATCACAAATCAGTCGTGCAACCTTCCCCTGCTGTGGACGCCATGGGAAAATCTGGAAAGTATCTAAGTCTGGACGAAGATACATATCAGACTCTTCAATCCTTACAAATCCTTCAATAGCTGAACCGTCAAACATACACTGATTGTTAAGGGCACGTTCTATCTGGCTGGATGTAATCGCTACATTCTTTAATGTTCCAAAAATGTCTGTAAACTGCAAACGAATAAATTCAACATCATTATCCTGAATCATATTGATAATATCCTGTTTGGTATATCTTGGCACGCTCGCTCACTCCTTTTTTTAAAAAAGGCGCACTTATCCATTAAGTACGCCTTTGTCTTCTGGGGTAATCATATCAGCAAATCCCATATTTTGTCAATAGATTACCCTTCAGAAATTAAATTCCTGCAATATCTACCACTGATAAATCGCTTAAGCTGGAATTTTCAAGGCTGTTAATCAATGCCTTGGCTGTATCCAGAGAAGTCAGACAGGTTACACCTGTTTCAATGGCATTTCGACGGATAAGGAATCCATCTCTGGATTTATCACGACCCTGGGTTGGTGTGTCGATAACCAGGTCCACTTCTCCGGCAAGAATCAAATCAAGCACATTCGGAGAACCATCATTTATTTTATTAATTCTTGTTGCTTTCATGCCGTTTTCATTCAGCACAGCAGCTGTACTGCGGGTTGCAAAAATTTCATATCCCAAGTCATAGAATCTCTTTGCAATTGGAATAAGTTCCTGTTTATCCGCATCCTTTACAGTACAAATCATCTTCTTTGTCCGTGGCAGGTTGATGCCTGCACCAAGGAAGGATTTGTATAAAGCTTCATGGAAATCCTTAGCAATACCAAGAACTTCACCTGTGGATTTCATCTCAGGTCCAAGGCTGATTTCTGCTCCACGGAGTTTTTCAAAGGAGAATACCGGCTGCTTAATTGCAATATACTCGGATTTCTTCTGGAGTCCCGGTTCATATCCTAACTCTTTGATTGTCTTTCCTACAATAACCTTGGAAGCAATATCGACAATCGGAATACCTGTTACCTTACTGATATAAGGAACTGTACGGCTGGAACGAGGATTTACCTCAATAACATAAACTTCGTTGTCATGAACAATAAACTGAATGTTCAAAAGTCCAAGAACATGAAGGGCTCTTGCCAGACGTCCTGTGTAATCTTCAAGTTTTTCAATAATTTCATCGCTCAGGCTCTGTGCCGGATAAACGGAAATACTGTCGCCGGAATGAACGCCTGCACGTTCAATATGTTCCATGATACCGGGAATCAGAATATCCTGTCCATCGCAGACACCATCAACTTCTACTTCTTTACCAACCAGATATTTATCTACAAGAATCGGATGTTCCTGAACATCACGGTTGATGATTTCCATAAATTCTACGATATCGCCATCGTTCACAGCAATCTGCATACCCTGTCCACCAAGCACATAGGATGGTCTGACAAGTACTGGATATCCCAATTCATTCGCTGCTGTAAGGGCTTCTTCTGTAGTGAATACGGTTGTTCCTGCAGGACGTGGAATCTGACACTGTTCCAGAATCTCATCAAATCTCTCTCTATCCTCTGCTGCATCAACATCATCGGAGCTTGTTCCAAGAATCGGTACACCCATCTGCATAATCGCTTCTGTCAGTTTAATGGCTGTCTGTCCGCCGAACTGTACCACTGCACCATCTGGTTTTTCCAAACGAACAATATTCTCAACATCTTCAGGGGTCAATGGTTCAAAGTAAAGTTTATCCGCAATATCAAAGTCAGTACTTACAGTCTCTGGATTGTTGTTAATAATAATCGTTTCATATCCGGATTCTGCCAATGCCCATACGCTGTGTACGGAACAATAGTCAAATTCAATACCCTGTCCGATACGGATTGGACCTGAGCCAAGTACGATGACTTTTTTACGCATATTGTCGCCCGGGTCTACCTCATTCTGGCTGCCAAAGCAGGAATAGTAATAAGGTGTTTCAGATTCAAACTCGGCTGCACAGGTATCTACCATCTTAAATGCGGCAATGATATTGTTCTTAATACGCATTGCTTTAATCTCTGCTTCACTCTTTCCAACAAAAAGTGCAATCGCTTTATCCGGGAATTCTAAGCGTTTTGCTTCTTTAAGAAGTTCCGGAGTCAGTTCTTCTTTTTTAAGACGTGTTTCCATGTCAACAAGAACTTTGATTTTATCAAGGAACCACATATCAATTTTATTGATAGCGTAAATTTTTTCAATATCGTAACCACGTCTAAAAGCTTCTGCAATATAGAAGAGACGGTGGTCATCAATGAAGTGAAGGCTTTCTTCCAGTTCAATATCACTGAGTTCACCAAAGTTACCATAGTCCAGACTGTAAATATTCTGTTCCAGAGAACGAAGTGCTTTCATCAAAGCGCCTTCAAAGTTCTGACAGATACTCATAACCTCTCCGGTAGCTTTCATCTGTGTTGTCAGTGTACGTTTTGCACTGACGAATTTATCAAATGGCCACTTCGGAATCTTAACAACAACATAATCCAAAGCCGGTTCAAAACTTGCATAAGTCTTTCCTGTAATCGCATTTTTGATTTCATCCAGGGCATAGCCAAGCGCAATCTTTGCAGCAACTTTAGCAATCGGATAACCTGTTGCCTTGGAAGCTAATGCAGATGAACGGCTTACTCGAGGATTTACTTCGATAACACAGTATTCAAAGCTGTTTGGATTCAAAGCATACTGTACGTTACATCCACCGGTAATCCCAAGCTCTGTGATGATTTTAAGAGCAGAGGTTCTCAGCATCTGATACTCTTTATCTGCCAGTGTCTGGGAAGGTGCAACTACGATACTATCTCCGGTATGAACACCAACCGGGTCAATATTTTCCATATTACATACGGTAATACAGTTGCCATAGCTGTCTCGCATTACTTCGTATTCGATTTCTTTCCATCCACCGATATAACGTTCAACGAGAACCTGTCCAACACGGCTGAGACGCAGACCATTGCTGGCGATTTTCTTAAGTTCTTCCAGGTTATGGGCAATTCCACCACCGCTTCCACCTAATGTGTAAGCCGGACGAATAACGACCGGATAACCGATACTGTCGGCAAAATCAATACATCCCTTTAATGTAGTACAAACCTCACTGGCTGCACAAGGTTCATTAATTTTTTCCATTGTTTCTTTGAATTCCAAACGGTCTTCTGCTTTACGAATCGTCGCAGAAGTTGTACCAATCATCTGTACCTGTTTTTCTGCTAAAAATCCGGATTCATCCAATTCCATGGCAATATTCAATGCTGCCTGTCCGCCTAAAGTTGGAAGAATACTGTCTGGCTCTTCTTTTTCAATGATTTTTTTAAGTACTTCTATATTTAATGGCTCAATATAAACTTCATCTGCGATATTCTTATCTGTCATGATGGTTGCCGGATTGGAGTTAACAAGAACAACTTCAATTCCTTCTTCTTTCAAAGAACGGCATGCCTGAGTACCTGCATAATCAAATTCTGCGGCCTGGCCGATAATAATTGGACCGGAGCCAATAACTAATACTTTTTTAATGTTATTTTTCTTAGGCATCTTTTGCAACCTCCATCATATTAATAAACTTGTCAAAGAGGAATCCTGTATCCTGTGGTCCACCACATGCTTCCGGATGGAACTGCACAGTAAATGCGTTTCTTCCAAGATAGTGAAGACCTTCCATCGTTGTATCATTGGCATTTCGGAAACTTACTTCTGCAACATTTTCCGGAACGGATTTTGAAGAAACAACATATCCATGATTCTGAGTAGAAATATATACTCTTCCTGTGTTTAAATCTTTTACTGGATGATTTGCACCTCTGTGTCCCCATTTCATCTTACGGGTATACGCTCCATTAGCCAGAGCCAGCAGCTGATGTCCCAGACAAATACCAAACATAGGGATGTCTGCATCAAAGAGTTTTTTAATCTCAGCAACAATTGGCATACAGTCTTTTGGATCTCCGGGGCCGTTTGATAACATAACACCATCCGGATTGCCTTCCATAATTTCTTCTGCTGATGTATAGGCTGGATAAATTGTTACTTCACAGCCGCGCTTTGCCAGTTCTCTGGCAATGTTGCGTTTTGCGCCAAAATCCATCAATGCAACTTTGTACTTTCCATCAGAAAAATGTTCTTTTTCGGTACAGGTCACTTTCTTAACAACATCTTCTGCTTTAAAAGCCTGAATCTTTGGAAGCACCTCGTCTAATTTAAAATTCTCATTCGTAGTAATCATTCCGTTCATGGTACCCTGTGTTCTGAGAATCTTCGTCAGTGCTCGTGTGTCAATACCCTCAATTCCGGAAATATCATGTTCTTTCAAATATTCAGCCAAACCACACTGATTTCTGAAATTACTTGGAGCTGTTGCAAGCTCTCTAACAATAAATCCATCCGGCCAGGGTTTGTCATCTTCCATATCATCAAAACATATTCCATAATTTCCAATTATTGGATATGTCATGACAACGGCTTCCCCGGCGTAGGATGGATCTGTAAGAATTTCTAAATATCCAGTCATTGACGTGTTAAAAACGATTTCACTAATTATCTCCTTTTGCGAGCCAATACTTGTGCCCTCGAAGACTGTTCCATCGGCTAGAATCAAGAATGCTTTCATTATATCACCTGTACCTTCCTTTATAATTATTCACATTTGCGTCGTTATTTGCATAAATATAAGCTTTTTATACATTTTTTCCAAAAAAAAAGAGTGATTCGTGAATTTTATTCCGAACGTCTTTTTCTTCCTATTCGCCTACTATCTAAACTTTCAAAATTATACCACATGATTTTCATAAAAACAACCTTTTCTCACAAATTTTTCATTTCAGATTTCATTTTTAGTAATTATTTGTGAAGTTTCATTTATCATTTTTCCTTCTTTTGCATATATTATACAAAACAAAATCAGGAAATGCTTATGCCAGAAACAAATTCATTCATTGACAATGGCCAGCTTCGTGTATCTGCTGTCTCTGCTGAAGGCAATGTCCCTGTGGAAGATGCAACCGTTGAAATTTCTTCCACCGGAGAACCCAGTCAGGTTCTGGAACAAATCACAACGGATAACAGCGGCAACACCGAAACCATTGATTTAGGTGCTCCCCCTGTAGAATACAGCCTGGAGCCGGGAGACAACCAGCCCTACTCGGAATATAATCTGCGAATCACTGCTCCCGGTTTTGAGGAGGTTCTGATTTCAGGGGTTCAGATTCTGTCCGGCGAAGTTGCCCTCTCCAATATCCGCATGACTCCAACTGTTGAACAGGCTCCTGCTTACAACCCACTGGTCATCGGTGCTCATACTCTATGGAAACTCTACCCTCCTAAAATTGCCGAAGCTGAAATCAAAGATGTGCAGGAAACCGGTGAAATTGTACTAAGCCGTGTCGTTGTTCCGGAAACAGTCATTGTCCACGCCGGACCGCCGACAGATAACAGTGCTCCCAATTATTATGTACCCTATCGGGATTATATTAAAAATGTAGCTTCCAGTGAAATCTATGCCACCTGGCCTGAATCCACGATTATTGCTAACATTCTTGCCATCATTTCTTTTACCCTGAACCGGGTATATACCGAATGGTACCGAAATCAGGGCTATGATTTTACCATTACTTCCTCTACTGCCTACGATCATTACTTTGTCTATGGCCGTAATATTTACGATAATATATCCCGGACCGTGGATACGATTTTTGCCAACTACCTGTCCCGCCCTAATGTCCGTCAGCCTATTCTAACCCAATACTGTGACGGTCGCCGGGTGAGCTGCCCAAACTGGATGTCCCAGTGGGGTTCGAAGTATCTTGGTGACCAGGGCTATACCCCTATTGAGATTATCCGCAATTATTACGGAAGTGATATGTATATCAACTCCGCCGAGCAAATCAGCGGTATTCCCGCTTCATGGCCCGGTGCAGATTTAACCCTTGGCTCCACCGGTGCCAAAGTTCGCCAGATGCAAGAGCAGTTAAACCGGATTTCCAGAACCTATCCTGCTCTCCCTTCGGTCACCGCAGATGGTATCTATGGCGAAGGCACCCGCCAGGCTGTTGAAGATTTCCAGCGGGTTTTTGGTCTTCCCGTAACAGGTGTTGTCGATTATCCGACTTGGTATAAAATCAGTGAAATCTATGTTGCTGTCACACGAATCGCCGAATTGAATCCGTAAAAAATGAGAAAGGCCTGGAAAAAAAATCCAGACCTTTCTTTATCATAACTTAATATGCAATTATTTCATAACCATCATTGGTGACAAGAACCTGAATCTCCCACTGAGCAGAAGGTTCTTCATCTGCCGTATAAACAGTCCATCCATTTTCTTCATCTATAAAAATTTCATCGGTTCCCATATTAATCATCGGTTCAATAGTAAACATCATCCCCGGAACCATGAGCATTCCGGTATTCGGTTCAGATACATAACTTACCCATGGGTCTTCATGAAATTCTATACCAACGCCATGGCCGCCAATTTCCCGAACAACCGTATAACCGTTCTGAACAGCAAATTCATGAATGGCATGTCCCATATCACCTAAAAGTCCCCAAGGCTTTACATATTCCAATCCAATTTCAAGACTCTTTTTTGTAACCTCTACAAGACGCTTTTTCTCTTCGGATACATCTCCAATGCAGAACATTCTGGAGGAATCGGAAAAATAGCCCTTATAAATCGTTGATACATCCACATTAATAATATCACCATCTTTGAGAACAACCTCTTCTGATGGAATACCATGGCAAACTTCATTATTCACAGATGTGCATACGCTTTTTGGAAATCCTTCGTAATCCAGTGGTGCCGGAATCGCTCCCCGGCTTATGGTCTCATTATGCACCCACTGATTAATCTCTTCCGTAGTAACGCCTGCCTTAATATGTTCAGCCACATAATCCAGAACAGCAATATTAATCTTGCCACTCTCCCGGATGGCCTGAATCTGTTCCTCATTTTTTATAAGTTCTCTCGTCGGGACCGTTTTTCCTTCATGTTCAAAAAATTCTATCCTACTGTCAAAATCGCTGTGGCACTTCTTATATTTTTTTCCACTGCCACACCAACATAAATCATTTCTTCCAATCTTATTCAAAATAACGGGCCCCTTTCGCACCAAATCTTATTTAATTTTGTTTTGTTAAAATCCTCACCGACTTCGTCAGCCATCCCATCAAATATCTGCTTAATATCATCAATGGTAAAATGAAAATCAATCGCCAGTTAAGGATGTTACTAATACTGAAAAATCCCGGGAAGAAGAAAATTCCTGCCACAAAAATAGCAGCAACCCCTGCACATAACAGACGTCGGCGTTTATTCATCGGACGACATACTTCCAGTACAACCATCTGGCTGATAAAGCCAGCCACAAGCATATTATAAGTAGAAAGCATCACCGCATCAAATCCAAAGAATCCCGCTGCGACCTGATTTATTAACATCATAATAACCATCGTCAAAGCGCTCGGCAGAGATATCCTCAGAACATTTCTAAGGAAGCCATTACTGGTTACCGCTTCCGTCTGCTCCAGAGTTAAAATGAAGCTTGGGATACCAATAGCCGTCGTACTGATGAGACTCAAATGAATCGGCACAAAGGGATAAGAACGTCCCAAAATAATGAAAATCACACAAAGTAAAACCGAATATATGGTTTTGGTCAAGTAAAGTGCACTGACACGTTCGATGTTTGAAATAATCATCCGGCCTTCCCGCACAATGGATACCATACTTGCAAAATTTGAATCCATCAATACAATATGAGCTACCTGTTTGGCCGCATCACTTCCTGCTGCCATGGCAATACCACAGTTGGCATCCTTTAAGGCCAGTACATCATTGACACCATCACCAACCATACCGACAACATTCCCATTCGCCTGATAGGCCTTAATAAGACGCTGTTTCTGTTCCGGCCGTACACGTCCGTAAACCGTATAATTCGGAACAACTTCCCGAAGTTCCTCAAAATCCTCCGGCAGTGTATTGGCATCAATATATTTTTCTCCACCAACAAGTCCTGCCTTCACGGCAATATTTGAAACCGTTACCGGATTATCTCCGGATATAACTTTGATATTAACATTCTGACTCGCAAAATAAGCAAAAGTATCATGGGCTTCCGGACGAATACAATCCGAAATAACAATCAATCCCGAAGGCGTCACTGTGCCCACAGACATATCATCCATATTCAAGGCACTGCATTTTCCAAGAAGCAACACACGCATACCGTCTCTGGAATAGGCGTCAACTTTCTCACTTAAGGCCTCATTATCCTTTACCAAAAATTCAGGTGCACCAAGAACATAATCACCTTCACCCTCAAAAGAAATCGCACGATACTTACGCTCTGAAGAAAAAGGAATTTTATCCTTAATCTTCCAATCGGTGGCTTTCTTAAAGTAGGACATCAATGCATCCTGTGTTGCATTTACATCATCAAAAGCAAAGGAAATTTCATTCATTACCACCGTCATTCGCTGAACATCTTCCTCAAAAGGCACCAGTTCAACAACCTCTAAGGCCCCTGTTGTAATGGTTCCCGTCTTATCCAAACAGAGCACATTCACACGGGCAAGAGCTTCAATAGCTTCCATCTCCTGCACCAGGGCCTGCTTTTTAGCAAGACGTCCTACACCGAGGATAAAGGATACACTGGTCAAAAGCACCAGTCCTTCCGGAATCATTCCAATAACACCTGCAACGGTACTGACAAGTGCATTGGAAAAGCTTGTTCCCTCAGCTCCACGCTGGGATATAAAAAGAAGAATACCTACCGGGATAATAATAGTACCCGTAATTTTAATAATCTTTTTAATAGAATCCTGCATCTCTGAAGATGCCCTTTTCTTATCCTTCGCCTGGTCAGCAAGCTGAGTCGCGTAATTATCCTTACCTACATGAATAACCTTTGCTTTACCGCTGCCGGCAACCATGAAGCTTCCGGACCACAGTGTATCTCCAACTTTTTTTCGAACAGACTTAGACTCACCTGTAATCATGGATTCGTTGACTTCAATACCATCGGACTCCAGGACTTCACAATCTGCACCAATCTGATTACCATTCTCCACTGCGATTAAATCATCCAGAACCAGCTCTTCAATCGGGATATCTTTAAATACACCGCTACGGCATGCCCGTGCTTTACTGGCCGTAATCACCGCCAGATTATCTATTAACTTTTTAACTTTTATTTCCTGAATAATTCCGATAACTGAATTACACAGAATAACACCGAGAAATGTCAGATTCTTAAACTGTCCGGAGATAATAACAAGCACTCCGAGAAACAAGTTTAAAAAGTTGAAATAGGTTAAAGTATGACAGCGGACAATCTGTGCTGTCGTTTTCGATATGTGATTGTCCGAGATATTAACCTGGCCTTCCTTTATACGCTTTTCAACTTCTGCATTGGTCAGGCCATTATAGACCTTTTCTTCCATATTCTAATCCTCATCTGAAAAAGTAGTAATGTCTTCATTCAACGTATATGGTGTCGTCTGATATACAAAATAGTTCAACCAGTTGGAATACACCCATGCTCCATGGGCTCTCCAACGCATCATAGGTTTCTTCGCCGGATCATCGTCTTCAAAATAGTTCACAGGTACTTCCGGATTCATTCCCTTATTCACATCCCGAAAATATTCTCCCGCCAGTGTATCAATATCATATTCTGAGTGTCCCATAACAAAAAACTGTGAGCCACTTTCATTTCCCGCAATATAAACCCCTGCCTCATCAGAAACAGCCATGATTTTTAATTCCGGAACCTTTTCAATGTCTTCACGGTAGACAGTTGTATGCCTGGAATGGGGCACATAAAACTCTGAATCAAAGCCTCTGAATAAACGAGACTTTTCATTAATCAAATAATGTTTATAAACACCGGATAATTTCTTATCCAGAATATGTTTCTTTATTCCATAATGATAATATAACGCCGCCTGAGCACCCCAGCAAATATGGAAGGTTGAATGTACGTGGGTCTTAGACCACTCCATGACCTGACAGAGTTCATCCCAGTATTCAACATCCTCAAATTCCATCAATTCCACCGGTGCTCCGGTAATAATCATACCATCATACCATTTGTTCTTAACCTGGGAAAATGTCTGGTAAAAAGCAATCATGTGCTCCTCGGATATATTCTTTGCCGTATGGCTCTCCATCTGTAATAACTCGATTTCTAACTGCAGCGGCGTGTTTGAAAGAGACCTCAAAATCTGAGTTTCTGTTTCAATCTTTGTCGGCATCAGATTCAAAATAAGTATCTGCAAAGGACGAATATCCTGAGTTAATGCTCGCCGTTCTGTCATAACAAAGATGTGTTCTCTCTCTAATATCTCTCTAGCTGGCAAATCATTTTGTATTTTAATAGGCATGAAGCTGCCTCCTGTTCTCTTAATTGATTTTATAGTTTATTCTAAGTCATTTTAACAGATACGTCAAGGAAGGGACTCTTACGAATTTCTTATAAAATGGGAGAACTATCTTATATGCAAAAAGAAGACCGGATGAATATCACCCGGTCTTCTGTAAGTATCTTATTCTTATTTGAAGAATCTGTTGTATAATCCTTCAAATGCTTTTCCGTGACGAGCTTCATCTCTTGCCATTTCATGAACTGTATCATGAATTGCATCAAGGTTTAATGCTTTAGCACGTTTTGCAAGGTCAAATTTACCTGCTGTAGCACCGTTTTCAGCATCAATTCTCATCTCAAGGTTTTTCTTTGTGCTGTCTGTAATAACTTCGCCTAATAATTCAGCAAATTTTGCAGCATGTTCTGCTTCTTCATAAGCAGCTTTTTCCCAGTATAAACCGATTTCTGGATATCCTTCTCTATGAGCTACACGAGCCATAGCAAGGTACATACCAACTTCTGAACATTCTCCTTCAAAGTTTGCTCTTAAATCCATCATGATATCTTCTGGAGCGCCCTGAGCTACGCCTACAACATGCTCTGCTGCCCATTCTCTGTTACCGGACTGCTCTTTAAATTTACTTGCTGGTGCCTTACATACTGGACATGCCTCTGGTGCTGCGTCTCCTTCATGAACATAACCACATACTGTACATACAAATTTTTTCATTTTAATTCTCTCCTTTTAAAGTTGTTTTTTATTTTTTGATATTAATAATCATTACTGATATCATTATCATATACTACTTTGTTTTGTTTGTCAACCCGTTTTTAAACTTTTTTCTTCTTCTTTACATTTCTTACATTTACCATAGAAATATAACTGATGTCCGTAGATGTCTCCATCATAATTTCCGGCTGCCATCTGATCTATCATCTGTGCATTCAGTCCAAATAAATCTTCAACCTGACCGCATTTCTCGCAGACAATATGGTGATGTAATTCCGTCCTTCCATCAAAACGGTCACTGTTCTGTCCACAGGAAATCTTAATAATCTCTCCCTGACTTGCCAAAAGAGTCAAATTTCGGTATACGGTTCCAAGACTGATGTTCGGATAGATTTCGCGGATAGCTGAATATACCATATCCGCTGTCGGATGGTCCAGACGGCCTACAAGATAATTCTTAATTGCTTCGCGCTGACGGCTATATTTAAGTGTTGCCATGTAGGTCCTCCTTCCTATATCAATATTAGTAACAATTATCGTTACTCTTATGATAATAACAGAAAAGGCAGAAGAGGTCAATAGTCTTCTGCCTTTTTTTATAAAAACTTTTGTCATTTAATTTCGATGCATACGGATATTATATTCTTCGTAAGTATCTACGTTAGACAATATCTGCCGGTCATCTGCCTGATTAATCTGCGCATTTCTATCTTTCATGAAAGTTCTTTCCCGGTTGAGCATTGCCGGTCCGCTGACACATCCACCGGCACAGGCCATGCCTTCAATGAAGTCTTCGGTCAGCCGTCCTGCTTTCAGAAGCATTAATGCTTTTTTACAATCCGCTGCCCCATCTGCTTTATAAACTTTGACAGAAACATCTTCATTTCGCTCTTTAAAGGTTTCAAGAACTGCTGCCGTCACACCGCCGGATACAGAATAATTCTTACCAAATTTACTTCCCTGCTGAAGCTCTCCCGTATAATCCAAGGGGTCTACACTCTTAGCTTCCATCATAGCGTACAGTTCTTCATAGGTAAGTGCATAATCTGCAGCCCCCATGGTAATCGAATCAATCACTTCGCTCTTTTTAGCAATACATGGTCCGATAAAAACGCACAAAGCTTCCGGATACATGGCTTTAATCAGACGGGCTGTCGCCTGCATCGGTGAAACCGTTGTAGACATCTTATCCGCCAGCTCAGGAAAATGCTTTTTAATGATATTGACAAAAGCCGGACAACAGGACGTTGTCATCTTTTCACCAGCCTTCACCCGCTCTTCTAATTCCAAGGCTTCATTTTTAGAAACAAAGTCAGCCCCCAATGAAACTTCAAACATATCCTCAAATCCAAGGGCTTTAACCGCTTCCCGAATCATTCCGACAGATACATCAGCTCCAAACTGTCCTTCAATAGCCGGTGCAACCATAGCATAGACCTTAACCCCACTGTTAATTAAGCGGATAACATCCACCATAAAGGAGCGGTCTGAAATAGCACCAAAAGGACAGCCTACCACACACTGACCACAGCTGATACACTTGGTATCATCAATCTGTACAATCATTTCCTCATCCATGGAAATGGCATCTACCGGGCAGGCCCTTTTACAAGGACGCATTAAATCTGCAATTGCATTATAAGGGCAGGCTTCCACACATCGTCCACACTCTTTGCATTTCTTAGGGTCAATATGGGCTCTTCCTCCTTCAAAAGTAATCGCACCAAAATTGCAGGCAGACATACATTTTTTAGCCAGACACATCTGGCAGTTATTCGTTACACTGAACCGGTTAATCGGACAGCCTTCACAGGCCGCAGGAAGAACCTGAACAATATTTTTTATATTTCCTCCCGGCAGTGGTGTATGGCCTTCTGCAAGACGCACTCTCTGACGGATAATCTCCCGTTCTTTATAAACGCAGCAGCGATACTGAGGTGTATTTCCCGGAATGATATTATAAGGAATCTGTTCCCGGCTCTCATTCAGCTTTCCTTCAAAAGCCATACGTGCCACTTCCATGTACACTTCATATTTAATTTCATTAATATCCGTTACAAATGTTCTTTTCATTTTTTACTCCTCTGCAGCAATGCCATTAATAATATTTAATGGTAACTCTTTTCCCCATCTTTTCACATTCTTTTATAAGCTGTTCCACCAGACGCTGTCTGATACTTAAATCAAAGGGCAGGGATGCCGCCTGATAAGTTTCATTTAACGCCCTGCCGACAAAAAGATTCAACTGGGTACATTCTTCTACAAGAACCTTTCCAAGCTGGGCAGCTCCATCTTTCCCATACAGCCGATTGAAAAATGGTTCATCCACTTTTCCTGCATTGTATCCGGAGAGCATCTGCACCGTACGGTTCAGTGTTAACACGCCCTCTGTTACCATATCAATGCCTTCAAGTTCTGCCGTTGGCGGAATATCCGGATCATAATAGGTCAACGAAGCTTTCAGTGGTTTATTTAAATATCTCGCACCAATGGTTGCCGATGTTCCTCCACAGATAATCTTTCGTCCCGGTGTTTCCATAAAGGCTTGCATAAGACGCTCATCATCCTCTTTATTCACCGGTGGTCCCGTAAACAGATTCACTGTTTTAGGTTCTGTAACTTTTATTGTAATAACCGTAGTGTCGTCTCCAGGCTCGCCACCATAAAGAACGTTGCACCGGTTGCTTATCATAGACATAAGACGTGAGCTTGACACCCCTGACGAACAATAGCGCTCCGCATAACGAACGACTTCTCCGCGAGGCCAGCCGAAACCTTTGTTTTTCCCTACTCCGGCATGGATAACGCCGTCACTCATAAGAATATAATAATCCCCATAGCAGACGTTAAAATGATATTCCCGGATGATTTTCCCCTCGAGTTCACGCACAATGAAAGGAACATCCTTATGGCGGCCATCTCGAATGAGAATGCCTCCCGGATTATCATATTCAATCAGTGAAGCCTTGCCGTCTTTATAGATTTGGAGAATACTAAAAGTCGAATAAGCCACCTGCCTCGTCTGGCAAACAGGCAGTGTCTTCGCTATGGTTGTCACGCATTCTTCAATCGTCGCTCCATTCTTCAGCATCGTACCCATAATCTTTGTCGTCAAAGTCGATAGAATATTTGCTTTGACACCGCTCCCCATACCGTCAGAGAGTAAAAGAATATCTGAATCTTCAGTTTTAATAATCTCAACCGTATCCCCGCACAGTTCTTCCTTTTTCTTATTCAGGCTTTTCCATGCAATGTCCAGACTCATATTCATAGGTTGTCGTCTCCCTCATAGAAAATGCTGTCCCGCATCTTTGTCAGAGTCACCTTTGTCTCTGCTGTCGTTTCACCCAACAGCCCGGCAATCTCCTGGGCAACCATCATCTGTTTATCGATAACTTTCTGGGCAATATCCATTGCCTCCATGCGCATCCGGTCATGTTGTCTTCGTATCTTTTCTTCGGAGGTAATATTTCTTAAAATTCCCAATGCGCAATTCTGTTCACGAATGTAAATAATGTTCTGCATCGTAATCATCCCATATTTCTCATAGGACACTTTTTTATTCATAATACTTCGCTTATCGCGAAATACCGATGCAAAATCTCCAGGGTCAATAATGTTCCCAAGAAACATGCCGTGGGCTTTATCGGCAGATATATTAAACATAACCTCCGCCGCATTATTAAACTCCTGAATACGCAGCTGCTCATCCACTGTAAAAATCAGGTTTGGTGTAACAGACAAAATAACCTCTGCCGTGGATCTTGCCTGCTGATACATATATGGAATACACAGATTCAGCTGTTCCTTATGCTGGCAGAGAGCAATCGCTTTATCTCTACAGGTTTTAAATCCACAAGCGCCGCAGTTTAACTGTTTCTCAATGGAGTCTTTACCATCTTTACGCAGTGCTTCCTGAATCTCTTCCTCAGTTGGTATAGCCACTGCCTGCGCAGACTGACGAAAATCTTTCCTCAGGATAATGCTTTCTTTCATCTTATCCATATCCTGCGGAAACTCGCGGATAATCTTCTGATTTGTATAAATTCGTGCCTTAAACCGGTCACTTTCCTGACCACCAGCCAGCGGACCATTAATACAGCCGCCAACACAGGATGCCACCTCTATAAAGCAATTATTAATTTCGCCATTTGCTATGCAGGTAAAAAGCTCTTTCACAGAGTCAATACCATCTACATAAAGCTGCTCATATTTTCCAAAGCCTTTATCCGCTTCAACAGATGACAATATCCCACCACTAACACCATAGAGACCGTTAATCAATGGATTTTTGCCGCGCCTCTGCCTTGGCTCACATTGTGCCGGATCAATTCCGGCTTCCTTAAGCCACTTGCGAAGTTCTTGAAAATCAATTACCGCATCAATGAATTCTCCACGGCATCGGTCTCGTAAAGCTTCTCTGCCTTTTGCCGTACAACTGCCGATATATACAACCTTCACATCTGGCCCAAATTCTTCCTTCAACATCATTCCATGAGCAATCATAGGTGAAACTACCGGCGCCATATATGGAATCATCTCCGGATAATATCGCTCTACCAAATCATTAATTGCCGCACAGGACGTAGTGATAATGTTATTCATCTCGCCAGCCTTGATAAGACGTTCATAGGCTTTCGTCACATGAACTGCTCCTTCTGCCGTTTCTCTTATGTGGGAAAAACCAAGCTGATATAATGCTTCTCTCAGCTGTCCTGTACCATTTTCCGTATCGCCAAATACGCCCAGATATGCCGGATCCAGCGAAATAACAGTTTTACAGCCTTCCTGAATAAAAGCCTTTGCTTTTTGTATATCACTGATACTGATAATCGCGTCCTGAGGACAGGCCTCCAGGCACCGCCCACATAATACACATTCATCTGCCACGTAGAGAGCATGTTCATCCTTGGTATGAATGGCTTTCACTGGACATATTCGGACACATTTATAACAGTCCTTGCATTTCGCTGTCTTAAATCCAATTGCCGCCAACTAATTCAACCTCCCGAGCACCTCTTCGGTGAAAAATGTATCTACAGTTTCCGGTGAAACGGAAAATAATTCGTCATCAATCTTTACACATACGCCCTTTTCGCACTCACCTGTGCAAAAAGAACCGTTTAACTCTATCTTGGAAGATAACTGTTCTTCCTTGATTTTCCGCTCAAGTCCCTGAATAACATTTCTGGAACCCTTTAAATGACAGGAGCTTCCAATACAAATTGTGATTAACATGAAACAACCTCCTTAGTGTTTTCTAAATCCTATTATAGATGATTTATTTGTTCTGTCCAGAATTTTTCTATCTTTTTCTCCACAGAATCCATATTTACTTTCTGGAAGGGATACCATTCTCTGGGAAAGAGACGCTGATATCCCGAATAGTTAAATCTTTCATCCAACAGAGCTATGATTCCTGTATCTTCTTCCGAACGAATAACCCTTCCTCCAGCTTGGAGAACCTTGTTCATTCCCGGATATAAATAGGCATAGTCAAATCCCCTGCCTTTTGTTTTATCAAAATATTCTTTCAACAGCTCCCGGTCACTTCCTATCCCCGGAAGCCCTGTCCCTACAATAATAGCTCCAATTAACCGATCGGCTTTCAAATCAATCCCCTCTGAAAATATACCGCCTAATACGCAGAAGCCCAAAACCGTTTCATGGGCATCCTCTTTGAAGTTATCGAGAAATGCCTGTCTCTGTTCTTCATCCATGCCGCTTTCCTGACAAAACACCCTGAGTCCCCGGCCAGCCTTCATCATTTCTTTTTCGGTGAAAATATCAAAAACCGATGCCATAAAAGCATAGGATGGGAAAAATGCAATGTAATTGCCGTTCCGCCCTTTAATAATCTTACTCAGGTAATCTGCAATCCGTTCGTACTGTTCCTGGTTTCTGGCCGAATATCGGCTGCTCACATCACCCGCCGTAAAAATCAAACGCTTTTCCGGAGAAAAAGGAGAGTCTACATACATTTCGTAATCTCCTTCCGGATGAGCACTGAGCAGGTCTTTATAATACTGAACCGGCAGGAGGGTAGCTGAAAAGAAAATGCAGCTGCGACTCATGCCTATCCGTTCACTCAGATTTCCTGAAGGGTCTACACAGAACATCTTTACCATCGTATCTCCCGAATCACCTTCGGTATAAATCAAATACTTATCGTCAATCAAATCATAGGTATTAACAAAGCGGCGGGCCTCAAAATAGAGTTCTGTCACTTTTTCCCTGAGTTCTGCTTCCATATCTTCTCTGAGATAAGTTTCCATATCTCCCACCATACCCATGAGATTCAACACGAAGCTTCCCACTTCTGTCACTTTTAAATAACTACCGCTTTCAGCCATTCTGCTTTCCTCAAAATCTTTAAAAAACTGGCTGCACTTATGGACTTTCTTAGCCAGTTTCGGCCGCAGTGTTTTTAACTGACGATGCAGACTGTCAAATTCTCTTCGATATAACTGAGCACTGTACATCTCTCTGGCCCGTTCCACCAGATTATGGGCTTCATCAACTAAAAACACCATATTGGGTGAAGCATCCGTGAAAAAACGTTTCAGATAAACAACCGGGTCAAAAACATAATTGTAATCGCAGATAATGACATCACACCAAAGAGAAACATCTAATTGAAATTCAAAAGGGCAGACCTGATGCTGTTCAGCATAAGACAGAATTTTTTCCCGTTCCATACTGTCTTCCCGGTGAATCATGTCAAACACAGCATCATTCACCCGGTCAAAATGACCTTTCGCCCGTTCACAATACTCAGGCTGACACCTACATTCATCCATCGGACACAGTTTCTCTTTCGCTGTTAAAGTAACAAATTTCATACGAAGCCCCTGCCCTGAAAGAAGTTTCCCCGTTTCCTCTGCCACTGTCCTGGCAATGGTTTTTGCCGTCAAATAAAATATCCGTCCGCACTTCTTTTCCCCCATGGCTTTGATGGCCGGAAAAAGTGTCCCCAGAGTCTTACCTGTTCCCGTTGGTGCCTGAATAAATATATTTTTTCCCTCATCAATCGAACGCAGTACGCCGTTCATCATACGCTTCTGGCTCAATCGATAAGCAAAAGGAAAGCCCATTTCTTCAATAGTCATATCCCTCAGGTCCTGCCATTCAATCTGCCACTTGGCCCATTTGGCGTATCTTGAAACCAAATCCTGAAACCAGGATTCCAACTCTTCCCTCTGTCGTTCAAATTCAAAGATTTTTATTTCTTCTGTTTCCAAATGAATGTAAGTGATACGCACTTTAATCCCGGACAAGCCATGAAGCTCTCCATAAATACATGCATAACAGTCCGCCTGGGCGATATGAAGAATATCAGGTTCTTCAATACTCTCCAAGGATGTAAACGTCCCCTTGATTTCATCCACCGTCACCGTCTCTTCATTCAATGGGTTTAAAATAATACCATCCGCCCGTCCCTCTACCTGAATATCCAAAGTCTCATCGATAGAAACTTTGCGCTTCAGACTAACCTCGGCCTGATAATTGCTTCCGCCCTGTTTCTGAAGCTTTCGATGTGCCCGGCTTCCGGCCTGCATGGCGTCCACATCCTGCATAACGCCCATACGTTGGTCTATATCACCATTTTTTAAAATGAATTCCACCAGATTTCTAACCGAAATCCGGACTTCCCGCTTCATAATGTTCATTTCCTCCCCAGTCAATCAATGCTTATTTCTCTGGATATCCTTTTTGTATGTTTTGAACAGCTGACTATGACACTTATTCCAGAACTTGTATTTCTAAAACGCAGACGAATATTACCTTTTGCCGGACACACCTGTGTTTCTTTAATGTAGGCCGCAAAATATTCCATAAAACTCGCCATAAATTCATCTGTATCTCCCCTGCTGTATTCTATAAGATGTAAATCCACTTCATCCAGCAAGGTGTATCTGTTTTCTTCACAGATGATGGTACGGGTACGATGAACATGGGAAATATAGGAGGGAAACAATATACCAGCCAATATCACTAAAATTCCTACTGAAATAAGCAATTCCAGCAAAGTAAATCCTTTATTATCATTCATACAATACTCCGTTTCTCCAACAACAAAAAACCTCCCAATACTATCGCTATTGAGAGGTTTTCATATATCTATTTCATATATTCTTTAAGGAAATGCAGCAGTTTTTCCATCTCCTCATCCGTCCCTACCGTTATTCTTAAATAGTTATCGATACGAGGCAGACTAAAATATCTCACATAAATTTTTTCTTCCCTCAATGCTTCAAACAATTTTTTTGCCGAATACTTCGGATGAGTGACGAAAATAAAATTCGCCCATGGCTCATTAAATTCAAAGCCCAATTTTTTTAATTCTTCCGCTGCCCATGTACGGGTTTTTATGATTTTAGCAATACTCTCCTCGAAATACGCCCTGTCCTTCACCGCTTCTGCACCAAGCAGGAGAGATGTCTGATTCATCGTATATGAATTAAATGAATATTTAAAATCATTTAATGCTTTAATAAGTTCCGGCTGGCCAATAGCAAAACCGATTCGCATTCCAGCCATTGAACGGGACTTTGAAAATGTCTGTACCACCAGAAGATTATCATACTCTGACACAAGGGAGAGTGCTGACTCTCCACCAAAATCGATATATGCTTCATCAACAATAACCAGAGAGTTCCGGTTATGTTCTAAAATGTCTTTAATAAATGCCAAGCCTTCCAAAACAGAAGTTGGTGCATTTGGATTTGGAAATATCACACCACCGTTTTCACCATAATAATCTTCTTTTCGAATGTGAAAATTCTCATCTAAAGCCTTGGTTTCATAAGGTATTTTAAAAGCTTCTGCCCAAACAGGATAAAATGAATATGTAATGTCAGGAAAAAGCACCGGCTTATCACTATTGAAAAAGGTCTGAAAAGCCATTGCAAGTACATCATCCGAACCGACGCCTACAAATACCTGACTCTGCTCCACCCCATAAAATTCGGATAAAGCCTTTGTCAATACATTCGATGTAGGGTCTGGATAAAGACGCAGTTTGTCTGTCTCCATATGTTCTGCCAGTTTTAAAACACCCGGTGCCGGAGGATAGGGATTTTCATTCGTATTTAACTTAATCATCTCTGGCTCATTTGGCTGCTCACCCGGTGTATAAGGTGTCACCCGCCGTACATAATCTCTCCATGAACTCATGGTATCACGCCCTTTCTTTATTTATCCAAAGTAAGTCTCTGCCAGAGCTTTGAAGGCCGGCATAGAACGTTCAATCATATCATAGGATACACAATAGGCAATGCGTACATATCCGGGACAGCCGAAGCTGGATGCCGGAACAAGAAGTAAATGATGCTTCTTAGCTTCCGCAACGAAGATTTTCTCATCTTCTACCGGTGATTTTACAAAAAGATAAAAGGCGCCTTCCGGCTTCACACATTCAAAGCCCATATCTTTTAAAGATGTATATAAGAATTTCCGGTTTTTATCATAGGCCCCAACATCCGTCTGCTCTTCCAGACAATCTTTAATCATCAGCTGTTGGAGAGATGGTGCATTGACGAAACCCAAAACACGGTTTGCAATGGCCATACCCTGAACAAGTCCGGCATAATCATCCACTTCCTCAGGTACGGCTAGATAGCCGATTCTTTCCCCCGGAAGAGATAATGATTTACTGAAAGAATAGCAGATAATTGTATTTCTTATATGTTTTGTCATAAATGGTACAACAGCTCCATCATAGACCAGTTCCCGGTAAGGTTCATCGGAAATAACATAAATCGAATGTCCAATTCTTGCCTCCGCCGCTTTTAAAACGGCTTCCAGCTTATCCAGAGTCTCTCCGGAATAAATAACGCCTGTCGGATTGTTTGGGTTATTTATGATTATGGCTTTTGTTCGTTCATTAATATGTTCATCCAACATGGAAAGGTTTAATTGGAAAGTATCTGTATCGGGAGGTATAACAACCAGGCTGCCCTGATAATTTGAGACATAATTTCTATATTCACCAAAAAAAGGTGCAAAACAGATAACTTCGTCTCCCGGGTCAAGCAGTGTTCGAAGGACTACGTTTAATCCTCCTGCCGCACCAACAGTCATAAGAATTCCACTCATAGCAAAGGATGTCCCAAATCTTTTATTTAAAGACGCCGCTACCGCTTCCCGGACTTCTTCATAGCCCTCATTGCTCATATAACCATGAACATAGAGAGAATTATCCTCATCTAAAATTCGTTTCATAGATGTGCGGACTGCTTTAGGTGCAGGTACACTTGGATTGCCCAGACTGAAGTCATAGACATTCTCTGCACCGACTTTTGCAGCCATTTCTTTGCCTTCTTCAAAAAGGGCACGAATGACTGAATTACCTTTAACCAACTGTTCCATGCTTTTTGATACCATTTTTTAACCTTCTTCCTCCATGTTGCTGAGTTTTGCTGCCTGGTCCGCAGCAATCAAGCTGTCAAGAACTTCATCCAAATCACCATTTAAAATGTCGTCCAGACGATGTAATGTTAATTTAATACGATGGTCTGTACAGCGTCCTTGAGGGAAATTATAAGTACGAATCTTCTCTGAACGATCTCCTGTACCTACCTGGTTTTTACGGTTTGCTGCTTCTTCTTTCTGTTTCTTTTCCAGCTCTAAATCATAAAGTCTGGAACGAAGCACTTTCAAACCTTTATCCTTATTCTTTAACTGAGATTTTTCATCCTGACAGGAAATAACAATACCTGTCGGAATATGGGTAATACGTACCGCAGAATCCGTCGTATTGACACACTGACCACCATTTCCAGACGCACGGAATACGTCAATACGTACGTCATTCATATCCAGCTGTACATCCACTTCTTCCGCTTCCGGCATAATAGCCACCGTAACTGTTGATGTATGAATACGGCCGCCGGACTCTGTCTCAGGCACTCGCTGAACGCGATGTACACCACTTTCAAACTTCAATCGTGAATAAACACCATTTCCGGAAATCATAAACACAGCTTCTTTAAATCCACCGAGTCCATTTTCATTAAGACTCATCATCTCAACTTTCCAATGCTGTTTCTCCGCATATTTTGCATACATTCTATAAAGTTCTGCCGCAAAAAGGGCGGCTTCATCACCACCGGCTCCGCCTCGGATTTCAACAATAACGTTCTTTTCATCCATAGGGTCTTTCGGAATCAAGAGTACTTTCAATTCCTGCTCGATTTCACCAATGCGTTTTTTAGATTCATTCATCTCTTCTTTGGCCATTTCACGCATCTCTTCATCGCTTTCCATGTCCAGGAGTTCCAGACTGTCTTCGACATTCTGCTTTTCCCCTTTATATTCCGTATATTTTTCCACGATTGGAGCCAGGTCATTCTGCTCTTTCATCAGTTTACGGAATCGCGCCTGGTCATTAACAACATCAGGGTCATTAAGCTCTTCCATTACCTGCTGATACCTGATTAAAATATCCTCTAATCTGTCAAACATATTTTTTCCTCCAATAAATTCTATCTTCTTCCATAGACCACACGGTCTAATCCGGCCAAATCTCTGACCGTACGTATCTCCTTGAATCCTTCTTTTTCCATAAGCTCCGAAACAGCTTTTCCCTGCTCCGCACCAATTTCAAAAAACAGCCAGCCCGAAGGCTTTAAATAGGTTTCTGCTGCCTGTGTAATCTTTTTATAAAATTCCAGTCCTTCATCAGCACCTTCTAGTGCCATTCGAGGTTCGTAATCCCGTACCTCCGGCATAAGTGTTTCTATGACATCCGCTGGAATATAGGGTGGATTTGACACAATAACATCATACTGCCCATCCACTTCGCAAAATAAATCACTTTGAATCCAGGTCAAATCATCTTCCGAACGACCATCCTTCATCCAATGTATCCGATTGAATATGCCATTCATCCGGGCAACCCGAAGGGCTTCTTCAGATAAATCTACACCTGTTCCGGATTTATAATGTCCCATGGCCATCAGACTGATTAAAATACAGCCCGAGCCTGTGCACATATCCAGCACACTTCCTCCGGAAATATCCGCCTGATTCAAAACAGTTTCCACCAGTACTTCTGTGTCCTGTCTCGGAATCAGCACAGATTCATTGACCATAAATTCATAATCCATGAAACCAACTGTCCCCAGAATGTATTGAAGGGGATAATGGCTGCAGCGACGTTCTACCGCCTCTTCATACCGCCGCTGTTCCTGTGGGTCCGCCTCTGTATCCGCCTGAAGCAAATACTGGGACCAATTTAAATCACATATATATTCTAACAGAAGCCGGGCTTCCATAGTACTATTTTCTATTTCATTTTCTAACAGACGGGCTTCCCCATCCTTCATTAACTGTCTTAGTGTTTTCACTCTTTTAATTCCTTCTGAAACTCACGCCAGTCATATATCGCTTCAATGGATGCAATGGCTACTTCCAACATCTCAGCATCCGGCTCTTTGGTTGTAAATTTCTGCATCCAGAACCCTGGCTTGCTCACAATACTTACAAGGCCTGAATCATGCCAACCTGCCCATTGTATAATTTCATAGGATACCCCTGCAATAACAGGGACAAGCAGTATTCTGCAAATAACTTTTAAAATCATACTCTTTATAGGAAATATTTGAAAAAAGACCAGAAAAAAGAGAATACTTACAAACATAACGATAAATAAAAAGCTGGTACCACATCGTTTATGAAAACGTGAATACTTCGCCGCATTCTCCGGTGTGAGTTCTTCTCCATGTTCAATGCAATTAATGGTCTTATGTTCGGCCCCATGATACATGAAAAGCCGCTGTATGTCTTTCATACGTGATATGGTCAGAATATAACCTACAAATATAAGGACACGCATCAGACCTTCAATAACACCAAGCATCAAGCTTGAATCAGTGACTTTGCGAAATATATTTGAAATAAAAAAAGGTAGAATCATAAATAGAGCAATCGATAATGCCAGTGAAAAAGCAACGGTTACTCCCATAAATATCTTATCTGATGTTTCCTTTTTTTCTTTGGATACTTTCTCGTCCTCTTCTTCGTCAAAAAAAGAAGCAGACCAGGTCAATGTCGTCATTCCAAGAACCAGTGAGTCCACAAAAGCAAATACACCCCGCAGCACAGGAATACCCGAAACATGATACTTTGCACCATAGCTGATATGCTTATCGGTTTTTATCTCAATCTCATGATTGGATTTTCGTACGGCCACTGCATACTTGTCTTTATGGCGCATCATAACGCCCTCCATGACAGCCTGACCGCCTATATTTGCATATTTCATATGTTCTCCTCTATAATAGAAAAATAGGTTGAGATTTTATAAAAACCTCAACCTTACCTGTAACATTCCTGCTATTCCTGAGTAATACCATATCTACGATTGAATTTATCAATACGACCACGAGCTGAGATAGCTTTCTGCTGGCCTGTGTAGAAAGAATGGCATTTAGAACAAATTTCTACGTGGATTTCCGGTTTTGTTGAACCAGTTACAAATTCGTTACCGCAGTTGCAAGTAACTTTTGCCTGATAATATTTTGGATGAATTCCTTCTCTCATGTTTTTCACCTCACTAAAACTTTCTTATTATAAACTGATGAGTCAATTTTGTTTACTACGTGTTCTTCATAAAAACAGCTTTTTCATTATAGCATGCTTCCCTACAGCTTTCAAGACTTTTTTGTAAAAATTATATTTACTTTTCTATCAGGCAATTTCTTCAAGACGTTTTTTCACCCATCGCATGTCATTCTCAAGTCCCGTCACCCGCAAAAGCAAAATTTCTTTTTCATTCTCTACTTTTAATGCATCATCCAGTTTTCGACTTAAATCCAGATGTCCCTCAGCGATAATGCTGATTCTTTTATAAACATCATTTTCAATCGTCATCTGAAGTTCTTCAATGCTGTCCTTATTTTCTTTAACTGCTGTTTTAACTTCTTCGATATCCGTTTTTAACGATATACGTATCTCTTCCATATCTGCTCTCGAAGAGAGGTCTTTCTCTTCTATAACCTTTTCAACAATCTTCTCGATCATCTCCAGATCATGTTTATCCAGCATTCACATTCCCCCGCATTCTTTTATCATATCAGAAAATTTTTGTTCGTCTCATCATAGCAACAAATGCTTTGTTATCTTCTGTATGCATAAACATGTCAAGAATCCGCTCCAATGCCTCATCCGACTTCATGCCGTTCAATGCTTTGCGCATTGCATAGGATGCTTCCAGTTCTTCCTTGGAAAGCAAGAGTTCTTCACGCCGGGTTCCCGAACGACTGATATCCACCGCAGGGAAAATCCGCTTCTCTGAAAGTTTCCTGTCAAGAACCAGTTCCATATTACCGGTGCCCTTAAACTCTTCAAAAACCACATCATCCATCTTACTTCCAGTTTCTACTAATGCTGTAGCCAGCACGGTCAAGCTGCCGCCTTCCCTCATATTCCGGGCTGCGCCAAAAAATTTCTTTGGCATATGTAAGGCCGCCGGGTCCAAACCACCGGATAAGGTTCGTCCACTTGGCGGAACCGTCAAGTTATAAGCCCTGGCCAGACGTGTGATACTGTCCAGAAGGATAATAACATCCTTCTTATGTTCTACCAACCGTTTCGCCCGTTCAAGAACCATCTCAGATACTCGCTTATGATGTTCCGGAAGTTCATCAAAGGTTGAATAAATAACCTCAACGTTATCTCCAATAATTGATTCCTTAATATCCGTCACTTCTTCCGGTCGTTCATCAATGAGAAGAATAATCATATTCATATCTGGGTGATTCTGGGTAACTGCTTTAGCAATCTGCTTTAACAAAGTTGTCTTACCTGTTTTCGGAGGTGATACAATCATACCACGCTGCCCCTTGCCAATAGGCGATACCAAATCCATAATACGCATCGGCAGACTGGCCCGCACTGTTTCCAGACGAATCCTGTCATCCGGGAAAATCGGCGTCATATCTTCAAAATTCTTTCGACGTGTGGCTTCTGCCGGATGAAGGTTATTCACTGACTTGACATATAATAAGGCACTGAACTTTTCATTCTGGGTCTTAACCCGAATGTTTCCCTCAATAATATCTCCTGTTTTCATATTAAAACGACGTATCTGAGCCGGCGAAACATAAACATCATTAGGACCCGGAAGATAATTCTCGCATCGTATAAACCCGTAACCATCCATCATGACTTCCAAAATTCCATGTGCCAGCTGACCGCTGTCCAAGGTTTCCAAGGAGCTGTCCATATGTTCATCTGTCCCACTCTTTTCAGGTTCTTCCCGCTTCTCATTTCGTTCTTTTGCCTTAGGTTCCGAAGCTGATTCTGTTCCTGATTCTGTCAGCGACTTCTCGCGATTATATTTTTCCTCCAGCTCACCCATAATCTGAACCAGTTCAGCCTTCCGCATCGCTGATACATTCTTTACTCCCTGGGATTTTGCCAGCTCTTTTAACTGAACTAGGGACAAAGTCGCATATTTTTCACTCATGAATACCCTCCTTCATTACTTACTATATAATAATCTTTTGTATAATAATTTTTCTGTATAATTCCTGACGTTTTTTCAAACGCTATTTATCATACGATATGCCCGACATGCTTCGCAGGACAAGATAAAATTCTTTACTTCTTGGGAAACCGAGCAGACAGACACTCATAGATATTCTTTATTATACACTAAAATATCAATTAATAAAGCTAAATATTTCGCAAATTTCGACTTTTCAATACGTCCTACTACGCAGTGTACTATTTAATACATCTTTTTACATTTTTTTCAATTTTATCCAATTAAAGTATTGAATTTCCAAAAAAACTATAATATAATTGCATGCAAGTGCATGTGAACTAACTTTCATGCGATTTTAAAGGAGGGAACTATATGTCTTATACAGACAGCATTATTGAAAACGTTATCAAAAGAAATCCACATCAATCAGAATTTATCCAGGCAGTTACAGAGGTTATGAACTCTTTAAAACTGGTTGTAGATAGTGACGACAAGTATCAGAAAGTTGCTCTTCTTGAGCGTCTTGTAGAACCTGAACGTACAGTTATGTTCCGTGTTCCATGGGTAGATGATGCAGGAAACGTACAGGTTAACAGGGGATATCGTGTACAGTTTAACAGTGCCATCGGACCTTATAAGGGTGGTCTTCGTTTCCATCCATCTGTAAACTTAAGCATTATCAAATTCCTTGGTTTTGAACAGATTTTCAAAAACTCTTTGACCGGTCTTCCTATCGGCGGCGGCAAAGGTGGTTCTGATTTTGATCCTAAAGGCAAATCCGACCGTGAAGTTATGGCATTCTGCCAGAGCTTTATGACAGAGTTATGCAGACATATTGGTGCAGACACAGATGTTCCTGCTGGTGATATCGGTGTTGGTGGACGTGAAATCGGTTTCCTCTACGGACAGTATAAACGTATTCGCAACCTCTCCGAAGGTGTTCTTACAGGAAAAGGATTATCCTTTGGCGGTTCTTTAGCTCGTACAGAGGCTACCGGTTATGGCCTTGTTTATCTTGTAGATGAGTTATTAAAATGCAAAGGTGATACAATGACCGGAAAACGTGTTGTTATTTCCGGTTCCGGTAATGTTGCCATCTATGCTGCTGAAAAAGCTATTCAGCTTGGTGCTAAAGTTCTTACTTTCAGCGATTCCAACGGCTGGATTTATGACGAAAACGGTGTAGATGTTGAACTTGTTAAAGAAATTAAAGAAGTTAAACGCGGACGTATTAAAGAATATGTGGAAACACATACAAATGCTGTATATCATGAAGGTACTGGCGTATGGAGCATTCCTTGTGATATTGCACTTCCATGTGCAACTCAGAATGAACTTCATCAGGAAGATGCTAAGCAGCTCACAGCTAACGGCTGTAAAGTTGTTGCTGAAGGAGCTAATATGCCTACAACACTTGAAGCTACAGAATATTTACAGAAGAACAAAGTTTACTTTGTTCCAGGTAAAGCTTCCAATGCAGGTGGTGTTGCTACTTCCGCACTTGAGATGTGTCAGAACAGCAGCCGTCTTTCCTGGTCCTTCGAAGAAGTTGACGAAAAGCTTCGCGAGATTATGGTAAATATTTTCCACAACATTGATGATGCTGCCAAAGCTTATGGTGTTGAAGATGATTTTGTTGCCGGTGCTAATATTGCCGGATTCAAAAAAGTTGCTGATGCAATGCTTGCACAGGGTATCTGCTAAACAACTCTTTAATAGAAAAAACCAGAAGGTCATATGACCTTCTGGTTTTTCTTTTTATTCAATATCTAATTCCGGTGATTCATCCAGATGCTCAGAAACATATTTACCCGTTTTCTTACGCTGCCTCACACATTCTGTAAGCAAATATTCAATCTGACCATTCACTGAACGGAAATCATCTTCTGCCCAGGCTGCGATGGCATCATATAATTTCGCCGAAAGTCTTAAAGGTACCTGCTTCTTTTTGGAGTCTGCCATCTTAATACAGGCTTCCTGAATTTACAACAGGTTGTGCATCGTGATTGCCACAAAGCACTACCAGAAGATTTGATACCATAGCAGCCTTTCTTTCTTCATCCAACTCAACTACATTATTCTCATTCAAACGTTCCAGGGCCATTTCCACCATACCTACAGCACCATCAACAATCATCTTTCTGGCATCAATAATTGCAGATGCCTGCTGTCTTTGGAGCATGACTGCAGCAATTTCAGGTGCATACGCCAGATATGTAATTCTGGCTTCAATAACTTCCAGACCCGCTTCTGCCACTTTCTGTTGGATTTCTTCACGAATACGTGCAGCGACAACCTCACTGGAGCCACGAAGACTTCCTTCATCTGCAATACCATCGCCGGTAGTATCCACACCCTGTGCAACATCATAAGGATACAATCGCACAATATTTCTAAGGGCACTATCGCACTGCAGAGATAAATATTCTTTGTAATTATCTACATTAAAAACAGCTTTTGCAGTGTCAACAACACGCCACATAACGGCAATTCCAATTTCCACCGGATTCCCCAGACAGTCATTAATCTTCTGCCGACTGTTATTTAATGTCATAATCTTTATGGAAATCTTCTTACTTCCCATTTCAGAAGTCATATGTTCATCCCCAAGTTTCATGGAAAACAAACTCTTAGAACTGCTGTCTACATCACCGCTCTGGCTCAATTTTGTCTTTGCCGCCGGATTAACACTGGTACAAAATGGATTTACAAAATAAAATCCTTCATTTTTAAGCGTTCCTACATACTTCCCAAACAAAGTCAAAACCAATGCTTCCTGAGGCTTAAGCACTTTAAGTCCGCAGAATGGGAGCCATCCAATGCATAACCAGATGATGGATATCACCAGTAAAACCGGCAAGCCATCCCGGCTTACTATATACCCCCCATAAATACATCCAACAATCGCTGCCAAATACAATAGAATCGTCAGCATCAAAGCCAGCATTCCTTTTTTCCTATTTATCAATACCTTTTCTGTCATAATATTTCCCCTCCCTATATTTCTATTTGATATCATAATGATATCACTATGTTGTATAATTGTAAAGGAGTTATTTCCCACTAAAATAGAAAGAAGCTCTTCATTCAAAGAGCTCCTTGTTTATAAATATTATTTATTAAATTTTGCTGCTGCCTTTGCTTCAATCTTCGCTTTCTGAACATAAGCTCTGACATGTGTTCCTGTACCGATAACACCAGCTTCATCCTTAACTTCAAAAGAAAATGTTAAAATCTTCTTATCCACCTTTTCAACCTTTGCCGTACAAACAACTTTCATACCTACAGGTGTTGGTGAAGAATGAGTGATATCCACTGTAACGCCTACACTGACTTCGCCTTCTTCTGCAGCCTGAGCCATACACTTAAAACAAGTGTTTTCAACCATCATTACAAGCATCGGTGTACCAAATACATCCGGTGTACCAGGAACGCCTTTTGATGCAGTCATATCCTCGGTTACCACCTGCTCGAAAGTAAATGTTGTGTTTAATAACTGTGCTTTTTCCATGTTTTTTATTCTCCTTTTTTCCGCCGCAACCCCTATTGCCACTTTACTGGAAATTACTGAATAAATCCTTTTAAGCCCTCTAATAATGTGTCAGGGTTTTCACCATGTATCTGAATATTAATTGGCTTGCTTAAGTCAAGGCTGAAAATGCCCATGATGGACTTTGCATCAATAACATAACGGCCGGATACCAAATCTACATCGCCGTCATAAACAGCAACGATGCGGTTAAATTCTTTAACGTCTTCAATACTCTGTAATAAAATCGTTGTTTCTTTCATATTATATTCCTCCTATTAAATCTGAATCAATTCATATTCATCAGTTCCAAGTCCCAGTGCCTTTGCATGTTCCAGACAGCTGTTCCAATTTGTATCCGGAAAAACATCAGTGAAATGATCATGATGAACATGTTCCACCTCATCCAGTATACTGCCTGCACATATTGGCTGTTTATTCACAGCATCGGCACAGGCTTTATCCAAAGCAACCGGATCAAAGGATGCAAACATCCCTACATCCGGAACAATTGGTGCATCATTCTCTCCATGACAATCACAATATGGAGATACATCCATAACAAGACTAATATGGAAGTTCGGACGTCCATTGATGACAGCCTTCGTATATTCAGCCATCTTACAATTCAAAATATCATTGGATTCATCCGATGCAGGACGCACTGCATCCGCCGGACAGACTCCAATACAACGGCCACATCCAACACATTTATTATGGTCAATCGAGGCCTTCTTATCCGTCAGTGTAATAGCATCATGGGCACATACCTTTGTGCACTGAGCACATCCGATACACTTTCTTTCAGATACTCTGGGTTTCCCGGCACTGTGCATCTCCATCTTACCGGCTCTTGAACCACATCCCATTCCCAGATTCTTTATAGCTCCGCCAAAACCGGCAGCTTCGTGACCCTTAAAGTGATTCAGTGAAATCACGATATCGGCATCCATAACAGCACGGCCAATCTTAGCCTCTTTAACATAAGTTCCACCTTCTACCGGAACAAGCACTTCATCTGTTCCTTTCAGGCCATCTGCAATAATAACATGGCAGCCTGTTGAAAATGGTGAAAAACCATTCACATAGGCACTGTCTAAATGATCCAGCGCATTCTTGCGTCCGCCTACATAGAGTGTGTTACAATCTGTCAGGAAAGGTTTTCCTCCCAGACTTTTAACCATATCCACAACCGTCTTCGCATAATTCGGGCGAAGATATGCCAAATTCCCCGGTTCACCAAAATGAATCTTTATGGCTGTATATTTCTTATCGAAATCAATATCTTCCATCCCTGCAGTCTTCATCAAACGGGTGAGTTTCTGCTGGATGTTCTCCCGAACGGTTGCCCGGAAATTAGCAAAATAGACTTTTGACTTTTCCATTCTGTTCCTCCTGAATTTTATCTACTTCTTCAATTCTAATACGTTGCCAAAAAGCTGTCAATCCATTTCTTTCTTGATTTCACCCATTGTAAATGATATGATAAAATACGAATTTACCTATCTTACCGGATAGCGAAAGGAAGATTAACCCATATGACCGAAAGTTATGAAGAAGCCCTTTATCTATGGAATGAAAAACCTTATTATTCTCTGAACTGCTATCTTCAAAAGCGATTCGGTGAGAAAATTTATAAAGTTGCTTTAAACGGCGGTTTCACCTGTCCAAACAGGGACGGAACACTGGATACCCGTGGCTGTATTTTCTGTAGCAAAGGCGGTTCCGGCGATTTCGCAGGTGGCGGTTCTAATATCGATATAGTACCGGATATCAGCCGGCAATTTCATGCCGGAAAAGAATTATTATCAAAAAAACATTCCAGTCAAAAATTCATAGCATATTTTCAGTCTTTTACAAATACCTATGGTTCAATAGATACATTGGAGAAACTTTTTTATGAGGCTATAAACCTTCCCGACGTGGCTGTTCTCTCAATTGCCACCCGGCCCGACTGCCTTTCTCCGGAGATTATCCTGCTTTTACAGCAGTTAAATCAAATAAAACCCGTATGGATTGAATTAGGTCTTCAAACCATTCACGAAGACACTGCCCGGTTTATCCGCAGGGGCTACTGTCTTAAAACTTTTACGGATACTCTTTTGGAACTTCAGAAAGCTGGTATCGAAACCATTGTTCATACCATCTTAGGTCTTCCCGGAGAATCCACAGAAGATATGCTGGAAACCCATCGTTTTCTTGCACATCAGCCCATCCAGGGAATTAAGATTCAGCTGCTTCATGTCCTGAAAGACACAGATTTGGCTGATGTTTATACAGCAAATCCCTTCCATATCTTTTCTCCGGAAGAATACACAGATACAGTTATCCGATGCATTGAACTTCTGCCACCGGAGATGGTCATTCACCGAATCACCGGCGATGGCCCGAAAAGCTTATTGATTGCTCCCTTGTGGAGTGGACACAAAAAACAGGTTTTAAACACCATCCATCATGAATTTAAAAAACGCAGCACTTGGCAGGGACGGCTTTATGCCTGATATACCACCATAATTAATGTACTGAGAAAGGAATATTTTATGAATGCAGACCCATCTACCTTATACAAATTAATGATTTTATATATTTTAAGCCGTTCGGAATTTCCACTGACGAATTCTCAACTCTGTGAATTTTTACTGGACAAAGGATATACTACTTATTTTGTAACTCAGGCTGCCATTTCAGATCTGGTAGATGCCCAGTTCATCTCTCCTACTCAGCAGAATAACAGCTCTTACTATCATCTGACACCTTCCGGAGAAGAAACCCTGGAAGCCTTTGTCACTTTAATATCCGACGGAATCAAGGAAGACGTCAAATCCTTCCTTGAAGACAAACATTTTGCACTTCGACAGGCAAATGAAATCACAGCAAACTTCACACCTAAAAAAAATCAGGAATATGAAGTGGAGCTTTCTTTAAAAGATAAAAAAGACACTTTAATGAATATCCGTCTTGCCGTTCCTACAGAAATCCAGGCAGAACTTGTATGTGACTGTTGGCACAAGCAGAGTACGGAAATCTACGATTATCTCATGACAACGCTTCTCGCAAAAACCAGCAAGAAATAAACAATTTTCAAAAAAGTCTATGTTTTCTCCAAAACATAGACTTTTTTAATCGGATTCTTTATTTTTTATTTATATTACTGAGCATCATCTACAGATAATGCATAATGGATATTCGAATCCCCATTCTCTGTATAAGATATCGTAACGTTATCATCTGTCTGAAGACCATCTGCACAATTAATCTGTGCATCTTCAATATCAAAAGATACTTCTGCTCCATCACTTGTTCCAATGGTTACACAGTTCATACTTGTCGCAATAACCCGTCCGGTCATTGTTAATGGTGCCTCATTGTTCTCATTCATAGCACTGCCATCAACATTAAGAACTGAACACGTTGTTGCATCACTGCTGGCTGTTCCCTGATATTTAATCACAAGGCTCTGACCGACAGCAAGACCATCCGACAGATGTACTTCAGCATCTGAAATATTAAACGTATAATCCTGGCCATCTTCATCCGATGTTATTGTAATAATATGCATTGTAGCTTCTTTTAAAATACCAGTCATCTGAAGTTCTTCGCCGCCAAAAGTATCCGGATTAGCCACTGGTTCGTCTGGTGCCGGCTGAGTTTCCGGTTGTGGCTGTGGTTCTGGTGCCTGAGTCTCCGGTGCCTGGGTTTCCGGTGCCTGAGTCTCCGGCTGCGGTGCATCTGTAGTTAAATAAGTTTCATATACATATCCTGTCTGACCATTATAATCCACGCGCGCCCATCCGTTACTGGACTCACCGGTTTCATGAACACCATCACCGGTATTTAAAAGTCCTAAACTGTTGGCGTCTGTAGAGTAGTTATCACGAACATGTACTGTTGTTGTTGCATACACAGTCTTATCCGCATCATTAATCGTCACCTGATTCTTTGCTTCTTCAACATTCGGTGCATCATCTGTAATAGAAATTACCTTTACATTCTGAGCATTATCTCCCTGAATCTCACCTTTGTAAACAATAGTAACCCAGTTTCCAGCCTGGATGCCATTTTTATAGTGTGCCTCTGCACCTGTTGTCATAAAGGATAATGTTCTTCCATCATTGTCTTTAATCGTCAGCGTATTCATAGCAACTGCTGCAACGGTACCGGAAACATTCTGTTCCTTCAATTCTGCTTTCTCACCTTTATCAACAATTCGCATAACAACCGCTTTGCTTGTATCTGTTCCGTTGATAGCTCCGGTATAAATAATCGTCACTTCATCGCCGGATACAATACCATTCTTACATTCAATCGTAGCATTTGTCAGAGTGAAGCTCAGTTCTTTGTTATCCTCTGTTGTAATCGTCATCTTGCCGCCGGTGTATTCTTTAATAACACCATGCATCTCAAGTTCTTCTTGGGCCTCTGTTTCTTTGCTCTTTGTTTCTACCACTACAGCTTTTGTTTCTGTTTTGGTCTCTTCTTTTTTTCCACATGCTGTCATTGACACAAGTACACAAGTTGATACGAATGCGGCACACAGCCATCTGTTCCATTTTTTGTTTTTCATTCTATCTTCCTTTCTTTTATCTATCCCATTTATCGCAGAGATTATTAATTTGATCTGCAAATTTTGCTAAATCCTTATTCGCACCCTGCTCATTCTGATTGATAACATGCATAAGCCTCCGTCCGGCAGCAACAAGCCTGTCAAATACGGAAGATGCCTTTTTAGCCGCTGCTTTCTTGGATATACGCATCGGTGCTGCATCAACAACACAGCGGTTATTCATCAGATCAAAACTAGCTCCACTGTAAGGTGCCACTGTATCATAACCATACTCACTCTTCAGGCATTCTGCAAAGCTATCGCATACAGCCGCCTCACCGTGCACAATAAAGACTTTCTCCGGCTTGTTTTTAAACCCTTGCAGCCAATGAATCAGACCATTTTTATCTGCATGGCCACTGATACCCGCCAGCTGTTCTATATGGGCATGAACCTCAATCGTTTCACCAAAAAGCTTCACTTCCTCGGCTCCCTCAATTAATACCCGTCCCAGTGTCCCATGACCCTGATATCCAACAAAAAGAACTGTAGATTCAGGTCTCCATAAATTATGTTTCAAATGGTGACGAATACGTCCTGCTTCACACATACCAGATGCCGAAATAATAACTTTCGGTTTCGCTTCAAAATTTATCGCTTTAGATTCATCGCTGGTAACTGATGTTTTTAAACCCGGAAAAGTAATGGGATTAATCCCCTGCTTAACCAGTTCCATCGCCTCTTCATCAAAACAGTCATAAATGTTCTGATTAAAAATCGTCGTTGCCTCAATAGCCAGTGGACTATCTACATAGACTTCAAATTCCCCATGTCCCTGAACCCGATTTTCTGCTTTAATCTGACGAATAAAATAGAGCATCTCCTGAGTTCGTCCAACTGCAAAGGATGGAATAACCACATTCCCTCCCCGGTCAAAAGTCTCCTGGATAATCCGGCTGAGTTCCTTTACGTAATCGGGACGTGTCTGCCCATGAGAGCGGTCTCCGTAAGTGGATTCAATAACAACATAATCTGCCTGGTCCACACAGGACGGATCCTTAATCAATGGCTGGTCCGTATTACCTACATCTCCGGAAAACACAATCTTCTTCTGAGTGCCATTCTCTAAAATCCATATTTCTATACATGCCGAACCCAGTAAATGTCCGACATCTGTAAATCGAATTTTTATTCCCGGGCATATATTAATAATCTGATTATAATCACAGCCCACAAAATGTTCCAAAACCCCTACTGCATCATTCATCGTATACAATGGAATAACTTCTGTTCTTCCGGCTCTTCGCCCTTTACGATTCTTCCATTCCGCTTCAAATTCCTGAATATGGGCACTGTCACGGAGCATAATCTCACAGAGCTGTTTCGTTGCATCCGTTGTAAACACCTGTCCCTGAAACCCTTCCGCATATAACAACGGCAGTAAGCCAGAATGATCAATGTGGGCATGAGTTAAAAACACATAATCAATGTCTGATGCTGCTGCCGATACAGGCTGATTCTCAAAGAAATCTTCCCCCTGCTCCATTCCATAGTCAATAAAAATCTTCCGTCCGCAGGCCTCCAGATAATGACAGCTTCCTGTCACTTCATGAGCAGCCCCTGAAAATGTCAAACGCATAACAATCCCCCATTTCATATACTAATATAATATACGAAATGAGGGATAATTGCTATAAATTTTTTATTAAATTTCAATATTTAGTGCAAATTGCTCAATTAACTCCCAGATTTCATCCCGTCCCTGCTTACTCAAGGCCGAAAAAGGAACAACCGGTGTTCCCTCTGTAACTCTGAGAACAGTTCTTATCATATTCAAATGCTTCTGAATCTGGCTCCGGTTTATTTTGTCAGACTTTGTTGCGATAATAACCGGATTAAATCCCTGCTCCACAATCCAGCGGTACATATGCTTATCATTTTCTGAAGGATCATGACGAATATCAATGAGAAGGAAAACCAATCGCAGCTGCATCGATGAATGCAAATAATTTTCAATCATTTTACCCCATTTTTCTTTGATAGCCTCAGATACTTTAGCATAACCATATCCTGGTAAATCCACAAAATAGATTTCCTCATTAATATTATAAAAATTAATAGTCTGGGTTTTTCCCGGCTGCCCCGATGTTCTTGCATAGGACTTGCGGTTCATCAATGCATTGATTAATGAAGACTTCCCAACATTGGACTTGCCTGCAAAAGCTACTTCCGGAAGTTTATTCTCCGGTAATTTACTTGTAATCCCGCAAACTGTTTCAAGGTTTACATTTTTAATAACGTGCATGTTTACTCCTTCTCCGTTTCAGGCATACGAATCAGTGCTGTTTCCAACACATCTTTCATTGTTTCTGCATATACAATTTCCATACCCTCGCAGATTTCTGCATCCAGTTCTTCTACATCCTTGAGATTTTTTGCCGGAACAACGACTGTTTTTATCTTTGCTACCTTTGCTGCAAGAATCTTTTCTTTTAATCCACCAATAGGAAGCACCCGTCCCCGAAGTGTAATCTCTCCAGTCATAGCAACGCTGGCCTTTACTTTAATTCCCGTAATCGCGGAAATCATAGCAGTTGCCATCGTCGTTCCCGCTGAAGGACCATCCTTAGGTACAGCGCCCTCAGGTATATGAATATGAATATCATGTGTATCAAAGAAATCCGGCTGAATGTGATAAGCACTGCTCATAGAGCGAATAAAACTGATACCCGCCCGGGCCGATTCTTTCATAACATCTCCCAGTTGCCCGGTTAATTCAAATTTGCCCTTACCCGGAAGAACATTGACCTCTACAGACAAGGTGACGCCGCCTACGCTGGTCCACGCCAGACCCCGGACAATGCCCACTTCATCCCGGCGATTTGCTTCGTCGAAGCTGTATCTCTCTTTTCCAAGATATTTTTCGACTGTTTTTATGCCTATTTTTATAGTCTTTTTATCTTCTTCAACAATTTCTCTGGCTGCTTTACGGCAGATATCGCCAATCCGGCGTTCCAGATTTCGAACACCAGCCTCCTGGGTATAATGCATAATAATCTTTTCCAAAGCTTTATCTGTCATAGACATCTGGCTTTTCTTTAACCCATGAATCTTAATCTGTTTTGGAATCAGGTGTTCCTTTGCAATATGCATTTTTTCATTTTCAGTGTAGCTGTTAACCTCAATAACTTCCATACGATCAAGGAGCGGTCTTGGAATGGTCGATAATGTATTGGCTGTGGCAATAAACAATACTTCGGACAAATCTACCGGCAGTTCAATATAATTATCTCTAAATTTTGAGTTCTGTTCTGAATCCAGAACTTCCAAAAGGGCAGAAAAAACATCCCCCTTATAGTCATTGCTGGCTTTATCAACCTCATCTAATAACATCACCGGATTCTTTACCCCGGCATTTTTAAGTCCGGCCGCAACTCGTCCCGGCATAGCTCCAACATAAGTCTTTCTATGTCCACGAATTTCTGCTTCATCCCGGACACCGCCCAGGCTGATACGAACATACTTTTTATCCAAAGCTCTGGCCACAGAACGGGCAATAGAACTTTTACCGGTTCCCGGAGGGCCCACAAGACAGAGTATCGGACTTTCACCTTTGCCTGTCAGCAGCCGGACAGATAAATACTCCAGTATACGTTCTTTGACTTTATCAAGACCATAGTGGTCCTCCTGAAGGACCTTTTCAGCCTCTTTCAAGCTTATATTCTCTTCATCCCGGTTATCCCAAGGCATGGATAATAACGTCTCTACATATCCACGTATCACGCCATTTTCCGATGCCATGCTGGCAGAAGAACGGAAACGGTCAATCTCTTTCTGGATTTTTTCTTTAACCTCTTCACCGGCATTCAATTCCTGAAGCTGAGCCTCGAACTGGTCCGCATCTGTCTGAGTATTATCCTCACCGAGTTCCTCTTTAATGACTTTTAATTGTTCCCGAAGGATATACTCTCGCTGATTCTTATCCACCCGTTCTTTAACCTTTTCCTGGATTTCCCGGGTGATCTGAATCATCTCAATTTCTTTATTCATAAAGTCAGCCAGCACTTCAAATCGAATCTGCAAATCTATGGCTTCCAGACATTTCTGGCGTTCCTTATATTCCATTGGCAGATTTGTACACAGCTGATCGACCAGTCTTAATATATCTTCCTCTTCCAGAAGCTGGCGTACCAGTTCTGCACTGAAATTTGGATTCTGGGCAGCATAGTTCTGTAAAAGTTCATGAAGATAACGGACATACCCTGCTTTCTGCAAATCATCAATTTCACAGATGGTTTTATCGTAAACATGAACTTCTGCTTTCAGCATCGGTTCTGTCATAATCAAGTTATCCAAATGGGCTCTATAGGTTCCCTCAACCATAACTCTGAGAGAATCCTTTGGAAGTTTTACAATCTGCTTGATCTTTGCAACTGTTCCAAATTCATAGAGGTCCTGTGCCCCAGGCTCTTCCATCTCAATATCTTTCTGGGTCAGAAGTAAAATATTCTGATCCTTTAACATCGCGGCCTCAATGGCCATTTTAGATTTTTTCCGGCTCACTTCAAAATGAACAATCATATTTGGAAGTATTGTCAATCCTCGTAAAGCTATAACCGGTAATTCTAAACATATATCATTCATCCTTAGCACCACTTTCTATAATGAACTAATAGGGCTGTACCACGATGGCACAGCCCTTCATTAACTTTCCACTTTTAAGCAATTTCACCGCTGCTCTTCGGCGCTGCTTTTTTACCTGTAACCCGTTTAACAGGGGTTTTCTCTCCATAAGTCAGCATAGGTTCTCCCCGTCCATCCACAACCTCTTTGGTAACGGTACAAGAATCCACTAACTCTTCTGAAGGCAGCTGATACATGATTTCTTTCATTGTATCTTCAATAATGGCACGCAGGCCACGTGCTCCTGTCTTCTGTTCAAAGGCACGATGTGCAACCTCTCGAATAGCATCCGGTTCAAAATTCAATCGAACGCCATCCAGTTCAAGCAATCTCTGATACTGCTTGATCAACGCACTCTTTGGCTGGGTTAAAATCTGCACAAGCGCATCTTCATCCAGCAAATCCAGGGCTACACATACCGGCACACGGCCAACAAACTCAGGAATAAGACCAAATTTGATGAGGTCCTCAGGCAAAGTCTGACGGAACAAATCACCAATATTCTTTTCATCTTCATTCTGGCGCAGCTCTGAATTAAAGCCAATGCCTTTCTGACCGATTCTGGATTCGATAATCTTCTCCAAACCGTCAAAGGCTCCACCACAGATAAACAAAATATTTGTTGTATCAATCTGTATAAATTCCTGATGAGGATGCTTACGTCCACCCTGAGGCGGCACAGAAGCAACGGTACCCTCGAGAATCTTCAGCAGCGCCTGCTGAACACCCTCACCGGAAACGTCACGGGTAATTGAAACATTTTCGGATTTTCTTGTGATTTTGTCAATCTCATCGACATAAATAATGCCATACTCTGCTCGCTCCACATCAAAATCAGAAGCCTGCAGCAGTTTCAGAAGAATATTTTCAACATCCTCCCCTACGTACCCAGCCTCTGTCAATGCAGTCGCATCAGCAATCGCAAAAGGTACATTAAGCATCTTCGCCATCGTCTGTGCCAACAGAGTCTTACCGGAACCGGTTGGTCCCATCAGAAGAACATTACTCTTCTGAAGCTCCACATCAGATTCCTTATCTGCCATAATTCGTTTATAATGATTATAAACGGCTACAGCCAGAGTTTTCTTAGCATCATCCTGTCCAATAATATAGTCATCGAGAAAAGCTTTAATCTCTACCGGCTTCATTAAACGAATGCCTTCTGAGATATCTTCTTCCTCTTCAAATTCCTCAGCAATGATTTCTGAACAAATCCCGATACATTCATCACAGATAAAAGCACCCGGACCTGCAATCAATTTTCTGACCTGCTCCTGGGTCTTATTGCAAAAAGAGCATCTTGGAACTTTTTTATCTTCCACGCGTCCTGCCATAAATGACACCTCCGCCCTTTCTATACATACTATCTGCTGGTAATTACTTTATCAACCAAACCATAAGCCATGGCTTCTTCGGCTGTCATATAATTATCACGTTCTGTATCCTGTTCAATAATTTCCAAAGGCTTTCCTGTATTCTCGGCCAGCATCTCATTTAAACGTCTTTTCGTTTTGAGAATCTGTTCTGCTACAATCTTAATCTCTGTAGCCTGACCCTGAGCACCACCAGCAGGCTGGTGAATCATAATTGTAGAATTAGGAAGTGCCATACGCTTTCCTTTTGTTCCGCCGGCAAGAAGGAACGCTCCCATGCTGGCAGCCATACCCATACAAATCGTTGATACATCGCATTTAATGTAACGCATTGTATCGTAAATAGCCATTCCGGCAGTAACAGAACCACCCGGGCTGTTAATGTAAAGGTTGATATCTTTTCCCGGATCCTCGGATTCAAGGAATAACAACTGGGATACTATCAGATTCGCAGAAACGTCCGTTACTTCTTCACCAAGAAATATAATTCTGTCTTTTAAAAGACGTGAAAAAATATCGTAGGACCGTTCTCCTCTGCTTGTCTGTTCAATGACATAAGGTACTAAACTCAAATTTCATTCCTCCTGTTTAAATCAGGCTGATTATTTTTCAACTGCAGCGTCAGTAACCATCTCAAGAGCTTTCTGAGCGGACATTTCTTTCTTCATTGTATCTACATCCATGTAGCTTCTGACTTTATCTGCTTCCATCTTCCATGTTTCTGCAAGACTCTGAATTTCAGCCTCAACGTCTTCATCTGTAATTTCGATATTCTCAGCAGCTGCAATAGCATCAAGAACAAGACGATTCTTAATGTTTGCAATTGCCTGTGGTTTCATCTGTTCAGCAAGCTGTTCTGGAGTCATTCCTGTGTACTGGAAATAAATATCCATGCTCAGACCCTGAGAAGAAAGCTGCTGCGCATATTCATTCATCATTTCATCTGTGCTCTTACGAACCATAGCATCCGGAATATCCATTTTGGCATTACCAACAACAACATCCATAACCTTCTGCTGTTTTTCAGCTTTAGCTTCCTGCTCTTTACGTTCTGTAAGGCGTTTCTTTAAATCTTCTTTATATTCTGCTAATGTTTCAAAATCAGAAATATCCTGTGCAAATTCATCATCTACTTCCGGAAGTTCTGTTTCTTTAACTTCATTTACTTTTACTTTGAATACAGCCGCTTTACCAGCTAATTCTGGTGCATGGTATTCTTCTGGGAAAGTTACGTTAACATCGACATCAGCACCTGCTGCCACACCAACTAACTGTTCTTCGAATCCAGGGATAAATGTATTAGAACCTAACACAAGCGCCTGACCTTCTGCGGAACCGCCATCAAATAATTCGCCATCTACAGAACCAGCATAATCAATCATAACTGTGTCGCCATCTTTAGCAGGACGTTCAACAGTGATTTCTCTGGAATTCTGTTTACGAACGGATTCGATTTCTTTATCCATATCTTCATCTGTAACTTCAGTGTTTACTTTTTCAATTTCAACACCTTTGTACTCGCCCAGTTCAACTTCCGGTCTTAAAGCTACTTCTGCTGTGAAGATAAAAGGTTTTCCTTTTTCAATCTGAACAACATCAATAGATGGATAAGATGTAATGTCTAAACCGGATTCTTTTGCAGCTGCTTCATAAGCACCTGGAATCAAATCGTTAGCTGCATCTTCATAAAAGATGGATGCACCATATAATTTTTCAATCATAGCCTGAGGTGCTTTACCTTTTCTGAAGCCCTGTACAGAAATCTGATTTTTGTTTTTATTATAAGCCTTCGCTGTAGCAGCGATAAATTCTTCAGCAGCAACTTCAATTGTCAGTTTTGCTGTATTGTTTTCTAACTTTTCTACTTGTACACTCATTATATTTATATTCCTCCTTATATGAAAAATGCATGAGAGCATTTTTATGCACTTTAATCTATAGTATATAATAACAAAAGTCATATGTAAATAGGCGAAATTGAAAATTTTTATAAAAAAAAGCCCGAAAAACAGGCTTTTTTAATCATTCATTATTCAGGAATGCAAAATCTTAATCATTTTGAAATCTCTTTCCTTTTCTTCCTCTATAGCCGATTCCGATGTGTAGGAGTAGAAGCCCTTGCCATTAGAAATACCGTGTTTGTCCGCATCTACCATTTCCTGCAGCAAATTATTGCACACCTTCTCATCACTAAGATCTGGATATAGGTACTTGGCAACTGAGTTAAAAACGTCCATACCCCCAAAATCCACAATCTTAAAGGGCCTGGAACAGGTATACCTCAGACCATTTCCATATTTTAAAACTGTATCTATATCCTCCGGTGTGGCTACACCGCTCTCCACCAGGTAAGTTGCTTCTCTTAAAAGTGCAAACTGGAGCCGGTTGGAAAGGAATCCTTTAACATCTTTTTTCAGCATAACCGGTTTCTTCCCCATATCCGTAAAAACCTGATGAAGCTTATCCACCGTATGCTGTGCTGTCTGCTCGCCACAGGTAATCTCCACCAATGGAATAATATGTGCCGGATTTAAATAATGAGTCCCGCAAAATCTTTCAGGATATGTAACATACTTTGCCAGTTCATTAATCGAAATAGCTGATGTATTCGATGCAATAATGCAGTCATCCGGAACAATAGCACAAATCATCTCATAAAAAGCTTTCTTTATATCTATACTTTCCGGAATGGCCTCAATCACCAGCTGTGCATCCCGAAAACATTCTGTGTCCACAGTATACACCAAAGCATTCTGAATTTTTTCAGATTCTTCCCGGGTCATTGCACCATTTTCAATCAAGGCAATGTGGCAGTTGGCCACGATTTGTCTTGCCCTTTCGAAATCATCTTCACAGTTGCTGTAAATTGTTGTATGAACGTCATATTGGGGGAAGGACTGTGCAATAATTGCTCCCATCAGTCCTGCCCCCGCAACAACAATGTGTCTAATATCTGGTTCTACCATCGTCTTTCTGCCTCCATTTTCCTAAAGTATCTCGTTAGTTGATAATAAAATTCTATCACATTGATTTCACTTTGGCAAATAAATAACAAAGGCTTTTAATGTCTGATACTACCAGTTTGTTTTTGTCAGTAATGCTTCCCATCTACGGTCAACTTCTGCCTGAATTTCACCAATTAAAAATTCATTTTCCGGCTTAAAAAGATGGGCGAAACGACCCTGAAGTTTTAAGAAATCTTCAATTGGTTTTTTCTCCTTTGGAACATAATTGACGACCCATTTCTCACCGTTGAAACATTCAAACAATGGCCAGAAGCAAGTCTCTACCGCTGCTTTACAAATATCTATAATATCCGGCGTATTATACCGCCAGCCTCTAGGACACGGTGCTAAAATATTTAAAAATGCTGCTCCCGGTGTATAAATAGCTTTTTCGGATTTCAAATGCAAATCCTTAAAATTCTGCACAAAGGTTGTCTGAGCTGCATAAGGTACATGATGAGCTGCAATAATCTCTGTTAAATCCTTTCGATTCTGCGGCTTTCCTGCAGAAAGAGTGCCAACCGGTGTTGTCGTTGTATCTGCGAACATTGGTGTCGCTGAAGAACGCTGTATTCCTGTATTCATATAGGCTTCATTATCATAGCAGACATAAACCATATCATGATTTCGTTCCATGGCTCCCGAAAGAGACTGAAAACCGATATCGTAGGTTCCTCCATCACCGCCAACAGCAATAAACTTAAATGTCCCATCTAATTTTCCGCGTTTTTTCATTGCCCTATATGCCGCTTCCACACCGGAGCAGGTGGCTGCTGCATTTTCAAAGGCATTATGTATATAGGAATCTTTCCATGCTGTATAAGGATAGAGGAAGGAGGATACTTCCATACAGCCTGTTGCATTACAGATAACCGCATGGTCTTCTTCCTTTAAAGCTTTAAGAACATTTCTCAATGCAATCGGTGCTCCACACCCTGCACACATTCTATGACCCGGAAGCAGACGTTCCGGCTTATTCATCATTTCTTTAAAATTATATGCCATACTTGTCCCCTCCTTATTCTCTAACAGAAAGATAACGATAGGTCTCGCCCGTGCAGCCATCCTTATCAATCTGAACCATATCTTCAAATACTGTTTTTAAATCCGCAACAGGCACGTCCCTGCCACCCAGACCATAAACATAATTGACAACTTTCATCTGAATTCCCGCATCATAAAGGGCACTTTTGACTTCGCTGCCAATCGGCCCACAATTTGTATTAAACCCTTCCGCTCTGTCCATGCAGGCAATGACCTTAGCATTTTTTACAGCTTCTGCAATCTGTTCTGCCGGAAACGGTCTAAACATACGAATTTTTAATACACCGGCCTTTATACCCTGATTTCTTAATATATCCACAGCATCTTTTCCCGCACCAGCGGCTGAACCTATAACAATCATAATATAATCGGCATCTTCTGTTTTATAGGTTTCAAAAAATCCATATTTCCTGCCGGATATTTTTTCAAATTCATCCGCAACATCCAGTATAACCTTTTTGGCATGTTTTAAGGCTTCCGCATGGGCCCTTCTGGATTCCATGAAATAGGGTGCCGTTGCATAAGGCCCTACAGCTAATGGCTCTTTTGAATTTAAAAGATATTCTTCCGGATGATATTCTCCAACAAATTTCTTTGCTATATCATCTTCCAATAATACTATATTTTCAACACCATGACTGATAATAAAACCATCCTGGCAAATCATCACAGGCAGCCGCACATCTTTATGCTCTGCAATGCGATAAGCCATGAGCATGTTGTCATAGGCCTCCTGACTATTCTCAGAATAAATCTGAATCCAGCCTGCATCCCTTGCTCCCATACTGTCTGAGTGGTCACAATTAATATTAATCGGTGCACTCAGTGCCCGGTTTACAAGGGCCATAACCAATGGCAGACGACTGGAAGACGCCACATAAAGCAATTCCCACATAAGCGCCATACCACAGGATGAGGTTGCTGTTATTGCCCGCACTCCGGCAGCTTCCGCACCTATAACAGCACTCATGGCACTATGCTCGCTTTCCACCGGGACAAATACCGTATCCACTTTGCCGTTTGCAACATAACTGGAAAAATATTGAGGGATTTCTGTAGACGGTGTAATTGGAAATGCCGCCATAACATCCGGATTAATCTGACGCATGGCCGTCGCCACTGCCTCATTACCTGATAATCTTTCTCTAATTGCCATTATTTTCCACCTTCTTTCATCTCAATTGCATGAAATGGACATACTTTGGCACAAATACCGCAGCCTTTGCAATGATCATAATCAAAATCGCCACGTTTCTTATCAATAACCGGAATCGAACTATCCGGACATACCGCAGCACACATCAGACACTGGGTACATTTTTCCATATCAATAACCGGTGTATTTACACGCCACTCCCCTGTATGAAAAGCTACAGATGTACCCCCGCCGGCAATCCGGCATCCGGGTGTTAAATCCTGCCATTTAACTTTTTCATTCTGTTTTGAAACATCGGTTCTCATTCCACACCAACCTCCTTTAAGGCCAGTTCAAGGGCCCTTATATTACCTGCAATCATCCCAGGTTTAGAGGCAAATTTGTGCTGATAAGATTTCTTCATGTCCTCCAAAAAGGCTTCTTCAGGCATGACGCCTGTCACCTTGACAACAGCTGCCAACAGTGGTGAATTTGGAAAATATTTTCCAAGTGCCTCCATGGAAATACGCCTTGCATCAACAGCATATACACGGCCTTCATATCCTTTCTTTTCTAGTTCTGCAGCAATTGCCTCGCGTCCCCGTCCCGTATTCACAATAATCGCTCCATCTGAATGAATTCCGGCAGTCACATCCACACTTTCTATTAAACCTTCATCCACAACAACAACATAATCCGGTTCATAAATATTCGAGTGAACACGGATTTCATTTCTGCTCAGACGGTTATAGGCTGTGATTGGTGCCCCCATACGCTCCGGTCCATATTCAGGAAAACCCTGAACGTATAAACCGTTGTTGAAAGCCACATCTGCCAGCAAAAGTGCCGCTGTTTTTGCACCCTGCCCGCCCCGACCATGCCACCTGATTTCAACTAAATCTTTCATTTTCTCAACTCCCTTTTCATATATGTATTTTGCCACGTTATCCTCTTGTCTGACATCAGACTATCACATTTTTGTCTTTAGGTCAAGGTAGTGAAAAGGGGTGGTCTCCTCTAAAAAAGGAGACCACCCCAACTAACCCATTGTGTTTAATTTTTACTGCTGTCCGGACATCTGTTCTTCCTGTTTGCGAATCATCTGGCGAACCATTTCGCCGCCGATTGAACCTGCCTGAGCAGATGTCAAATCGCCATTGTAACCGCTTTTCAGGTTGACGCCCAGTTCTCCTGCCACTTCCATTTTGAATTTATCCATGGCATCCTTTGCCTGTGGCACTTCCATACGGCTTCCATTAGAACCTGTTCCACTTGTATTAGACATAATTTTCACCTCCAAGATATATTGAATAAGCTTTCTTGCTTATCCTGCTATTAGTATCCGCTTTCAGTTAAATAATATAATGGAAATTTCTAGATGTTTAGGATATACTTCTTATATAAATACTAATATTATCTTAAATGAATCGAGGCATTTGCTATGGAAATTGAACGTAAATATTTAATTGATAAACTCCCCTTTAACCTGACAGATTATCCCTGCCACGAGATTGAGCAGGCCTATCTGAATACAGAACCTGTTGTTCGCATCCGACGACAGGATGATTCTTACTATCTGACTTATAAGTCAAAAGGACTTATGGCCCGGGAAGAATATAATCTCCCACTAGACGCAGCCTCCTATGAACACCTGCTTGAGAAAGCAGACGGAAATATTTTAACCAAAACCCGGTACGAAATTCCCCTTGGAGACCATCTGACTATTGAAATCGACGTTTTTCACGGCAAATTTTCCGGACTCATTCTCGCCGAAGTTGAATTTCCTAATCTGGAGGAAGCTGAGAGCTTTCAGCCGCCAGAATATTTCGGCAAAGATGTCACCTTTTCCACAGAATACCATAACAGCACGCTGAGCCGTAAGGTATTGTAAATCCGCTGTAAAAGTGATATCTTATTGATGAAAAGAAAGGGGATTTATTGTTATGGATGCGTCAACACATAAGAAGGCGGTCAGATTGTTTACCATTGCCATCTGTCTGATTGCTGTCAGCATAGGCCTGAGTTCGGCCAACTACTCGAATTATTTTAAGGAAGTTTATGATGTCACCAGTTCCCAACGTGGATTTATAGAGATTCCAAGGGAAACTCCCGGGGTTCTGTGTGCTTTTATTATTTCGGCTCTGGCTGGTTTTTCTGATGTAACGGTTTCGGTTATTTCTCAGATTTTATTTGTCATCGGTCTGATTGTTATGGGTTGTTTTTCTCCGAGTTATGGCATCATGCTTGCCTTTTTATTTATCAACTCTCTGGGTTCCCATCTCTTTATGCCGCTGAATGACTCTATCGGTATGAGCCTTGCCAAAGAAGGCGAAGTTGGTCAGACCATCGGAAACTTCAAGAGTAAATCCAATCTCTTCACTATGCTTACAGCCTGTGTCGTATTTATTGGTTTTCGAAGTGGTATTTTTTCTTTTAAGACCGGAGTTATTCTCCCCTTTGTTTTAGCCGCCATCTTTGGAGTTGCCGCTATCATTATTTTGATTTATCTGAGAAAATACATACATAAACCTAAGGAAACAAAAGATAAAAGTCCCCGTTTCATTGTTCGAAAACAATACATACCCTATTATTTAGTGACTATTGCCTATGGCTGTCAGAAACGAATCAAACTAGTTTTTGGTCCCTGGCTGATGGTTGAACTGCTCCATATGGGTGCAGATACGCTGGCACTGCTTTCCATTATTGTTGCTTTTGCTGATACCTTTTTCAGCAGAATCATTGGAAAGATGCTAGATAAACGCGGTTTGCGGTTCACCCTGTTTTTTGAAGGCTTCTATCTGGCCGGAATATCTTTGATTTTAGCTTTCCTTGCCCACGGCTTTGAAGATGCTCTGCTGCCTCAGACTAAAATCATGTATCTTATTGCCTGCTTCTTCTATATAGTTGCCATGATGATGGACCAGGTGAATATGATTCATGCTTATCTGGTAAGGTCTCTGGCAGTTGAAGCAAATGAAATTACAAAAACCCTTTCTGTTGGCTTAAGTGTAGACCACGTCATGGCTGTTGTTATTTCTTCTGTCATGGGTGTTGTCTGGTCCGTTTTCGGTTCAGAATATGTTTTCATTATGGCCGCCTTTGCTTCTGTCGTCCAAATCGGTGTCGGCATCTATGTACACCGCGTTCAACAACATTTATAAATCAGGAATAGGAGGGATTTTATGACCCCACCGGATAAAGATTTACAGAAACTTTTAAATATCTCGCCACAGAAAAGTATGTCTGATAAAATATTTTTGCAGATCAGTCAGCTTATTCGAAACGGAGACCTGCCCGAGGGCTATATTTTCCCCAATGAAACCCTAATGTGCACCCAGCTTTCTGTCGGACGGAGCACCATCCGGGAAGCCTATAAAGCTCTGGAATTGTCCGGATATGTCACCCGGACAAAACGTGGAACCGTTGTCAACAGTTCTTCAGATATTTTAAAGGCCACACCTCTTCGAACCGTTGTCCGCACTTCCGGCTTTGATGAACTCCTGGAATTTCGTAAAATGCTGGAAAGCCAAACAGCCGCCCTGGCCGCTGAACGGGCAACTCCCGAAGATATCCAAAGAATCAAGAAAACGCTCAACGATTTAATCCTTGCAAAAAATAAGGGCGACACTCTGTCTATGGCTATTCTGGATATTACCTTTCACGAAGAGATTGCCCGGTGTTCCTACAATGCTTTAATGATTTCTGCCATGGCTGCCATCACTGAAGCCTGGAAGATGGATGCCAAACAGAGCTTTTTTGAAGATGCCAGCATCAACCCTGTCATATTCAATGATATGCTCACCCTGCATCAGGAAATTTCAAAAGCGATTGAAGATCATAATCCTGAAAAAGCAAGTCAGCTAATGGTTGAACACATTGCAAATGTATCCGCAAAAAGAAATTAGCACAACATAAAAAAGCCGGCAGATTTTTAAAATCTGCCGGCTTTAAATTTATTCTGTTATTTAGCTTTCGCTTGTTGTTTCAGATGCTGTCTCTGCAGTTGTTTCAGCAGTTGTTTCGCCAGCTTCTGTTTCTGTCACTGTTCCATCTGTTGCAAGAGCACTTGTATCAAGTTCTTCAGCAGCTAAAGCTTCTTCCGGAATAGTAATAGCATCAAGTTTATCAAACTCATTATAGTTCATAACCATATTCAGGCTGTTAATCTTAACGATAACGCCTTCTGCTTCCATTCCTTCGCCATTATCTTTCATCTCGATGCTGACAGATGCAGGAAGTACAGTATCTTTGTAAATCTTCATGGTTAAATTAGCTTCCATAGTAGATAAATCAATATCCATACCTTCAGTCATTGTTCCCATACCTTCTACAAGAGACTGAAGTTTATCGCCTGTAATAGTAGATGTCAAAACATAAACTTCTTTATCGCCGATTTTTTCAGTTTCAGAAGCTAAAGTCATATCCGCACCATCAGATGCTAAAGCGTACATATCTTCCATACCGCTCTGGCTTTCAGTTGCAGCTGTTACTGTCTTTGTCCACTGATCAGCTACACCTGTGTATGTAGTCACTTCGCCATCTTTGTTTTCAGCGTAAATATCCATATCCATAGAAAGGTCAAGTAAACTCATATTCATTGTTCCAGTCATATGGAAAATCTCAGGATCGATTGTTGCTTCGATTGTTCCCGTCATCCCCATGTCAAGGTCCATAGAATAGTCATCCTGTGTCATGTTCATTGACATCTGCATATCCATATCCCCTGTATAGGATTTTGCTTTTTCCATGTTTTCATTAGCCTGTTTAACAAGGCTTTCAGCAGTTACTTCTTCTTTTTTACTGCCGCATCCGGCAAGCATCATAGTTGATAAAAGCATAACGCTAGCCATTAACCATACAATCTTTTTTCTCATATTATTTTTTTCCTCCTTATTGTATCTAATTTATTCTAACATACATCCACAGTTTAAGGAAGTCCCTATCCTCTACAAAAAATTGCAAATTCAAGGAACTCCCCCTTTATAATCATCTATAAATTTTCTTTAAACACATCTTCCATTATTTTAACTGCAGCTTCCTCATCTTCACCTTCAATTCGGATTCGGACCTCGTCTCCCTGTTTTACCCCCAGACTCATTATCCCCAGAATACCTTTTAAATTTCCCTGCTTTTCATCTTTATAAATAGTCATCCCGCTTTTAAATGCTGTAGCTTCCTTTACAAGAATCCCTGCCGGTCTGGCATGAATTCCATCCTTATCCTGAATCACATAGGTAAATTCTTTCATTGTCTATCTCCCTTCATTTTCAATTAGAGGCTTTTTTAAAAAGCCCATAATTACGCCCCCTGCCACAGAACCTATAGCAATAGCCAGCAGATACTGCAACGGATGGGTCACCGTCGGTATGACAAATATTCCCCCATGGGGTGCTCGAAGACCACATTGAAACAACATGGATAGGGCTCCTGCTGCCGCCGAGCCTGCAATACAGGACGGTATAACTCTGAAAGGGTCTGCCGCTGCATAAGGAATAGCTCCCTCAGAAATAAAGGCCAGCCCCATAATGTAGTTTACATAAGCTGATTGACGTTCTTTTTCCGGAAATCGATTTTTAAAGAATGTCGCACAAATTGCAACCGCAATCGGAGGTACCATACCACCGGCCATAACCGCCGCCATTATATCAAAACCATTATTGGCAAGGGCTGCCGTCCCAAAGACATAGGCCGCCTTATTAAAGGGTCCGCCCATATCTATGGACATCATACCCCCAAGCACTGCTCCTAACAGAATTTTACTTGTTCCGCCCATTGATGCAAGGGCATTATTCATCCCTGTATTAATCGCTCCCACAAAAGGATTTATAAGAACCATGACAAATCCTATAACCGCAATACCTGCTACCGGATAGATAAGCATCGGTTTCATACCTTCGAGGCTTTTTGGAATCCCGGAACACAGCTTCTGAAGTCCCCGCACAATGTAACCTGCAATAAAACCGGCTAAAAGTGTGCCGATAAACCCGGAACTGACGGGTGAAACCTCACCATAATTCATCAAATTTCCGAAGGTAAAGCCCCCATTTGCAATCGCTCCTCCGACAAAACCAACAGCCAGCCCGGGACGATCTGCAATGCTCATGGCAATATACCCCGAAAGTATCGGGAGCATAAAACCAAAAGCCTGACCGCCTATCATTTTAAAGAAGGCCGCCACCGGTGTATTCATTCCAAAATTTGCAGGATTAATCTGATAATCATCAAACAAAAATGCGAGAGCAATCAATATTCCCCCGCCGATAACAAAGGGCAGCATATGGGACACACCGTTCATCAGATGTTTATAAAATCCCCGGCCTGCACTCTCTTCCGCCCCTCCACCATCGTTTTCATGGTGATAAACCCCGGCCTGGCCCTTCACGGCTTTTTCAAGTAGCATCTCCGGCTTGTGAATTCCCTCGGACACCTTCACCTGAATCACTGGTTTTCCATCAAATCTGGCCATCTCGACATTTTTATCTGCTGCTATAATAATGCACTGTGCCCCTTTGATATCCTCAGGCGTCAGGGGATTCTTTACACCTCCGGAACCGTTTGTTTCTACTTTAATTGAATATCCCATACGGGCCGCCTGCTGTTCCAAAGCTTCCTGAGCCATATAAGTATGGGCAATGCCAGTAGGACAGGCTGTTACAGCAAGAATCTGAAAACCACCCGCTTTATCCGGTTCTATCTCATCCTCCTTCTCAAACTTTTCCATTTCTGCACGGTCAATAATATTCAAAAATTCTTCCTTTGACTCGGCATTGAGAAGCTGTTCTCTGAAAGAAGTATCCATCAGCAGCATCGACAGTCGACTCAGCACATCCAAATGAACATTTTCTTCTGAATTCGGTGCTGCTATCATAAATATTAAGTATACCGGCTGGCCATCCAAAGATTCAAAATCTACACCTTCAGGCAGAGTCATGGCCGCCAGTCCGGGGCTTACAACACTGTCTGTTTTAGCATGGGGAATCGCAATGCCTTCTCCAATTCCCGTCGTTCCCTCGGACTCCCGGTTAAGAACTGCTTTTTTATAAGATTCTTCATCGGAGATATGATTTCCATTTTTCATCAGGCTGACCATTTGGTCAATCACTTCCATCTTACCCGAAGCTTTCCCGTTCAGAAGAATACTATTCTTACTCAAAAGTGCGGCAATCTTCATATCTATCTCACCTACCTTAAATAAATATCATTCAGCAGCTTTTCGGTCTCTTCCCTCGTTGCAAATTTCTCTGAAAAGGCACTGGCACTTCCTGCCGCAATACCCATATAAAAAGCTTTCTCATAGTCCCCTGTCTCTAAATATCCTGCCAGAAAGCCTGCAACCATAGAGTCTCCCGAACCCACAGAATTAATCACAGTGCCTTTGGGTACTCCGCTTTCATGAACGCAGCCATTGCCATCCACCAAAACAGCCCCATCTCCCGCCATGGAAACCAGTACATTAACTGCTCCCATTTCCTGAAGCTTTTTCCCATAGAACACCGCTTCTTCTTTGTTCTTAATATCCGTCTGAAACAGGTCCCCTAATTCTCTATGATTGGGTTTAATCAGAAATGGTTGGTATTTTAATACCTCCAGCAGCAACTCACCGGTGGCATCAACCACCACCTTTATATCTTTTCCCTGCTGGCTCTCTATTATCTTTTCATAAATGCTCTCAGGCATTGAATCGGGAATACTTCCTGCCAATACAAGGATGTCCCCTTTCCTCATCCGCTCCAGCTGCATCATCAGTGCAACCACTGCTGTTCTTGAAATTTCAGGTCCCTGTCCGTTAATTTCTGTCTCTTCTCTGCCCCTGACTTTGACATTGATTCGGGTCATTCCCTCTTCCAGGGAAATAAAATCTGCCGGACAGCCCTGCTCTTTTAAAGCTTTCATCAACTGATTTCCTGTAAAACCTGCAGCAAATCCCAGAGCCTTACTTTCATGTCCAAGATTCTTTAAAACAAGGGAGACATTAATGCCTTTGCCGCCTGCACATATTTCTGCATATTCTGCTCTATTAATTTCACCCACATTTAACTGGTCTAACCGGACAATATAATCTAATGCCGGATTAAAGGTCACCGTATATATCATTGTTTGTTTACCTCCATTGTCACCAGTATAACACAAAATAGGTATAAGACATCGCCTATACCTATTTTTGTACATTTAAAGATTTTTATTCATTTATTTTACATCTAATTCTGCAACTGCGTTTTTCATCTGACGAATATAATCCGAAACCGGTCCAACGCTTTCTTTGCCATACTGGGCAACTAATTTGACAATAGCACTTCCCACGATTGCACCATCAGAAATCGCAGCCATTGCCTTCGCCTGCTCCGGTGTGGCAATACCAAAACCGATAGCACATGGAATATCGGAACTTTCCCGTACCAGTTTAACCATGCCCTCGATGTCCGTTTCAATTTTACTCCGTACACCGGTAACACCCATGGACGAGACCACGTAAAGAAATCCTTTGGCTTCCTTGGCAATCATCCGAATCCGTTCTTTTGAAGTTGGTGCAATCAGGGAAATAATATCCACATCATGCTCTTCACATACTTCAAGAAGTTCGCCCTTTTCTTCAAAAGGCAGGTCCGGAATAATCAAGCCATCGATACCGCACTCAACACATTTTTTCATAAACCGTTCTTTTCCATAGGTATAAATCGGATTAATATAAGTTAAAAATACCATCGGCACTTTGACTTTTTTTCGTGCTTCTTTTACCATATCAAAGAGTTTATCCGTTGTACATCCGGCAGCCAGTGCACGGATATTTGCCTCCTGAATTACCGTTCCTTCAGCAATCGGGTCGGAAAAAGGAATGCCGATTTCAATCAAATCTGCCCCAGCCTCTTCCATGGCTTCGACAAGTTTCCCGGAGGTCTCCAAATCCGGGTCACCACCGGTTACAAATCCAATAAATGCTTTTTTATTTTGAAATGCTTCATGTATTCTACTCATAGATATCTACCCCTCTGTATCTGGCAATGGCCGCTACATCTTTATCGCCCCGGCCTGAAATGTTGACTACAATAATCTTGTCTTTTCCCATGGTTGGTGCCAGTTTCTTGGCATAAGCCACAGCATGGGCACTTTCGATAGCCGGAATAATCCCCTCTTTACGTGAGAGATATTCAAATGCTTCTACGGCCTCATCATCGGTTATCGGCACATACTGGGCTCGTCCGTCTCTTGCCAGCATGGCATGTTCCGGTCCGATTCCCGGATAATCAAGTCCTGCAGAAATTGAATAAACCGGTGCAATCTGACCATATTCATCCTGGCAGAATAAGGATTTCATACCATGGAAAATACCAACGGTACCATTTGCCAGAGTCGCCGCATTCTTATCTGTATCTGCACCTAAGCCTGCTGCTTCACAGCCAATCAACTGAACATCTTTATCTTCGATAAATTCATAAAAGGCACCCATTGCATTGCTTCCACCACCAACGCAGGCAATAACAGCATCCGGAAGACGTCCTTCTTTTTCCTTCATCTGCTCTTTAATTTCTTTTCCAATAATCTTCTGATAGTCTCTGACAATCGTCGGAAAAGAATGTGGTCCCATAACAGAGCCCAATACATAATGGGTATCATCCACACGGCTGGCCCATTCTTTCATTGTTTCATTAACCGCATCCTTTAAAGTCATAGTTCCGCTGGTCACTGCTTCAACCTCTGCACCGAGCAGTTCCATACGAAATACATTTAAGGCCTGACGCTCTGTATCTTCTTTACCCATGAACACTTTACATTCCATACCCATTAATGCTGCTGCAGTCGCTGTTGCCACACCGTGCTGTCCTGCACCGGTTTCTGCAATGACTCTGGTTTTTCCCATCTTCTTTGCCAAAAGGACCTGACCCAGAACATTATTTATTTTGTGAGAGCCTGTATGGTTTAAATCTTCACGCTTCAGATAAATCTTTGCACCGCCCAGGTCTTTTGTCATCTTTTCCGCATAGTAAAGAAGTGATGGTCTTCCTGCATACTCTCTGAGCAAGTCATCCAGTTCCCTGTTAAATTCTACATCATTTTTATAATACTCATACGCATCTTCCAGCTCTATGATTGCATTCATAAGTGTTTCTGGAATATATTGTCCGCCGTAAAGGCCAAATCTTCCCTTCATCCTTGTTCTCCTCTTCTGAGTCCTTTTTCAAAATTCCGGACTTCTTTCACAAATTTTTTAACTTTATTTATATCCTTATAGCCATCCGTTTCCACACCGCTGGAAATATCCACACCATAAGGAATGATTTCTTCCAATCTAAATGAAATGTTTTCCGGTGTCAGGCCACCTGCCATATACCAGGGTAGTGTCAGCTCAGGTACCATTTTCAAATCAAAAGTCTGACCACTGCCGCCTCTCTGTCCCGGAATGTAGGTGTCCAGCAACAGCATATCTGCACCTATTTTCTCTGCACAGACCACCGACTCCCTATCATCTCTTACCCGAACCGCTTTTATCACAGGACAGGTTATTTCCTTTTTTAATTTCTGAATATAGGCTTTATCTTCATCTCCATGAAGCTGGACCTTTTGAATAATCCCCTGCTGAACCAGTTTCACAATCCGTTCAGGTTCTTCATTGACAAAAACGCCTACGCTGGTAATATCCGGGCGAAGCATCTGTCGAAGTTCTTTCGCCTGTGCCTCCTCAATCTGCCTTGGGCTTTTTGCAAAGACAAAACCGGCATCATTGATATCCAGCTGATTTACGCCCTCGATATCCTCCCGACGTCTTAAACCGCAAATCTTTATCTGTATCATTGCTCTATACCTCTTAAATAATCCAGCATAGCTTTCTTATCTTCAGACCGCATCAGTGTTTCTCCGATTAAAACACCATTCACACCACCCTCTCGGAGGGCTTTTATATCCTCCGGTGTGGAAATGCCGCTCTCTGCAACAAAAAGCACCCCTTTAGATACCATTTCCCGAAGCTTTAAGCTGTTTCTTATATCAACAGTAAAATCCTTTAAATTCCGGTTATTGACGCCCAATACCCTGGCTCCTGCCCGGCATGCCTTTTTCACTTCTTCTTCATCATGAGCCTCTACTAAAGCCGATACACCAAGACTATCACACAATTTTATGTAGGACGCTATTGTTTCTTCATCCAGTATGGCACAAATTAAAAGAACCGCACTGGCACCTAAGGCCTTGGCCTGATAAATCTGATAAGGTTCAACGGTAAAATCTTTTCGTAACAGTGGTGTTGCCACTTCAGCATGTATTTCTTCCAGATATTTGTCACTTTCAAGAAAATAATCCGTTTCCGTCAATACGGAAATTGCAGCCGCCCCGGCCTTTTCATAGGCCTTTGCGATTTCTATGTAAGGAAAATCTTCTGCGATAAGTCCTTTGCTCGGTGAAGCTTTTTTGACTTCGCAGATAAACTGGATTTCCGGCGAATTCAAGTTCTTCTCAAAAAGAAAGTCCTCATGTTTTTCTGCCTTCTCCCTCTCACGAATTGCCAATGCTTTTGCTTTAACCGCTTCTAACGAAAGAACTTCCATATCTCTGGCCATTCGTTTTCGTGTCGCTGCTACCAAGTCATCTAAAATCATTATTCCACCTCATTTGTTGCTTTTATGAAGGCCTGCATTTTCTGCATTGCTTTGCCGCTGTCAATTAAATTTTCAGCCATAGTCACACACTCACCGATCTCTTTATCTAAAGCTGCTGCCAGTGCAAGGGACGCATTTAAAACAACGACATCCCGTTTTGCTCCTCTTTCTTTTCCGCTTAAAATATTTTTTGTGATTTCCGCATTCTCTGCCGGATTGCCCCCGATAAGTTCTGACAGTTCACAGGTTTTTAAGCCAAATTCTTCAGGCACGATATCAAAAGCATCCAGTTTATCTCCATCTATGTGACATACATGGGTCGGTCCCGTCAGTGACACTTCATCCAGGCCATCATTGCCACAGACAACAAAGCCTTTATTAACTCCCAGATTTGAAAGAACCTGGGCAAGAGATTCAACCATATCCGGATTATAAACACCCATAAGCTGCATGCTTGCTGCCGCCGGATTAGTCAATGGTCCAAGAATGTTGAAAACAGTCCTGGTTCCCAGTTCTTTACGAACAGGGGCTGCATATTTCATAGATGAATGATGCATCTGTGCGAACATAAAGCAAATACCCGTGTCTTTTAAAACCTTTTCACACTGTTTTGCCGTAAGGGTGAGCTTTGTACCAAGGGATTCCAAAACATCGGCTGCTCCGCTTTTACTTGATACACTGCGGTTTCCATGTTTCGCCACCGGAACACCGCCTGCAGCCACCACAAAGGCTGTGGTTGTGGAAATATTAAAAGTTCCCACTTCATCTCCGCCGGTACCGACAATATCCATAACTTCGGTTTCCGTATGTAATGCTTCACATTTTTCTCTCATCGATGAAGCACAGGCTGTAATCTCATCAACGGTTTCACCCTTCATACGGAGTGCGGTAAGAAATGCACCCATCTGAGCATTGGTCGCCCGGCCGCTCATTACTTCATCCATAACTGTCTTTGCTGTATTAAAATCAAGGTTCTGTCCTTCAACCACTTTTTTAATTGCTTCCTGTATCATTATTTTTTCCTCCTATTGTTAAGTGTTTACATTTCCAAGAAATTTTTCATCATAAGATAACCTTTTGGTGTCAAAATAGATTCGGGATGAAACTGAAGTCCATAAATAGGTTTTGTCTTATGAGCAACTGCCATAATCTCACCAATTCCATCTTTTCCAATCACCTTTAAACATTCAGGCATACTTTCCGGTGCTGCTACCAGCGAATGATATCGAGCGACGTCTTCCTCTTCTCTCAACCCTTTGAAAATTGGGTCCTCTATATCCAAATAAATTCTGCTCTGTTTTCCATGCATCAATTTTCTCGCATGAACAATCTCACCGCCAAAGGCCTCACAAATCCCCTGATGTCCCAAACACACGCCAAGGATTGGTATGCTTCCATCCGCTTTTCTTACCAGTTCCTCACAGATTCCTGCTGCCTTCGGATATCCCGGTCCCGGTGAAAGAATGATATGGGATGGTTTTAATTCAAAAATCTCTTCCACCGTCATAGCATCATTTCGAATAACCTTTATATCCGGCTGAATACCCCCGGCCATCTGAACCAGGTTATAGGAAAAGCTGTCGTAATTATCAATTAAAATCAACATCAGTCATTCACCTCCCCGGCTTCCTGAATGGCTCGAATGACCGCCATTGCCTTATTCGATGTCTCTTCATACTCTGTTTCAGGAACACTGTCTGCCACAATGCCGGCACCAGCCTGAACATAAACTCGGTCATCCTTCTTCACGGCCATTCTTATAGCAATGCATGTATCCATATTTCCTGTAAAATCTAAATATCCAAGTGCTCCTCCGTAAATACCTCTCGGAACACCTTCCAGTTCTTCAATAATCTCACAGGCCCGAATTTTCGGTGCTCCCGAAAGTGTTCCTGCCGGAAGAACGGATTCAATAGCATCCAGGCTGTCACAATCCTCTCGAATATCACCTTCTACCTGGGAACAAATATGCATAATCTTGGAGTATTTATGAATTGTCATATAATCACTGACTTCCACCGTACCAAACTTACATATGCGTCCCAAATCATTTCTTCCCAAATCCACAAGCATATTGTGCTCTGCCCGCTCTTTTTCATCAGCCAGAAGTTCTGCTTCCAATTTTTTATCTTCTTCCGGATTCTTGCCTCTAGGTCTGGAACCCGCTACCGGAAATGTAATCAATCGTCCATTTTCCAGACGAACCAGAGTCTCCGGTGAAGTACTCATAATTTCTTTATCATCAAATTTCATATAAACCATATAGGGAGAAGGATTCGTTGTCCTAAGCACTCTGTATGCATTCATCAAACTTCCTCTGTATGGACTTTCAAATCTTCTGGATACTACCGTCTGGAAAGTATCTCCATCGTATATATACTGCTTTGTTTTCTCAACCATGTCACAGTATTCTTCTTTCGTCTGATTGCAGACAAAATCCACATTTTTATCCGATTCATAGGTTGGTAACTGACCCACTGACCGTACCAGATCACTCATTTTCTGAAGCTGTGCCATGGCCTCACCATAATTTTCCATGGCCTTGTCTGTTTTCATATGAACAATCAGACAAATCTTCTGTTTCAAATGATCATAGGCAATAATTTTATCAAAAAGCATCAGGTCATAATCTTCAAACTCACCACTTTTTAACTTCAAAGTCGGTTCGGCATAACCAATCATTCCATAGGAAAAATGTCCGACAAATCCACCGGTAAAGGGTGGCATGTCCGGAAGGCTTGGGGCCTTGTATTTCTCTAATATATTTCGAATAACCTCTAAAGGTTTCTTTGTCTCAATCACCTGGCTTCTACCATCTGTCTCAATCGTTACAATGCCGTCTTTGCAGCTCACCCGCATCTTTGGCTCATATCCAAGAAAGGAATAACGTCCCCATTTTTCGCCGCCTTCTACACTTTCTAATAAATAATATCTCTGACTTATTGCTGAAACTTTTGTCAGCATGGATATTGGCGTCATCATATCCGCGTATATCTCTTTGCATACCGGAATAATGTTGTAATCTCCTGCCAATGCTAAAATCTGGTCACATTCTGGACGTATCATCTTGATTTCCCTCCTCTTTCATTACTTTTGTGCTGATGTCTTCGACATCCCATCTCGCAGCTTCGCTGCTCGATGATGGACATTCGCCAAATGGCCTTTCGTGCAAGCACGAGGCCGCTTGGCT
>SAAB01000096.1 GCA_009929615.1 Clostridia bacterium | reverse complement strand
TAGGCGCTTACATTGCTCTCCAATCCACTATCTATATGAATTATATATGAAAAATAGTTTTCATGGAACTTATCGGTGAATTGGGCGCAATACCCCTTTATCGTAACGCTAAGGAAGCTCTGAAAAAGCCCATGTTTCGCGAAATCACCGCTCTGTAACCCGCATGGTTGCTGGGATGCATTTCTCGAGCGGGGGCTTTTTCAGACCTTCCTTAGCTTAGCGTACGATTTTTTCCGAATTCTGCGGTTCCCCCATATATTGCTGACTATCTTTTTCGTTAACTTGGTTCTTAATTTGAATTAAAGAGAGAGGGCGCGTGCGCGATCTGTACTCTTTTAAGATCTTCTTAACTGTTCTGACTCGGACTTATTTTTTTGTTTTTACTTCCTGTTACTTAGACTTAATTTCTATCTATCCACAGCTCTCAATTGTTACTCAGACTTATCATCGAATAGATGCCTTTTATGGGGAATACCGCTGGCCAGAGGTGGATGTTTATGGGGGAATTTGACGATTGAACCAGGTGAGAAATTGAATAGTAATGCTTAATTCATCTCTGGATTGATGAAAATAAGGACATTTTTAAACAGCAGGCGTTAAACCGCCTCAGCATTACGCTGATTGATCTGGATTTGAACTTGATAAGTTGTATTGCAGTCAGCTGACGAATTGCTCGGTGTTGATTAGAGCTGCCGCGCCGAACTCTTCAAATAGTTTTTGCGCCCGAACATACGCATCCTTGAAACCGAGTTCAGCTAGTTTTGCATGCAGCATCATTTTTACAGCATTGGCAGAAGGTGCAACCGGTGCATGTGTTTCTGTTTTTACAATTCCTGCGGCGGCCATCTGTTTAACTACCGCTTTGGTTGTGCTGCACCAAACTTTTTTATAGAAGTCTTGCAGGTTTTTACCCGCTTTTGCTGCTTGTTCTGCTGTGCGTTTGGCTTTTGCTTCAGCTTCATGTTTCCAGCGTTTTGTTTGGCGAAAAGCAGTCCAGAAGACTTCTGTAAATCCTTTATCGGATACGGAATATCCGCTTTTTTTGGTCGCATCTTTGGTGATGAAACGGGGGTCTGATAATCGCTGATTTGAATCAAAAAGACCGTTCTTTCTGATAACACCAAGAGCTTCATACAGACGACTTTCAGAAAGCCATGGCAATCGGTTTAAAATAGTTTTCCAACCGAACGCAAGCCATCCTTTTTTAGTCGGTATTCCGATTTTACATGTCCAGAGATCACAATAATCGAGCAGCACACAGAGCAAAGCCCTAACGGATTCGTCACGTTCGCCACGAATTGCAAGCCCAGGCACTCCGTTCGCTTTAATTTCTGATTGGATTTGGTTTATAAATTTAGGCATCCGGCTTTTTATATCCGGGCTTAGTGGTGTTGGTTGTCGAAACAGATCTGGACTGAACCCACATCGATTTCCAAAATCGAATTTATTTTCCATGCATCTCTCATTAGTAAACAGAGAGAGCCAACACGAGAGAAATTGCTTATATGGTAGTATATAAGCAATAAATTTCTTGAAGTCTACAGCCTTAAAAACTAGACTTACTTCAAGGAGATTTTCAGCTCTCTCGCTTGTAACTCTCCGCAGCTGGTTCGCGTTTGGTAGCACGTTCTAGCAAATCTTCTTGATAAGCCCGACCTGCAAGTCGGGCTTTTCTTTGCCTTCTGATCTGTAAGTTATTACTTTCTTCAGCTGATCGCAAGTCGATCAAAATCAAAAAAATCGTTGTTTTACAAAAGCATATATTTCCATTTCATGCCGATCAGATAGAAATATTTAAGTTACGCAAGTTATTACTAATTAAGTAACTTACGCAAGTTACTTACTAAGAATCTTTGTATCTCTTTAATATCTCTACTATTTCCTCTTCTGTTAGTTCAGCCAAAGAAAGTACAGCAGCTTTGACCACTTCAGAACGGGACGTTCTAAACGTCCTTGGGATAAGTACCAGCTCATCTATTTTTTTATTTAAATTTTCTGTGAGCGAAAATGTTGTCCGCTTAAAAACAGCCTTACTTTCTAGAACTGGTTCCGTTGGTGTATCTGCGCCGGCTGCGAATCTCTCTATTTTTGTATCGATATCCGTATTCCGTTCTCGTTTTTTAACCATGAATGATTTCCTCAACCAACGCTTCTATTTCGTGTTTTGCTTTTGCATCTGACCATTCCAGCACTGATTTACCTTCACTGATCGAATCACGATATGCTTTACGGTCATACACAAGAGTGCTGGCCAGTTTGAATTCTGGATAATCAGACAGAAATTCCTGAGCCGCTGCGACTTCTTTAATTACAGGGTTAGTTGGGCACAAATTAAGTACCAAGAACCCGGATAATTTAGGGTTGATGTCTTTTGCTTGTGAATACACCTCAGCGAGATGCGGCAGTGTGTCGAGATCGTATTGAGATGGGCGAGCTGGCGATATCAAAATGTTTGCAACCGTCATTCCCGTTCTCAGCTCCCTGGAGTCTCTACCCGCAGTATCTGCGATCACGTATTCATACTTACTGGCTAAATCTTTCAAGGTCTGATGAATATTCCCAGATGCTTGTGCATGTGGAATGTGCGGATTGATCTCAGTATCAAGCCTGTCTTGAGCCCACCGCATAGAGCTTGATTGCGGATCCGCATCTAGAAGGAATACATCTTTCCCCTTTAAAGCAAGAGCGGCAGCAATGTTTACGGCAATGGTAGATTTCCCGCACCCACCTTTTTGTGAACCTATTAATATAATCATTCAGTTACCTCACCATTGATTTAACGATGTAACTTTAAAACTGCATAAAGCTAAACAGCGTCTATTGCGTGTTATTGCGCATATGAATAAGTTAAACAACTTACATAAGTTATTCAAGTTGTGAATTAATAATATTTTTGACGCACAACAAAATTGTGCATAAACTCATATAAAACGCACAACACCATTGTGCAGATATAGAAGAATTTTATGGCTGTTGAATTCAGAGATAAGTGGCTAGAAGATTTTTACGAGAATGACATTGGCCACAGAAAGATACCAAACGACATTGAAAACGCACTTTTTAGAAAACTGGAAATACTGGATGCAGCCACTCAGGAAGCCGACTTAAGGATTCCTCCTGGCAATCGATTTGAACATCTTGAAGGCAACCTAAAAGGGTGGTGTTCAATCAGGGTTAACAAGCAGTACCGCCTGATTTTTAAATGGATTGATGGCGTGGCGGTTGATACATATCTGGATCCGCATGTTTACTGATTAGCGGCTCCAAGGAGGTAATATGCGAAATACTAAACGCCGGCCAGTAACAGTCGGTGAAATGCTGATAACTGAATTTCTTGACCCTATGGATATCAAAGTTGAAGAACTGGCGTCCGCTATGGGGGTTCATAGAAATACATTAAGCCGGATCATTAATAACAAAGGAAAACTAACAGCACCTATAGCATTGAAACTGGCTGCTGCACTGGGTAACTCACCAGAGTTCTGGCTTAACATTCAGCATGCCGGTGATATCTGGGATGTCAGAAACAGGTCTAATCATTCTGAAATAGAGAATGTCCGACGCATCCAGCATCACGTTCAATGCGCCATGGCCAGTTGATTATTTACAGAGATTTGCTTCATTAAATTTAATCGGTAATTAAGGGGTTTTATATGTCAGACGGACTTGTAAAAAGTATTATTACGATTGGTGAAGTTATTATTGATAATGCTCAAGTTGAGAAGGTTTTAGGCTATACCGTAGCAGCAGTGGCCACTGGTGTAGTTGCCACCGGAGCATATATGGCTCACAAAGTACTAACCGATAAAGATGCAGCTAAAAACATAGATAAGGCCTTCGGCTCGGCTAAGAAAAAATATAAATAAGGCAAAAAACGAGTTCGCAAATCGGCCCTTATGTTAAAAAGCCGACTTAGCCTTTAAAAACGGGGCGTTGCCTTTGGCCACACAGCCATAACGCCCGTTTTAACACCTTTAACCACCCTAATTTCACGTTTAATTCTCTGAAAGTTTGCAACATATTCGGATGAACTTTCGCATGCTAAATCACTGATCTGTGTTATCTGTCGTTTCCTGCCCGGGAGCCTCAAAAGTCGGCCTTTTTAGATCTGCTGTAGTGCACCATTCCGGCACTACAGCAATCATTTATGCAACCTTCCGGCCTTCATCCTTCATCATTGAAATTGGATTTAATTTCATAGCGTCTTCCAGATGATCTGGAGCAAAGTGCGCATACCGCATCGTCATTTTGATATCGGTGTGGCCAAGTATTTTTTGCAGAACAAGAATGTTTCCCCCGTTCATCATGAAATGGCTTCCGAACGTGTGACGCATAACGTGGGTTAATTGTCCCGGAGGCAATTCTATCTTGGTTCTGATAATTGCCTTTTCAAAGGCGTCATAACAATCATTAAACAAACGCCCCGATCTCTTCGGTAGCAATGCCAATAACCACTCTGCAACTGGCACTGTTCGGTTTCTTTTCCCCTTTGTTTTGGTGAATGTAACGCGTCCAGCGGCCACTTGTGATCTGGTCATTTTTTCTACCTCTGACCATCTGGCTCCGGTTGATAAACAGAGCATTACAACCAACCACAAATTTTTATCTGCCTGACACTCAGACAGCAGAAGTTCGATTTCATCATCTTTCAGGTAAGCCATTTCTGACTCTTGAACCTTAAACTGTCGTAGGTTCTGGAGCGGGTTCCCGCCGTCCCACTCTCCAAGCCTGCCAAGTTCATTGAATACGGCTTGCAGATACATAAATTCACGGTTCAATGTCGAAGGAGAAACAACTCGGCACTGCCCTGCAATATAGATTTCTCCTTGGAGTCGGCTCTCTCTATAAACAGCAAAATCTTTAGCGGTAAAATTTCTTGCTCTCGGATCACCCAAGGCTGAGGCAATCCATAGAAGTTTGCTTTTCCGGCGAGCGCCATCGCTTAACGTCCGGCCGTGCTGGCCAAACCATAAATTAATCAAATCAGATAATTTTCTATCATCTTTGATTGGCTTGCCATTCAACCATTCGCCCGTATCTTTCGCTGAAAGAATCCATTCCTCCCAGGCTACGGCTTCCCCTTTCGTTGCAAACTTCTTCCGCATGCGAGCGCCTTCTCGGCCATCCGGATAAACCTCTGCAAGCCATGGTTTTTTGGTTCCATCTTTTGTATTTCTGACTGACATAGTAGCTTCCTTAATTCTAAAGATTAGTTGTGACCGGTCACGATTACTTCAGCACGTATCGATTTCCGTACTTGGCTGCGTCCTCCAACAACTCTTCTTCCAGCTCCATGTCATACAAAAATTTGCTTAGATGTTTCAGTGCTACGTCTTGATCGCGTTCGCGCATAGGCTCAAGCCATTCAGCGATATCTGAACCTGTTTCCAACACGTTCCATGCTTCCATCCGAAGCCGTTTTGATGTTTCCTTATCGAGTTCCCTCTCAAATTCAACCTCAATCGGGTCTTTAACGTCCCGCATGTATGGGTGCTGTTCGCTTACCAGCAACATTCCATTCCTAATACAGATGAACCTGCCTCCATGCTTCAGAATGCAGCCTTCTTTCAGCTTGGTAATTTCCCAATAACCTAAACCTAACGCTTTAAAATGCTCCGCCAATTCCTGATCTGCTCTACTGATTTCACCTACAGTACAGTTATTGTCAGAGCTCCAAGTAGGTGATATCCCAGGACCACACTTGATTGGGCCCAGTCGCGGTATGGCTGGTTGGTACCGGCACATGACGCGGTGGCTGGCTCCGGCCACGCCT
>SAAB01000174.1 GCA_009929615.1 Clostridia bacterium | reverse complement strand
GGTGAGCGCGAAAGAGATTGTCGTTTATTTGTTTTCGAGAATGCGCATTATATATTATCTTGGATGGAGGGTTTAAAAGAAGGTGTCGATTTCGATAAACTTAACCAAAAATTCCTAAGTAATATGCGGGTATTCAGATTGATGTTGAATGCTGGAGAAATATTAGTCAAAGGTTCTACAGCTATTAACGATATTGAGGTGGATACTAGTACTTGGTCTAAACCAGGAACTTATAGTAAATTAACTCAATGTGTCATAAAACCTATTGACAGAGAGGGAGTTACTGTTTTTAATCCTGAGTTTCTTAGATTTGATAACACCTCATTCAAATTAGATGACTACGGTCATTTCATAAAAGATTGGAGATACAATGGAAAATAACGATTTTGTAAACTACGAATTCAGTCGTGTACCACAAATCACTACTGCTACATTCCAGACTGAGTCTGACTCTTCTGATCCGAGTCTTATTAAGTCTCGTGATCAACTAGAGGAAGAATTAAAAATGTGGTATATGATGTTCATCGATAAAATTCGAGACGGTGGTAATATGTCAGTTGCTGAATTGCGTCGTAAGGCCGGTCTTGATGTTTCTTTGAAAGATTACTTATTTGGATTTGACGAAGACTGTCTAGCTTATACTGGCAATCATGGATTAGAATTGATCAAATTTCATCCAGTTCATCTTAAGCAAATCTTGGAACCTAATTATAAAATTATCGATTTCGAAGACTTAGCTAAGGTTAGTGCTACCAATGCCGAATATGAACAAGCCTTTTTACAATATGCTGATGTTACAGATGATGTTTTGACAAACTATAGCATCAAAAAGTATATTATGTAGCATAGTATTGAGGAAAAGGGATTATGGCAAAAAATAAAGAGGAATTTAATAAATTAATATTAAAAACAAGTGAAGAAAACGAATACTATGCTCTTAAAGAATGTTTTTTCTTGGATAGTGGTCGTTTCCCAGATATGTATGACGCTTTATACGATTGCTACAGTGTCTTTTGGACACCGAGATCATACAAAGATATGCAGATTGTAGAACATATTAAGACGTCACGGGAAGAATACTTCGGGACCGGACAT
>SAAB01000043.1 GCA_009929615.1 Clostridia bacterium | reverse complement strand
CATTGCTACCTACATTCTAACAGCTTAAGTAACAAGATGGATAATTCCTTACTGGTTGTAAGGGATATTAACCATAAATACATTGTAGTAGAAAGGAGTAAACGTATGCAGCGTAAATATAAAAGGCTTCTTGCATTATTAATGGCCTTTGTCATGACTTTTTCATTTAGTATGACTGCTCTGGCAGTTGATGAGAGTGATAAGGAAGAGAAAGAACAGCAGATTGAAGCATTAGAAGAAGAAAAAGAGCAGCAGAGTCAGGCTCTGGATTCCATGCAGACAGATAAGGCAAACACTGAGGCTGAGATTGAGTCTCTGGATGCCCAGTTAGCAGAGGTTCAGGCAGAGATTGACACAACAAACGCAGAGCTGGAAAAAGCAGAAGCGGCTTTAGAGCAGACCAAGATTGACTTGGAAGCAGCTAAAGAAAAAGAAAAGAAACAGTATGAAACTTTAAAAGTTCGTATTAAGGTTATGTATGAAAAAGGTGATACAGGTTATCTGGAGATTCTTTTGGCAGCAGAGGATATCACATCCCTTTTGAATAGTACCGAATACATTTCAAAGATTTCTGATTATGACAGTAATTTACTTCAGAGTCTGCAGGAAACAAGAGCTCAGATTGAAGCCCTTGAAAAACAGCAGGAAGAAGAACTGGCTCAGATTCAGGAATTAAAAGCTCAATTAGAAAGCCAGGAAGCAGATTTAAGTGCATTACTGGATGAGAAATCAGCTTACGTATTATCTTTGAATGCAAATATTGAATATACAGCTGAATATATTGCAGGATTAGAGCAGAATATCGCAGAAGAGCAGTCAGCTCTTGCTGAGATTGAAGGCGAAATCCGTGCAGCAGCAGCGGCTGCAGCAGCACAGCAACAGGCATCTGTTTCCAGTGGTGGCGGAAGTTACAGCGGTGGTACAGCAGACGTTTCAGGTGCATTCAATTCACAGGTAAGTGCCAGTGGATGGGTATGGCCAAGTGATACAGGTTTATTGACAGATACATTCGGATATCAGGATTGGCGTGGTGGAAATCACAATGGTATTGATATCGGTGCAGGATATGGTTCCCCAATTTATGCAGCAGCCAGCGGTACTGTATGGATTGCAGGATACAGCAGTAGTGCCGGAAACTGGGTTGTTATTAACCATGGTGGCGGTGTTCTGACCGTTTATATGCATGCTTCAGCATTGTATGTAAGTTCCGGACAGACAGTTAGTGCCGGACAGTCTATTGCAGCTGTCGGAAGTACCGGTAACTCTACAGGACCTCATTTGCATTTCGGTGTTATGGTTGGATCCTCCGGTGGATATGATGGTTATTGGGTAGATCCTATGGGCTATGTCAGTCCGTGATAGTTTTTACATAAGGTATATTGAGGGGCAGGAAATTTTTCCTGTCCCTATTTGCATCTTTAGGGAAGCTGTAGTAAAATAAATGGACAAAAATAGTTGTGAGGCTGGAATATGAACAAGAAGAATGTAGCGAGTTTTATTGCCGGGATGGCAGTTATGGCACTGGTCTGTGCCGGAATTTATAGTGTACAAAATAATAGCGGGCATAGTACTACAAGACTGGGTGAACGGTATGAAGAAATTGAAGATAAACTGGATACGCTAGACCGGACAATTAGTAAATATTATCTGAATCCGGATGAGGTCGATTTGACGAAACTGGAGGAAGGTATTTATGCTGGATATGTGGCGGGTCTGGAGGAAAACTACACAACCTATTATACAGCGGAAGATTTTGCGGTTGTGATGGAATCCACATCGGGAAGTTATTCGGGCATTGGTGCTTATGTCTCTCAGAATATGAACACGGGAATTATTACTATTGCAAATCCCTTTGAGGGGGGACCGGCTGCTGAGGCGGGAATGCAAAAAGAAGATATTTTGTTTTCTGTTGAGGGAGAAGAAGTTACAGGTGTTTATGTAAGCAAGGTTGTTGCACGGATGAAGGGTGAGCCCGGAACATCGGTGAATTTGACAGTATATAGAGCCTCAGAGGATGAATATATTGATTTTACGATAGAGAGAGCTGTTGTAGATGTGCCAACGGTGGAATATCGGATGTTGGATAACCAGACGGGATATATTCAGATTACAGAGTTTGAAGAGGTGACAGCAGGTCAGTTCAAAACAGCTGTAGAAGACCTGAAGGCTCAGGGCATGGAAAAACTGATTTTTGATTTGAGGGATAATGGCGGTGGACTTCTGACCAGTGTATGTGATGTACTGGATACAGTTCTTCCGAAGGAACTTCTTGTGTATACGATAGATAAGGATGGTAATAAAGAAGAATCCTGGGCGAGGGATGACGATAAAGTGGAGGTGCCAATGGCTGTGCTGGTCAATGGAAATACAGCCAGTGCCTCTGAAATTTTCACAGGGGCATTAAAGGATTATGGTGTTGCAGAGGTCATTGGAACGACAACTTTTGGCAAAGGCATTGTACAGTCTATCATACCTTTTAAGGATGGTTCTGCACTTAAGCTGACAACAGCGAAATACTATACACCTTCCGGTGTGTGCATTCATGGTGTTGGAATTGAACCGGATATGGTTGTGGAATATGATAGAGAAAGCGAAGATGATAACCAGCTGCAAGCAGCAATGGATTATTTGAATGAATAGAGAGTGGAGAGTGGTATGATGAAACAAAAGCTAATGTGTATGTTATTGGTGCTGGTATTGGGAATTGGCTTGCTGGTGGGCTGTGGTTCTTCTGGGGGTAAAACGGTGGAGAAAACAGATATCTATGTATTTATAGCAGCCAGTTTAAAAAACGTAATGGAAGAAATTAAAACTAATTATGAGAAAGATCATCCGGAGGTCAATATCATTTATAATGCAGACAGTTCCGGAACATTACAGACTCAGATTGAGGAAGGTGCTCAGTGCGATATCTTTTTCTCAGCAGCTCAGAAGCAGATGAATGCATTATCAGAAGGAGGATACGTTGTAGAAGATTCTGTAACGAATCTTTTAGAGAATAAAATTGTACTGATTAAACCGGCAGGTGGTGAAACGGCAGTGACAGGATTCGACAATGTGACATTGGCTTCAAGTCTAGCTTTGGCGGGTGAAGATGTTCCTGTTGGACAGTATGCGCGGACCTTGTTTGAAAATATTGGCATATTAGACCAGGTGATGGCGATGGAAATCAATGAGGGGGCTAATGTAACGGCTGTATTGACAGCAGTGGCAGAAGGCAGCAATGAAGTTGGTATCGTATATGCTACAGATGCGGCTTCCATGCCGGACAAAGTTGAAATTATTGCTGAGGCAACGGCAGACCAGGTGGCTCAGGCGATTTATCCGATTGGATTAATTAGAGATATAGAAGCGTCTGAAACACAGGCTAAAGCGGCAGAGGCATTCAAAACATACGTGGCAACGGATGCGGAGGCCCTGGATATATTGACAGCGGCTGGCTTTAAACAGTATACTGAATAAAGTGGATAAGGAAGAGGAGGTGAAAATCTATGGTGGATATAGTAAAGACAATAGATTGGAGCCCCCTTTTTATTTCGTTAAAAACAGGGGCTTTGGCTACGGTTCTTGCATTTTTTATTGGAATTGGTACAGCAAGACTGGTTATGAAACAGGGCAAGACAGCAAAGGCACTGTTGGACGGAATATTGACTTTACCGTTAGTGCTCCCACCGACGGTTGCGGGATTTTTTCTGTTATTATTATTTAGTCTACGTCGGCCCTTTGGCTCATTTCTGTATAGTGAGTTTGACATCAAGATGGTGCAGACCTGGCCGGGCTGTGTCATTGCAGCCCTGGTCATTGCATTTCCATTAATGTACCGAAATGCCAGAGCGGCTTTTGAGCAGGTGGATATCAATGTGATTTATGCGGGAAGAACTCTCGGAATGTCGGAAGGGAAAATATTTTGGAAGGTGATAGTTCCTATGGCAGCACCAGGATTAGCTTCTGGTACGGTACTGGCATTTGCAAGAGCCATTGGTGAATATGGAGCCACCTCCATGCTGGCAGGAAATATATTGGGAAAGACCCGGACAGTTTCGGTGGCTATTGCTTCAGAAGTCGCGGCAGGGAACTGGGATGTGGCGGCATTTTGGGTATGTGTTATTATCATTTTGTCCTTTTTAATTGTGGCGGCAATTAATCTCATATCCGGGAAAAATATGAAGAATGTAAACAGGTGGATATAAAATGGCATTGCAGGTACAGATAAAAAAGAATTTTGGTGAGTTTGCACTGAATGTGGATTTTGAAACTGAAGGAGGATGCATGGGTATTCTTGGAGCCTCTGGATGTGGTAAAAGTATGACACTAAAGTGCATTGCAGGTATTGAAAAACCGGATGAAGGGCGAATTGTCTTAAATGGACGTGTCCTTTTCGATTCATCGCAAAAGATAAATTTACCGGTTCAGCAGAGGCGGGTTGGGTATCTGTTTCAGAATTATGCTCTCTTTCCAACGATGACAGTCGAGGAAAATTTAGTCATTGCTATGAAGGGAAAGAAAAAAGATAATCTGCCCAAAATAGAAGAACAGGTACAGCGTTTTCAACTGAAAGGTTTGGAAAAACATTATCCAGATCAACTTTCAGGAGGGCAGCAACAGCGGGTTGCTTTGGCGAGGATGCTTTTACAGCAACCGGAAATCATCATGCTGGACGAGCCTTTTTCGGCGCTGGATGAATTCCTTAAAGCTACTCTTCAGATGGAAATGCTGGAACTAATTAAAGGGTGTCAGAGGGATGTTTTGCTTGTATCCCATTCTCGTGATGAAATCTTTAAATTTTGTGATGAAATGACAATTATCTCGGATGGAAAGAGCATTTTGAAAGAAAAAAAAGAAGATGTTTTCTCAAATCCCCGGAAGATGGAGGCTGCACGGTTAACTGGATGTAAAAATATTTCACCTATAGAAAAAGTGGGTGAGTATGAGCTTTTGGCAAAGGACTGGGGGATTCGGTTAAAGACCGATGAGAAAATATCTGAGGATATTCGGTATGTTGGAATACGTGGACATAGGATGTATCCGGCAGAGAATGAAAATCAGGAGAATACCATGCGGACGAAAGCAGCAGGTTATGCGGAAACACCTTTTGAAAATCATTATTTGTTTTTTAATGCAGATTATGATAAAAGTGAAAAATTATGGTGGATTCAGAACAAAGAAAACTTTTCTGCCGGTGGTATAGAAAAAATGCCGGCTTATATGGTATTTCCGAAGGAATCCCTTATGCTGCTAACCTAATTGGATGGATGATAATAGATTTTAAGAATAACTATGTAATATAGAATGACTAAAGAAGGCGGAACAAAACGAAGGTTTTGACTGCTTTCTTTTTTTGATAAAAGCTAAAAATCGGGATTGCAAGAAAAGAAAGTAGGTTGTATAATGAGTATACACAGAACATACGTTCGTGTCAATACTTGATTTGATGATTTAAGGGGGATTCAACATGACGCAGGAGCGTATTTATATTGCCATTGACTTAAAGTCTTTTTATGCCTCTGTAGAGTGTGTGGATAGGGAATTAGACCCCTTGAAAGCACATTTGGTTGTAGCAGATCCGTCCCGGACGGAAAAGACTATCTGCCTTGCTGTTTCACCGGCACTTAAAGCTTATGGAATTCCGGGGAGAGCCAGAGTATTTGAAGTCCGGCAGCGGCTGCGAGAGATTAAACAGCAGACGGGGAAAACGATTGAATATATTACGGCAACACCCCGGATGGCCAGATATATAGAAGTTTCAGCTGAGATTTATGCTATTTATTTAAAATATGTCAGTCCGGAAGATATTCACGTTTATAGTATTGACGAGGTATTTATGGACGTGACGAATTACTTACAGTTGTATCACCGGACGGCCTACGATTTGGCTGCCGACATCGTGAGGGATGTTTTAGCTAAGACGAAGATTACAGCAACAGCGGGAATTGGGACCAATCTCTATTTGAGCAAGATTGCTATGGACATTGTTGCCAAACGTGTAAAGGCAGATAATGATGGCGTACGGATTGCTGAACTGGATATGATGTCTTATCGAAAGCTTTTGTGGGCTCACCGGCCGATTACAGATTTTTGGAGGGTTGGCAGAGGTATTGCCAAACGGCTGGAGAAGAACGGAATGATGACGATGGGAGATATCGCCAGAATGTCTGTTTGCGATGAAGACATACTCTATAAGCTTTTTGGTGTTGATGCTGAACTGTTAATTGATCATGCATGGGGATATGAACCATGTGGAATTGAAGAAATCAAGTCTTATAAACCGGCAACCAACAGCATTTCCAGCGGGCAGGTGCTTCAGTGCGCCTATGATACTGCAAAGGCACGACTTATTGTCCAGGAGATGACGGACTTACTTGTATTGGAGTTAGTAGATAAGGGGCTGGCAACAGATAGTCTGACACTGCATATCGGCTATGACAGATGTACAGTGGATGAAGGAAACTATAAAGGCGAAGTAAAGATTGACCGTTATGGGCGGACTGTTCCAAAATCGGCCCATGGGACGGCGAATCTTGGGACGATGAGCAACAGTACTAAGAAGATAATAGCGGCAGTGATGGAACTTTATGACCATATTGTTTTAAAAGACCTGATGGTCCGGCGAATAACCTTGAGTGCGAATAATTTAAAAAGAGAAGGCTTTGAACAGCTTGATTTGTTTACGAATCCTGAAGAACGGGAGAAGGAACGGAGACTTCAGGCTGCTATGCTGGATATTAAAAAGAAGTATGGGAAGAATGCTATTTTGAAAGGTATGAATCTGGAAGAAGGAGCGACAACGATGGAACGGAATAATCAGATTGGCGGCCATAAGGCATAGGAGAATGAATATGAACTATGACGATATTATAGAGAGGGAGTATCCTTTGAAAAACTTGAATCGGGTGAAACATCCGAGGATGAGTATTGAGAACAGGGCGAAGATATTTGCGCCCTTTGCGGCACTCAAAGGTCATGAAGAGGCCATTGCAGCTAAACGGAGGATTGTGGTACCTAGAGTTGAGTTGTCTGAAGAAGCAAAGGAATACCTGGACTGGCAGCTGGCAAAGATAGAACAGATGCTGGACGCAGGAAAACATCCGATGGTTACGATTATCTATTTTCAGAAAGATAAGATGTGCACAGAGGATGAAGATGGCGGCGAGTATATTCAGTTTACAGGCATAGTTGCAAAGTATCATTTGGAGGGCCGTTGGATTCAGATTGTGGATAAAAAGCTGAGGCTGGAAGATATCTACGGAATTGAGAATGAAGAAGATTAGGCACGCTGTCGAACAAATGTACGACTGATATATTTACAAGGCCAAGAGGGCTGTGCTATACTAGAGGCAATGAATTGAGAAAATGTAAATTGCAAATGGAGGTGTAATATAGATGGCACTATTCAATTTGAAATCGGAATATGCACCGACGGGAGACCAGCCACAGGCGATTAAGGAATTGGTCCAGGGATTTAAAGAGGGCAATCAGTTTGAAACACTGCTCGGAGTTACCGGTTCAGGAAAGACTTTTACCATGGCGAATGTTATTCAGGCCTTGAATAAGCCGACGTTGATACTTGCTCATAACAAAACGCTGGCTGCACAGCTTTATGGTGAATTCAAAGAGTATTTTCCGGATAATGCGGTGGAGTATTTTGTGTCCTATTATGATTATTATCAGCCCGAGGCCTATGTACCTCAGTCAGATACTTATATTGCCAAGGATTCAGCGATTAATGATGAGATTGATAAGCTACGTCACTCGGCCACAGCTGCATTGGCAGAAAGAGAAGATGTTATTATTATTTCATCCGTATCCTGTATCTATGGTTTAGGAAGTCCCATTGATTATAAGGAGATGGTTGTTTCACTCCGCCCGGGCATGGAGCGGGAACGGGATGACGTTGTCCGGAAACTTATTGACTTACAGTATGACAGAAATGATATGGACTTTAAGCGGGGAACTTTCCGTGTACACGGTGATGTTGTTGAAGTATTCCCGGCAGCTTCTGGTGAAGAGGCGATTCGTATTGAATTTTTTGGGGATGAAGTAGACCGGATTACGTCCTTTGACCCGTTGACAGGCGAGATTAAAGCGAGACTTGAACATGTAGCTATCTTTCCGGCATCCCACTATGTTGTTTCCAAGGAGAAGATGGATGCGGCCATCATTAATATAGAGAAAGAATTGGAAGATCGGGTTAAGTATTTTAAAAGTGAAGATAAGCTTCTGGAGGCCCAGCGTATTTCAGAACGAACCAACTTTGATATTGAGATGATGCGGGAAACAGGTTTCTGTTCAGGTATCGAAAATTATTCCAGACATTTGGCCGGACTGGAGCCTGGGTCGATGCCCCATACTTTAATGGATTACTTTCCGGATGATTTCCTTATGATTGTAGATGAGTCCCATATGACTATTCCGCAGGTCAGAGGTATGTATGCAGGAGACCAGTCTCGAAAGAGTACCTTGGTTGACTATGGTTTCCGACTGCCATCGGCTAAGGATAACAGACCATTGAATTTTCAGGAGTTTGAAAGCAAGATTGACCAGATGCTTTTTGTATCAGCGACACCAAGTGTGTACGAGTCGGAGCACGAACTGCTTCGTGCGGAACAGATTATTCGTCCGACAGGACTCCTTGACCCAGAGGTGACAGTGCGTCCTGTGAAGGGTCAGATTGATGATTTGATAAGCGAGATTAACCGGGAAACCGAAAAAGGTAATAAAGTACTGGTTACGACATTGACAAAACGTATGGCGGAAGATTTGACGGATTATATGCGAGAGTCAGGAATAAGGGTCAAATATTTACATTCGGATATAGATACGCTGGAACGTTCTGAGATTGTCCGGGATTTGCGTATGAATGTGTTTGATGTATTGGTAGGCATCAACCTTTTACGGGAAGGACTGGATATTCCGGAGATTACACTGGTTGTTATACTGGATGCAGATAAGGAAGGCTTCCTGCGTTCAGAGACATCCCTAATTCAGACCATTGGCCGTGCTGCACGAAACTCGGATGGTCATGTTATTATGTATGCAGATAATATGACAGATTCTATGAACAGGGCGCTTAGTGAGACGAATCGACGTCGGGCAATTCAGCAAGCTTATAATGAAGAGCATGGTATTACACCGCAGACCATCAAGAAGGCGGTCAGGGATTTGATTAGTATATCAAAGGCAGCTGATGCACCACAGGATGAATTTGAGAAGGATATTGAGTCTATGAGCGAGAAAGAGCTCAAGGCATTGATTTCAAAATTAACTAAGAAGATGCATAGTGCGGCGGCAGAATTAAACTTTGAGATGGCGGCTCAACTGAGAGACCAGATACTGGAAATGAAGAAGCAGCTGCATGATATTGAGGGATAAAAAGTCCAGGGTGAACAAGGGCATTTACACTAAATAAAAAAGTCGAAAAAATTTTTAAAAAGTACTTGCCAAAGATATATGACTAGTGTATAATGCAATTGTTGACCCAATAATGGGCTGTCGCCAAATGGCAAGGCACTGGACTCTGACTCCAGCATTTGAAGGTTCGAATCCTTCCAGCCCAGCTAATATTTAGACATTTTATTAAAGGAAATCTTTAGTAAAATGTCTTTTTTTGAACAATTTAGTGAGAAGGTGTAGTATGTATAGGATGAATCGTTCGGTAACCTACAGTGAAGTAGGCGGAGATTTTAAAACAGACATGGCACAGGTGATTAATTATTTTCAGGATTGCAGCTGCTTTCATTCAGATTCTCTTGGCGTTGGACCAGAGGTGCTGGAAGAAGCGGGCAGTGTATGGATTTTAAACAGCTGGCAGATTGTTGTGGAACGTTATCCAAAATATGGTGAGAACATTTCTGTGGGAACATGGGCTTATGGATTTAAAGGATTTTTAGGCATGAGAAATTTTATTATTGATGATGCCGAGGGAAACCGTCTGGTTCGGGCGAATTCAGTGTGGGCCATGATTGATGTGAAGAACGGTCAGTTGGTGAGACCGGATGAGGATATGACAAAAGTCTATGGTATAGAAGAAAAAGAACCGATGGAATATGCAGGTCGTAAGATTGGCATAAGTGGTGAATTCGAAACCTTAGATATCGTTAAAGTAACGAGAGCATGTCTTGATACAAATCATCATATGAATAATGGACGGTATGTGGCAATTGCTATGGAATATCTGCCAGAGGATTTTAAAATTCGGCAGGTTCGGGTAGAATATAAGGTCCCGGCTTTTTATGGTGAGATTTTAACACCAAAGAAGCAGGTACAAGAAGGTAAAGTAACAATTCTTCTGGAAAATGGAGAAGGCAAAGTGTGTGTGATTACGGAATTCACAGAATAGGAGCAGAAAATGATAAAATTAGGAGAAAAGCAGGTCTTGAAGATTGTTCGAATCAAAGACTTTGGGGTATATTTAGGCGATGAGGACGAAGCTGTTTTGCTGCCGAAAAAGTATGTTTCTAAAGATGCGAAAACGGGAGACGAGATGGAAGTCTTTATATATAGAGACTCCAGCGATCGTTTGATTGCGACAACACAGGAACCAAAACTTACACTTGGACAGGTTGAAAGCCTTCGCGTTAAAGAAGTCGGTAAAATAGGAGCCTTTTTGGACTGGGGACTGGAAAAGGATTTATTCCTGCCATATAAAGAACAGACGGTAAAGCTGAAGGTAGAAAAGAGTTATCCGGTAGCTCTTTATATAGATAAAAGTAAACGCCTTTGCGGGACAATGAAGATTTATGACTATCTTAGTTCAGATGCTCCTTACGAAAAGGATGACCTGACTGAGGGAATTATATATCAGGTAAATCCTGAGATGGGAATATTTATTGCCGTAGATGGTAAATATCATGGGATGATTCCTGCACAGAACGTCCATGGCCAGTATTATGTTGGAGATTCTATAAAGGTTCGGGTTGTTAAAGTTAGAGAAGACGGGAAATTAGAACTAAGCACCCGTGATAAAGTTGAGTTCCAGATGGATAAAGATGCGGAAACGGTCATGGAAGTTCTTGAAAGCTACGATGGCATTCTTCCATTTACGGAGAAGGCTTCTCCGGAAGTCATCGAGAGAGAGATGAATATGTCAAAAGCGGCTTTTAAACGGGCATTGGGACGGTTATTTAAGGGTAAAAAGATTATTATAGAGGACCATAAGATTAGAAAAAATATGGATGTAGAATAAAGGCCATTTAAGCCTCCAAAAGGCGGTTTGTTACAAGTTCATGGTGCAATTGTAAATAAATTGTTACAAAAAAATTACAATATTCCTTGACAAGGGGTAAAGAGTTTGCTAGAATGATACTTGTAACAAAAATGCAATATATGTTTTTGAAAACGTAACAAATGATTTACAAGAACATAAAATTACTGCAATAAGGAGGAAAATGACCAATGGGAAAAAATAAATTTGCACCCTACGCTTTCGGCTTAGCCGCAGCAGTTGTATTTGGGACAAATCCACTGGGGGTTCAGGCGGCTCCTGTTACTACAACAAATATTGAAGTTTCGTTTGGAGATTTAGATATCCAGGGAAAAATTATTTATACAGCTACTGAAGAAGTTGCTTCGCCTTTTTACAAGAAAGGAATTTCTACAGCAGAAGATTGTGTAATGATTCGTAGAGAACCAAATGCAGACAGTGAGGCAGTTGGTAAGCTTTACAATGGTGCCGGATTCGAGGTTATCGAGGATGGAACAAACGCTGAATGGCTTCATATTCAGTCAGGTGCCTGTGAAGGATACGTTGCAGCACAGTATGTTGTAACAGGTAAGGCAGCAGAAGAAACAGCTAAGAATACAGATACTGTAAACAGCTATGCAAAGGTTGTTACAGGAGATGTTGAAATTAAAGCAGCAGCATCCGACGATGCAGAAGTTATTGCTACGGCAGGTGCAGAAGAAGTTCTTGATGTTGTCGAGGTTCTTCCAGAAGCGGATTGGACAAAAGTCAATAAAGACGGTGTAGAAGGTTTTGTAAAGAACCATGCAGTCGAAGTTGGCGTTGCATACAATTCAGCAGTTACCATGGAAGAGGAAGCTCAGAAGCAGGCTGAATTAGAATCAGCAGTTGTAGCTGAATCCGCAGCACAGGAAACAGAAGCTTCAGTAGAACAGACAGAAGCACCTGTACAGGAAACAGAAGCTCCGGCAGGACAGACAGAAGCTCCAGTAGAGCAGACAGAAGCACCTGCACAGGAAACAGAAGCTCCGGTAGAACAGACGGAAGCTCCTGCAGAAGAAAACTATTCTTTATACATTGAAGATACATATGAAACTGTATGGACAACAGATGCTGTTAATGTTAGAGCAAACGCAGATTCCGGTTCTGAAAGAGTTGGAAGTTTAGGACAGGGCGAAAGCGTAACTCGAACAGGTATTGTTGAAAATGGATGGAGCCGTGTTGATTATAACGGAACATCTGCTTATATCCACAGTGATTATTTGACAACAAGTGAGCCTGCACAGGAAGAACCATCTTATAATGAAGGTAATTCCGGTGACAGCTATAGCAGCACAGGTCAGCAGATTGTTGACTATGCAAGAAACTTCCTTGGAAACCCATATGTATGGGGAGGAACTTCTTTGACAAATGGTGCTGACTGTTCAGGATTTGTTCAGAGTATTTACTCTAACTTTGGATACTCACTTCCAAGAACCTGTACACCACAGTTGAATTACGGATACTCCGTATCGCTTGATGAACTTCAGCCTGGTGATTTGCTTGGATACTCATATGGTGGAGAGATTGGACATATCGCAATTTACAGCGGTAATGGAAACATCATTCATGCCAGTGATTACAGCACAGGTATTATTGAAACAAGCATGTATTACGGTGGAACACCTAGCCGTGCAACACGTATTGTTAATTAATTTGATTTCCTTTTTCTGATAATATAAAAACACCCGATGAATCTTATAGATTTATCGGGTGTTTTTGCATTAAGGAGGATCATTTTATCCACCAGGGTGGGTATAAGATGTGGAAAAGCTGATGAAAAGATACTCGAAATATGCTGGATTATTAAATTTGCACAAAAACTATGTCGAATGAATGTATAATACGATTAATATTCATTTTGAGTTATCCACAATTCACAAACTTATCCACAATGAAAAATCTTATGAATCCAGTAAATTTGAATTATGCACAGAGTTATCCACTTTATCCACAATGAATAAGGATGAATATTTGTGTAAAGGGGCAAATGTATGTTTTGGTAAAAATGTGAAAAACGTAGCAAATTGAGAAGAATCTCTTGACTTTTTAGTTGTTCATTCGATAGAGTCGAATGCTTTAATATAGTCAGCTATTTGTGAAAAAAGATTGAAATTATAAAATATTTTCAGAAAATATAGGCAGTTAGCTTGAAAGAATTGGAAGATGTGATATAATTGAAACATAATAACACAGTAAGGAGTGATATGTATGCGTATTACTATCAGCGGCAAAAATATCGATGTGACTCAGGGTTTGAAAGATTCTATTAACGAGAAGATTGGAAAACTGGAGAAATATTTTACTCCAGAGACTGAGGCAATCGTAACGCTCAGTGTTGAAAGAAATCGCCAGAAAATAGAAGTTACCGTGCCGGTAAAGGGAAGTGTCATCCGTGCTGAGCAGGTAAGTGATGATATGTATGTTTCTATTGATTTGGTACAAGAGATTATCGAAAGACAGATGCGTAGACACAAAACCCGTCTGGTTAACAGAAACAGAGGCGGAGGCAATTTCCAGAAAGCCTATATTGAGATGGAGACAGAAGATCCGGATGATGTACAGATTGTACGAAGCAAGAAATTTGCTATGAAACCGATGGATCCTGAAGAAGCCTGTATACAGATGGAACTGCTTGGACACAACTTCTTTGTTTTCCGTAATGCGGAAACAGATGATGTGAATGTGGTGTATAAACGTAAAGGGAATACTTACGGTTTGATTGAACCGGAGTATTAAAATTGAATGAATAAGAAGAAGCAAAAGGCGGCTGTGACGAACAGCCGTCTTTTTATGTCAATGTTCGTCGGAGGTGGACCGGTGTCCGTCGGGGACTGATTTAATTATTGGCAAACTTTTATTTCTGTGATACAATGATTTGTACGTGTTAAAAGGAAGTTTGAAAAATAATATAGAAGAATTAGTAGGAGTGATAAGGATGGGCTTTTTTTCGAAAATCCTGGGGACCCACAGTCAGCGAGAGCTGAAACGGGTATATCCATTGGTAGATAAGATTGAAGCTCTTGAACCAGCAGTGGCAAAACTGTCGGATGAAGAGCTGAGAGGCAAAACAGATATTTTTAAAGAGCGTCTTGAACGCGGTGAAACATTAGACGATATACTTCCAGAAGCATTTGCAGTTGTCCGTGAGGCGGCTTCACGAGTTTTGGGCATGAAGCCTTATCGTGTGCAGCTGGTTGGCGGTATCATTCTTCATCAGGGCCGTATTTCAGAGATGAAAACCGGTGAAGGAAAAACCCTTGTATCTACATTGCCGGCATATTTGAATGCCTTGGCGGGTAATGGTGTCCATATCGTTACAGTTAATGACTATCTGGCAAAGCGTGATGCGGAGTGGATGGGAAAACTCCATGAGTTCCTTGGTCTTACCGTTGGTGTTGTTTTAAACAGCATGACACCGGAAGAGAGGAAGGTGGCTTATGGCTGCGATATTACCTATGCGACGAACAATGAACTGGGATTTGATTATCTGAGAGATAACATGGTTGTTTATAAAGAGAAACTGGTTCAGAGAGGACTTCATTATGCCATTATCGATGAGGTCGATTCTGTTTTAATTGATGAGGCCAGAACCCCATTGATTATTTCGGGCCAGAGTGGTAAATCTACAGAGCTGTACAGAGCCTGTGATATTCTGGCGCGTCAGCTGGAACGTGGAGAAGCCAGTGGTGAGATGACAAAGATGACGGCTATTATGGGCGAAGAGATTGTCGAGACGGGAGATTACATTGTCAATGAGAAGGAGAAGACAGTATCCTTAACAGAAGATGGTGTGAAAAAGGTTGAGCAGTTCTTCCACATTGATAACCTGGCAGAGGCAGAACATTTAGAGATTCAGCATAATATTATCCTGGCGCTTCGTGCCCATAATCTGATGCACAGAGACCACGATTATGTTGTAAAAGATGATCAGGTTCTGATTGTAGATGAATTTACGGGACGTATTATGCCGGGACGTCGTTATTCTGATGGTCTGCATCAGGCAATTGAAGCAAAAGAAGGCGTAAAGGTTAAACGGGAAAGCAAGACTCTGGCAACGATTACCTTCCAGAACTTCTTTAATAAATATGAGAAAAAAGCAGGTATGACAGGTACTGCTTTGACAGAGGAACAGGAATTCCGCGATATTTATGGAATGGATGTTATTGAGATTCCAACCAATGAACCTGTACGTCGTAAAGACCATGAAGATTTGGTTTATAAGACGAAAAAAGAAAAGGTTGATGCCGTTGCAGATGTTATTACAGAAGCTCATGCAAAGGGACAACCGGTTCTGGTTGGTACGATTACCATTGAATCTTCCGAGATTTTCAGTGATGCATTGAAAAAACGGGGAATTCCTCATAAAGTATTGAATGCTAAATTTCACGAACTGGAAGCAGAAATCGTTGCAGAAGCCGGACAGATGGGTGCGGTTACTATCGCGACGAATATGGCAGGCCGTGGTACGGATATTAAACTTGGCGAAGGCGTTGCAGATGTGGGCGGTCTTATGATTATAGGTACAGAACGACATGAGTCCCGTCGTATTGATAATCAGCTCCGTGGTCGTGCAGGACGTCAGGGTGACCCGGGTGAATCCAGATTTTACATTTCTCTGGAAGATGATTTGATGCGCCTTTTTGGTTCGGAACGTCTTATGGGTATGTTTAATTCCCTTGGATTCCCGGATGGTGAGGCGATTCAGCATAAGATGCTTTCAAGTGCTGTAGAAAAAGCTCAGATGAAGATTGAATCGAATAACTATGGTATTCGTAAAAATGTATTAGAATATGACCAGGTTATGAATGATCAGCGTGAAACAATTTATGGCGAACGTCTGCGTGTATTGGATGGCGATAATATGCGTGATGTTGTTCTGAAGATGATTCGTGATGTTATTCGTCACCATGTGCATATGCATATTCCTGCAGAAACTCAGGTTGGGGAGCAGGATATCGATAAACTGGAACAGAAAACAGCTGCAGAAAGCCTGGATATGATTAGTCTGGCACAGGGACTGTATGCGGTTATTCCTTACCACAATGTTTCGTGGCGTGCAGAGGATCATGCAGGTCAGACAGTAGAACAGTTTATCCAGGAACTTCAGGATAAAGCTTATGAGATTTATGAAGCAAAAGAAAAAGAATTCCCTGAAGAAGAACATATTCGTGAACTGGAACGTGTTGTTATTTTGAAGATGATGGACCGTCGCTGGATGGACCATATTGATAACATGGATCAGTTGCGCCAGAGTATTGGTCTTCAGGCCTATGGCCAGAGAGATCCACTGGTAGAATACCGTTTTGCCGGTTCAGATATGTTTGATGAGATGATTCAGGGTATCTTTGAGGATACAGTTCAGGCACTGATGCATGTTCGTATTCAGCAGAATGCGGAGAGAGAAGAAGTTGCCAAAGTGACAGGAACAAACAAGGATGCATCCGGACCAAAAGAACCAACACGCCGTAAAGAAGATAAAGTTTATCCGAATGACCCATGTCCATGTGGCAGTGGTAAGAAATATAAACAATGCTGTGGACGAAATAAATAGCCTGCAGATACAGAGTATAGAAAGAGGGTGAAGCAGTGGTTGAATTGGATCAATTCAAAGGAATCATAACGAGTTATGAAATACCATTAGCGGAAGTGAGGGATTCACTTTGACCTGGCTTATAAAAAGTCAAGAATTGGTGAATTAGAGAATATTATGGAAGAGCCGGGTTTCTGGGATGACCCGGACGATTCCCAAAAGGCGATGAAGGAACTTAAGCATCTGAAGGATACAGTGGAAAAGTATTCCAGATTAGAAGTTGCCTATGAAGATGTGGAAACCTTGATTGAGATGGGGTATGAGGAGAATGATGAAAGTCTGATTCCTGAAATTGAAGAAGCTCTAAATCTCTTTATTGAGGAACTCGAAGAACTTCGTGTTGCTACATTGCTGAATGGTGAATATGATGATAATAATGCCATTTTAACCCTGCATGCAGGTGCCGGCGGTACGGAGGCCTGCGACTGGGCTGGAATGCTGTACCGTATGTACAGCCGTTGGGCAGAAAAACATGGTTTTGCGACAGAAGTGCTGGATTTCCTTGATGGAGATGAGGCCGGAATCAAAGCCATTACTATGCAGGTCAATGGAGAAAATGCTTACGGATATCTGAAAGCGGAAAAGGGTGTTCACCGACTGGTGCGTATATCACCTTTTAATGCAGCAGGAAAGAGGCAGACCTCTTTTGCCTCCTGTGATGTTATTCCTGAGATTGAAGAAGATTTAGATGTAGAAATTAATGATAAAGATTTACGTATTGATACGTATCGCTCCAGCGGAGCCGGTGGACAGCATATTAATAAGACGTCTTCCGCAATTCGTATTACCCATTTGCCAACAGGTATTGTTGTTCAGTGCCAGAATGAACGTTCGCAGCACATGAATAAAGATAAAGCCATGCAGATGCTGAAAGCCAAGCTGTTTATTTTGAAACAGCAGGAGAATGAAGAAAAAGCTTCAGATATTCGAGGCGAGGTTAAGGAAATCGGTTGGGGTAACCAGATACGTTCCTATGTTATGCAGCCTTATAAACTGGTAAAAGACCATCGGACAAATACGGAAATCGGCAATGTGGACAGTGTCATGGACGGAAATATCGACCCGTTCATTAACGCCTATTTAAAATGGCGGAGTCTTGGTAAAAATAAGACAGAATAGAGGCCGGATACATGAATACGAAAGACCGAATTAATTATTATGTTGTAAAGAAAAAGGCAGTGCCGGAGGTACTCTTAAAAGTTGTTGAGGCCAAACGGCTTCTCGACTCTGAAAAAGTCATGACTGTTCAGGAAGCAACAGAACGGGTAGGAATCAGCAGAAGTTCTTTTTATAAATACAAGGACGACATTTTTCCTTTTCATGATAATTCCCGAGGAAGAACCTTTACGGTGATGATTCAGCTGGATGATGAGCCGGGCCTTTTATCAGGTCTGTTAAATTGTGTGGCAGAATATCATGCCAATATATTGACTATTCATCAAGCGATTCCTATTAATGGGGTGGCTTCGGTGACATTGAGCATTGAAATTTTAAATACAACCGGTGATTTGTCAGATTTGATAGATGCACTGGAAAAAACCCAGGGAGTTCATTATCTTAAAATATTATCCAGAGAGTAGAGAGGGAGGAAAATATTATGAAATATATAGTAATGTTGGGAGACGGTATGGCCGATGAGCCATTGCAGGAACTTAACGGTAAGACCCCGTTGGAATATGCCAGGACAGAAACATTGGATGCATTGGCAAAAAAATCTGAAATCGGCATGGCACATACGATTCCTGAAGGCATGAGTCCGGGAAGTGACACCGCCAATTTAGCGGTTTTGGGATATAATCCAAGAGTTTATTATACAGGACGTTCACCATTGGAAGCTCTGAGTATCGGAGTGGATATGAAAGAAACCGACGTTGCTCTACGTTGTAATATAGTGACCTTGTCTGAGGAAGATGGGATCCCATATGAAGAACGGACGATTATTGACCATAGTTCTGACGAGATATCCACAGAAGATGCAGCCATTTTGCTGGAAGCTGTTCGAAAAGAACTGGAAACGGACATTTATAAATTCTATGTGGGAACCAGTTACCGACATTTACTTATATGGGACAATGGACGGGTTGTGGACTTAGTGCCACCCCATGATCATTTGGGTTCTGTTATTAAAGATTATCTGCCGAAGGATAAAATGCTTCTGGAGATGATGAAAAAAAGTTATGATATTTTGGAAAATCATCCGTTAAACGTAGAACGCCGGAAGCAAGGCTTGAATCCAGCCAATTCCTGCTGGTTCTGGGGTGCGGGTACCCGTCCGGCACTCACTTCTTTTGAAGAAAAGACCCATTTAAAAGGGGCAATGATTTCTGCGGTAGACTTACTGAAAGGTATTGCTGTCGGTGCAGAGATGAAAAACATTGAGGTAGAAGGAGCCAACGGTGGACTGAATACGAATTACGAAGGAAAAGCCAAAGCGGCTGTAGATACCCTTTTAAAAGATGGAAGTGATTTTGTGTACATACATCTTGAAGCACCGGATGAGATGGGGCATCAGGGAAGCGTGGAACGTAAAATTAAAGCCATCGAGAACATGGATGCGCGCATAATCAAACCATTAACAGAGGCGTTGGATGCTTCGGGAGAAGATTATCGCCTGCTGGTTATGCCGGACCATCCGACACCAATCTGCATTCGTACCCACTCATCAAATCCGGTACCTTTTCTGATTTACGATAGCCGTAAAGATTTGGAAAAGACTTGGAATTATAATGAGCGGGAAGCGTCTGAAAGCGGTAATGTTGTTATTGAAGAAGGTTATGAATTAATTGATCGTCTGCTTAGTGAGTAGCGGATAGAGAATAAGAAGGCAGGCTGCATACGATGAATAGCAGCCTGCTGTTTTTAAATAATACGAAGATATTATCGGATATGCCGAAGAAGTCAGGAGTAGAATAGATATGGATATAATAAAAACAATAAGTCAGGAATTAGATATTAAGCCATGGCAGAGTGAAGCAGTTATAAAACTCATTGATGAGGGAAATACCATTCCTTTTATAGCCAGATACCGAAAAGAGGTTACGGGCTCTTTGAATGATGAGGTGCTTCGTGACTTTCATGAACGGCTTCTCTATCTTAGAAATCTGGAAGAGAAAAAAGCTCAGGTATTGTCTTCTATTGAGGACCAGGGCAAGCTTACAGATGAACTGAAAAAAGCGATTGAAGCAGCAGCTACCATGGTGGCGGTAGATGATTTATATCGCCCATACCGCCCAAAGCGTCGGACGAGAGCAACAGTGGCAAAAGAAAAAGGACTTGAACCATTGGCAAATATTATTCTGCTCCAAATGACGAAGAAACCATTGATAGAGGAAGCGGAAGCCTATATTTCAGAAGAGAAAGGTGTGGTTTCGGCAGAGGAAGCTCTGGAAGGGGCCAAGGATATTCTGGCTGAAATGATTTCTGATTCGGCAGACTACCGGACTTATATACGTAGAATAACCTCACAAGAGGGAAAAGTCATTTCCAAAGGTAAAGATGAAAAAGAAAAATCTGTTTATGAAAATTATTATGACTATGAAGAACCGGTCAATAAAATACCGGGACACCGCATCCTGGCTATAAACCGTGGCGAAAAAGAAAAGTTTTTGAGTGTTCGTATAGAAACACCGGAAGAAAAGATTCTTCGCTACCTGGCAAAACAGGTTATCCGTCAGGATGGTGTGGAAACGGCAGAAGTTCTCAGGGATGTGATTAATGACAGTTATCACCGGCTTATTGCACCTGCCATTGAACGGGAAATCCGAAATGAACTGACGGAAAAAGCAGAAGACGGAGGCATTAAAGTTTTCGGAAAGAATCTGGAGCAGCTGCTTATGCAGCCACCGATTGCCGGAAGAGTTGTCCTGGGATGGGACCCTGCTTTTCGGACAGGCTGCAAGCTGGCAGTGGTTGACGGTACGGGTAAAGTCCTTGATACAGTAGTTATCTATCCGACAGAACCTCAGAAAAAAGTGGCAGAATCAAAGAAGATTTTGAAAAATCTTATCAAAAAATATGGAGTCACACTCATATCTGTGGGAAATGGTACGGCATCCAGAGAGTCAGAGATGGTTATTGTTGAGCTTTTAAAGGAACTGGATACCCGGGTAGAATATATTATTGTCAATGAGGCCGGGGCTTCTGTTTATTCAGCAAGCAAGCTGGCCACGGAAGAATTTCCGGAGTTCGATGTAGGACAGAGAAGTGCGGCATCAATTGCACGGCGTTTACAGGATCCATTGGCAGAACTGGTAAAGATTGAACCAAAAGCTATTGGTGTTGGTCAGTATCAGCATGATATGAATCAAAAGAAGTTGAACGATGTTCTCGGCGGTACGGTTGAAGACTGTGTAAACCGGGTGGGTGTAGATTTGAATACGGCATCGGCTTCCTTGTTAGAATATATTTCCGGTATCAGCAAACCGATTGCGAAAAATATCGTTGCCTATCGGGAGGAAAACGGACGTTTTAAAAACAGACGTCAGCTTTTGAAAGTGCCAAAGCTTGGACCAAAGGCTTTTGAGCAGTGTGCGGGATTTATGCGTATTCTTGACGGAGACAATCCTTTGGACCGGACGAGTGTTCATCCGGAGACTTATAAATCGGCTGAAGCATTACTAAAAAAACTTGGATATACCAAAGCAGATATTCTGGACGGAAAATTATCCGGACTGAGCCACCAGATTAAGGATTATAAGAAATTGGGAGAGGAAGTAGGTCTGGGGGAAATCACCTTAAAGGATATTGTTAAGGAACTGGAGAAACCGGGAAGAGACCCACGAGATGAGATGCCAAAGCCAATCCTCAGAACCGATGTTTTGGAAATGAAGGATTTAAAAGAAGGCATGATACTTAAAGGCACTGTGCGAAACGTTATAGATTTTGGCGCTTTTGTGGATATCGGTGTCCATCAGGATGGTCTGGTTCATATCTCACAGTTGACAAATAAAAAGTTTGTTAAACATCCGATGGAAGTTGTCAGTGTAGGCGATGTAGTGGATGTCAAAGTTATGAGCGTGGACCTGCAGAAAAAACGTATTCAGTTGACAATGAAATTGTAAATATAGGTTGAAAATATATAGCTATCGCGGTATAATTTATGAATAAGAATAATAGGAAATTTTCAGGGCAGGGTGCAAGTCCCTACCGGTGGTACAGCCCACGAGCCGCAAGGCCGATTCGGTGAGATTCCGAAGCCGACAGTTATAGTCTGGATGGAAGAAAATGACGTGTGTTTACTGTGCCCTGACGCAATTTTGTGTCGGGGCTTTTATTATACGTACAAACAGAGAATTTCCTTACTAAAAAGGAGAGACAGAAAGTTATGGAAGCTAAAAAAACATTATTTTCAACGAGGGAACTGGTAGTTGTAGGATTATTTTCTGCTTTGGCCTATGTGCTGATGCTTTTGGAATCACCAGGGTATCTGGGCTTTTTAAGAATTGAGTTCAGTGATGTGCCTGCTGTACTTGGAGGCCTCGGTTTTGGACCGGCGGCAGGCGTTTTTATTGAGTTGATTAAGAATATTTTAAAAGTTCTTTCAACGAAGACGATAGGTGCCGGTGAACTGGCAAACTTTATTGTAGGAAGTGCCTATGTATTGCCTTTGAGCATTATATATAGAAAATGGAAAGGCAAACATAAGCTGATTGTTGGCTATGCAGCAGGAACCGTTGCGATGTGCGTAGCAGGAATGATTGTTAATTATTTTATTACATTGCCGCTGTATTCGAATATGTTTGGCGGGGTGGATGCACTGATTGGATATGTTGCTGGTATGACACCGGGATTTTTACCGGGAATCGATAGTTTGTGGAAGATTATTATTATTGGTATCACACCATTTAATGTGGTGAAGGGTATATTGGTGGCGATTGTTTCTTACTATGTTTTCAAACTGGTTAAAAAACCACTTCAATTTTAAGTGTGGGTATGATATAATATATGGAATTCAGGCTGGCGTGAGATATACTTGGGCCAGCCTTTTATATGTCAGATGATTCTTTAATTATGGGAGGTACTCAGAATATGGAAGAAGATGTAAAGACAAATCCGGAAGTGGAAGAAGTTGAAACAGAACTGGAGTCGGAGAAGGAAGAAGTATGGGAGCCACAGGCTTCTTTTGATATAAAAACAGGAGCTAAGGAGATTTTCAGCTTTCTGATGGAGTATTCCTACACAACACCGTCAGGACTGGTTGGCCTTGCCATTAGCATTGGAGCAGGTATCTGGCTTATTACGCATATAGGGTCTATGGGAAGAAATGATCTTGCCTTTTTTTTGATTATTTTTTCTTTGTACACCGTAGTGAATCCTGTGATGCTCTGGTTTAAAGCCAAAAAACAGGCAGCATCCAGTGGCTATTTTTCAAAGCCGCTGCACTATGAATTGAGTGAAAAAGGAATTATGATACGGGCGGATAAGAAACAGACACGTTTAAAGTGGCCTGCAGTTGTCAAAGTTAAAGAATACGGAAACTTAATTGTTGTGTATATGTCAAAAGTAAATGCATTTATCTGGTCCAAAGAGCAGATGGGTGACAGCGATGAAGTGAAACGAATCATTTCCAGTCATGTAGATTGTAAACGTTTGAAATTTAAAAGGTAGGTAAAAATGGTCACAGAAACATTTTCAGCAGACGAAACATATGAATATGGAAGAAAGATGGGAAGCGAAGCACAGCCTGGAGATGTCTATTGTCTTACCGGCGATTTGGGTGTGGGAAAGACGGTCTTTACCCAGGGATTTGCAGCAGGTCTGGGAATTGAAGAAGCCGTAAGCAGTCCGACTTTTACGATTTTACAGGAGTATGATGAGGGAAGAATGCCCTTTTATCATTTTGATGTTTACCGTATTGGTGATGTGGAAGAGATGGATGAAATAGGCTTTGATGATTATATTTATGGCAGAGGGGTATGTCTGATTGAATGGGCGAATCTTATTCGTGAAATACTTCCTGAAGATTTTGTGGGAATTTTGATTGAAAAAGATTTAGATAGAGGTTTTGATTATCGGAAAATCACATTGGAAAGAGGAGGTGTTTTATAATGCTTTTGCTGGCGATTGAAAGTTCCGGTCTGGTGGCTTCTGTGGCATTGATGGCAGAAGACAAATTGATTGGAGAATATACAACGAATTTTAAAAAGACACATTCTCAAACCCTGCTTCCAATGATGGATGAAGTTGTAAAGATGACGGGAATCCAATTAGAAGATATTGATGCGATTGTTATATCCGGTGGCCCGGGTTCTTTTACGGGCCTTCGAATTGGTGCAGCGACGGCAAAGGGCCTTGGACTTGCTTTAGACAAACCCCTTATTAATGTGCCGACTGTGGATGCATTGGCATTTAATCTCTATGGAAATCAACAGGTGATATGCCCTATTATGGATGCACGGCGGCAGCAGGTATACACAGGTCTGTATACCTTTGAGGGAGATGAGTTCCGGGTTATATGCCGGGAAAAAGCTGTGGGTATCAGTGACATAGTTGAAGAAATCAATCAGCTGGGCAGAGATGTTATCTTTCTTGGCGACGGTGTCCCTGTGCATAAAGCATATATTGAAGAACATATTCAGGTAAAGTGCTGTTTTGCACCACCTCATTTAAATGCACAGCGTGCGGGTGCCCTGGCTTCTCTGGGACGTCTTTATTTTGAAGAAGGCCGGTTCGAAAGTGCCGATGAACATGTTCCGGAATATTTGAGATTATCACAAGCTGAACGCGAACGGCTGGAACGGGAAAAACAGAAATGATTATAAGGAAAATGACCTTTGAAGACTTGGAACGGGTCGTGACTATTGAAAATCAGTGCTTTACAGACCCCTGGAGTAAGGAAGGATTTGCGGATTCTCTGAAACAGGAGAGTTCGGAGCTCATTACTGCAGAGAACGACGAAGGCGAAATCGTCGGATACTGTTGTCTCTATTTTGCTTTGGATGAAGGTGAAATTGTCAATGTAGCGGTGGCACCTGAATGCCGAAAGAAGGGGTATGGGGCATGGATGGTCCGACGACTGATGGATATAGGGATAGAAAAAGGTGTTCGACAGTTTTTTCTGGAGGTTCGGGCGAGCAATGAGGCAGGACAAAAATTATATAACAGTCTTGGATTTGAGGTGTGTGGCATGCGAAAAGGGTTTTATACGCAGCCAAAAGAAGATGCTGTTTTAATGACCTGGTCCCATGAAGCGTAACTACCAGTAATCTCCTATATATTAAGTGCCGTAGATTTTATATAATAAAGTCGAAATACGGCGACGGAATATGCAAAGGAGTAAATTATGGAAAACAATAAAATTGTTTGTCATTGCTGTGGAAATTTAATCGAAAAAGAAGATTTTCTTTCTATTGAAAAGGTCTGGGGATATTTTTCCCGGGGCAAGGATGGACAAAAGCACCAGTTTAATTTGTGCGAAGCCTGCTATGACCGGTGGATTCAGGGCTTTAAATATGCACCGGATGTTACTGAGATAACAGAACTTATGTAGCCGGTCTTTAAAGGACCGGCTGTTTAGCCGTTAAATAGATTGAGAATGATATAAAGAGGAAAAGCTATGTTGGATTTGTGTTTGTTAGGAACTGGAGGCATGATGCCGCTGCCATATCGGTGGCTTACATCTTTAATGCTTCGATATAATGGAAGCAGCCTGTTAATTGATTGTGGGGAAGGGACCCAGATTTCTGTTCGGGAAAAAGGCTGGAGTTTCCGGCCGTTGGATGTGATATGCATCACCCATTTTCATGGGGATCATATCAGCGGACTGCCGGGTATACTGCTGGCAATGGGCAATTCTGACCGTACGGAGCCACTGCTGATGATTGGACCTAAGGGGTTAGAGCGGGTTGTCAATTCTCTGCGGGTTATTGCACCGGAGCTGCCTTTTAAAATCGAATTTATAGAACTTACAGAGACACAGCAGCATATCGAAGCTCATGGATATCATATTGATGCTTTTCGTGTAAACCATAAAATCACTTGTTACGGTTATAGTATATCTATACCAAGAGCTGGCCTTTTTGATGTGGAAAAAGCAAAAGCCAATGACGTGCCTCTGAAATTATGGAATCGGCTTCAAAAAGGCGAGCAGATTGAAATGGATGGCAAATGTTATGAGCCGGAGATGGTACTTGGGAATGCCAGGAAAGGCATTAAAGTTACTTACACAACGGATACACGGCCAACAGATTCTATTCGAAAGAATGCAGTGGGGTCTGATTTATTTATTTGCGAAGGTATGTATGGGGAAAAGGGAGATATTAATAATGCTGTGAAGTATAAGCATATGACCTTTGAAGAAGCGGCATATCTTGCTAAAGATGCAGGGGTAAAAGAACTTTGGTTGACCCATTATAGTCCGGCTATTATGCATCCGGAAGTTTTTATGGAAGATACGCGAAAAATTTTTCCAAATGCACATGCGGCAAAAGACAGACGCTCTTTGGAATTGAACTTTGAGGAATAGAGGAATAGATATATGGAAAAAGACATTTATATTTTGGCAATAGAATCTTCTTGTGATGAGACTGCAGCGGCAGTTGTGAAGAATGGAAGAGAAGTACTGTCCAATGTTATATCATCTCAAATTGAACTTCATAAACTCTATGGCGGCGTTGTGCCTGAAATTGCTTCGAGAAAGCATATCGAAAAAATCAATCCGGTTATTCGGGAGGCCTTAAGCGATGCGGGTATGAAGCTTGAGGATATGGATGCCATTGGGGTGACATATGGGCCGGGACTTGTTGGTGCTTTGTTGGTTGGCGTGGCAGCGGCAAAGGCTATCAGTTATGCAAAAAATATTCCATTAGTCGGAGTCCATCATATCGAGGGACATATCTCTGCAAATTATATTGAGAATAAAGAATTAGAGCCTCCATTTTTGGGGATGGTAGTATCTGGCGGTCATACCCATCTTGTGTTAGTAAAAGACTACGGTGTTTATGAAATTATAGGGAAAACAAGGGATGATGCAGCAGGAGAGGCTTTTGATAAAGTTGCCAGAGCAATTGGCCTTGGTTATCCAGGCGGACCTAAAATTGATAAGCTGTCAAAAGAGGGAGACCCGAAGGCAATTTCGTTTCCGAGAGCTCATATTTCAGATGCACCTTTGGACTTCAGCTTCAGTGGCTTGAAATCTTCGGTATTAAACTATATTAATTCCTGTGAGATGAAACATCAAGAAGTCAATCGGGCGGATGTTGCGGCATCCTTTCAGGCGGCAGTGGTAGACTCGATTGTCGGTCATAGTATTGAAGCTGCCAGAGAATATCATATGGATAAGGTTGTTCTTGCGGGAGGCGTTGCTTCAAATTCCGCATTGCGTCAGGCTATGAAGGATGGCTGCGAGGCGGAAGGCTTAAAATTTTATTATCCATCACCAATTTTGTGTACAGATAATGCGGCTATGATTGGATGTGCGGCATATTATGAATTTTTAAAGGGAACTCGTCACGGCTTGGATTTAAATGCAGTCCCCAATTTGAAAATCGGACAGCGTTAAAATAGACTGGATTTTGTGGTGCTTTTAAGGGCCAAAACACTACATTTGGTATGTAAAAAATTAGTAAAAAAAGTCGGTCTAAATTGTTGACATCAGGGGCATTCTGATGATATGATATTAATCGCCCTTTGAGGGCAGAACAGAATAGCAGAAGTGTGATATTAGGATAAGAAAAGTGCTTGACAAGCATTTTAAGACCTGTTAAACTATTAAAGCACTGTTTTGGAGAGGTGTCCGAGTGGTTTAAGGAGCTGGTCTTGAAAACCAGTGATTCCGAAAGGGACCGTGGGTTCGAATCCCACCTTCTCCGTTAAGCATTTGCTTGCAAAAGTAAGTGCGGTATTAAGAATTTCATAATGAATAATTTTCAGCTTTATTTGGAGAAGTACCCAAGAGGCCGAAGGGGCTCCCCTGGAAAGGGAGTAGGTCGTTAATAGCGGCGCGAGGGTTCAAATCCCTCCTTCTCCGTCGACTTTGAACACTGTATCATGTCTTTTTGGTAAGGTCGGCGAGCAAAGTCAGCAACTGTTTGTTCAAGCATTTTTGATGCCTGACAACAGATGCAAAAAACTTCAATTTTCTTTAAAAAAAGATGTTGAAAAAGTGTTGACAAGATTTTTGCAATATGCTACTATATAACAGTTGCACGGCGAAAGTAAGCAACACAATGAACATTGACAATTAAACAATAAAACAATCCCGAAAGTTCTTAAATAGAGAACATTCAAAAAGAAACGAACGCATCGAAAGATGCAACCTAAATAGTA
>SAAB01000042.1 GCA_009929615.1 Clostridia bacterium | reverse complement strand
TTATCGATTTGGATGTCAAATCTGGGAAATGGCTTAAAATAAGGCTTTGCGGGCTTATTTCCCTTCCACTCTTGACATCAATACGACCGTCTCGACGTGAACTGTGTTTGGGAACATATCCACACACTTCACGCTCTCCACCCGATATCCCCCAGCCAGCAGAATCTCCATATCCCTTGCCAGGCTGGACGGTTTACATGAGATATAAACCATCTTCGGCACGCCGTAGCCGATAATCTTCTCCAATGCCTTCGGATGAATGCCATCCCTCGGCGGGTCCAGAACAATAAAGTCCGGTTTCTCTTCCACATCATCCAGTGCTTTCAGCACATCTCCGGCGATAAATTCGCAGTTAGAAAGTCCATTGAGCACCGCATTTTCCTTTGCCGCTTCAACCGCCTCTTCAACGATTTCCACACCGATAACCTTTTTCGAAACATCGGCAAGAATCTGGGCAATGGTCCCAGTACCGCTATATAAATCAAAAACCGTCATATCCTTTGTACTTCCGATATAGCTTCTTGCTGCTGTATAAAGGACCTCGGCCCCCAGAGAATTTGTCTGGAAGAATGAAAATGGGCTGATTTTGAATTTCAGTCCGAGAATCATTTCATAAAAATAATCCTGTCCATAAAGAATTCGTGTTTCATCACTCTGAACCACATCAGCCAGAGAATCATTGATGATATGCAGAATTCCTGCAACCTTGCCTTCCAAGTCCAATTTCAGAATCCGTTCTGTCAACTCTGAAAAATCATGCTCTTGCTGGCTTGATGTTACCAGATTGACCAATATTTCCCCCGTGGTCTGGGCTCTGCGCACAAGAAGATGACGCAGATATCCCTGATGACTCATTTTCCGGTAATAGGAGAATTTCTGTTCCTTGCAGTAATCCAAAACACAGCTCAGAATCTTAGTAAAGTCTTCATGAACGATTTTGCAGTCTGCCACAGTCAGCACATCATAGGTGCTGCCTTTTTTATGAAGTCCAAGAGTCAAAGGACCGTCTTTGATGGCATCCCCAAAGGAGAATTCCATCTTATTCCGGTAGCCGAATTCTAACGGACTGCCCTGAATGCCCTCGAATATATAGTCTGCCTGATTTGGATTGTCTGCTTTGACCTGACCGCCATTAACCAGTGCTTCCTCAATTAATGCCTGAACCTGTCCCGATTTCATCGCCAGCTGGTCCTCGTAAGCCATGGTCTGGTACATACAGCCGCCACAGGCCGGGAACTCGTCGCAAAGAGGCTCTCTTGTCTCCTGAGGTGACTTTGCCAGTACTTCTAAAAGCCGTCCCTCGCACTTGTTTTTTCGTTTTTTGTTAACCTGAAAACGAATCTTTTGTCCGGGCATGCCGTTCTTTACAATGACTTTGACCGGTTCTTCACCTTCGCCACCTTTGACCCAGACATTTCCCTTGTTTGGAAAATCTATATTTTCAATAATTCCTTCGTAAATTTCACTTTTTTTCATACTCTATCCAATCTCTTTTTATTTTTTTTATAATGTATAAAAAAGGGATGCTGAATATGGATTCAACACCCCATTTTACAAATCGCTTATTATCTACTCTGTTACTTCGTCTACAGCATCTTCAACTTCGTCTTCTACGTCATCTACGAAATCTTCAACATCATCTTCAAAGTCTTCGAAATCATCTTCAAAATCATCATCGAAGTCATCGAAATCGTCGAAATCATCCATGCTGTCCTTGGAAAGATACTTATAGACCGCAAAAGCTACTGCTGCCAGAACAACAACGCCTACGAGAATCAATCCCACTTTACATACAGATTTCTTCTTGGCTTCTTCTTCTTTCTTATTGAGAAGGTCACCAACCTTAGCAAGGCTCTTTAACTCTTCAAACTTAGCTGCATTAAAAATTTCTTCTATTTTACCCATTGTGTTGTCCACCCTTTCCAACCGTTATTTGCATATAGTATACCACTTTTCCTTTAAAAATACCATCATATTTTTAGCATTTTTAGTCTACTGGTTTTAACTTGGCGAAGCTGGCAAACATCTTTTTCACACCGGACTTGTCAAAATCCACTGTGACCTCAAAATCCCTGCCTCCGTCAGCTATATTCACCACTGTGCCCGCGCCAAACTTAATATGTTTGACTCTATCCCCCACTGTGTAGTCTAAATTCGCTGCTTTTTGAACAACAAATTCTTTACCGAAGGAAGCTGTAACCTTTGCCGCCTGTTTTCTTGTGAAATCTGACGGACGCTGAATCCTTGATTCCGGTTTTTCCTTTTCAGGCATACGACCTTTATCAAAGAGTTCCGGTGCAATTTCCCGAACAAACCGGGACACCTTACTATACTGGGTTGAACCACGAACCATACGGCTTCTTGCATAGGTCATAGTCAACCGTTTCTCGGCTCTGGTGATACCTACATAACAGAGACGTCGTTCTTCCTCAATCTCATCCGGGTCATCATTGACAATCGTCATATAACTCGGGAAAAGACCATCTTCCATACCACACATATAAACATATGGGAATTCCAGCCCCTTGGCACTATGTAAGGTCATCAGCACAACATAATCTTCCGCTTCATCGAGGCTGTCAATATCCGCTACCAATGCCACATCTTCAAGAAATCCACTAAGTGTCGGTTCATCCGTATCGGTTTCATAGGCAACCAGTTTATTCATCAATTCATCAATATTTTCAATACGGCCCTGAGCCACTTCTGTGGACTCGGCCTCCAGTTCCTTAATATATCCTGTCTCCTCAAGAACATGCTGAAGAAGTTCCGAAAGGGTTATATACTCACTCTGGGCTCTGAAAACATCTATCATATTGACAAAACCTTTGATTTTCTCTGCTGCCCGGCCAAGCTTTGGAATATCTCCGCAGCATCCCAGTGCGTCATAGAGATTCATATCTCTGGCCTGTCCATACTCAATGATTCTTCCGAGGGTTGTCATACCAATGCCTCGTTTAGGCACATTGATAATTCGCTGAATGGACAAATCGTCCTGACCGTTATCAATGGTTTTTAAATAGGCCAGAATATCCTTGATTTCCCGACGCTGATAGAAGTTTACACCGCCGACGATTTTATAAGGAATGTTCTTCGCCACAAATTTTTCTTCCAAAACACGGGACTGGGCATTAGTCCGGTACAAAATAGCAAAGTCGTTATATTTCGCCTTGCCTGCCGCCACGGTTTTTCCGATTTCATCGACCACCTGGAAAGCTTCATCATATTCACTCTGATACTGGTGAAAAACGATTTTATCCCCAATATCATTGGAAGTCCACAGCTTTTTATCTTTTCTTCCCTTGTTATTCTGAATAACTGAATTGGCCGCCTCCAGAATGTTCTTGGTAGAACGGTAATTCTGCTCCAGTTTGATAACCTTTGCATCGGGAAATTCTTTTTCAAAGTTCAAAATATTATAAATATTGGCTCCACGGAATTTATAAATGGACTGGTCATCATCACCAACGACACAGAGATTTTTATATTTTCCCGCTAAGAGGCTCACTAAACGAAACTGTACCGTATTCGTATCCTGGTACTCATCCACCATGATGTATTTAAAGCGTTCCTGATAATAATTACGGGCATCCTCGTTGTTGCGAAGCACCTCCACCGTTTTCATCAGCAAATCATCAAAGTCCATGGCATTATTTTTAAGAAGGATGCGTTCATATTCCTTGTAAACATCGGCAACTCTCAATTTTGAGTAATCGCCTGCAGCACCAAGGGCATATTCTTTGGCATCAATCATTTCATTCTTCGCCGAAGAAATCATGGAAAGAAGCATCCGCTCTTTGCATATCTTCGTATCGATATTCAGACGCTTGCATATCTCTTTAATGACACTCTTCTGGTCATCCATATCATAGATGACAAAATTACGTCCATACCCAAGATAATCTGCAAACCGGCGTAAAATCCGCACACAGGCCGAATGAAATGTGCTGACCCAAATCTGTTCCGAGCCAAAACCAACGATATTATCCACACGTTCCCGCATCTCTCCTGCGGCTTTATTTGTAAAGGTAATGGCAAGGATGTTCCAGGGATTAACCCCCTTTTCATCAATTAAATAAGCAATTCTATGTGTCAGAACCCGTGTCTTACCTGAGCCTGCACCTGCTAAAATCAGAAGCGGTCCTTCTGTATGATAGACCGCCTCCTGCTGCATTGGATTTAACGTTTCATATATACTCATGTTTAAAATAAACCTTCCTATCCAAGTTTCGCACCACAATTGGAGCAGAACTTATCGTTAGCCGTAATCGGAGTTCCGCACTGGGAGCAGAATTTAGGACCGCTGGCCTGTGCCCCTGCCTGCTGCTGAACAGCACCTGCTGCCTGCTGTTGCATTGGAGCTGCCTGCTGTACGGGAGCCTGCTGAGGCTGTCCCATGCCGCCCATCATATTATTCATCTGGTTGCCCATAGCCATACCGGCAGCCATCTGCATACCCATACCGGCAACACTATTCATACCGCCACTTGGGTTATTCGCCATAGAAACCATAGCTTCTGCCTGGGCATCCACCTGTTTCTTGAAAGCATAAGCATTAGCACCGCCCATGGCTCCCATAACCGCACGTTCATCAATAGCTTTCAGTACCACATCCGGAAGGGCAATCTGAACATTCATGGACTTCACTGTAATACCGTACTCCTGAAGGAAGGCATTCAGTTTTTCCTGTAAGGCTGCCGCTGTCTCACTGCAATAGCCCTGAATATCAAAGAAATTCATAGGCTTTTCTGTAATAATATCTTTAAACATCATGGAGATGTTGGATGTCGCAAAACTTTTTAAATCATCTACTGTATAGTGGTTCTTTGTGCCCATCAACTTATTAATAAATGCCGCAGAATCGGTCACTGCGAAGGAATATTTACCATTCGCTCCCAGATTCACCATACCAAAGGTATTATCCGGAATCGTCAGTTTCTCGCTGGTTCCCCATGGAATATCAATAATATCATTGGTATTTACAAAAATCGTTTCAACAATAAAAGTCTCATTAAAACCAAACTTCCACTCTTTTAAAGTCGTTGTAATCGGCATATTATCCGTTGTCAGTTCATAACGTCCCGGCTTGAAAATATCTGCCAGTGTGCCTTCATTAACAAGAACTACTTCCTGTCCCGGCTGAACGGTCAAAACCGACTGATACATGATACGTTTGCCTTCCCGGTCATATAACTGAGCCAGTTCCCATGGCTCGGAGGCTCTATAACTGATACTTGATAAAAGCTGTCCTTTAATTAAATTTCCCAATCCCATAGTGTTCTCCTTCTTCTATAAACTCAACGATAATCTTATGTTTAAAGTATAGCACAGTCTGAATTCCAGTGCAATTACACAAGCCGTACCGGAATCCTTTGATTTCCCGTCAGCTCATCTCTAGTCACCAGACAGTCCACTGCGATAATCTCTACACCCGCCTCCGATGCTTCTTTCAGCACACTGGCAAATTCCGGGTGGTTTTCTGCATTCGGCTCAAAATATTTAATGCCCTCCATCTGTATAACGAAAACAATTGTGGCCAGATACCCCTGCCGTTTTGCCGCCATAAGCTCCCGGATATGTTTAATACCTCTCTCTGTCGGTGCGTCCGGAAACCGGGCTGCACCATCTACTTCCAGCGTCACACCCTTCACCTCAATATAATGGGCCTGACTGCCGTGCTCCAAATACAAATCAAAACGGGAATTACCAAAAGTTTTCTCCCTTTTCATATAAGTAATATCAGAAAAGAGACGGCCTGACCTGGCCATCTCTTCCACTATCTGATTTGGAGCTGTAGAATCCACATTCACCCAAAGTCCCTTTTTCTGAACACAGACCAGGGAAAATTTTGTCTTTCTGTCCGGATTGGCCGCTGGTAAAAGCAATACAGGTACGCCTTCGATAAAAAGTTCTTTTAATCTTCCGGTGTTCCTCACATGTACTTTTTCTACCCCGCCTTCCATCATCACTTCTGCAATAAAGCGGTTCAGGCGGCGGACAAACAGGCCTTCTATCATGCTCTCATATCTCATACTATTTAACCTACAGAACCAATAACGATATTCTCCCAAATCGGGTCTGTCGTTATATTGTATTCACTCTTCCATGCTTCATACTGTTCTTCAAAAGCCTTTGAAAGTGCTTCATCGGAAGTATCTTCTGCAGTTTCAGCCAACCGTTCTAAGGCTGCGTTATAAACCTTTGTAGACAATGCCTGTTTCTCTTTCATCGTCTTAACGCCTTCTTCAGTTAAAGCAAAATCCTTTGCAATAGCTGGTCCAAGGTCTTCAATATAAGTCTTTGCCTCATCTGCACACTGCTGTTTCTCTTCGTCTGTCAAAGCAACATCATAATCCGCAGCTTTGCTGTCCAAAATCTCTGTACGGATTAAACCGTCATAGAGGTCTGTCTTCGCACGTTCATGAAGCTTCGTACCATCTTCCATCTCTGTATTCCATGGAGATTCACCATACTGGGCTGTATAGAAATCCCTGAGCTGATATAAATAAACATTAATCTCCTGCATGGTTACTGTCTGGTCATTCACTTTAATAACTGCAATATTCGTTTCATCTGTCGGAATCGGGTCATCTGGTGTGGAATCATCAAATGTTTCCCCCTCTGACTGAGTTTCTACAGTTGTTGTCTGCTGAGTTTCCTGAGTCTTACCGTCGGAATTCTTGTTGATTAGAGTCATCACAATAATCGTTGAGATAATACCGATGATAATTCCGCATATAATAAGTAAGACGATTAATCCTGTTTTGTTTTTCTTCTTCATTTTTGTCTCCTCTCTGCTTGTGGCATTCGTTCTTAGTATACCACATTTTCTAAATCCTGCATACTATAAGAATATAAGCTTTCGCTTATATCATTTATGAAGGAGGATTCTATGAAACCTTTGCTGGATGTTTGCAACGTCAGTTACGCTTATCATACACTGTCCGGAGAAACAAAGGCCCTGAATTGTCTTTCCTTCCAGGTTCATTTCAATGAATTTCTAGGCATTATCGGTCCCAGCGGCTGCGTAAAATCTACAGTTTTGTCTCTGATTTCCGGTTTGATTCCGCCGGAATCCGGTGAAATAAAGATTCACGAGGCCCTTTGCAACAATCATGCCATGCCAATTGGTTATATGCTTCAAAAAGACCATTTGCTGGAATGGCGGACGATTTATGAAAATGTACTTCTCGGGCTTGAAATCAACGACCAGCTGACTCCGGCCCGAATAAAATCTGTCAACCAAATGTTAAAGGATTATGGACTAGAGAACTTTAAAAATTCAAAGCCCTCAGAACTGTCCGGAGGCATGCGTCAGCGTGCAGCTCTTATCCGCACATTGGCTTTAAATCCGGGACTGCTTCTTCTGGATGAGCCCTTTTCAGCTCTGGACTATCAGACGCGGCTCAATGTGTCCGAAGATATTTATATGATTCTCAGAAAAAAACACAAAAGTGCTATTCTGGTTACCCATGATATTTCTGAAGCCATCAGCTTCTGTGACCGGATTATTGTTCTGACAGAGCGGCCGGGTACTGTAAAAAAAGACCTGCCCATTGAGCTGGATATGGATGTCAAAACACCACTTAAAGCCCGTTCAGCCAAAGGTTTTCTCGAATATTTTAATCAGTTGTGGGGTGATTTGAATGGATAAATCCAGTTCCACCCAGCAAGCCTATATTGAAGGATTTCGACGGCAAAAACGTATCGTTACCTTTTGGCAGATTTTTATATGTATTTTGTTTTTTGCCCTATGGGAAATTACAACCCGTGTCGGTCTGCTCAATGATTTTATCTTCAGCAGTCCTTCCCGGATTCTGAAAAACTTCTGGATAATGTCCTCAGACGGCACCTTATTTTATCATATAGGTATCACCCTGTTTGAGACTTTCCTAAGCTTTTTTATCGTGCTTTTTGCCGGCATTCTGCTCTCCGTACTGCTCTGGTGGAATCGAAGTCTGGCCGCTATCATTGAGCCTTATCTCATCACACTAAACAGTCTGCCAAAAACAGCTCTGGCACCGATTTTTATTGTATGGCTCGGCAATAATATGAAAACCATTATTGTGTGTGCCATCTCCCTGGCCATTTTTGGCACGGTCATTAATCTGACCGCCTGCTTTAACCAGATGGACCCGGATAAGCTGCTGCTGATTCAGACTTTGGGCGGTGGCCGCAGGGAAATGCTTCAAAAGGTTATTATCCCCGGAAGCATCCCGAATATCATAAGCAACATGAAGGTCAATATCGGGCTTTGCCTCGTCGGGGTTATCATTGGTGAGTTTCTTTCAGCCAATGCAGGCCTTGGCTACCTCATTGTCTACGGCAGTCAGGTATTTAAACTCGACTGGGTACTCATGTCCATTGTCGTCTTGTGTATCATCGCAGCCGCCCTCTACGGCTGCTTAAATCTTATAGAAAAAATCTATAATAACCGTCACAAATAACAAAACCGGTCAAAAGCCTAAGTGCTCTTGACCGGTAATTTTTTATCTCTATTTTTTATAAAGTGTATATTCCTGATACCCGTCTATAATCGTGCTATTTTTATAGATACTGCCATCGGCTTGTAACGTATAAGAATCATAATCTATGCCATCATCATAATAAGCATATAATGTATCCCCTTCAATTTTATAAGAATTGTAACTCCAGTCACCTATCATAAATACTCCATTTTCTACATGGAAATAGGATTCCAGATGGTCACCTTCTCTCGTTTCATAGTCACCAAGAAATTCATCAACGCTCCTCGGTTTCGTAATTGAGTAGACACCACTCATATAGGTATTCGCTTTCTCCTGAAAATTCTCAGATATGTCAACATTAAGCAGTTCTCCGGATTTCGTGATATATCCCATATCCTTTTCCTCAGTTTCAAAATCAATGACTAACTGCTCATCTTCCAGCTTTGCAGGACAGGTTATATTCACCGCATTTGCTCCGGTAGGAGAAATATTATTCAGGTTTACTTCTGCTGTTGTATCATCTGTTTTTGTAATGGTTATCTCAAGAAACGTATCCGGACATCTATATATACCTTCGAAATCTTCTATAGCGATTCCTGCCGTTTCCTGTACTGTTTGAGATTCCGAAGCTGATTCCTGAGTCTCGCTCTGCACTGTTTCATTAACCACCGGCGTCATATCTGCTTTATTATTGTTATTGTGCAATGCTATACCTACAGCACCGCCTCCGATAACTACCCCTGCAGCAATTCCTGCAATCACTTTTATTGCAACCCCTTTACCCGCTGTCGATGCCGCGGTCTTAGCTGCGGTTGTTCCTGTAGATGGTTGCGGTTTCTTAGGCGGATTATATTTTGCTGCAAATTCTTTTCCAAGGTTTCCGGCAACTTCAGCATTCGGTATTTCAGCAGCATGTGCATCCTGACTTCTGAAAAGCAACAGCAAGAATGGAAGTGGTGCAGCTCCGTAAAGTTTTGTTCCCTTCTTCTCCAGCTCTTTGACTTTTACTTCGATTTTCTTTCTTCCATAGCTTAACCGGCTTTTAATAGTATTCTCTGTCACCCCAAGGGTCTCTGCTATTTCTTTTATAGAAATACCTTCATAATAGTGCATAGCAATGACTGCCCGCTGCTCATCCGGTATCGAATCCAGAATCTCAACAATTAATCTCTTTGTCTCGTTCTGGTCTATGACTACTTCCGGCATATTTGAAAGATTGTCATCTTCAAATTCAATCATTTCATCCGAATCTGTTGACATCTGTGAAAATATAACAGGTTTTGCTTTCCGCAGATAATCTACCGTCTTGTTATGGGCGATTCTTTTTACCCATGCCCGAAACTTGGATGCATCCTGCAGCTGATTCAGGCTGGCAAAGGCTTTCACATAGGTGTCCTGTAATATGTCCAATACTGTATCTTCATCTTTAACCATACTTTTTATAGTATGATAAACGTTATTATATGTACGATTATATAATTCTGTAATCGCTAAATCTTCACCCTGAATAGCTTTTTGGATAAGCTCATTTGTAAATTGCTGTGGTGCGCCACATTCCTGACAAAAAACGGCGTCTGATTTATTTTCCGCCTGGCATTTATAACATCTCATATGCTGTCCCTTTCTCTCTAATCCGTATATTTTACACTATATAAATAATAACATATTTTTCCTATCCGCTACTACTTTTTTTATACAATGCCTATCACCCTCTTTCTGATTCCTAGACGGTGAAAAGTTGTGACCGGTTTCAAAATAATAAAAATTTTTTAATTTATTTTTTGATATACTAAAAACGGCCAGAAGCATGGGCTTCTGACCGGTTAAATTTCTTGACATTATTTAAATAAATCCCTGTTCTACAGTAACTACCGCATAGAATCGATTATCCATTTCATGGACTTTTTCTTTAATTGCCCTTTCAATCTCATCTTTTCGTATCAAATCCTGAGGTTCTACGACCAAATCAAAAATAAGATTTGTGTGAGTGTTCCCCCGGACCATACGAAAATCATGAATCTTCCATTCCTCATTTTCAGCTTTAATCATTTCCTCAAGCTGCTGCTTAATCTGATTCATCTCCGTATCGTCTGTAATGATTGGGTCCATATGAATCGTCGCACTACACTGGAATTCATCCATTAATTCCCGTTCAATATTATCAATCAAATCATGGGCTTCCAAAATATCCTCTTTATAGGAAACCTCTGCATGAAGGGAAATCATCCGCCGTCCCGGACCATAATCATGAACAATCAAATCGTGGACACCCAGAATCATATCTTTTTTCATAACACTTTCCCGAATCTGTGCAACCAGTTCCGGGTCCGGTGCCTGACCAAGCAATGGCTGAATCGTATCCCTTGCCGCTGTAAATCCAGCAAAACATACAAACAAGGCCACAAGCGCACCAACCCATCCATCAATATTCTTACCGCAAATCATACTCACAACGACACCAATAATAACTGCGGAAGTTGAAATACAGTCACATAAACTATCTGTCGCCGTAGCTCTCATAGCCTCCGACTGAATCCTTTTTCCCAAGCTGAAATTAAATCCTGCCATCCAGAACTTCAATAAAATCGATGCCACCAAAATACCAATTGATACCATACTGAAGGTGAGTTCTGTCGGATGAAGAATCTTATCCACCGATGTTTTCATCAGTTCCAGTCCCGTCACTAAAATAGCCGCTGCAATTAAAAGTCCTGACAAGTACTCAATACGGCCATGACCAAAAGGATGGTCCGGGTCCGCCGGCTTTCCTGCCATATGAAACCCGATTAATGTAACTACCGATGATGCCGCATCCGATAAATTGTTAAAGGCATCTGCCATAATTGACACTGCTCCTGTTACCAGGCCGGCAAATAATTTAAGAAGGAAAAGTATAACATTACAAAAAATCCCCACAAAGCCCGACAATCTTCCATAAGACTGCCGGACCTTTCCATCGTGGATATTCTCTTTATCTTTTACGAACCATTTTACTAATAACTCCGTCAACTGCGAGTCCCTCCCGTACCTGAACTTTTCATATACGCTCGATTATACTACATCAAATGAAAAAGTGAAAGCAATTTATTATATGACCGACACATCGATGTCATTAATTTTTCTTCGCCATCCATGGACATTCCCTACGCAAACTCGCTACGCTCAAACAGTGCTCCGGGACTGTCATTAGGCTTGAAAAATTTTACGACATCTTCTTAACGTCTGTCATACAATAAACAGCTTTTTTAACGAAATAGGATGTATGCTGCAAAAAATCATTTAACCTCATGAAGTGAATTTCCCACCTAATGAGATTAAATGAATATGTACATTAAAAATTTCTATATTATATTTTATTGCTACCAGAAATTGTCATTCCTACTAAAGCAACCACAAGTCCATTTGATATATCTTATGCTGGTAATCAAAAAAAGCTATTTAATATATGGGCTGACATTAAGAAGATGCCTATAATTAAATAGCTTATAATACTTTATCCCCGGAATTCCACAGCAATACACGTACCTTCATTCAACTTACTATCCACTGTCACCAGTGCATCATGAAGATTGGCACCATGTTTCACAATAGCCAGGCCCAGGCCGGTACCACCGGTCTCTCTGGAGTGGCTCTTGTCTACCCGGTAAAAACGTTCAAAAATACGTTCCTGTTCATCTTCCGGAACACCGATTCCCGTATCCCAGACAGACCAGCGAACCGCATAATCCGGTTTTGGTGATGGTTCAAGCAGAACATGTACGGAACCGCCATCCTGGTTATATTTAATCGCATTATCACAGAGATTATAAAGCATCTCATAGATAACCTGGCGAACGCCATTTACCGGTGGTACATCGCCATCTACAGTAAGGGCTATATTTCGTTTTCTGGCCACCATCTGCAGTGCATCTACAATTTCATTGGTTACCCGGTTCAAATCCACAGATTCAAAAGGCATCATATCTGACTGTTCATCCAGACGGGACAATTTAATAATATCCTCGACCAAAGTTGTCATGCGATTAGCTTCTTTATAAATACGGTCAGCAAATTCCGGAATATCCTCTTTTTTAACCATGTTTCGACTGATAATCTCCGCATAACCGGAAATAGCCATCAATGGTGTTTTTAATTCATGAGAAACATTTGCGGAAAATTCCCGACGCATACCTTCTGCATGTTTAAGTTCTTCCATCTGAATACGTATACGTTCATTCTGCTGGTCCATACGGTTCAGCAGAGGCATAAGTTCTTCATAATTCTGCTCATCCAGAGGTTTGTCCAGATTAATATCGTTGATTGGACGTACCATTCTGCTTGTCTCAACCCGAATGATAATGATGGCTACACCTATAATGACAAGGGCAAGGGCAACCATATATGGAGCCATATCCCACATCATCTGATAGACACTGTCCATAGAGCCGCTCACCCTGAGAATATACCCATTCGTCAGAGTCAATGCATAATAGTAATCCTGCTGGTCTAAGGTCTCTGAAACACGAGTTGATGAACCTGTTCCCTGATAAAGAGCCTGGGCAACTTCCGGACGGTCTTTATGATTATCCATCGTTCTTGCATCAGCTTCTGAATCATAGAGAACCGTTCCTTCTCTTGAAATAATGGTGATTCTCCGATTCATATGTATAATTTTTGCTGATATCAGAAAGTCATAACCTTCCATATCAATAGCCGCCTGAAGGCTTTCAGCCTCGCTGGTCACACCATCTTTAAGTAAATCGACAGAATGATTGTACATAAGTGCAGTTACCGCCAGAAAGGTGAGGATTACTGCCGCAACAACAATACCTATCGTATTGCGAATCATCTTTTTTTTCATTCTCAGCCTCCAATACGATAACCAACGCCTCGCACGGTTTCGACATATTTTCCATGTTCGCCTAATTTCTGTCTGAGAGTTCGTATATGTACATCCACTGTTCGAGTTTCCCCATCAAAATCATAGCCCCATACGTGGCCCAGAATCTGGTTACGCGTCAGAACAATGTCCTGATTTTCAATCAAATATTTCAGCAGTTCAAATTCTTTTAATGTCAACGTCACCTGCTCATCACCGGCAAGTACCTGATGACGGTCTGTTTTTATAGCCAATGTCTTATATGTCAAATCTGTATCATTCTCTTTTACGGCACTCCGTCTGAGTACTGCACGGACTCTTGCAATAAATTCCATCATTCCAAAAGGCTTTGGAATATAATCATCCGCACCCATATCCAGTCCTGTAACTTTATCAAATTCAGAACCCTTTGCTGTCACCATAATGACCGGAATATCTTTTGTTACCATCGAATCCTTTAACTTCTTTAAAATGGTCAAACCATTTTCCTTTGGCAGCATGATGTCCAATAAAACCAATTCTGGTTTCTCATTGGCAACTGCTGCAAAAAAATCAACACTATTGGAAAAGCCAGCGGCATGAAAACCGCTGGATTCCAACGTATATACAATTAATTCCCGGATATTTCTTTCATCTTCCAGACAATAAATCATAAATGCTTATCTCCTCTGTGTGTTCCTGTTATGGAAAATTCCACCCATTCTGAAATGTTTGTAGCATGATCTCCAATACGTTCATAATACTTTGCAATCATTAAAATGTCCATAACACTATCATGAATCTTTGGATTCGTATCCATCTGCTGAATAAGTAAATCCTTTACTTCAAGGAAAAGATCATCCACAACATCATCGTATTCAATAACTTTCTGTGCTGCATTCAAATCCTGCCATACATAAGCATTGACACTGTCTGTCACCATACGAACGGTAGCTTCTGCCATCTGTCCGAGAGGAATATCCAGTCCGGGTGCTTTAATACTTGTTGTCAGAATAATTTCAGCGATATCTGCTGCCTGGTCGCCAATACGTTCCATATCGGTAATCATCTTAAGTGCAGCAGAAACTTTACGTAAATCAGATGCCACCGGCTGCTGCTGTAATAATAATTTCAGGCAGAGCCCTTCGATGTCTCTTTCTTTTAAGTCAATCTGACTGTCTTTTTCGATAATCTCTTTGGCAGCAGTATAATCTTCATCCATTAACACTTTGTAGGTCATGGAAATAACCTGCTCACATAAATTACCCATCTCAATAAGCTTCTGATGAAGCTGCTCTAACTGAGCATCAAAACGATTTCTCATATCAACCAAACCTCCCCGTAATATAATCTTCTGTCCGTTTATCCTTCGGAATAGAGAATAATGTTTCAGTATCATTGTATTCAATAACTTCTCCCAAAAGGAAAAAAGCGGTTTTGTCAGAAATACGGGCAGCCTGCTGCATGTTATGAGTAACCATGATAATAGTATAATCTTTCTTTAATTCAACTGCAAGGTCTTCTATTTTAGAAGTGGATATTGGATCCAATGCAGATGTCGGCTCATCCATCAGAAGAACCTCTGGCTGAACAGCTAATGCTCGGGCAATGCAAAGACGCTGCTGCTGTCCACCGGACATACCTAAAGCGCTCTTTTTCAATCGGTCTTTAACTTCATCCCAGATAGCCGCATTTTTCAAAGATGTCTCAACAATTTCATCCAGCTGGGATTTCGATTTAATTCCGTGGGTTCTTGGACCATAAGCAATATTATCATAAATGCTCATTGGAAATGGATTTGGTTTCTGAAATACCATACCCACCCTTTTACGAAGCATGTTAACATCCATATTTCCATAAATGTCTTCGCCATCCAAACGGATATCGCCTTCTACTTTACATCCCTGAACCAAATCATTCATACGGTTCAAAGATTTCAGCAGTGTGGATTTTCCACAACCACTGGGACCGATAAAAGCGGTAATCTCTTTAGAACCAATATTTAAATCAATATCTTTCAGGGCGTGAAATGTGCCATAGTGCAAATTCACGTCCTTAATCGTCATTTTGTAATCTGTGCTTGTATTCATATCTATCCTCTACGCTTTCACAAGTTTTCGGGCTATCCAGCTGGAAAGACCATTAATCAATAAGACTATAATTAAAAGAATAACAGCTGTTGCATAAGCTTCATTCATGTGCATACCTTCGCTTGAAAGGGCATACATATGAACCGCCAGAGTACGTCCGGAACCAAAAAGATTGGACGGAATCTGAGCAACTGTACCTGCAGTAAAAATCAATGCTGCTGTTTCACCAACAATACGTCCTGTAGCTAAAATAACACCAGCTAATATACCCGGTATTGCGGCCGGAAGAACAATTTTGAAAATTGTCCGAAGCTTTCCTGCACCCAAACCAAAGCTTGCTTCCCTGAAAGTATCTGAAACGGCCTTTAATGCTTCTTCTGTTGTACGCATAATCAATGGAAGAATCATAATAACCATAGTAAAAGAACCGGCTAAAAGGGACATTCCCCATTTCAATGTCGTTGCAAAAAACATCATGCCGAAAAGACCATAAACGATTGACGGAATACCGGATAAGGTTTCGGCTGTCATACGAATTACCTTAACAACTTTACTTCCTTTTCCTGCATATTCAACAAGGAAAATAGCTGCAAACACACCGATTGGTACGGCAATAAGCAATGTCAGTAACGTCATAATGACTGTATTCACCATCGCCGGGAATAAGGATACATTCTCAGAAGTATAGTTTAATGAGAACAAACCTGGTGTAATATATCCAATACCTTTTACAATAATGAACGCTACAAGGAAAACCAGTACAGCGAAGCTAAGTACTGCAGAAAACATAACGAATGCTTTCAACAAAATGGATAATGGCTGAGCCTGACGCTTTTGAGTTTTATTGTTCATCTCCGGCCCTCCTGTTCAATATTGTTACAACCAGATTGATAATCAGAATAAATACAAACAGGACAACACCGGTAGCAATCAATGCTTCTCTGTGCAAATCTGCTGCATATCCCATTTCCAATACGATGTTGGCTGTAAGGGTTCGAACCCCTTTGAATAAACCTGCTGGCATTCTTGCCTGATTTCCTGCAACCATAATAACCGCCATAGTTTCACCAATGACACGGCCGATTCCAAGAACAATACCTGCAATAACACCAGACTTAGCAGCCGGAAGGACAACAAAGAACATACTCTTTTCCTTGGTTGCTCCCAACGCAAGAGAACCTTCATAATAGTGGTCCGGCACGCTTCGTATAGCCGTTTCTGCTACACCGACAATCGTAGGAAGAACCATAATTGCCAGCAGAATCGAAGCTGTCAGCATCGTACTTCCATCACGCCCTGTCAATGTATTCATGGTTGGTACAATTAATACAAGACCAAAAAAACCATAAACAACGGATGGAACACCGGACATCAGGTTAATTGCTGCCTGGCATAATGGATAAATTTTCTTTGGACAATAAGCTGCCATAAATACTGAAGTAAAAATCGCAATCGGTACTCCGATTAACAATGCCACACCGGTGACACATATACTTCCCATAATCATTGGGAAGATGCCATATAAATCATTTGCCGGTTTCCATTTCTGACCAAACAAAAACTCCCCAAAACCAATTTTGGCCATGGCCGGCACCCCTCCTGCAAAGAGGAAGATGCAGATAAGTGCCACAGCCAATACTGAAGTTAATGCTGCAAGAAAGAAAACCCATTTCATTCCATTTTCTTTATTCAGCTTCATAATTTATTATTTTAAATCCTCCCAGGCAGTAACTTCACCTGTGTAAATTGCTTTAATCTGTTCACTTGTCATTTCATCAACACCGCTTTCGTTATTAACGATAACTGCGATACCATCCTGTGCAATAACTGTTGCTGTAAGACCAGCTTCTTTTTCGCTGTCTTTTAATTCACGGGAAGCCATACCGATGTCACAAAGTCCATCAATAGTAGACTGCATACCTGTTGTAGAATCGTTCTGCTGAATTTCGATTTCTGCATTTGGATTTAATGCAATATAAGCTTCTTTTAATTTTTCCATAACTGGTGTTACAGATGAAGATCCAGCAATTACGACTTTGCCAGTAGCACCATTAGATGCATATGCCGGCTGGTCACCTACTGAAATGTAATTATTTTCTTCAACAACAGCCTGTCCTTCTTTACTCATAATGAAGTTCATGAAATCTGTTGCTGCTTCGCTGATACCGTCTTTTGTAGCAATGTTAAATGGACGATATACTTTGTATGTACCTGCAATAATATTTTCTGCAGTAGCTTCTGCACCATCTACTTTAACAGCTGTTACAGAATCATTTAAAGAACCAAGGGAAATATATCCGATAGCATTGACATCACCTTCAACCGTTGTCATCATTACAGATGTGCTGTTTGTGATTTTTGCATCTTCTGTTGTCATATCCATTTTTTCGCCGCTTGCATCTTTTTCTTCGATTCCGAGCAATTCAATAAATGCACCTCTTGTACCAGAACCATCTTCTCTGGATACTACTGTGATTTCTCCAGAAGCTCCGCCGGTTGTTCCTGCTGCTTCGCTTTCAGCTGCTGCTGTTGTGCCTGCCCCTGCTGCCGCTGTTGTTTCTTCTTTCTTACTGCCGCATCCTGTTAACAAAATTGTACCTACCATTAATGCGGATAAAGTCATCATTACTCTCTTTTTCATCTCTCTAATCTCCTTAACATAGTTTGTAAAATTATGACTACAGGAGTGATATTATACGTTCTGTGTAAAATCCGGAAGAAACAATTTGTAAAGTTTATGTTAAACAATTTTACATTGGATTTTTACAAAAGAATATTTTTAGCTATTTTGCCTCTATTTTCCCGTTTAAAGAGAATCGTTTTAGATTCATTGACATACATTTGTAAAGACCGCTACAATGAGGATTATAAAGGAGGTTGGCTATGAAGAATCCGCTGATTGCTGAGCGTTTAAAGTTCTATAGAAAAAAGAATAATCTGACCATACCACAGGTTTCCGAATTGCTGTCAGAAACTCAGCCCGTTGCCGTCAAAACCATTTACGGCTGGGAAAGCGGTCATACACAACCTGATGTTGATACACTGATGCGGCTTTGCTGCCTCTACCACGTGGATGATATATTAGAAACCTTTGGTTACAAACCACCAAAGAAAGTGATATTTAACCTGACCACTCAGGAGAAAAATATGATTTTAGAATATCGGAAACATACCGATATGCAGAAGGCAGTTCAACGCCTGTTAGAAATTGAAAAAGAATCCTAAAGAAGGAGCCCACATAAAAGTGCAGGCTCCTTCTTGACGTTCTGAAAGAATTTATGATACATTGACAGAAAGAATCTATGAATCGAGGTTTTAACGATGGAATCAACCTATTCAATGAAGGTCATTGCACGTATTCACAGTGAATTCCCTGATAAATTTGGTATTCCGCGACAGAGCGGTCTAATCAACACATTAAAGGCAACGATTGTCTTTGAACCGGAATATCGTAATCCGGATGCTTTCCGCAGTCTTGCCGACTTTACCCATATATGGCTTATCTGGGGATTTTCAGAATCGGTCCGCCCTTCCTGGTCTCCCACCGTCCGGCCACCCCGCCTTGGGGGCAATACCCGCCTTGGCGTCTTTGCAACACGTTCACCATACCGGCCAAATCCCATTGGCCTTTCCTCCGTTCAACTTGACCGGGTAGAAATTCATCCCGAATATGGCCCGGTGCTTCACATTTCCGGTGCGGATTTAATGGATCAGACACCCATATTCGATATCAAGCCTTATCTTCCATATGTAGATAGTCATCCGGAAGCTTCCGAAGGCTTTGGTGGCCCGCTGAAAATGAACAAGTTAGAAGTACACTGTCCCGAAGAATACCTGTCCCGGCTTTCTGACAACTTCAGAGAATCTATTCTCGCCCTGTTAGCCCAGGACCCACGGCCTTCCTATCAGGATGACCCGGAACGCATCTACGGCCTTCGCTTCGCCGGCTATGAGGTGAAATTTCGAGTAGAACATTCTATATTATATGTGTGTTCTATTGAGAAAGAAAATTAAAGATCTTTAACATAATCAACCAGCGGCTGAATATAGTCTTTACTTGTATGGTCGCTGGATTTTTCAAACATTTTCGCCATAGCTTCTTCCATAGGTGTTTTATCCTGTTTCTTGTTAAGGGATTTTCCCATCATCTTAAGCATGGATTTTGAAAAGAATCCCATTTTTTTAAAGTTAATCCCTGACTCCATATAGAAAAACGGAATCTTCTCCTGCTCCTCCGGTGTCAGATTATCTACTTTGACCTTCTCAATAACTTCTGTTGCTCTATGGTCTGTAGCCCCTGTTGCATAAACAATAAGCTTTTTATGGGACATATCCGGATTGGCTTTCATCGCATCCAACCCTGTAATCTTTCCAGCCATAAGCCATCCACCATAAATAATGCATTCATATGCACTCAAATCTTTCTTAGCTTCTTTTTCTGGAATTGCTTTGCAGCCGAGTTCTTCCGCAATCCATTCCCCATACTGTCTCGTAAATCCGGTTTTACTGTTATAAACCACGATTGTATTCATTCATCTTCCTCCGTATATTCTCCAGATTATCTTCCAATTTATTCATTACTTTATAGGTTCCCGAAATCTCCTCATCCGAAATGCCTTCGAAAAAATATTTCATAAAACCGTCTTCTTTATCCACATTCTTCTTTGCATATTCATCAAGCTTTTCTGTCTTATAAATTCGAACCTTACGGCGGTCACCGGCATCTGCTTCCATCCGTATAAACTCCTTTTTCTCCAGCTTTAAAGCCATCTGTTTCACATTCTGATGGGAACAGCCCATCACTCCGGACAATTCTTTAATCGTCGGGCTTTCCTCCTGAAAAAGATTCAGACAGATAAGCAGAAAAAATTGTTTGCACGTAATATCCTCATAAAAGGAATCTCCCGCCATCTGTAACTGATTGCCAAAGGCAAAAAAAAGACCGAACAGGGCATATTTATTATCAAATGGCTCCAGCATCTCTTCTCTGCTTTTCATTTTTCTCCCCCTTTTATCAAAAATAAGTAATATATTACCTTTATATAGGTAATATATTACTTATTATCATTTCTGTCAACTGCATTTTATTGTTTCAAATCCGAAGTAGCCGGATTGTCAATAAGCTGCCCATCTTCTGTAAAACGGAAGCCATGACACGGACAGTCCCAGGAATGTTCATCTCTGTTCCATTTTAAAGCACATCCCATGTGAGGACACCGTTTTAGAGAAGGTGTCAAAAGATTTGCTGTCGACTCAGCCATATTTATAAATAACTGTTTCCTGATCATTGACCTGTTGTAGGGCTGAAATAGCTGCGAATAGGGATTTTCTTTGGAAAGTATCCGGTCTATTAAAAGTTTTGCCGAAACCATCGCTGAAGTCATCCCCCATTTATTATAGCCCGCTGTCACATAAAAGCCCTCGGTATGTTTTCCGTAAAGACCTATATAAGGCACTTTATCCAAACTCATGCAGTCCTGGGCTGCCCATCGCATTTTAATTTCTGCCTCTGGATAATGTTCTCTGGCAAATTTTTCTATCACATGCCAATTTCCACCGTCCCTCCCTGTCCGGTGACCACCTCCCCCGAGCAATAAATAGCCTTTATAATTTCTAAAAGAGAACCCGGTATCTGACTCATCCACATACATCCCATCAACACTTTGAGCATTTTCCAGTGCAGCCACATAGCTTCGACTCTGATAAAGTTTTAAATAGTAAGCTCCATGTTTATTATTCATCGGATAGTGGGTTGCTACAATAATATTATCCGCATAAATTGTGGCTGTTTCTGTTTTTGCAATGCAAAGGCCCAGTTCAATCACCTTCGAATTCTCGTAAATGTTTAGCTTTTGTGCAATTTCAGCAAGAAATTTGAGGGGATGGAACTGGGCTTGATTTGGAAAGCTCACAGTGCCCTTTGTCTGAAATGGCAGTGGCAGATTTTTAATATAGTTTGCGCACCCGCCTATTTTTTCAAGGGCCTTTAATTCATTTTCAATTTTTTCTTCATTGTTAAGTGTATAAACATAATTGTCTTTTATCTCATAATCACAGTCTATACCCCTGCATAGTTCTTTATAAGTTTGCAAGGCATCGTTGTTGGCTTGTAAGTAAAGTCTGGCATTTTCCACTCCAAACTCCCGGATAAGCCGGTCAAAGACCAAACCATGCTGGGATGTCAGTTTGGCTGTCGTATTCTCTGTCACACCACTGCATATTCGCTTTGCCTCGACAAGAATATAATCGACTCCCGCCAAAGAAAGCTGATATGCACAAAGTATACCAGCAATACCTCCGCCAATAATCAGGACAGCTGTTTTTTTATCGCTTTCCAGCCTTTGAAAAGTTGGAAGTTTTACCGTTTCCGTCCATATTGAGCTCATATTATCACCACCCTGGCAATAGTATGCTCAAAAAAGACTATTTATTTGTTTTCCAAAGTACTTCCAATATTTCCCTGTAAACGTTATAATAATTAAGCAAGCGTTAATCATGTAATTACTTACAGAATTGAGGATAAAAATATGAGTGGTTTTTTTGGAGTTGCTGCAAAACAGGATTGTGTATTTGACCTATTTTTTGGAATTGATTATCACTCCCACTTGGGAACCCGTCGTGGCGGAATAGCCGTCTATGGAGAACGGGGTTTTGACCGTTCCATTCACAACATTGAGAATTCCCCTTTCCGTACAAAATTTGATAAAGAAATACAGGAGATGAGCGGCACTCTCGGTATCGGCTGTATCTCCGATTATGAGCCCCAGCCTTTGATGGTTCGTTCCCATCATGGCACCTATGCTTTAACAACGATTAGTAAAATCAATAATATTGACGAACTGACAACGATTCTATTTGAACATGGCCATTCTCATTTTTTAGAAATGAGCGGTGGTGATATTAACGCAACTGAGCTCGTTGCTGCATTAATCAATCAAAAAGAGAATCTTATTGAGGGTATCCAGTATGCTTTAGATATGGTTGATGGTTCTCTTTCTATTTTATTGATGACTTCTGCCGGCATCTATGCTGCCCGTGATAAACATGGCAGGACACCGGTTGTCATCGGCCGCAAGGCAGATGCTTTCTGTGCTTCCTTTGAAAATTTTGCTTACAAAAATCTGGGCTATACAGACTATAAGGAACTTGGCCCGGGAGAAATCGTTATTTTAACAGACAAAAATTGCATTACTCTGGTCCATCCAGGGGAAGAGATGAAAATTTGTACTTTCCTCTGGGTTTATTACGGTTATCCGTCCAGTTCCTACGAAGGTCTCAGTGTGGAACAGATGCGATATAACTGTGGTGCCAAGATGGCTAAACGGGACCATGTTAAACCGGATATTGTCGCAGGTGTTCCCGATTCCGGTATTGCCCACGCGATTGGTTATGCCAATGAATCCGGTATTCCATTCTCAAGACCATTTATCAAATATACACCAACCTGGCCTCGCTCCTTTATGCCAACGATTCAAAGCCAGCGTAATCTGATTGCTAAGATGAAACTGATTGCACTGGAAGATTTAATCCGCGACAAAAGTCTCCTACTTATTGATGACTCTATTGTCCGGGGCACACAGCTTCGTGAAACGACAGAATTTCTCTATGAAAGCGGTGCCAAAGAAGTTCATATCCGTCCTGCCTGTCCACCGCTTCTCTATGGCTGTAAATATCTGAACTTTTCACGTTCCTCTTCCGAGATGGATTTGATTACCCGAAGAGTTATTGACCGCCTCGAGCACGGCAAAGTTCAGGATGATATCCTAAAAGAATATGCCAATCCTGAGTCTGAAAAGTATGAACACATGGTTGAAGAGATTCGTAAGGAATTGAATTTCACCACTCTGCGTTTCAACCGCTTAGACGATATGTTAGATGCTGTCGGCATTGATAAATGTAAATTATGCACCTATTGCTGGGACGGCCGGGAATAAGCAGACCATGCCCCACATAAATAAAAGATGTTGTACTCTATCTAATATTGATAAAGTACAGCATCTTTTTTACATTACAAAACCTAATCGGGCAAACTGTCCCTCACGCAAAGCACACCCGAGGATATCAAGTCATTGTCACAAACTTTTTCAAGTTTTTTCTATTGGTTTCTCCCATAAAATCGTTAATTTCAGATAGTAGATGTTATATTGTTGCTATAAGAATAAAAACTGGTTGGTTATATTTTTCATAAAATCTCCTTGACTTAAGCCATTTTTCTGTGTATAGTTTTAATTAAGAAATGGGTTTTTTGTCAGGTAGATTCTTAGGAATCGAGTGGGTTGCTCGTTTCTTTTTTATGTCTATAATATCATACAAGTACAGTTTTCCGTCGCTATCGTGCCTGATTAGCATAGACGCATGAAAGATATTATAGCGTTCTACCTCACCTTTATCATCAAAAACAGGCAATCCAAATCTGGAATCATATCTATACCATCCATTTCGTGCATCTCTTTTATGTTTTCCGGCTTTATTCTCTCGAAAAAACTTTCCTGTTGCTATTTCTAACAATTCCGGGATTCCCTGCACAGCATTTGCTTTTGCCTTAGCATTTGCACCTCTTAACGACTCTGTGTATACAGAGCCAATATATTCACTCGGCAGGTCCGATCCTATATAAACAAGATTTTCTGTTTTGGCTATGCGATAAAAATCTCCAATATACGCCCTCAAATACAGTTCCACTTCTTTCCAGTTAATTGATCTCTTTCCTTTAAAATAAATGTCATTAATCATAACAATCTGATTACCATTTAAGTCTTCAATTATATGGACATTTCTCTCCATTTTTCTTCCTCCTTTTTTATCTATTGGTTTTCTTTTTCATATCGTTCAGCTTCTATCCATACATTGTCCTCCTACTGTTTTTCATTAAATGTGGAAAAATGGCGAAAGTGCCATGAATTGCTTGCAGATATTGAACATCTGCGAATTGTAAATTCACTATAGCACTTCCACCATATGTTATCAATCACTTTATAAAAAGAGTTTCCATTCCAATCACTCGGGCAAACTGTCCCTCACGCAAAGCACACCCCATCCCACCATAGAATTTGGATATTCTTCGATTCCAGGCAGCGGTCGTGCTCCCCGTCTCAGGTAAGCCTTCACCTTTTCTTCGTATAAAAACGGGTCATTTCCATTTACAATCCCATGCTGCATTAACAATGCACTGCTCCCCGTTACGAAGGGTGTTGCGAAAGACGTCCCGCTTACAGTCACATATTGATTATTTGGAGCTGCTGTACGAATTCCAACTCCCGGGGCCGCCAAATCCGGCTTGACCTGACCGTCTGTGGTATATCCTCTGCCTGAAAAATCAGCATATGTATCTCGAATACCGTCATAAGCCCCAACAGAAAGTACTTTTTCTGATGTCGAAGGAATTGTCAGGGTTGTCATAGGGGTTGGATATAGAAACCGCGTCCCCTGATTTAAAACATTACTGGATGGCATCCAGAAATTCACTTCACCTTCAACAATTCTTTGAGGTACAAGCCGAAACCGCCACTGACCACTATCCAAATAATTCTCTCTTGGAATAAAATCGATGAAAATTTCCTGATATAAACTGTAAGGACTCGGCTCCCCATAGTAAATCAATATCTCGGTCTGCCCCAGCGTAAATCGCTGCGGTCCCAGAAATGCCTGAAAATATCCCGCACGCTGTCCATCTGGTCCAATAAGTTCCAAAAGAACCTCGTCCACATAAGCCTTCCATATCTGTATGCTTAAAGATGTTTCATAGGATTGAATAAGAAAAGGAATTTCTTCATCCTGTCCATTTTCCAGCTGAACATGGGTGTGACCGGCAGCACTTCCCTCATTGCCCGTCCCAACGACAATGACACTTCGCCAGTAATTGGCCATATCATCTAAATAAGTTTCCACAAGGCTGTTCCCGGCATGTGAACCGTAATTATTTCCAAAACTCAGATTAACCGCAACCGGCTGCCCAAGCTCAACTGCCTTTTCAATAACGTAATTGACCGCCTGCATAAGTTCTGTTGTCCTTGGAAATGATTCTTCCCTTGGCTGTCCAAGACGCACAACAATCAAATCGCTTTCATAGGCAACTCCTGAATTTCCGGCCGCAATTGCAGCTACCGCAGTTCCGTGTCCCATTACATCTGTGCTGAGGTTTGCTCCTCCTGTCTCAAGAGACTGGTCCAACGCCTCTTTTATAAATTCCTGTCCTATTCTATAGCCCGCAGGAGGCTGTCCAGAGGCTGTCTGGTCCCATAAATATAAAATACGTGAAGTACCATCCGGATTTAAAAATTCAGGATGTTTATAGTCTATACCCGAATCAATCACTGCAACCAGTACTCCGCGCCCTGTCAGATTGAAAGGGGCTATCTGCACCAGCGATATGCAGGTCGCCCGTTTTCCCTGTGTTACCTGAAAATAAAGCCGCTTCGGCTTTTCGATATACTCAATTTCCGGCCATTCAGATACAGCTTCAATCAGGGATTCCGGTACAGTTAAAATAGCATATTCATTATACAGCTCAACCACCTGAATGCTACTACTCTCATATTGTCGGATATCCCCCGTATACTTTACAATCAGTTCCCAAAGCTGGGTTTCCTCCGAATACCCCACGTTTAATATTTGAGACTTCTCCCGTTCTTCCGGCGTTGCCGCCAATGCCAGATTTAGCAGGTTCTCCATTTTCTGGTCATCCATAAAATACTCTTTTCCGTTTTTCTATATTTATTCTCCCATTCATCCTTTCATACGCTTTCTCTTTACAAGACTTCAAAAAAGCTCTATGATACTTATAACTATATCTAAAAACAAAGGAGACTTACTTCTATGAAACGTATATTAGCCATTATTGGCATTGTTCTTCTTCTCGGGATTTATGCCGCCACTTTAATTTTTGTTCTTATTGATTCCGCTATTGCATTTACTCTTTTTAAGGCTGCTGTTCTTCTGACCATTGCAGTTCCATGCCTGCTTTACGCCATGATATTGGTTTATAGATATCTGAGTAACCGAAAGTAGTCTTGAAAAATAAATAAAAAATAAAATATATATTACAAAATTTTAGAATTCTTTTATTTGACCGTCACATTTAAGACACATTTTTTCAATATAATGAATCCATAGTAATTAAAGTATTACTATAAAATGATTTGATTTTTTCATAACATCTGCCTGGCAGATATTATCTGCCAGGCCCCCTCGTCTTCCCCTATATTTTTATATAGTATATATAATAAACTCATAAAAAAATCCGATATCAGATGATGATATCGGATTTTTTGTTATATTCTTTTCAACTCTATAAGTCCGGTCCCAAAGCTGCAACAATTGCTTTTAAGGCCTCTTCTTCTTCTTTTCCCTCACAGATAATCTCAAACTCTGAGTTCTGCTTAATTCCAAGACTGAGGATGCTCAGCAAACTCTTTCCGTTCACTGTTCGTCCACCGCAGGAAAGTCCCACTTCACATTCCTTAAATTTAATCGCTGCCTCTGCAATATCCCCCGCAGGCCTGAGATGTACACCGATTGGATTCTTAACAAGTATTTTTTCTTTTACCATAATTTCTGCCCCCAGCACTGTTTTAATCACGTTTAGATGTACATTTATTATACCATACTTTACCCGAAAAGCTCTATAATATTTTCGTAAAATCAGGTTATATATAAGGAATTCATTTCTATTTTTTTGTGAATCATTAATTGATTTGCTGACGCATTTGAAGTATACTATAAACATCAAGAAATCATTTATTCTATCAGGAAAAAGGGATTTACTATGCGAGAAAAAAATTATGATAACAAAGGATTTTCATTAGTAGAATTAATTATTGTTGTTGCAATTATGGCAATATTAATCGGAATTATAGCTCCATCCTTCACACATTATATTGATAAAAGTAAACGAGCAACTTGTGCCACGAATTGTCATTCCTTAAAAGTTGATTTGTCTTCCTCCTATGCAGAGGGAACTCTGAGCGATGAAGATATCAGTAAGATATCGCTCTCACCAGATAACGATTACACCTATGAAGGTTCAAACTGTACCTGCCCTTCCGGTGGCACGATTTACGCCACCTCTACAAACGGGGCGATTGAAGTGCGCTGTACCTATCATGATGATGGCCAACCAAACACTGGTGGCACGGGAACCGCAAGCTGGACAAATGAGACGATGCAAAACATTGTTGCTGCTATTAAAAGTAAAGGTGTCACCAAAATTGACTCCACTGCTGTTGCCGGTACGGATACTGCGAAAAACGCAGCCCTTGCAGCATTAGCAGATGCAGGCATTGATTTAAATGCACTCGGTGCGACTTCTTGGCGTGTCTGGGTAGACAACGGCAAGATGGTATTTGAATGGACTACCGCTGATATCTCCACGCTGAGTCCGGGAGCAAAAGTCCCGGTAATCCGCTATAGACCGGAGGGTAATTTTGCCGGCTATTCTGTATGGGAAGAGCATGTAAGTCTAAGCCAGACTAAGGATTATAATGTCTTACAGGTCGGCAGCAAGCAATATAGTGCCACCAGCAGTCAACAGGAAAAACAGGATATCGATAAAATGATAGCAATTTATAATCAAAACTGTGGAACCTATCCTCCACTCAATTAAACATAGGAATTTCTATTAAATTGAGTGTGTGAAGAAAAGTCTGTAAATACAGATCTTCTATGATAAGTGTTGCGCTGGCAAGCTAAGGAATTAGCTTCCAGCTCTTGTTTTATATATACTTCAGATATCTTTGCATGTCAAGAGAAGGCGAGCATTTCCCGCCTTTTCCTCAAGACAG
>SAAB01000173.1 GCA_009929615.1 Clostridia bacterium | reverse complement strand
AGGCAAGGAGATGTATGGGTCCACCACATATTGCAATTTTTACTCTCACGTAAAATATAGTCCACTGGCGTCATCAGTTCGAGTGATTTATGTGGCCTTTTGCTGTTATACAGCACCAGATATTCAGCCATTCTTTGATTAAACAAATTCAGGTCCTCAAAAAGCAACAATTCATTGAATTCAATAAATTGTTCTCTAAGTGTCCGGTTAAATCGCTCACAGGTCGCATTCATTTTCGGTGTGTACGGATAGGTCCAGATGTGTTTAATCGAGGCTTCCTGTAGCGTTTTATCAAAGTTACCGAGGAACTCCTTACCGTTGTCAGTGACAACTTGTCTGATAGCGACAGGAAAGAGCTTTGTGGCCTTGCTGAAGAAATGGCTGGTAATATCGCTGTTGAGTGAAGGGACCGCCAGGGCCAGCGCATAGTCGCTGTGCTCGTCGATCATGGTAATGATATAGCGGCGTAGGTCCCCCATCCTGAGTTCAATCGCGTCCATCCCTATGAGTTCGCCTGTTTTTACCGGGCGGTATTGTTTTGGTCTTCTGGGCTTCACTGAGCGTTTTTTTATCAACCGGGCTTTGCCCCTGGCGCTGAGGCGTACGGGGATCATCCGCATTTTATCGTGAGCACCAGCAATGATTCTTCCAATGGTTGACGTGCTGGGACAGGTAAAATGCCGCGCTTCACACCATGGTTTCAGCCTGACAAAAATCTGCTCTTTGCCGAGATTGGGTAACTCAGTTCTCAGACGCCTGATCTCCTTGAGTACATCAGGATGCCAGTGCCTTGAACGGCGAACCAGAGGGGCTTTGCTTCTTGGAATTAGTGCTTCTGGACCACCGGTGCGCAGTAACCGGCGCCACCAGTAGAGTGTTCGCGTTGATACGTCAAAAGCATCAGCTGCGGCACGGATCCCGTGCTTATCCCAGAAGTTCAGAGCCTTCATTCTTAACTTCGCAATCTCGGGCATAAGAGAGTGTTTCATCGCATAAGCAGTTGCTCGGTAATACCCAAAATAGCCGACACCGATATGCTGCATCAACATCTGGCAATCCCTCCTTTAGTGTTCTGAGGCAATTGCAATATCTGTGTGAACTTACACAGGAGAA
>SAAB01000041.1 GCA_009929615.1 Clostridia bacterium | reverse complement strand
TTTTATTGTTTAATTGTCAATGTTCAGTTGTGTTGCCATTTCTTTCGTGCAACTTTTATAGAATACCATAATCGCTGTTGACTGTCAACACTTTTTTAATTTTTTTCAGGTTATTTTTTCAAACCTCACCGTCTCTCTCAAGCGACAGCTTAATTATATTATCATTATTCTCATTGTCTGTCAACAGTTATTTTCATTATTTTTTTAATTTATTCATCAGTTCTTTTATGCTCTCTACTCCAATAAGTTCAATACCCTCGCTATTCAATCCGGACATGTTTACTTTAGGAAGAATGCATTTCGAAAAGCCAAGCTTTTTTGCTTCCTGGACACACTGTACAGCCATACTTACGCCCCTGACTTCGCCAGATAATCCCACTTCACCAAAAACAACGGTATTCTCATCTATCGGAAAATCTTTATAACTTGAAATAATGGCTGTCACCACTGCCAAATCCAAAGCAGGTGCATTTAGTTTCATACCACCGGCAATATTAATATAGGCATCCCAATTCGATAAAGACAGTCCCATACGCTTTTCAATTACTGCCATCAACAGATTTACCCGGTTATAATCCATCCCTGCTGCTGTTCTTCTCGGCATATTAAAGTTGGTTCGACATACCAGTGCCTGTACTTCAACCATTACCGGACGTGTACCTTCCATAAGACACGCTACAACGGAACCAGAGGCACCCTCAGGCCGGCCATCCAGTAAATACTGGGATGGATTCAGAACTTCTTTAAGGCCGCCATTGCCCATCTCGAATACACCAATCTCATTTGTTGAACCAAACCGGTTTTTTACACTTCGAAGAATCCGATAAGCTGCATGCCGTTCCCCTTCAAAATAGAGAACAGTATCTACCATATGTTCCAACACTCTCGGTCCCGCCACAACACCTTCCTTAGTTACATGTCCCACAATAAATACAGTAACACCCATGGTTTTTGCAATCTTCATAAAGGCTCCGGTGGATTCTCTAACCTGAGTGACACTTCCAGGTGCTGAACTCACATCCCCTTTGCACATTGTCTGAATGGAATCTATAATAACCATTTCCGGCTTTGTACGTTCTATAACTTCCTGAATTCTTTCCAAATCTGTTTCACACAGCATCATCAAATCCCCTGAAGACTTTTCAAGCCGGTCGGCCCTCAGTTTTATCTGTTGCAGGGATTCCTCACCGGAAATATATAACACTTTCCGTTTTTCAGCAGCCATCAAAAGACAAATCTGTAAAAGAAGTGTGGATTTACCAATTCCCGGGTCACCACCAACCAAAACCATCGAGCCAGAAACAATTCCCCCACCAAGCACCCTGTCGAATTCTCGAATACCCGATGATGTCCTACTGCTGTTTTCCCCGCTCACCTGAGATAAGAGTGTTGGTTCCTCTCTTCTTCCACCTGAAGCTTTCTGCTGTTTACTTGAAGAAGCAATAACAGGTTCTTCAACAAATGTATTCCACTCCCTGCACCCTGGACACTGCCCCATCCATTTTGTTGATTCATATCCACAGGATTGGCAGTAAAATACCATCTTTCCCTTTGCCATAACATTATTCCCTTCTATATATAAATTACTGTTTATAGCCAAAAAAGGCTGTCACTAAAGTGACAGCCTAAATCCCATCTCAGATTATCTCTTTTTTACAACTACTTTCTGAGGTTCAGCATTGAATTCTACGCTGAGCACTAACTTACCGCCCAGATTCGTCTTCATACTGCCAATATGAATATCATCAATAAGTACTTCGTATTCCGTTTCAGCTTCCAGTTCCAAAGTAACCTGGGCCTGTTCTACACCTTCTACAAGAAATTCAACAGATTCTCCTGTAGCTTTCATATGATGTACCGCAGTTCCCGGTACAGATTCATATATAAAGGATTCATTCTTTTCTAATTTTGTAATTTCTTTAAATGTCTTAACCTTATAGCTGTCGCCCTGAAACTCATAGCCGGATAATTTCGACTTCTGGTCCAATGTATAATCTCCAAAACTTAAAGTTCCGTCGGATTCTGAACGAATTAACTCACTTATTACTGCCATGGTATTTTATCCTCCTAATAACATCTCTGCTTTATCTGCACAGTAGATTTATGTTTCAATTGTACTTTTTATTATATATTATTTTCACAGTTTATGCTAGTTCATTTGGAGAGTTTATAGAAATTTTAATTTCTTTGCCCGCCAGCGTCAAACGCACCTGGTCTCCTCTATGAATTCTGCCACTAAGAATCTCTTCCGCCAGCAAGTCTTCTACCTTATTCTGGATAACCCTTCGCAACGGTCTTGCTCCATAAACCGGGTCAAATCCTGTTTCCGAAAGCATACGAAGAACACCTTCCGATGTATGAAGGGATATTCCCATCTCTTCCTGAGCCCTTTTCGCTATTTCATTAATCATGATAGCTACTATTTTCCGAATATCTTCCTGTGTCAGTGAATGGAATACAATAATGTCATCAATTCGATTAATAAACTCCGGTTTGAAAATACGTTTCACTTCTTCCATAACAGAGGATTTCATGCGGCTATAATCCGCCTTTTCATCATTTTCAGACAAGAAGCCTAATTTCTTAGGTGAAATAATGCTGGATGCTCCTGCATTTGATGTCATAATAATTACTGTATTCTTGAAATCAACACGTCTTCCCTGGGAATCAGTGATGTGCCCATCATCCAATACCTGAAGCAGAATGTTGAAAACATCTGGGTGAGCTTTTTCAATTTCATCAAAAAGAAGAATGGAGTAAGGATTTCTGCGTACTTTCTCACTGAGCTGACCACCCTCATCATAACCGACATATCCCGGAGGTGAACCAATTAATTTGGATACGCTGTGCTTCTCCATGTATTCCGACATATCCATACGGATAATACTATTTTCTGTTCCAAACATGGCTTCTGCAAGAGTCTTCGAAAGTTCGGTTTTTCCAACACCCGTTGGTCCAAGGAAAAGGAAGGAACCAATCGGCCGTTTCGGGTCTTTAAGTCCGACTCTCCCCCGTCGAATAGCTTTAGACACTGCGTTAACCGCTTCATCCTGCCCAATAACCCGTCGATGGAGTGTCGATTCAAGCCGCATAAGCCGCTCTGACTCTCTCTCTTCCAACTGTTTCAATGGTATCTTGGTCCAGCTCGAAACCACATCCGCAACATCTCTGGCCATCACAACAATCTTTCGTTTGTTTTTACGTTCCACACTGCGCTGCATGCTTTTTATCTCCGAATCAAGTAACTTCTGATCCTGCTGGAGTTCTGAAGCTTTCGCCATATCCCCTTTAATAATTGCTGCTTCGATATCTGCCTCTATCTTCTCCATCTTTTTTGTCAACTGGCGAAGTTCCCCTGTCAGAGTCATTGAAGAAAGTTTGACTTTTGAAGATGCCTCATCAATCAAGTCGATTGCTTTGTCCGGCAAAAATCTATCATTAATATATCTCACAGACATCTTCACTGCTGTTTCAAGTGCTTCATCCGAAATGGTCACCTGATGGTGCTGTTCGTATGCCGGTCGAAGGCCTCTCAATATCTCAATGCTCTCTGCCTCTGTCGGTTCATTCGTCATAACCGGCTGGAAACGTCTTTCCAGAGCTGCATCCTTCTCGATATATTTGCGGTACTCGTCAATCGTTGTTGCACCAATAACCTGAATCTCTCCTCTTGCAAGGGATGGTTTTAAAATATTTGAAGCATCAAGTGCACCTTCCGCACCACCTGCGCCTATAATTGTATGAATTTCATCAATGAACAGTAATACCTGTCCATCATTTTTAACTTCGGCAATAACTTTCTTGATTCGTTCTTCAAATTCTCCACGGTATTTAGAACCGGCAACCATTCCGGATAAATCCAAGGTCATAAGCCGCTTATTCCGAATAGTATCCGGCACATTGCCATCCGCAATTCTTGCAGCAAGTCCCTCAACAACGGCCGTTTTTCCAACTCCCGGTTCACCTATAAGACAGGGATTATTTTTCGTTCTCCGGCTTAAAATCTGAACAACTCTTTGAATCTCCATGTCTCTTCCGATAACCGGGTCCAGTTTTCCTGCTTTTGCCATAGCTGTTAAATCCATGCTATAAGCATCCAAAGCAGAATCCCCTTCACCATTACCACTGTTTTTTCCAGAAAAATATTCCTTCATCGCAGCTGCATTCATTCCCATAGCAGCAAGAAGTTCTGAATAAATCTTCTGCAGACTGACACCCAGCGTATTTAAAAGTCTTACAGCAATACAGTCTTTTTCTTTAAGAAGTGCTATCAGTAAATGTTCGGTACCGATACGCTTCTGGTTTAACCGGGCCGCCTCACGGCTGCTGCATTCCAAAACCCGCCTTGCTCTCGGTGTATAATCGGACACCTCACCAATCATAACACCACTGTCATTAATCAGCTGTTCTATTAATTGAAGCATCTGCTGTTCTGTAACTTCATTCTGAAGAAGCACCTTTGATGCCAGCCCTTCTTCTGCACGTATAAGTCCCAACATCAAATGCTCTGTTCCTACATAACTATGCTGCAGTTCTTCAGCTATATCTCTGGCATACTCTACTGCCTTCTCTGCCTGTCTTGTCAAACGATACTGCATAATCAACCTCCTGTTTATATAGGTCTACACTGCTCTGTTACCAGACAGCATATCATATTTCATTCAAATCAGAGCTCCGGATGGTAATCTTCCTGTCCGGAACTGGTGAAAAAATCATAAATTTCATCAACCATATCATGAACTTCTTCACGGCCAACATTCTTACATATAGCCTCCGCCAATACAGACTGAAGCATATCCATAATTCGCTGCGATGCCATGACCTGGTCATAATCCAATGCAACAACTGCTCCTTTACGCCGGTCCAGCTTTATATATCCTTCCTGCTTTAGTACAGAATAGGCTTTGTTCACCGTATGCATATTAATTCCGACATAATCTGCCAATTGGCGCACTGACGGCAGGGAATCACCTGCTGATAACTGGGATGTAGCAATCCCCATTATAATTTGATTTCGAAGCTGAATATAAATGGCTTCATCACTATTAAAATCAATCTTCACTATCATAATAAAATCACCTGATTCCTATCTTTTGAATCGTTACATCTGTTATATATATAATATAACAATTATTTCTCAATGTCAATTATCATAAATATGGAATCATTGCTTTTAAAGATTCAAATACGGCATCCGGTTTTATCTCTGAGTTTCCTATATCTTCGGCTTTCGTTTCGCCACTTAGAACAAGAATTCCAGTAGCTCCATTGTTCACCCCAGAGGCTACATCCGTATAAATCCTGTCACCGACAAAGGCTATTTCCTCTCTCGTATATCCGGTTTTCTGTAAGACCATATCCACCGTTTCTTTGCAGGGTTTTCCGAGATATCTTGGTTCAACACCTGTAGATAAAGCAATGGCTGCACACATAGCACCACAATCCGGAATGAAACCATTCTCTGTTGGACAGTTTATATCCTTATGGGTTGCCAAAAATACAGCACCCTCGCGAATATAAGTACATACTCGTTCTAATTTTTCATAGGTCAATGTCATATCGAATCCAACCACAACAACATCCGGTTTTCCCTTTGTCAAAAGAATCCCTTCCTGCTGAAACAATTCTTCTAGTGCAGGGGTTCCTGCCAAATAAACGGATTTTCCCGGATAATTCGTCTTCAGGTATTCAACCGTCACATCTCCGGAAGTCATAATATCCTCCCGTGACACAGGGCATTCCATCCCATTCAGTTTTTCCACATACATGTTTCCATTCTTAGATGAGTTGTTTGTGAAAAATATAAAATCACGTCCTGTTTCTTTTACTTTTTTTACAAAATCCAAGGCTCCATCAATACGACGGTTACCAAGAAAAAAGGTGCCATCCATATCCAGTACAAATAACCTGACATGACTTAAAAGTTCTTTCACAAGACCTTCCTCCTTAATACTGCTCTATATATTCAAAAAGAGTCGATATTTTATCGACTCTTTTTGTTTAGTATTTATTATACACGATAACTTATGCTTCATCAATAGCTTTACCGATATCATGACGCATATATTTATTCTCAAACTTTACCCATTCTGTAGCTTTATAAGCATTGGCTCTAGCCTCTTTTAAATTGCTGCCTTTTGCTGTAACACCAAGAACTCGGCCACCATTTGTAACGATACCTTCTGCTGTACGCTTTGTTCCTGCATGGAAGCAATAATAACCTTCATGCTCTTTAAAGGTTTCCAACCCACCAATCAAAAATCCTTTATCATATTTTACAGGGTAGCCATCAGATGCCAGCACAACGCAAACTGCAGCATTATCCTCAAATTCCAGATTGATTTCATCCAGACGTCCATCAATACATGCTTCAAAAACATCAACAATATCTGTTTTCATACGAGGCAGAACAACCTGTGCTTCCGGGTCTCCGAACCGGGCATTGTATTCCAATACCTTTGGTCCCTTTTCAGTCAGCATCAATCCAACGAATAAAATGCCAACAAAATCGCGTCCCTCTGCTTTCATAGCATCCATGGTTGCCTTGTAGACATTCTTCTCACAGAATTCTGCAACTTCCGGTGTATAAAAAGGACTCGGAGAAAATGTTCCCATACCACCTGTATTCAAACCCTGGTCACCATCCTGTGCTCTTTTATGATCCTGTGCGGAAGTCATTGGCACAACATTCGTTCCATCACAGAAACACAGTACAGACACTTCACGGCCTGTCATAAACTCTTCAATAACCATACGGTTGCCTGCTGAGCCAAACTGCTTATCTTCCATAATGGCTTTAACACCATCTTTTGCCTCTTTTAATGTATTACAGATTAAAACACCTTTTCCCAAAGCCAAGCCATCAGCTTTCAGAACAATAGGCATGTCTGCTGTCTCTAAATATTTCAAAGCTGCTTCAGCAGAATCAAAATTCTCATATCCGGCTGTCGGAATGTTGTATTTCTTCATTAAATCCTTAGAGAAAGCTTTTGAGCCCTCAATCATTGCCGCTCTCTGTCTTGGTCCAAAAACACGAAGTCCTTTTGCTTCAAAAGCATCAACAACGCCACCAACCAGCGGGTCATCCATCCCGATAACTGTTAAATCAATTCCCTTTTCTACTGCAAAAGCTGTCAGCTTATCAAATTCCATAGCACCGATATTGACACACTCTGCATATTCTTCAATGCCCGCATTTCCCGGTGCACAATATATTTTATCCACGCGTTTACTCTGTGCAACCTTCCATGCAATAGCATGTTCTCTGCCGCCGCTTCCAACAATCAGAACTTTCATGCTGTTTCCTCCTCTAATTTTCCTGTGAAATAAACACTTTTCCATCCTTCACCCGAACTCTTCCAGAAGCAATCAAGTCTATAGCTTCCGGCATGATTTTCCATTCAGCTTCTTCCATAATCCGGCGCTGAAGAGTCTCCGGCGTATCCGTTTCATGAACTTCTACTGCTTTTTGAAGAATAATCGGACCTGTATCTGTTCCTTCGTCAACAAAATGAACCGTCGCTCCACTGACTTTAACGCCTCTTGCCAATGCCGCCGCATGCACATGAAGTCCATAATAGCCTGTTCCGCAAAAAGACGGAATCAGAGAAGGATGAATATTGATAATTCTGTTTCTGAAGTTTCGAATCAGTTCCGGCGGAATAACCACCATAAACCCTGCAAGCACAATCAAATCCAGCTTTAAGTCATCCAGTTTCTGAAGCAATGCCTGATTAAACAATTCTCTGTTTTCAAAATCCTTTGGGGAAATGCAACTGGCAGGAATGTGATGTTTTGCAGCCCGTTCCAAAGCTTTTGCATTCTTGTTATTTGAAATAACCATGGCAATCTCTGCATTTCGAATCGTACCATCCTCGATTCTATCAATAATAGCCTGCAGATTTGTTCCACCGCCGGATACAAGTACACCGATTCTTAACATAAAGTCACTCCTGTTTCACCTTTTGTTGTTTCACCGATAACATAAGCCTGTTCTCCTGCTTCTGCTAAAAGTTTTAAAGCCATATCTTTATCTGCAGGGTCCACAGCGATAACCATACCAATTCCCATATTGTAAGTATTGTACATAACTTTTTCTTCAACCTGACCTTTTTCAGCCATCAATTTGAAGATAGCAGGGACTTCATAGGAATCTTTGTGCACAACTGCATGAATACCTTCCGGAAGCATTCTTGGAATATTCTCATAGAAACCACCACCAGTAATATGGCTGCAGGCTTTGATCTTAATGCCGCCTTTTTTAAGGCCTTTTAATGCTTTTACATAAATTTTTGTAGGTGCAAGCAACGCTTCACCAAGTGTTTTACCAAGGCTGTCATAGTATGTATTCAAAGATTCTTTTGTCATTTCAAAAATCTTACGAACCAGTGAAAATCCATTGCTGTGTACACCTGAGGATGCGATTCCAATAAGGGTTTCACCACCCATTAACTCTTTACCTGTAATCAGGTTCTTCTTATCAACAATACCTACAGCAAATCCAGCCAGATCATATTCGTCTTCCGGATAAAATCCTGGCATTTCAGCTGTTTCCCCACCAATCAATGCTGCTTCAGACTGAACACAGCCTTCTGACACACCACTGACGATCGTTGCAATTTTTTCCGGGAAGTTTTTGCCGCAGGCAATATAATCCAGGAAAAATAAAGGTTCTCCGCCGGCACATGCGATATCATTAACGCACATAGCTACGCAGTCAATACCGATTGTGTCATGTTTATCCATAATAAAAGCTAATTTTAATTTTGTTCCAACACCATCTGTACCGGAAACCAAAGTTGGTTCTTCCATATCTTTAAAACTATTTAATGCAAAAGCCCCGGAAAATCCACCAATATCGGTCAGCACTTCTGGGCGCATTGTTCTCTGTACAAACTGTTTCATTAATTTAACGGATTCATACCCCGCTTCAATATCTACACCTGCATTTTTGTAATCCATAACTCATCCTCCTGTTTAATCTAATCTATTATTCTACCGGATATTTGCCTGTAAAGCAGGCCATACACAAAGTGTCTTCTGTTCCTCTGCAGGCTTCTTTTAATCCATCAATGGAAAGAAATGCCAAAGAATCTGCACCAATCATATCTTTAATCTGTTCATCTGTCTTATAGCTTGATACCAAAGATTCCATGTCTAAATCATTGCCACCAAAATAGCATTTATATTTCACTTCCGGAGCGGCAATACGCACATGAACTTCTTTTGCACCTGCATCCCTAAGCAAATCAACCAATACTTTACCGGTTGTTCCGCGAACCATAGAATCATCAACAACAACGACTCTCTTGCCCTGAACCCGGCTCTTTATAACAGCCAGCTGCATCGTCACACCTCTGTGTACCATATCTTCTGTAGGCTGAATGAATTTATTGCAATGAAACTTATTTTTAATAAAAGCATCTTCCAATGGAAGATTCATCACCTTAGCATAGCCTGCTGCTGATGCAAGGCCTGAATTTGGAACCCATACAATCACATCTGCATCTGCCGGTGCTTCTTTTGCAAGGATACATCCCATAGCTTCTCTGGCTTCAAAAACTTCCAATCCTTTAATAACACTGTCCGGTCTGGAATGGTAAATGTATTCATAAGCACATAAGGCTTTTTTCTCTTCGCTAATCTGCTGAAATGACTTGATACCGCTCTGGTTAATCGTCACAATCTCACCAGGCATCACTTCACGGATAACCTCTACATCCAGTTCATTGTAAACACAAGTTTCCGAAGAAAGGTAAAGTGAATTTCTCTTTTTTCCAAGAATCAGCGGTTTCATTCCCAACGGGTCTCTGGCACCAATGATTTTGCGAGGTGTCATTACCACAAGAGCATAGCCGCCTTTTAGCTTTGGCATAATATCCGCAATCGCTTCTTCGATGGTTTCAAAGTGATTTCTGGCTCTGGAAATTAAAACCGAAATAATCTCAGCATCATCGGAAGTCTGGAATACAGCCCCCTGAAGTTCCAATTCTTTTCTCAGTTCTTCTGTATTAATCAGGCCGCCGTTTAAAGCAACTGCCATCTGTCCGCTTGTATAACGGATAACAATTGGCTGTGCGTATTCTCTGGCATCCGGTGCTGCACACTGCAGAACGTGACCAATGCCGGCATGACCTTCCATTCTCTCCAAAACGTCCTCATCAAAAACGTCTATAACCATTCCATCTTCTTTTTTATATTTGAACTGGCCATTCTGATTCATGCAAATACCCGTGGCATCCATTCCACGATGCTGCATAGAAAACAGTCCATAATAAATGGTTGCTGCCGTATTAAAGGCATCCGCATTATTATTATACATGGCAAATAATCCACTGCGATCCATAGTCTTCCTCCCGTTACATTTGCTTCAAATATTCCTGATATTTGAGGTTCTCCAGTTTCTCAGCTTTATCAAGGACCATCTGGTTTAAACCTTCTGCATAAGCCTTTAATTTATCTGAAAGTTCTTTATCTCCTGTCGCCAATATCTTGGCAGCCAGCAGTCCTGCATTCTGTGCACCATTAATAGCTACGGTAGCCACTGGAATTCCCGGTGGCATCTGAACAATCGAATAGAGCGAATCCACACCGCCAAGCGCTTTCGTCTGAACCGGCACGCCAATGACCGGAAGTACCGTCATCGCTGCTGTCATTCCAGGCAAATGAGCTGCTCCGCCCGCTCCGGCAATAATCACCTGAATGCCTCTATCTTCTGCATTTTTTGCATATTCACATAAACGGTCCGGAGTCCGGTGTGCTGATACAATGGTCAACTCATAGGCTACCTGAAGTTCGTCCAATATCTCCGCTGCCTTTGACATTACCGGCAAATCCGAATCACTACCCATAATAATTCCGACTTTCACACTCATGGTTTTTCCTCCTGATTTTTAAAAATGTATTTTTGAATGAGCCTGTCTTGCTTTTTTCAAAGCTTCTGAAAGGCTTTTATCTGTCACTGTAATATGTCCCATCTTACGACCTTTAGATACTTTCTCCTTGCCATAGATATGAACTTTAACTTCGCCGATAGCATAGGCCTCTTCAAGACCTTTGACCTCGGCTTTATCCACTGCATACTGGCCGATAATATTCTTCATAACCGTTGGCCGAAGAAGTTCTGTACTTCCTAATGGAAGTCCCAGAATACCACGTACATGGTTCTCATACTGAGAAGTTACACAGCCCTCAATGGTATAATGACCTGAGTTGTGGGGTCTCGGTGCCAGTTCATTGACAAAAATCTCCCCATCCGCTGTAACAAACAATTCGATACACAGCATCCCGCAGGCATTAAAAACGCGAACAGCTTCTCTCGCAATGTCCATTGCCTTTTCTGTACAGGAATCACTGATATCAGCAGGAACAAGAGTCTCATCCAAAATGCTGTCTTTATGAATATTCTCAGCAACCGGAAATACTTTTACATCCCCATTCACACTTCTGCAAACAAGAACAGATACTTCTTTTTCAAATGGGCAAAAAGCTTCTACCATTAATGGCAGCTTTCCTGCACCCAAAGCCTCAAAGGCTGTTTTTACATCCGAAGCTGTTGAAATCAGAGCATTTCCCTTGCCATCATAGCCGCCTGTACAGGTCTTAAGCATCATCGGATATCCAAAAGCCTTACCAGCCTCTTCTATATCTGCTGTTGTCTCTACTTTCTTAAAATCCGGCACAGGAAGCTTATGTTCCCGAAGCCATTCTTTTTGATTATATTTATTCTGAATATGAAGCAATGTTTCACTGGAAGGATAAACTTTATGACCTTCTTCTTCCAATTCCTTAAGTGCCTCTGCATTAATGTGTTCAAATTCATAAGTGACAACGTCTACTTTATCCGCTAATTCATGAAACGCTTTCACATCATCAAATTCTGCAACAATGTGTTCATCGGCAATACTGTCTGCCGGACACTTCGGGGTTGGATCTAAGATGACAAAATATGTATCCAAACGTTTTCCATCCAGAATCATCATCTTTCCAAGCTGGCCTCCGCCAATAATTCCTACTCGATACATTCTTCAAAGCCTCTCTTTATTAAAATATAAGTATATCTAATAAGCTGAATCATCTCTGCCCATCAGATATTTTAACAGAGTTTTTCACTATTCTCATTGTACCCGCCAGCCCTTTATCCGTCAATAGCCCGACTTCAAAAAAAGGCCCCGAAAAAGACCTTTTTTTAATACTTATTATGCTTACTTATTAAGCTTTATTAACGGGCCATTGAGCAGCTCCGTTCCATTCAAAACAAAACGACCGTCTTTAATAATTGAAATCATATTCTCATCTCTATCAACAGCAAATATTTCACCAATCTCATCATAAGGAATGGTTATATCTGTATGACAGTTAAAATATGCCTGAAAGCCTTCTTCCTTTCGGCGGGCCGATATCTCATTCTCCCGGGCGATGATTTCTTTACCATCCGGATTGTAAACTGCATGGTCCTCTGCTCTGGAGTAGCATGTATCTCCAATAGCAAAATGCGGCCCCATCTTCTCTACAATCAGAATCGGCAGCCGGTCTGTTATTTTATATTTTTGAGCAGCGGCGTAGGCTGTCGTATTTGTGCCAATCGCAAATTCTCCCAAAGGAAGGGATTCCCTCCCTGCCAGAAGGTAATCTCTGACCAGTCGGTGATTCGCAGCCGCATCATCATCATTTCCACAGCTATATCCTACAATCTGACCATCCGTAAACCGGAGTTGTAAATCCTTAAAGAAAATACCATTCAGATACACGCCGGTTGCATGAAGCAGCCCCTCCGTTCCTGTCAGCATCGGGCTTGTAAAAACCTCACCCACCGGAATATTAACATCTGCACAGCAATTTTCAAAAACCGTTTCGCTCTCCGGATGTTTTATCGGATGAAGTCTGACCTTCATAACCGTTTTATTCGGATGTTTCCCCCGAACATAAACATATTCAGCCTGGTCCAGTGCATTCACCAGTTTCTGCTGTATGTCACGATAGACATCATTATCCAAGGTATTTACTTTGACGATTTCATCAAAAATCTCTTTATAATCCACCCCAATATCCGGTGTCGGAAAAGCAATAATCGTAAAGCTTATTTCCGAACTTTTCATATATTGTTCCGTCAATCCAACCTGGAGATTCGCATATTCCATTTCAAGTTTCTTTTGTTTGTCGTCCAGTTGGTAACAAGCTTCTTTAATCACCGGCGAAAAGGGTTCTTCACCAAAGGTTTCAAAGCAGGCCGGTCCCCCATTTGCCCGAATCCATTGTCCACATTCTTCATAGGCCTTTTTTAAAGCTTCCAAATGCTGGTTCGCCAGTGCCTTATCATAATACAACGCCTTATCTTTGCAGTGGTCAAATTCAAACTGGGGATTTACACTTTTCCCCTGATAACCTATAGCCACCTGGCGCCGGTTAAGGATGTGGGTTGAAGCCGGGAAAAAGATAGGTTCCAAGCCCCTTTCCCGGAACTTCACTATAGCACTCCGAAAGACTCTTTCAAATCCAATACTTCCGCGAACTGTTACATATTTTTTATTCTCCAAGGGAATTCGATTCATTTCGAAGCCCCTGAAATACCCGTCAACAAAGGTCGCGGCAATCTTATCAATCTCTTCCTGACTGAGTTCATTCATATGTTGTGCTGTTTTTCGTTCCGAATCCGAAATATATTCGCCAAAGCGATAGAGATATCTTAAATCAGATAAATCCGCTTCCATGATAATTGATTTAATCGGCGAGAAATCCGGCTCCTGCTGCTGATGAATCCGCCACGAAACCATCTCCTCACTATAATCATTAATACTCCAGTAAATCATCTTCTGAATATCTTTTGCCTCGGGCTCCATATGTTCTTCAGCCCCATATACAAAGGCTGTATGAATTTCCAGAAAAAGCTCCCATAAAACAACAACTGCTTCCATATGCCTCATTACAAGCTGGGGCAGACAGCGATAAATTTCACTGGATAGAAAACTGAAAAGACGCCCCAGGTCTTTGCCGAAAATATGACAGGCAAATTCCGGATTGGCATAACTTTTTTCATAATCTTCCCGCATCGGACGATAGAAGTCATCATACAAAGCCTGCCACTCTTTCAGACTTTTTTCACTTCTATTAGGATTTTCCAGCCATTTATAATAATCATCCAGCTTTAACATCCAAAGAGCCATTTGAACAAAATAGTCTTTTTCTTCTTTTGTTTCATCGGGAATCTCCCGAATCCGTTCTAAAGCCAGCTCATATCTTTCTTTTAAAAATACGTCTTCTGCCATTGTTTTTCACACTCCATCTATATGGGATTTTCTACATAATAATCTTCAATATGCCTATCAGCAGCACACCGACATACAATACCGAAGATAAGAGACATACCCTGTACCCTGCTACAAGATACTTTCCTGCCACATCCGTTCGTTTGACATTTTTTTCAGAAATAACAGCCCCGGCAATACTGGCAATCATGGTCAAATAGGGAATCAGGCAAAAAACACCACTCATCTGACCACCCAGATAAATACCATAACCAAGGAAAATACAAAGAACTACAATAGAAACGATTCCAATCGGCAGGCAATAGTTTCCCACCTTTGTATGTCGTTTTGAAACTTTTGTAAAACTATATACTTTATTTGACAAACCAGTGCCTCCTTATCTGATTCATTATCCAAAACAGAATATATCCAAGAATTCCTCCGACTGTATTTAAAATCAAATCATCCACATCAAAGGAACCCACTTTAGAAATCAACTGGATACACTCAATAAATAAACTAAGTAAAAATGTTAATCCAAAAACACGGAAAAACTTTCGATTCCTGCTGCTGACAATAGGTACCATCACGCCAAAAGGAATAAAAACCAATACATTTCCAAAAAGATTCAGTAAAAAAGCATCAAATCCAACAACATCTCTATATGTATAAAACCTTATAATCTCTCTAAAAGGTACCAGATTATATCGGTAAATATTTTGCACGTCCATTCTCCCGTAATCCTCGCTCCAAAAACATACATAAGCCAGAATTGCGAGATATATAATAAGAAACACCAGGGTGCCCCATTTTATTTTCTTCATTTTACACCTTCTAAATTATGTCTTTTTTAATACAAGAAAAAGGACTCATATAAATTCGTCCTTTTTCTTGTATTCATAACACTTTCTGCATTTTTAAAAAAGCAGATGTTTTTTATCACTTAATAATTTACCACCACATACAATTGATACAATACCAATTGACAAACCTATCGTAATACAAATAATTCCCATAGCGATATTCGCTGCACCAATGCGTCCCATTGATTTAAAAACCTTTTCATCCATAGAGCCAGCCTCCTCTATTTTGCACCATACTGTGCATAATAAGCATCTATTGCTGATTTCAATGTGTCATCAATCACAATCTGTCCCTTATAAGGACGATTGTATAAATGTTCAACCACCTCTGCCATAGTCACTATCGCTGTGGTCTGTAAACCATATTTCTCCTGGATTTCATCTAAGGCACTCTTCTCACCCTGCCCCCGCTCCATGCGGTCTACAGAGACAACCAGTCCCAGCACATCTACATTGCCCTGAGCCTTAATAATTGGAAGTGTTTCCTGAATAGATGTTCCGGCTGTTGTTACATCTTCAATAATAAGGACTTTATCCCCATCTGCTATAGGACTTCCCAAAAGAATTCCTGTATCTCCATGGTCTTTAATTTCCTTACGATTTGAACAATATTTGACATCTTTTCCATAAAGTCCGCTAATGGACATAGATGTGGCAACCGTTAACGGAATACCTTTATAAGCAGGTCCAAACAGAACATCAAAGTCAAAACCAAACTTACTTTCAATAGCCTTTGCATAATATTCACCCAAACGTTTAAGCTGGGTTCCTGTACGGTAAAATCCTGTGTTTACAAAGAAAGGTGTCTTTCTTCCACTCTTTGTCACAAAATCACCAAACTTTAATACATTACAATCAACCATAAATTCGATAAACTCTTTTTTATACTGTTCCATGATCTTCCTCCTCTATGCCAGACAATATTTTTTAATTACAGCTTCTACTGTACCATCAGCCACCGCTGCTGTAAATTCTTTATCCTTCTCAGCCAGGTCTTTGCTTAATTCCACAATCATCTCCGGAATCTTTTCGGCTAAAATCGTACCGGCTTTCTCACCCATAGTACTCTTGTCCATTCCAACTATGCCACCGATAAAGCAGTCAAAAGCCTCAACGCTATCATCTGCTATCCGGACACGGCGTCCTGCAAATCCCATAGATGCCACAGGGTGTCTCGAGCAGCAATTTGGACAGCCACTGATATACAGCTTTGGAAGATGGCTTACATCCATTCCGTTTACTGCTTCAGCAATCTCTCTGCATAATTTTTGACTTTGATTTGCACCAGTCTGGCAGGTTGGTGTTCCAACACAGCTTACAGACATAGCCACATTCGTCGTCATCATTGATGATTCCATAGCTGTAAGAAGATTTTCTGCCTGGATCTTTGTCAAATTACGAACATAAAGTTCTTCATCCATACTCAGACGAAATTCTACAGATAACACCTCTGAAAGCATCTCATAAATCTTCTCTGCATCTTTTATAAGCAGTTGTCCACACTGAGGATGAAGAACAACCGTATAAAGTCCATCCTGTTTTTGAGGTATCATTAATGGATTGCCTGTCTCTTTCACAGATGTTTCCTCCGTTGAAAGTTCTGGCTCAACGCCCTCAAAAGCACAGGTTTCTTTAACTTCTTCCAGATGTTTCCGGTAACACTCCATAAAAGCTTCAACACCCATACGCCGCGGAATAAAGCGGGTCCTTGCCTGACTTTTATTCTCATAGTTACCTTCTGCTGCGAAAAGCCGTACCATGGCTTCAACATAATAAAGAACTTCTGTTGGTTCTACCAGTTCTTCAAATGGTAATGCCAAAGCAGACTGTCCTCCCATACCGCCAGCCAGCCACATTCGGAACATTGGCCTTCCCTCATCAATCACTCCGATAAATCCAAGATCATTAAGGGTTGCGCAGGCTGTGTCCGAGGCACTGGAGGAAAAAGCAACTTTTAACTTTCTAGGCAGTTTATAGTCTCTTACGTTCTCAAGAAAGTAATCCCCTACCTGACGGGCATATGGAGTCACATCAAAAACTTCTTCTGTATCCACCCCGGCCAATGGTGAAAGAGCTACATTTCTAGGGAAATTTCCGCCACCGCCACGGGTAAACAAATCATGATCGATACCATCTTTCATAATATCGCACACCTGGTCAATAGTTAAATCATGAAGCTGGACTGCCTGACGTGTTGTCAAATGAATTCTATCCAGCCCATTATTTTCAGCGTAATTTAAAATTAATCTAAAATGATCTTTGGTAATAATACCTGAAGGTGTTCTCAAACGAATCATAAACTTTCCGGCCTCTTTCTGAGCATAACTGCCCATACCGCCGGAAAAACCTTTAAATTCATTTCGGGTAAGTTCACCGTTTAAAAACTCCCGGCCCTTTGACCGTAATATTTCAACTTCTTCTTTTAAAGTATTCTTATACGCTTCCATCTGCCCTTACTTTACCTTCCCAATCAAATCATTGATATCTTCTACATTCATACGTTTCATATAGGCTTCGATACCAGATACAACTTCCCGGGTCGCATATGGATTATTAAAGTTTGCTGTTCCAACAGCCACAGCCGTTGCTCCTGCAAGAATAAACTCCATAGCATCTTCTCCATTCTGAATACCGCCCATTCCTATAATCGGAATTTTAACCGTATTCGCCACCTGATATACCATTCTTACAGCAACAGGTTTAATGGCCGGTCCCGAAAGACCTCCCGTTTTATTAGCAATAGCAAAGTCCTGTTTATAAATATCAATCTTCATCCCTGTCAGCGTATTAATCAATGACAGGGCATCTGCGCCACCGGCTTCCGCCGCTCTTGCCATCTCTGTGATATCTGTTACATTCGGGCTAAGCTTCATAATAATCGGCTGTTTTGCCACTTTTTTCACGGCTCTGGTAATGTCTTCTACAGCTTTTGCATTCTGACCGAAAGCAATGCCGCCCTCTTTGACATTTGGACATGAAATATTGATTTCAAGCATATCTACAGGTTCATCTCCAAGACGTTCTACGACTTCAAGATAATCCTCTGTGGATTTGCCACAAACATTTACAATAATTTTTGTATCATATTGTTTTAAGAAAGGAATATCTCTTTTTGTAAAAAGTTCAATTCCCGGATTCTGAAGTCCAATAGCATTCAACATACCACTGGCAGTCTCTGCAATACGAGGCGTTGGATTTCCCGGCCATGGCACATTCGCAACACCTTTAGTCACTACAGCACCTAAACCATTCAAATCCACAAATTCGCCATATTCACTGCCGGAACCAAACGTACCGGAAGCCTCCATGACAGGATTCTTAAATTCCACTCCGGCAAGATTTACTTTCATATTCATTATAAATCCACCTCCCTGGAATCAAATACAGGACCATCTTTACAGATTCGTTTATTATGAACATTGGAATGATGGTCAACATCCTTTGACTGGCAGACACAGGCCAGACAGGCACCAATACCACAGGCCATCCGCTCTTCAAGGGAAATCTGTGCTTCAATTCCTTTATCCTCTGCATAAGCTTTAAGGGCTTTTAACATAGGTGTCGGACCACAGCTATATAGAACGTCACCGGTAACCCCCTCTGCTTTTATCGCATCCAGCACGTTACCCTTCGTTCCAACACTGCCGTCTTCCGTAGCAATAATAATTCTGCCAAGGCCTTCAAAATCTTCTTTAAGAAACAGCTCACTGTCTCTATATCCTAAAACTATAGTCATTTCTGACTTTAATTCTTTTGCAAGCTGTAACATCGGTGGAATACCAATGCCGCCTGCTACAAGAATTCCTTTTGAATCTTTCAGGGTATATCCATTTCCAAGAGGTCCCATAACCTTAACCTCATCGCCGGATGTCAGCCCCGAAAATTCCTTCGTGCCTTCTCCAACAACGCGGTATACAAGGCGGAGACTTCCCGCTTTCCTGTCAATCTCACATATACTGATTGGTCTCGGAAGCATACGACTGCTGTCATTGCTGTAAAGGGATACAAACTGTCCCGGTTTTGCCGAATCTGCCATATCTCCTACATTGAGCCGGAGACTGTAAATATCAGAGGCCAGCATCTCCTGGGAAATTACTTTAACCAATTTACACTGTTTTTTCTCCATATTTCTGTCTCCTATCTCAAGCCTGCACCAACCTGAATATCTTCAATCATATCCAGTACTGCCTGACGGGATGCATCTGCAAACCCCTCAGCTCCAAACTTCTCGTACTTTGGCTGTTTATAAGCTGCAATAATACCTCGTGAAGAGTTGACAATAGCTCCCAGTCCATCTTCATTAAAATAATTAACCAAATCCGAACCTTTCGCTCCCTGCGCTCCATAACCAGGTACAAGAATGAAGTTCTTTTTCATAATGTCCCTAAGCACTTTACCCATCTCCGGATAAGTTGCTCCAACCACTGCACCCACATAACTATAACCACAGTTTCCAACATGCTGATTGCCCCATTCAACAACTTTCTCGGCAACCCATTCATATAATGGTCTGCCATCAATAAGTCTGTCCTGGAATTCTCCGCTGGAAGGGTTTGAGGTCTTTGTCAAAATAAAAAGTCCCTTCTTCTCAGGCATAGCCACATCAATAAACGGCTGTACACTATCTGTTCCCATATAAGGATTAATAGTGACAAAATCTTCATCAAAACCATAAAAAGATTTACTTCCAACCTGGGCTTTTCCCAGATGTCCTGTCGCATAAGCACCGGAGGTCGAACCAATATCGCCTCGCTTAATATCTCCTATAACAACTAAATCTTTTTCATGGCAATAATCCAGAGTTTTCTTAAACGCCTGGATTCCCGGAATGCCAAACTGTTCGTACATGGCAATCTGTGGTTTTACAGCCGGAATCAAGTCATAAACCGCATCAATAATCTCTTTATTGAAACGCCATATTGCTTCCGCTGCTCCTTCCAAGGTCTCTCCATACGCATCAAAGGCTTTCTTCTGAACAGATTCTGGAACATAAGCCAGCATCGGGTCCAATCCAACTTCTATAGGCGCCCCAGTCTTCTTAATTTTCTCCACCAGTTTATCAATCATGTTTTATCCTCCCGTTCAATTTTGTGTCTTTTATTTTACCACATATAGCTTTCCATTAACAGAAAAAATTAGTGCTTTCTCTGCTTAGGTCTGGAAATCTCTGCATTCACTCTGCGTCCGTGATAGCTTAAACCATTCAGTCCATCAAGAACTGCCTGCGCTTCAGCTGCCGGAATTTCAATAAATGTGAATTTATCCATAATGGCTACGTCTGTGACAAGCTTTTCGTTCAGACGGCATCTGACTTTAAGCAGGTCTAACAGCTGTTTTTTCTTAATCTTATCTAATTTACCCAGATTAATGAAAAGACGGACTTTATCCTTACGCCCGATTTTCTTTTTCAAAACATCTGTAAATTTAGGTTTTTCATCAATTTCTTTAAAACTTTCTGCCGGAACTTCACGGCTTAAGAATGCCCCTGCCACGTCAAGGATCGTATACTCTTCGCATCCTTCTTCTGTGAGGAAGTCCTGGATTGAACGTGTATAATTGTCCAGATTTTCTTTTTTCATAATCTTAAGAACATCTTCCAATACCTGTCTGGTACGTACATCTGCAATTTCAGATGCCTTTGGAATAGACATATATTTAATCTTGGCTTTTGTATAGTTCATGATTTCTCTGAGCTTATACATATCTCTTCTTCCAACGAAAGAATAAGAAACACCTTCACGGTTAGCTCTTCCTGTACGGCCAATTCTATGGACATAATATTCCAAATCATCTGGCAAATCAAAGTTGAATACAGCTTCGACATTCTCGATATCAATACCTCTGGCTGCAACATCTGTCGCAACAAGAATCTCTGTCTTTCCATTTTTGAAGGACTGCATAACTCTGTCTCTCTGAGACTGTTTCATATCGCCATGAAGGCCTTCTGCCTGATAACCTCTGGCAACCAGATCGTGAGCCAGTTCATCAACCATACGTTTCGTATTACAGAAAATCATGGATAACTTGAAGTTACTCATATCGATAAGACGTGCAAGAACGTCAATTTTATTTTCACGGCTCACTTCCAGATAATACTGGCTGATAGATGGTACCGTAATTTCTGATTTTGTAATCTGTACCTTTACCGGGTCAGATAAATATTTTTTTGTAATTGCTAAAATTTCTTTAGACATGGTTGCAGAGAAAAGAACTGTCTGACGCTCTTCCGGAACGGTTTCCAGAATCGTATCAATATCTTCTCTAAAGCCCATGTTTAACATCTCATCCGCTTCATCCAGAACCATGTACTGAAGAGCATCCAGACGAATCGTTCTACGACGCATATGATCCATAAGACGTCCCGGTGTTGCTACGATAATCTGTGGTTTTCTCTTCAAAGCCATAATCTGGCGGTCTATGCTCTGTCCACCGTAAATCGGAACGATTCGGATAGACTTTTTATATTTTGTAAGTTTCATTAACTCATTGGTTGTCTGAACAACAAGTTCACGGGTTGGGCATAAGATTAATGCACATACATTCCGTGATGTCATGTCAATTCCCTCTACCAGCGGAATACCGAAAGCACATGTCTTTCCGGTACCTGTTGGTGCCTGGGCAACCATATCTCTGGCTTCCATAATCGGGCCAATGCTCTGGCTCTGTACAGGAGTTGCCTCCTCAAAACCCATATCTGCAATCGCACGTTTCAACTCACTGGAAATCTCCAGATTTTCAAATAAAATTTTTTCCATTTTTACCTCTTTCTTAATTTCAAACTCAAAATCCCATTATCATTCGTACCAGGCCATACATCCCCCGGTACACTACCGACTGTGCCACTCCAATGGGTATGGATAAAATTCCCGTCACAGCCAATATAAGCAGAACAATATAACCATACCTGCTGGCATGTTGTTCCAAGTAGTTTTCATCATTGTACATAAGTATTCCCAAAGCTTTTGAGCCATCCAGGGGCGGTACCGGAATAAGGTTGAAAACTCCAAGACCAATATTCAGTAATGCCAGATAATTAAAAAAATTATACAGATATACAAGCACATTGCCTGCATATCCCCCTGTCGTCTTATAGATAATGCCCATAGCAATTACGGCCATAAAGGCCATGACAAAATTCGCAGCTGGTCCAGCTAAAGCTGTACATACTACACCCTTTTTCCTGTTTTTGTAGTACCAGGAATTAATTCGTACCGGTTTAGCCCATCCAAAACGGAACACAATCAGACACAGAGTTCCCATTGGGTCCAGATGATGCAGCGGGTTTAAAGATAAACGCCCATCCTGTTTTGGTGTTGGATCTCCCATCTTAAAGGATACGTAACCGTGGGCGAATTCATGGCCTGTAATCGCCAATAATGCGGCCGGAACAATATAAATCAAATCAGAATAATTCAAATATTCCATCCTCCTATTCTACCGTAAAAAATGCTCCGCCATCAGGCAGAGCATTGATAGAAATGCTAAATCAAAATACATTCGTTATCAACCATGGAATAAAATAGCTGATAATACACATAATGACGGTCGCCATACAAATACCGATAATCACTGCAGGAAATGCCTTTTTGAATTTAATCCCCATCAAAGATGCGATTAACGAGCCCGTCCAGGCTCCCGTTCCCGGTAAAGGAATGCCGACAAACAAAATAAGTCCAATAAATTCATACTTCTGAATTTTATCACTCTTACTCATCGTCTTGGCTTCCAGTTTTTCGATTTTAGGTTTTAACCATTTGGTTTTCTTTAACCCATTGAAAATCGGTGTAATAAATGCCAGTATAAAAGGTACCGGAATAACGTTCCCTACAACACAAAGACCTACTGCCTGAAACAGTGGAATCTTCAAAAGTGATGCGGCAACAAGGCCTCCCCTGAGTTCCAAAATCGGCACCATGGAAATGATAAAAACAATCATCTCTTTAGATACAACACCGCTCAGGTTTGTCGTAAACCAGGTAATTAAAGACTCTGTCATAAAACTGTTCCCTTTCTAGCTTCCTTTTTAAGTCGTCTCTTCTTTAATTTATTATTCACCTTATATCCAATTCTGATTTCTCTGCTAAATGCCAGGGCAGCTATGATGCCGCACAAAATCAATTGGATACATGCACTAATCTGATTCACTCTCTTTTGGGATAAATTCATATTCATACGCCCCTTCCAAAGGTTTTATGTCACTTGAATATTCTATCACAAAACAACGTCAGATACAATCTTAATCAGCAAAAGAATCATAACGACCAGTATCATAGGTCGAATAAAGGATGCACCTTTTTTCAAAGCCATCCCCGAACCAAAGTAACTTCCCAGAACATTACAGGCGGCTGCCGGTATCGCAATCATCCATAATACTTTCCCATTCAGAGCATAAGTAATCAATGATGCATAGTTTGATGCCAGGTTCAAAATTTTTGCATTGCCTGATGATGTTTTTAAATCGTACTTCATCAAAATGGAAAAAGCAATAATTGCAAAGGTACCCGTTCCCGGTCCCACCATCCCATCATAAAAACCAATCAACAGACCAATAAGCAATGCAAAAAGAATCTTTCGCTGTTTTGAAAGCTGATGTGACAGATTTTCTGCACCATAACCACGATTCAAAAAAATAACAATCGCTGCTATCGGCAAGAAAATAATAACAATCCGTTTCAAAATCTGGTCATCCAGAAGCAGTACAATCCTTGCCGCTACACCGGAACCGAGAAAGGAACCCGCCGCCGCCAGAAGGGCTGTCTGCACATCCATCGCCTTATTTTTAAAGAACCGTGCAGAAGCCAGTGTTGTGCCACAGGCACTGGATAATTTGTTGCAGCCGTAAGCAAAATGAGCCGGCATTCCGGTAGCAATATAGGCCGGAAGCGAAATCAATCCGCCACCGCCTGCTGCTGCGTCTACAAACCCAGCAAGAAATACAAAAAAGCAAATCACACATAAAATAGGTATTGATAATGAAAATGTGTCCATGTTTCCTCCGTAAAACAAGCCGGAGTATAGGGCCTCCGGCTTTTCTTCACCTGTATTTTATTCCCGTTAATCCATTACATAGTCAACAGCCACGCTGGACTCCATAACCTTCTGCATATGAGCTTTAACCACATCCACATGATATGGATCTTTCTGGTATGCATCCAAGGCTTTTTCATCCTCCAGCTCTACCTGAAGAATAATATCATAGGAGCGCTGAGACTTAAGAAAATCCACGCCAACCTGAATATCTTTGAGCATTGGCACATTCTCCTTCATAGAAAGCAAAATGCGTTTTGTTTCTTCCTTGTTGGAATCACTGTTATCTTTCAATTTGAAACATATAATATGTTTAATCATATCTTCGCCGCCCTTTCTGAACTCGATTTTCTATATAGTGCATGATATAGAAAAAACCCGATGATGTATCATCGGGTTTTTCAAAGCGCGAGACGGGATTCGAACCCGCGACCCTCGCCTTGGCAAGGCGATACTCCACCACTGAGCCACTCGCGCATATTGCCTTGACATTAAGCTTTGCAGCCGTTTTTTCAAAGGCAAGTACGAGTATACTATAGAACATCCACCTTGTCAACACTAATTTTACTTTTTTTAAACTTCTTTTTAAACTTCTTCTACGTGGTACATAGGTTCAAAAACCCGGCTGGCTTCTTCATCCTTTTTCTTTCCTTCTTTGGCCTGCATAACGGCTAACTGACAGAAATAATCCTGAGAAGAAACGAGGACTTTGCCACGCTTATCCGGTTTCTGATAGGTGTCATCCGGCTGAAGATAATGAGCTTTTACATTATCCTGAAGCTGGACATCCAAAATATGCATCACCTGTTTTTTACAATAGTCATCTTCTACCGGGAAGAGTATTTCAACACGCCGGTCCAGGTTTCTAGGCATCCAGTCTGCGCTACCCATAAAAACGTTTTCCCAGCCATTGTTATAGAAATAGAAAATACGGCTGTGTTCCAGAAAATTACCAACAATTGATTTCACTGTAATATTCTCACTGACTCCCGGAATTCCCACTTTAAGACAGCAGATACCACGAATAATCAATTCTATTTTTACGCCCGTTGCTGATGCCTGATAGAGAGCTTCTATAATTTCTTTATCACACAGAGAATTCATCTTAGCAATAATATGAGCCGGACGCCCTTCTCTGGCATTTTCTGCTTCCTGCTGAATTAATTCAAGGAATTTTCCACGCAGCCACAGAGGTGCCAATGATAATTTATTCCACTGGAGAGGTTCTGAATAACCGGAAAGCATATTAAATACTGCCGTAGCATCCTCACCAATCGGTTTGGAACATGTGAGAAGTCCCATATCTGTATACTGTTTTGCCGTACTATCATTATAATTTCCTGTACCCAAATGAACATATCGGCGAATGCCATCCTCTTCCTGACGAACAACCAGTGTGATTTTACTATGCGTTTTCAAACCAACCAGACCATAGATAACATGACATCCTGATTTTTCCAGCTTCTTAGCCCATATGATATTATTTTCCTCATCAAAACGAGCCTTCAATTCTACAAGAACCGTAACCTGCTTGCCATTTTCTGCAGCCTCTGCCAAAGATGCAATAATCGGAGAATTTCCACTGACACGATACAGCGTCTGCTTAATAGCCAGAACCTCCGGGTCTTTTGCCGCCTGACGAACAAAATCTACAACCGTATCAAAACTCTGGAATGGATGCGCCAGTAAAATATCTTTTCGGCGAATCTGAGTAAAAATATCTTCCTCAAGATTGATGTCTTTAGATAATTGTGGTGTGTATTTCGGATATTTCAAAAAATCATATCCATCTATACCATTAACTTTCATAAGGAATGTCAAATCCAACGGTCCGTTAATACGGTAAATAGAGTCCTCACCAACATTCATAGCCTTTTTAAGAATTTTAAGAAGACGCTTGTCCATATCATCTTCAACTTCCAGACGAATAACCTCGCCCCATTGACGACGCTTTAACTGTTTCTGAATTTCCTTCAGCAAATCTGCCGCATCCTCTTCATCAATAGTCAAATCCGCATTACGCATGATTCTATATGGATGCGCACAGATAACTTTATAGTTCAAGAACAGTTTCTGAATATTCATCTCAATAACCTGTTCCAACAGAATAAGGGTTTTCTGAGCCTTTCCTGCGGACGGAATCTCAACAAATCTAGGCAGACCCGAAGGCACCTGAACAGTTGCGAAATCATATTCAGACTCATCTTCTTTGTCAGAAATCAAAGCACCTATATTCAAGGACTTATTTCGAATAAGCGGGAATGGTCTGGAAGAATCCATGGCCATCGGTGTCAATACAGGATAAACATCCTGTTGGAAATATTGTTCTACATATTCTTTCTGTTTTTTATCTAATTCTTCAAAAGAATCTATAATAACCAGACCATTCTGCTTTAATGCAGGTTTCAAAGAACGGTTATAAGTTGTATACTGGGTGGCAACCAGACTGTGAGTCTTTTTGCTGATATCATCCAGCTGCATCTGAGGCGTCATGCCTGCAATATCCGGTTTCTCGTATTTGGCATTGACCATATCCTTCAAAGAAGCAACACGAATCATGAAAAATTCATCCAGATTGGAGGCGGTAATACTCAAAAACTTTATTCGTTCAAACAGAGGTATCGTTTTATCTCTGGCCTCGCCAAGTACTCTGTAGTTAAATCCAAGCCAACTGATTTCCCGGTTGGTAAAATATTCTGCCTTACTTACATCGATCATGATTATCCCCTCCTCTTTTGCCGAAGTACCGGTCTCAGACCAAAAATATCTTCAAAGAAATGCGCCCTATTCTCCATAAGTCCCTGCTCTAATGTAATGTCGTAGATTGTGTTTGCAAGAATTTTCAATTCATTATTTTTAATTGACACACTTACATCCTGTATTCTCTGTAAATGACTGCGGTCCATGCCATTTGCCAGACGCAGAATCGCTGCCATCTTAAGGGTTCTTACATATTCCACATGGGTCATATCATAAGATACTTCCCCATAATCCGGAACCTCAGAATTAGAGTTATAGCGAATCACATTGGCTACAATCTGCTTTTCTATCTCGGACAAGCCTATAATTTCCGTGCTCAGAACCAGATAATAGGCATTTTCTGTACCATTCATCATATTGACGTATTTTCCACAGTCATGGAGAATCCCCGCTACTTGAAGTAGCAAGCGGTCTCTTTGATTCAAACCGGATATTTTTCGTATACTATCAAAAATGGCCAGAGAAAGTTCTTCAACATTGCGTGTATGCACTTCATCACTCTCATAGCGTTCTGCCATTTTCCGTGTGACTGAAATAATATCTCCCGAAAAATCCCGAACACCTGTCATCACCCGTTCCCGGCTGATATAATCTGCAAGAATACCATCACATAATCCTACATTGGATGCCCATACCACTTCTGCGCCAAGCATTTCCACTAAATTTTTAAAAATAATCATAGATGGTTTTAAAACGGTTGCCGTTTCATAAGGAACATTATATTTTTTTGAAAGTTCATCCTCACGGCTTCGCATCAATTTAAAATAAAACTTTTCGAACTGAGCCGCCGTAAAACTTTCTCTATTTTTTGAAGCATTAACCGAGTTAAGAATAGTTGCTATTTCTTCACCGATAACAATAACATGCTTCACTTTGTTTTCTTTAATAACTAATCTCTCAAAAGTACGCAGTTCATTACCAATGTAATCTTCCATAACATTCACAAAGGATGTGGTCTGCTGTTCAATATCTGCCAGAATTTCACGCACTCTTAAAGAACCCAGCTTTAAATTCTGAGTATTTTGTAAATAACCATCTTCAAATAAAGATACCTGCAAACTTCCTGAGGAAAGGTCAATTACCGCAACCCCTTCCTTTGTCAGCGAATCAAACTGAGGCATCATGCCCGCCAAAGACTGTAAAGTCAGAAAACGCTGCTGGGCATTTCCAATAACTTCTACATTCAATCCGGTCTGCAGACGAATCTGATCCAGTACCAGATCCCTGTTTACAGCTTCACGCATAGCACTTGAGGCGTAGGCCAGATAATTCTGTATTTTGTATTCTTTTAATTTTTCAGTAAAGCCTTTAATAACACCGCACAATTCGCTGGTTGTGTCATAGGCAATACTTCCCGTATTATACGTATCTGCTCCTAATTCAATAATTGAACGTACGTACTCCAGCTCCTGAACGCCGGTAGCTTTAGAGATTTGGTAAATCTTCATCGCCACTTCACTTGAACCGACATCAATTGCCGCTAACATCTGTCTTGGCATAGGTCATCATCCTCCTATTACTTTGCAATACCAATAAGACTTGAGTTTCCGCAGTTTTATCCACAACTGCGAATTTTATCAGCTTTACAATAAACAACTTTCAAAAAATGCCCAAAATATAAGGAATCCAGACTCTTT
>SAAB01000172.1 GCA_009929615.1 Clostridia bacterium | reverse complement strand
ATCCTATTACTTTCTGGCTTCGTACGGCGCTTGGTAGTTTAGCCAACTATATAAGTTGCCTCCGCTTGCTCGATTAGAATTGTATATTATTTATTTGTTCTATTTTCCGCTTAATCTATCTGCATACATCTTCATTCTGCGGAAGTAGGCGAGGTTTAATGTAGACACCTCTTTGCATTTAGGACACTTCACTCTTAAATGTCCAGACATATCTGAATAAATGGTATGCAACATAAAATTACAGATTGGACAGCGTAAATCTCGCTCCTTTAGTGATTCTGCTTCGATTCTTGACTTAAGTAATTTATGCATTATATCTTGGGCGGGTTGTCTTATAACTCTCATATGAATTCACCGCCTTTAAATAACTTCGTGTTTATAAACTCTTTCATATCAAGTTTCTCTATCAGCTCCAAGTGTTCAAGTCTAATTCTTAATGCACTAATGGAAACGCCTAATGCCTTTGCCATTTTTTTAATTGCAGCCTTGTCCTTTGCTGAAAGAGTATTCTCTCCATACAATTTTATGTTATTAGCTCCTGCATACTTCACTAATGCTCCTTCTACTAAAAATCTCGGCATAAGTAATGATGCAGCCATTGCGTCAGCCTGCCATTCAGTAGAACTGAATATTTGGCTTAATTCTTCTTTTGTATATGCTCGCTCATTATCATATTCATTATGGAAACAAGCTTTTGCTGGTTCAGCTTGAAGCTTTGCGAGAATGTGATGTGCTGCTTCGTGTGCCATTGTAAATCTGCGTCGCCCATACTCTTTCTCTGACAGAATAAACTTATCAATTACAATCGTATTTTTCGGAAAGGAAAAGGGAAGAACCCTTCCGTTTTGATTTATCATAAGTTCTGTCTCTCCATCAGATGTGAAACCGATTTTTCCATAATCATCTTCAGCAAAAGATGCAAACTCAATCTTAAGTCCCAGAAAATCTGTTATGAAATGCTCAATATCTATATATGTGACAACCTTGCTTGAGTGCTTATCCTTATATACTTGGATAAGACCAGCACCGATTTCATCAATTGGTGCTAGTATGTAAGTAGTACAAATTAAACATGACCATTTTCAATAAATATTATATGATAGTCTTACAGGAGGAATGGTTATGGCTAAAGGTACT
>SAAB01000040.1 GCA_009929615.1 Clostridia bacterium | reverse complement strand
CTCCAGTCACTGTCACTCTGAATAATTCAAAAATTCGATAGATTGGTACTTTGGAAGGATATATTCATTTTTTAATTACATTTTGCGGAAACTCAAGCAATAAGATGATTAATAAATTGCTGAGCTGTTCTTCCTGAACGGCCGCCGTGACTTAATTCCCATTTTACAGCTTCTTTCTCGACTTCTTCCTCTGTCATCTCTATGCCATAGCGTTTTGCCAATACTCTGGCAATGCTAAGATATTCCTTCTGATCTGGTTTTCCATAAAAAATGGTTTCTCCAAATCTGGTAGCCAGAGATATCTTCTCTTGCATAGAATCTCCACCATGGACGTCATCCGGTGCCTGTTTTCTATCACTCCAGGTTTCCCGAATGAGATGACGGCGATTGGAGGTCGCATAAATAACCACATTATCCGGCTTTGTTTCCAATCCACCTTCGATAATTGCTTTTAAATACTTATACTCAATTTCGAACTCTTCAAAAGATAAATCATCCATATACAAAATATATTTGTAATTTCTGTTTTTTATCTGGGCAATGACATTGGAAATATCTTTAAACTGATGTTTATATACTTCAATCATGCGGAGTCCGTCTTTATAATATTCATTTAAAATAGCTTTAATACTTGTGGATTTTCCAGTTCCACTATCTCCATAGAGAAGGGCATTATTTGCTTTTTTACCTTTGATAAATGCTTCTGTATTCGCTGTCAGCTTCTTTTTCTGAATTTCATAACCGACAATATCATCCAGTACAACTTTATCTGTACGGGTAATTGGTGCAATCTGAGGAACTTCGCCATCACTGACAATTTTAAAGGCACGGTGTAATCCAAATTTGCCCACACCATAATCTTTATAAAAGTCCGTCAGCACATCATACATCCCCTGGATACTGTCTGCTTTTGCCAACTGCTCATTGAGCAGAACAATTCTCTCCCGAAGGCTCTGACTGTAAATAATTCCAAGATTATCCGGGTTATGAAAGCATCGAATCATGCTGATAAAATGAACTCCGAGAACTTTCTCGATATCATTCCAATCCACGTCATAAGCTTCTTTGAAAATGCACAAATCATGATAAGCAAGTTCATTGATGCTGCCTTCAATAGCACCTTTTTTTTCACAGGACATGCTGAACGCATTTTCATTGGTTGTAAGAAGGTAAGTCAGATAACCATGCCATAAGTTTCCATTAAACCCATGGTCTCTGGCGATCGTCACAATTTCATTAATACATTGGTAAAGTTTATCAATTAATACTTCTTTATCACTGTCATCATTTAAATATTCATTGGCAACTTCTGCCATATCATAAAAAATATTCTCTTCAAAATTACGGTATAAAATTAATTCATGTACTCTGATTTTTAACACGGCTGCTCCACTCCTATATAATTTCCAAGAATTCGAAAACTTTCTGTTTCTGACTGAATACCATGCAGGGCATTTCTTACGGCCTGCTCTCTGAGATTTCCATTAAAATCAATAAAGAATCGGTACTGCCACGGTTCACCTTTAATTGGCCGGGATTCAATCCGGGTCATATTCAGCCCATTAAAAATAAAATGGCCTAAAATACTATAAAGACTTCCGCTTTCATGAGGCAGTTCAAAACAGATACTGATTTTATCAGCATTTTCCTGAAAAGTTTTTTTATTACTTATAACTACAAATCGAGTGGAATTATTGTCTAAATCATTTAATTTTTCTTTAAGGACAACCAGTCCATAGTTTTTAGCCGCCTGTTTACTGGCAATTGCTGCCTGTCCCAGGTCTTTATCATCCATAACACGTTTTGCCGATGCAGCTGTATTCTGAAGACTCACCTGCTGCCAGTCACGACATTTATCAAGGAACTGACTGCACTGCATCAGGCCCTGTGGATGTGAATAAACGGTGTGAATATTTTCCAGGCTGCTGCCCGGAAGGCCTAAAAGAGCATGTTCAATCTTTACCATATACTCCCCTACGATATGATTATCATAAGCTGAAAGTAAATCATAAACATCATTCACACTGCCCGTAGAAGAATTCTCTATAGGAAGCACTCCATACTCTGCTTTTCCACTTTGAACCGCTTCCATAGCATCTCCAAAAGTTTCTACATTAAAGCCGTCGATTTCCTGTCCAAAATAACCGTTCATTGCCGCTTCTGCATAAGCTCCCGGCACCCCGGTATAAACAACCTTCGTTGTCGGAAGAATCTTCATACTTTCCATATGGAATCCATCTAAATCCATACCTTCACTGGCAAGCTTCTGATATTGAAGCATACGACTGACAGCCATAATCTGGCTGAAAAGTGATTCCACTCCCTGACGGTTAAAATCATTGGATGCCTTTGCTGTTACTTTTTGTATCTTTATCTTTTCACGTTCCTTATCGAGTACCGGTTTGCCAACACTTCGCTTGTACGCTGCCACACCTTCTGCTACAGCCATACGCCGCTCATAAAGACTGACAATCTGATCATCAATGATGTCTATTTCGTCCCGTAATTTTATTAAGTCTTCCATCTCTACTACTCCTTGTCCACAATAGCCTTATTCGCTTCAAACAAATCAAACTGCAGCCGGTCCTTTTCCATCTGTGAAAGAAAAGCCCCCTTTGCGGCATTCTGATTCATTTTATAGATTTCTGCCGGTGTAAAGCCCAGATATTTCTGCAGATTATCATATTCTTCCTGAAGTGTTGCCCCGGATACCCGCAAACGGTCTGCTCCAAGACAGACCCGGACACCCCGGTCAAACAGCTGACGCACCGGATGAGTACTATAACTCTCCACTACACCCAGCTTTACATTACTGGAAGGACAAAGTTCTACGACAACTTTCCGCCGTATAATGTCCTCCAGAAGTTCCTCATCATCCAAAATATGTATGCTCTGACTTATTCTTTGGGCACCATTTCGAATTGCCTTTTTAATACTCTGGGTATTATACTGACCCGCATGGACTGTGAAAGGAATATATTCCTCTTTAATCAATGAAAAAAGCCAGTCATAAATATCCGTTTCATAAAGAGACTCATCTAAAAGTAAATCCAAACCGCAGACACCTTTACGCAAATGCTTCTTAACCTCAACAAGGGTTTCAAAAGCCTCGTGTTCATTCATCTTCTGGATAATACACAAAATCAGATTCACACGAATATTGCGGCTATTTTTCATACCCCATTCAAGGCCTTCCAAAGCTGCTGTTACCGCATCGCCCTGCCGAAGTCCATCCAATGTACATTCTGAAGGTGAAAAGCGTACTTCTGCATATAAAATTCCCTGGCTGTCTAAATCCTGAACAAGTTCCATCATAGACTGTCGTATCGCCCGACGGTCCTGCAGAACCCAGTCTGTCATATCACACAAGTCATAAAATTCGTTTAAATTCTGACAGTGCTCCGGTGCTTTCAGATATTCGCCCAATAGGGCTGCATCATAGGTTGGCAGTGAAATACGTTTCTCCCTTGCATAGTTAATAATTGTCGTCGGCCGAAGTGACCCGGATAAATGCACATGCAAATCAATCATATTTTCTCGCCTCCCTCTCTCAATGCTTCATACATCTGATGCACTGTTTTATTCGCTACAGGATGCCAGACCCAGCTGGCAATCTCATCCAAAGGTTCCAGCACAAACTGCCGGTTTGCCATATCCGGATGAGGTACACTTAACTGTTCCGTATGGATTATTTCCTGTCCATATAAAAGAATATCTAAATCGATGGTTCTTGGACCCCAGTGAATCTTTCGTTCCCGGTGAAGCTGCTGTTCAATATCCTGCAAATGCTTCAATAAAATTTCCGGTGGAAGCCATGTTTTTATTTTCAGACATCCATTTAAAAATACATCCTGGTCTTTATATCCATAAGGCTCTGTTTGAATTAGAGTAGAGATTTTTTCTACCTCAAGCCCTTTAATCTCCGAAATCAGTCGAATGGCTGAACGGATATTTTCCTCTTTATCCCCCATATTACTGCCAATTCCAATATAAACATCCGACCATGTTCTACAGGATTCGACAAAAACTGTTCCAAAAGGAATTTTTATCGGTGCTTCAGGTTTATACAACTGTACACGAACTTTGTTAAGTTTTGGAAAAATCTCCATTAAATTTTCGCAAATTTCGCCAGCCGCTTTTTCAATCAACTGGTAATTGTTCTTTGTCATGATTTCTTTAATGTATTCGCAAACTTCTCCATAATTCACAGATGCGTCTAAATCATCCTGATGTTCAGCCTCCCATGTGTCCAGATACAAATCTGCTGAAACATAAAACTTCTGGCCCTCTTCCGTTTCAAAAGGATATACGCCATGATGTGCAAATATTTCTAAATCTCTTATCCCAATGTGTCCCAAATTGATTCCTCCTGAACTTGTAAAATTGCCTCAGCCATACGTATCGCTCTTCGATTTGCCTCCACATCATGAACACGTACAAAACTCATTCCAGCCATGACCCCCATAACCGTTGTCGTCAGAGTCCCTTCAACTCTTTCCGCAGGTGGCAGGTTCAACGTCAGGCCTATTAAGGATTTTCTGGATGTTCCTAATAATACAGGACAATCCAGTTTTAAAAAGGCATCTAAATGTTTCATAACGATTAAGTTATGCTCATAAGTTTTTCCAAAGCCAACGCCCGGGTCTAATATAATATTATCCTTTGCTATACCGCCCTTTTCTGCCAAATCCAAGGTTTCCTGTAAATCAGACAGACAGTCCGATATAAAATGTCCGTATACCGCCTCTGAACGATTATGCATCAGGCAGCATGGTAAATTCGCCTTCCCGATAACCGTCGCAAGCTTTTCGTCATATTTAAGTCCCCAGATATCATTAATCAAATCTGCTCCGGCCCCGATTGCCGCCTGGGCCACCTTTGATTTATAGGTATCCACGGAAACCGGAATATCAAAACGGGATTTCACAGCCTCAATGACAGGTGAAACCCTCGCAATCTCCACTTTCTCTTCAAGAAGCTCATATCCGGGCCGGGTGGATTCTCCACCAATATCAATGATATCTGCACCCTCATTTATCATTTGCTCTGCATGCCGCAGAGCCTTATCTAACGTTGTATAACTTCCGCCATCTGAAAAAGAATCCGGTGTCACATTCAAAATCCCCATAATATAGGTGTGACCCTTTGTTACAAATTCTTTTCCGCCGATATTCATTCGTTCCTTCATGCAATCACTCCCGGTGTCTTTTTCTCCTGGCTCCAGTCACATTTATCCGAAGCACTGCAGGCATAACAGGCTCTTGATAATTTATCCGCCCGGTAAAGGGTCTTTCCAAGAACTGTTTTTTCTGCATCTTCTAAATTTCTGTGGTTCAATATGGCCTGACATATGTCTTCTATCTCTATGCTTTCATATCCTGCATCTTGCAGAACACGTCTTGCAATCTTCTCACTGGTGATATGATGGCCCGTGCCATCAATATATTGAAGATATTTTCCTACATCATGAAGCAATCCTGCCCCATAGATAACATCCTTAGAATACCCCAAAGATTCCTCAAGATTCTCAATATAGGCAATACGTGCCACATCCAGCAGATGTTTCATATTATGACCACAAAATTTTCTTTTTTTCTCAAGAATTCCTATGATATCCATAGCCTTTTCAAACTCCGGATGATGTATGATTTTTTGTACCCGCTCCATATTCTCCGGTATCATATTATAAGAATACATTGTTTTCATTATTTCACCATATTAAAAACCATCTGTTGAAGATTGGTATTATTCTCAAATTCACCTCTGCATATATAAGTCAGTGTCTGACTTCCCGGTTTCTTAATTCCCCGCATCGTCATACACATATGCTCTGCCTGTAAGATAACCATAACGCCCCTTGGTTTGAGATGTTCCATAATGGCATCTCCTATCTGAGCCGTCATCTGCTCCTGAATCTGGGCTCTTTTAGCAAATACATCCACGGTACGTGCCAGTTTACTCAAGCCTACTACTCTGTCATTCGGAATATAAGCTATATGTGCTTTCCCATAAAACGGCAGCAAGTGATGTTCACAGGTTGAATAAAAGGTTATATCTTTTTCCAGAACCAGTTCATTATTTATCGCAGGGAATGTCTTACTCAAATGAACCGAAACATCTTCATCCATTCCTCCGTATATTTCTTTATACATATTCGCAATACGTTCCGGTGTTTCTACCAGACCCGGGCGGTGAATATCTTCGCCAATGCCTTCCAGCAACAGCCGTATCGCTTCTTCTATTTTCTTTTCATCAATCATTTTTGTTCCGCCTCCATGTATCGCTTATTAATTATACTATATCACATATTGTAGAAATAGTTGATAATGAACCGAAAATTATTATAATCTTATCCTTATCTGCGAGGACTTTAGCCAGTTCCAATGCCTCCCTGGCCGTCTGTCCATCAATAGCTCTGGCAAAAAAAGAAGCTGCAGCTTCTTTTAATAAGGCACTGTCAAGGCCTCTGGCATTTTCCGGCGTAAAGCTTATAAGTGTATCTGAAAGGGCTGATACTTTTTTTAAAATACTTATATAGTCTTTATCCCCAAAGACTCCCATCATCAATATTCTCTCTTTTTCCGGAAAATAAGCCTCCACCGATTCACAGAGGCTTTCAGCTCCCTCCGGATTATGTGCCCCGTCAATAATAATCAAGGGATTTTTTGAAAGGCACTCAAACCTGCCCGGCCATCTGGCTTTTGACAGTCCCTCAGAAATAACATCTTCCATCGGAATGTTTAAATTCAAAACCTCTATAGCCTCTATAGCCGTACAGGCATTCTTCACCTGATAAAGGCCGTTCAAATGAATCTTTAAATTTTTATATTGTTTATAATCAAATATCTGCTGTCCTTCAAGTATGGAATTATTATCAAAGAGACAACGCTCCCGGATATTTATCTGATTCCAATCGGCAGTTGTCATAGAAATGTTTTTTTCTCGGCAGACCTTTTCAATCACTGCCATCGCTCTTTCATCCTGGGGATAAATAACTGCAGGTGCACCCGCTTTTAAAATGCCTGCTTTTTCTCCGGCAATGGCCTCTAACGTATTCCCCAACTGGACCATATGGTCCATAGAAATAGAAGTAATGACTGTCAGAACGGGATGTTCAATCACATTCGTTGAATCCAGACGACCACCCATCCCGGTTTCAAGCACCACATAATCACACTGATTCTTTTTAAAATACCAAAATCCCAGTGCTGTTTCAATTTCAAAAATTGTTGGTCTTTCTAAACCATCTCTGGCCATATCCTCACAAATGGCACGAAGCATCGTCATTCCCTCCGACAAAGCTTCTTTCTCAATATATTTCCCATTAATCTGAATGCGTTCTCTATAATCATATAAGGTTGGAGAAATATAACGGCCCACCTTACAGCCCGCCGTCTCCAATATGGACGAAATCATCGTGCAGACCGAACCTTTACCATTCGTTCCGGCCACATGGATAATTTTCAATGCACGCTCCGGATGGTTCATACGTTCAAGGAGTTCTTCCATCCGTTCAAGTCCAAGAATACTTCCGGTTTTCCCCGCTTGTTCTATCCATGTCATTGTTTCCTCATATGTCATCTGTTTCATTCTTCTGCCACCTACTTTTCGTCACAAACCTGGAAAATATAAAATTTCAAATAATAAGATTCATCCGCCGCCCATAAAATCGGATGGTCCGGTGCCTGTGTTCTGAATTCCACCTGACGCAGTCTCTTATGGGCACTACGGGCCGCCTGATGAAGCATATCTGTAAATCGCTCATAGTCCATAAAATGGGAACAGGAACAGGTTGCCAGATATCCGCCATCTTTCACCAGCTTCATTCCCCGGATATTTATTTCTCTGTAACCTTTAACTGCATTTTTAATAGAATTTCTTGATTTTGCAAAAGCCGGAGGGTCCAAAACAACCAGATCAAAGCTTTTTCCTTCTTTTTCCAGAGCCGGAAGATATTCGAAAACATCCTCACATACAAACTCAACTCTGTCTTCCATCCCATTTAACCGTGCATTTTCTCTGGCCTGGTCCACGGCGAGTTGCGAAGCATCTACACCGGTCACCTGAACTGCTCCGCCAGCGGCTGCATTTAAAGCAAAGGAACCTGTATGAGTAAAACAGTCAAGTACGCTGAAGCCCGCACTAAGTCCGGCCACAGCTTTTCGATTCTCCTTTTGGTCAAGGAAAAATCCTGTTTTCTGTCCGTCCTTTACATCCACAATATATTTAACGCCATTTTCTATGATAGGTACTTTCGTATCAAATTCTGCTCCAATAAAGCCTTTGACCCGTTCCATGCCTTCCTGCTGACGCACTTTGGCATCGCTTCGCTCGTAAATGCCACGAATAACAATCCCATCCTCCGCCATTGCTTCTTTTAACAAATCAAGAATTTTTAATTTATATTTATCAATGCCCAAAGCAAGGGACTGAACAACAAGGATATCGGAAAATTTATCAACAACCAATCCTGGCAGAAAATCTGCTTCACCAAAGATAACCCGACAGCTTTCCGTATCAATTACCTTTTTTCGATAGTCCCATGCATCCTTCACCCGCATCCGTAAAAAGTCTTCATCTATCTCCTGGTCAATATTTCGTGTAAGTATACGCACACGAATTTTCGAATGTTCATTCATAAAGCCACGTCCCATAGGATAGCCGTCAAAGTCCCGCACAATAACGTCTCCGCCATTGTCACAGCTTCCCATAATGGCTGCAATTTCGTTATCAAAAACCCAGGCACCGCCTGCTTTCAGCGTTCTTCCTTCACCTTTTTTCAATGTTACTACTGGTATTCCCATATTTCTACCTCTTTTCGTATTATTTTACTTTACCATTGCCATGGATGGGAATCAAGATTTTTTTCATGAATAATTTGTCCTGATGCCGGCATAATATATCTATGAAGAAAAATTTCATTCTTTGTGGTTTGGCAGGTTGGTGTATGGAAGTACTGTGGACCGGACTGGGCTCCATAGTGTCACGTGACCCCAAGCTGACCTGCCGGACTTCTATTTGGATGTTTCCTATCTACGGACTGGCTGCTTTTTTATTACCTCTGAGCCGGCTGTTGAATGGCAAAAAAATTTTATATAGAGGAGGTCTTTATACACTGCTTATCTTTGCCACCGAATACACCACAGGTGCCATTTTAAAAAAATTCAACCGCTGTCCCTGGGACTATAGTAAAGAACCTGCAAATATCCACGGCTTAGTCAACCTGTGCTATACACCTTTATGGTTTGGTGCCGGTCTTTTTTTTGAGAAATTTTTAGCTTTCACTTCTGAGGAAAATAGATTATAATATCTAATTAGACTAAAAACAGAGGTGACAACATATGACAAATAAGCAAAAGGGTATCGCATGCATACTTATTTCAGCCTTTTCCTTTGCACTAATGAACCTTTTTGTTCAGTTAGCCGGTGATATTAATCCGATTCAAAAAAGCTTTTTTCGCAATCTGATTTCCTTTGCCTTTGCGGCAGCCGTCTTACTCAAAGGACACGATTTTTCATTTCAGAAAAAAAACTTAAAATTTCTTATTCTTCGTTCAGCCTTAGGAACTATTGGTATTCTTTGTAACTACTATGCTCTTGGGAATATGCTTCTGTCCGATGCTTCCATGCTTGGAAAGCTGTCTCCCTTTGTAGTTCTTATCTGTTCCTATATTTTCCTGAAGGAAAAAATGAACGGTTTTCAAATATTCAGCATTCTCATTGCCTTTATTGGCAGCCTTTTTATTATCCGTCCCGGATTCTCTTTAACAGAGATGCTTCCGGCACTTATGGGCCTCGCCGGTGCTGTTGCTGCAGGCGGTGCTTATACGACGGTACGTTATCTTGGCCTTCGTGGTGAACGTGGACCCTTTATTGTATTTTTCTTTTCCGCTTTTTCCTGTATTGCTGTCCTTCCATATATACTTCTTAATTTTGAACCAATGACAGCCCATCAGCTCGGAATGCTTTTATTGGCAGGACTTGCCGCTTCCGGCGGACAGTTCGGTGTAACCTATGCTTATAAATTCGCACCCGCCAGAGAAATCTCTGTTTATGATTATACAATGGTTATTTTTGCCGCAATACTTGGTTTTTTTGCCTTTGGCCAGTTTCCAGACCACCTGAGCCTTATCGGCTATGCCATCATCTGTGGAATTTCTATTTTAATGTACATGTATAATATGGGATATTTGAAATTTTCGAAAGGAACTTTACATCATGAATAAAACTCGAAATACTTTAATGCTTCTTTTAACCGGTTTTATCTGGGGTGTCGCTTTTGTCGCCCAGAGTGTGGGGATGGATTATGTGGGTCCTTATACGTTTAATGCTGTCCGCTTTATTATCGGTGCTATTTTTCTTCTCCCCTGTATTGCTTTGCTGGACAGCCTGAAGAAAAAAGAAACAGCGAATAGTGTTGAGACGCCTCAACCGCCAGCGGATAGGAAAATCCTTATTATCGGCGGCATTTGCTGCGGTCTTGCTTTAGCTATTGCAAGTACGCTTCAGCAGAAGGGTATTGCCTTGACCACCGTTGGCAAGGCTGGTTTTATCACTGCTATCTATATCATTATCGTTCCGGTACTCAGCATATTCTTAAAGAAAAAGCCAAGATTTATCATATGGATTAGTATTCTCCTTGCTATGGCGGGTCTGTATTTTCTCTGTATGACAGATAGTTTAAAATTCAGCCGTGGTGATACGCTGGTTCTTCTCTGTGCTTTTGTTTTTTCTATACATATTTTAGTTATTGATTATTTTTCACCTAAGGTTGATGGTGTCCGCATGTCCTGCATACAGTTTTTAGTTGCCGGTATCTTCTGCGGTGTTCCTGCTCTTATATTTGAACACCCAACCCTTTCTTCACTGTTTGCCGCCTGGGCTCCAATCCTCTATGCCGGTATTCTTTCCTGTGGCGTAGCCTATACATTACAGATTGTTGCTCAGAAAAACTATGACCCGACCATTGCTTCACTGATTCTCAGTCTTGAATCCGTATTCAGTGTTCTGGCCGGATGGATTATTTTAGGTCAGGCTCTTACACCAAAAGAAATCTTTGGCTGTGTTCTTGTATTTATTGCCATCATTCTTGCACAGCTTCCTGAAAAAAAGAGTCTTCCTTCCAGTGAAACCATATCTGAATAAACAAAAAAGGCATCCGTGGATGCCTTTTTTTATTCTTCAATCTTACTATCATCATTATATTTTTTAATTTGTTTCTGGAAAATCAACACAACAACGGCCATTACCACCGCTAAAATCAAGCAGATGCTTCCAACAACTGTGTTTTTGGCAAGGATACCAAAGACTACAGACAGCAACAGAAAGGTCCCCGCTTCTCCCAGCCATACATTTCGCATATAACCATAATACTTTGCCTTGTCCGCATTCGCCGTATGTAACTCAAAGGGCTGCCCGTCATCTTCTTTTTCCACAATAAGCAGCTCTTTATTATAGCTTCCCGGATTCGTTGATATCTGACCGGCGCCTTCTCCATAAGGCCTCCAGCGGATTTTACCCATAGACCAGTTTAAATTAATATTTTTCGTCCATACCTTATATCCCATTTCTTCAAAAAAAATCTGATATTTTTTTGATTCATTCCATGATTTCTGAGCAACAAATTCAAGTCGATAAACATAGGCCCCGGGTTCACACGGCTCAAAATCATAAGACAATTTTCCTGTCTGAATCAACCGCCAGCCTTCCTTTGCCATCTTGTTAAGCCACTGTTCCTGAGATTTCATCATTCCCCAAAAGTATCTGTATTTACGCATAGGCCTTCCATTATCCTTTCCGCCGATGCTATGACAGACCTCAGCCGCTCTTTTTCAGCTTCTGCAACCTTTTCCCCCTCTTTGGTAATCTGGTACAGCTTTTTATCCTGAGCACTTTCTACCTGAGCTATCCACCCCTTCTTTTCTAAAGATGCAATAGCCCCATACAGAGTTCCTGCTCCAAGCCGCAAGCGTCCATTCGTCTCGCTTTCAATAAACTGCATAATTCCATAACCATGTCTTGGTTCCCACGTTGCTAAAAGGACAAAAAAACTGACTTCTGTTAAAGCACCGCCCTTTACATTATCTCTCACTTCACACCTCATTATTACGTTTACTGTAATACTTGATTCAACTATATCACTAAACGTAATACTCGTCAATCCTAACTACCCGTTACTCAAATATAAATATTTCTTCAATAGGAACTCCAACGGCTCTGGAAATGTCTATCGCTAATTTTAAAGATGGATTATACTGGGCTTTTTCAAGCCGCATAATTGTTTCTCTCCGAACACCGACCATATCCGCCAACTGCTCCTGAGTCATATTTTTCTTCTGGCGATAAGCTTTTAACTGACAAAGAAATTCTGCCATAGATTAATCCTCCTTATCTTCCCATTCCTCTGCGTCCATCTGGTCAAAACGATAGAGTAAATACTCACTCAAAAATATAACAAAGGCATAAATCAGCGAAATACCACAGGTTAATAGAATAGCTATCAGATTCAGCCATCCCCCGCTGGAAGTAAATCCTACCATTAAAATCAAAAGAAATAGTAATCGGAATCCCACATTCAAAGCTTTCCGTTCGGCCTCTTTCCGATTCGATTTAAAACGTTCATCTGCCAGAATACCCGACATCTTTCCTTCATAAAAGAAGCCAAAAAAGCCAAAAAATATGAAGAAAACAAAGGGTGCGATTGTTCCATCATGAAAATAGGATGGAAATCCCATAAAGCCGGCAAAACCCAGAAAACCCAGATATCCAAACTTCGGGCTAATCTTTCTCGTCCGGCGGGTATCCTTAATACTCCTTCTTTCCAATACCGCATACTGAATAATAGACATTACAATATAAGCAGCGTATGCCATGGCAATAAGAATAGCCAGAATCATAGGGATATCCTTAAAATGAAATTTATAGCTGGCAAAATCCGTAGGTACAACAAGCCTTCCTCCGTTAAAGCTCAATGAAAACCAGACTGCAGCCACCATACAAATCAATGTAATTGCTCCAAAAATAATCAACTTCTTAATCTTTTCCTTCGACATAGTGTTCTCCCCCTTTTTCAACAAAAAAGTGATATATTTATCTCTTTGAGACAAATATATCACTTTTTGTTCAATCCGTCAACTAAAACTCTACTTCACTTAAAACCTGTTTTAACGTATCTGCAGATTCTTTTAACTCTCTTAATTCTTTTTCATCCAAGGAAATTGGCATTTTGCTTTCCACTCCATTTTTTCCAAGAATGGCCGGCATGCTTAGAACGATATCGTCGATACCATATTCCCCATGCATACACGTAGATATTGGAAGAATGGATTTCTCATCCCGGACAATCGCCTCACAAATTCGTCTTACAGACATGGCAATTCCATAGTAAGTCGCTTTCTTCTTGGTAATGATTTCATAAGCACTGTTTTTAACCATATCTGCAATATGATTTGTTGCCTTTTCATATTTCACCTTGCCACGCATCTCATAGAAGTTACGCATTGGCACTCCCGATACATTGGCACTGCTCCAGGCTGCAATCTCACTGTCTCCATGTTCCCCGATAATAAAAGCATGTACACTCCGGCTGTCAACACCTAAATACTCTCCGATATGGTATTTCAAACGGGAGGAATCCAACACTGTTCCTGAACCCAGAACCCGGTTTTCTGAAAAGCCACTGAGTTTTAATGCTGTATATGTCAAAATATCAACCGGATTAGATACTACGAGAATAATTCCCAGGCACCCTCGCTTCGATATTTCCGGAATAATGCTTTTAAAAATATTAACATTCTTATGGACCAGATCCAACCGTGTTTCTTCCGGTTTCTGGTTGGCCCCTGCTGTAATAATAATAATAGCCGCATCTACAATATCGTCATAATTTCCTGCATATATCTTCATTGGACGGCTAAATGGCAGTCCATGGCTGATATCCATAGCTTCACCTTCTGCCCTGTCTGCATCCGCATCTATTAATACCATTTCAGAAAAAAGGCCACTCTGCATTAATGCAAAAGCTGAGGCTGAACCAACAAATCCACAGCCTATAATAGCCACCTTACGTAAATTAACATCCTGACAATCTTTATCCATCATTTTCCTCCTGAATTTATCATTTCTTCTAGTTCGTTAATCATTTAACAATTTCTGAATTTAATTATATCACCCACCTTTTCGCCTGTCTACTTGGTATTTTAAATGAAAATCTGATAATTATACCTCCGTTCTCCATAGTATTCACCAAAAAAACAGGAGCTCCCCTTCATATATCAGAAAAGATTCTCCTGTTTCATAATTAATCCATATCAAATAATTTTTGAATCACATTTTTAACTGTAGTAATTTCTTTAATACTTCCTACGTTGGCTCCGCAGAAAACGAGTCCATTATCTATATCCCCTTGAACCGAACGTGTCAGTGCATCGGTAATACAATAAGGAATTGACGCCGGATCACAATGCTCTAAACACTGTTTACAATGGATTTCATCCCGATATCCCTGGGATACTTTCTCAAGGAAGGTATTTTTAAGAGCGCGCCCCGGCATACCTACCGGACTTTTTATAATAACAACATCCTCGTCCTTCGCATCAACATAGGCCTGCTTAAATGCCTCGTCTGCATCACATTCCTTTGTCGTTACAAAAGGTGTTGCTACTTGAATTCCTGATGCCCCCAAAGAAAAATAATGTTCTGCTTTCTCTGGTGTGTCAATACCACCGGCAATAACAACCGGGATATCTTTTTCATACTTTTCACCGTACTGTCTCACAGTTTTCATGATTTTAGAAATTTCCAGGTCATAATCAGACATAGCCTTTTCTGCAATCGATTTATCACCTGCTTCAAAAGGTTCAAGCTGCTTTTCTGAAAATCCAAGATGCCCGCCTGCCAATGGTCCTTCAACAACAACCATATCCGGTGTACACTGATAATGACTGTCCCACAAGCGACAGATAACTCTTGCCGCCTTTTCAGAAGATACAATGGGTGCAATTTTTGTCATACTGCCTTTGACGTACTCCGGCAGATTTACAGGAAGTCCTGCTCCTGAAATAATCAAGTCTACCCCAGCCTTCACCGCTGTCATAACGTATTCTTTATAGTTACGGGTTGCCACCATAATGTTCGCACCGATAATGCCGCCTTTGCTTTTTTCTTTTGCAAGGCGGATATGGTCTTTAACAGCCTGTAAATTAGCTGCTAAAGGATGCTTTTCAAAATCAGGCATATTAAATCCAATCTGCGCTGTAGATATAACCCCGATGGCCCCTTCTGCCGCTACTGCTCCGGCTAAAGAGGAGAGACTGACGCCTACACCCATTCCCCCTTGAATAAGAGGAATTTTTGCCACAAGATGGCCTATTTTCAATGGTTTTATATGATTTATCATTTGCTGCTCCTAAAATTTTCTAAATCTTTCGTAACGTTCCTGTGCAATGGCTTCCGGTGCTTTTCCCTGATATCTTCCAAAGAATTCAATCATAGCCTTTTTCATTTCTTCAGCCAGATTTTCACCATTGTCTGTATGCACCGGTTCCGGTTCCTCAAAAACACGTTCGACAATCCCCAGGTCTTTTAAATGATTCGATGTCATCTTCATAACATCTGCCGCCTCATCCGCTCTCTTGCCATCTTTCCAGAGAATCGCTGCAAATCCTTCCGGTGACAGGACCGAGTATACGGAGTTTTCCAGACACCAGACTTCATTGCCTACAGCCATGGCCAATGCACCACCACTGCCGCCTTCACCAATTACAATCGATAATACAGGCACTTTCAATCCGGACATTTCCATCAGTGAACGGGCAATAGCTTCACCCTGTCCCCGCTCCTCTGCCTCAATACCGCAGAAAGCACCGGAAGTATCTACAAAACATACAACCGGACGGTTGAATTTTTCAGCCTGCTTCATTAAACGAAGGGCTTTTCTATAGCCTTCAGGATTCGGCATTCCGAAATTCCGTTCAACCTGCTCCTTCATATTGCGGCCTTTCTGCTGTCCAATGACCGTCACTGGCATATCATTTAAAAATCCAATACCGCCCACAATAGCCGGGTCATCTTTGACACCCCGGTCACCATGTAATTCCATAAAATCATCAAAAATATGTTCAATATAATAAAGACTCGTAGGACGGTCCTGCTCTCTGGCAATTCTTACTCTCTCCCAGGCTGTAAAATTCATTCCTCTACCTCCTGCTTTAAGGGCTTATGTGCCCGAATCAACTGATATAAACGTTCCTTCAGGTCCTTACGTTCCACAATCTGGTCAATAAATCCATGTTCGAGCATAAAGTCTGCCCGCTGAAAACCTTCCGGAAGTTTTTGGCCAATCGTCTGTTCGATAACTCTCTGTCCAGCAAAACCAATTAATGTCCCCGGTTCTGTCAAGATGACATCCCCCAGCATCGCAAAGCTGGCGGTTACGCCACCGGTAGTTGGGTCTGTAATAACCGTAAAATATGGCAGTCCTGCCCGTCCATGAACTTCTACGGCTGCTGAAGTTTTTGCCATCTGCATCAGGGATAAAATCCCCTCCTGCATCCTAGCTCCACCAGAACACGTAAAAATAATGACCGGAAGCCCCACTTCAGTTGCTTTTTCGATAGCTCGCGTGACTTTTTCTCCCACTGCTGTGCCCATACTTCCCATCATGAATTTAGAATCCATCACCGCAAGAATGGTTTCTTCCCCATTAATGGTACACTTTCCATAAATGACACCTTCATTTAATCCTGTAGCTTCCCGCATGGCTTTGATTTTTTTATCATATTCCGGGAAATCCAATGGATTTCTATCCGGTAAAACCGAATCCATTTCTACAAAACTGCCTTCATCCGCAATCATCTCAATACGTTTCTGTGCAGACACTCTTTGATGATTTCCACAGGAACCACATACATAGAGGTTCTTCTCCAGTTCCTCTTTGTAAAGAATGGCTCCACATTTCTCACATTTTGTCCAAAGTCCCTCCGGAATATTGGGCTGGTCCAATTCCCCCTCGGAAACAAGCGAGTCCTGGCGAACGCTCTGTCTCCGGTTGGATAATGTAATATATGTTGTTTTCTTAAACATACTGTTTAATTTTGGCATTATCTATCCCTCGTTTCATCCATTGTTTCGATAAAATCTGTGCTGATATCTCCACTTTGGAATTTCGGATGATTCATAATCTCCATCTGAAAATCTACATTTGTATCAACACCGTCAACAATAAACTCACTCAACGCACTTTTCATTTTCTTAATTGCTTCATTTCTTGACTTACCAAGAACAATTAACTTGGCAATCATAGAGTCATAATAAGGCGGAATGGTGTAACCAGCGTAAACTGCTGTATCCACTCGAATCCCCTTACCTCCCGGAATATGAAGCTGACGGATGGTTCCCGGTGAAGGTCTGAAACCCTTCTTAGGATTCTCCGCATTTATTCTACATTCAATGGCATGACCTTTAAAAACAACATCTTCCTGACGAATATTTAAAGATTCTCCCGATGCGATACGAATCTGACTTTTTATCAAATCTACATTCGTTACGGATTCGGTCACCGGATGTTCTACCTGAATTCTTGTATTCATTTCCATAAAATAGAATTTTTTATGTTTGTCCAATAAAAATTCTATCGTTCCTGCGCTTTCATAGCCCACAGCCTTCGCCGCTTTAACTGCTACACTTCCCATTTCTTTTCGTAGTTCATCATCAATGGCTGATGAAGGTGATTCCTCCAAAACCTTCTGATGTCGCCGCTGAATGGAACAATCCCTCTCGCCAAGATGAATAACATGACCACAGGCATCGCCCAGAATCTGAAATTCAATATGACGTGGTGATTCAATATATTTTTCAATATACATGGTATCATCGGCAAAACTGCTGACTGATTCCATTTGAGCCATCTGAAAATTCTCTTTAAAGTCATCCTTGCTCCAGGAAATACGCATACCCTTGCCGCCGCCACCTGAAGATGCCTTAATCATTACCGGATAGCCGATTTCTTCCGCCATTTTCATAGCTTCTTCCGCATTGTAAACCGGCTCTTTCGTTCCGGGTACAACAGGAACACCTGCTTCCATCATAGTCTTTCTGGCTTCGGATTTATTTCCCATTTTATGAATGAGTTCTGCAGACGGTCCAATAAATGTGATATGACACTGCTGGCACATTTCTGCAAATTGAGGATTCTCTGATAAAAATCCAAATCCGGGATGAATGGCATCTGCTCCACTGATAACAGTGGCACTGATGATATTTTCCATATTCAGATAACTGTCTTTTGACGCTGCCGGTCCAATGCAGACAGCCTCATCTGCCAGCTGAACATGTAAAGCTGACTCATCCGCTGAAGAATAGACAGCAACGGTTTCAATACCCATTTCCCGGCATGCACGGATAATTCGTACAGCTATTTCACCTCTATTGGCAATTAATACTTTATTTATCAAGTTTGTCACCTCATTAACCAATCATAAATGTCATTTCGCCTTGTGCAGCCAAACCTTCATCTGTATAAGCTTTGCCCACTGCAACTGCAACAGGTCCCTTTTGTTTAATTACTTCAATTTCCATACGAAGAACAACACCCGGTGTCACCTTTTTACGGAATTTAGCTTTATTAATACCGCCAAAATATCCAACTTTGCCACGCATACCTTCTTTATTCAAAAGAAGAACTGCTGTTACCTGGGCCATAGCTTCCATAATGAGAACTCCAGGCATTACAGGTTCTGTTGGAAAATGTCCTGCAAAGAAAGGCTCATTGTAAGTCACACCTTTATAGCCTACTGCTTTTTTATCTTCTTCTATAATCTCTACCCGATCCACCAACAGCATCGGCTGTCTGTGAGGGATGATTTCCATGATTTCTTTAATTCCTAATACCATAATATGCCTCTATTTCTCTACACGAATCAATGGCTGTCCGTATTCAACACCGTCACCGTTACGAACCAGAATTTCTGTGATTACGCCGGATACATCGCTCTCGATTTCATTCATCAGTTTCATAGCTTCTATAATACCAATAACCTGACCAGCCTCTATACGCTGTCCCACTTTAACAAATGGTTCTGCATCCGGGCTTGAGCTCTCATAGAACACACCAACAATCGGTGAAACAACTTCTGTAACGTTAGCAGGAATCTCATCCTGTTTTACCTCTACAACCGGCTGTTCGGCCATTATCGTAGGGATAGATTCTACAGGGCCACAGGAAATAACCTGTTTCGGCTGCTTTTTACCCATATGAAGTTTTACATTACCTTCTTCATAATCAAATTCTGTCAGTCCCGAATCGGAAACTGCTTCTACTAAACGGATAATCTGTTCAAATTCCATCTCAAAAGCCTCCTAAGCCTCAAACTTCTTCACTGCCAATGTGGCATTATGACCGCCAAAACCAAGGGAATTAGATATTGCCAATGTCACATCTGTGTGAATTCCTTCACCTGGTACATAGTTTAAATCACATTCTTCATCTGGAACCTGTAAACCTACAGTTGGATGAATATATCCTTCTTCGATGGATTTAACGCATGTGATAAACTCGACTGCACCTGCAGCACCAAGTAAATGACCCACCATAGATTTTGTAGAACTAATTGGAACTTTATATGCTGCATCACCAAAAGCTTTCTTAATCGCTCTTGTTTCAAACAAATCGTTATGATGTGTGCTTGTTCCATGTGCATTGATATAGCTTACATCTTCCGGTACTGCACCGGCTTCTTTAATTGCCAGTTCCATAGACTTTGCTGCACCACTGCCATCTTCTGCTGGAGAAGTGATATGAAAAGCATCGGAAGTTGCACCATATCCAACAACCTCAGCTAAAATCTTTGCACCTCTTGCCTGAGCATGAGAAAGACTTTCAAGAATAACAACACCGGAACCTTCACCCATGATGAAACCGCTGCGTTCTTTATCAAAAGGTATCGATGCACGTTTAGGGTCTTTAGAACCAGTTAAAGCTGTCATTGAAGCAAATCCGGCCATAGCGATTGGACAAATAGCACCTTCTGTACCACCGGCAAGCATAACGTCCGCATCACCACACTGAATACTGCGGTAAGCTTCCCCAATGGAATGTGTTCCTGTTGCACAAGCAGTTACGATATCAATACATTTTCCTTTACAGCCATAAGCAATGGAAACATTACCTGCAGCCATGTTGGAAATCATCATTGGAACCATCATTGGACTCACACGTCCCGGCCCTTTTTCAACTAATCGCTTTTCTTCTCTTTCAACAGCCTGAAGGCTTCCAACACCGGAACCGATGCAAACGCCTACGCGGAAAGGGTCTTCCTTGCTCATATCCAGCCCTGACTCATCCATAGCTTCCTTCGCAGCTGCTACGGCATACTGACTGAAAAGTTCCATACGGCGTGCTGTACGTGCATCCATATATTCTTTTCCATCAAAGCCTTTAACCTCAGCAGCCAAAGATGCTTTAAATTCAGTTGCATCAAAATGTGTTACTTCGCCAATGCCAACTTTATTTTCTTTAACGCCCTGCCAGAAATCAGCTACGCTGTTTCCAATAGGTGTGATTGCTCCCATTCCTGTAACTACAACTCTTTCTTTCATACTAAAACTCCTCACATGCTTTAACCTTTAAACGCGCATTCCGCCGTCAACTCCGAGAACCTGTCCTGTAATATATCTTGCTTTATCCGATGCCAGAAAACATGCTGTATATGCAACATCTTCACCATCTCCAAAACATCCAAGAGAAATGGCTGAAAGCATCTGGGCTTTAACTTTATCATCCAATGCACCGGTCATATCTGTCTGAATAAATCCCGGTGCAATGGCATTCACCGTAATACCTCTTCCGCCCAATTCCTTTGCTGCTGACTTTGTCATGCCGATGATACCCGCTTTGGAAGCCGCATAATTCACCTGTCCGGCATTTCCATAAAGGCCAACAACTGAAGAAATATTAACAATTCGTCCATATCTCTGTTTCATCATTATACGGGTCACATTCTGAATGCAGTTAAATGTTCCCTTCAGATTCACATCGATAACTTTATCAAAATCATCCTCTGACATCCGCATCAAAAGATTGTCTTTTACAATACCTGCATTATTCACAAGAATATCAATACGTCCATGTTTCTTCACAATGTCGCCAATCATCTCTTTAACAGCTTCAAAATCCGAAACGTCACACCGTACTATTTCCGCCTGTCCACCTTCTTCTGAAATTTCTTTTTCAACCTGACGGGCAGCACCTTCTGAGTAACTATAATTAATAATAACGAGGGCACCTTCTCTGGCCATCTCTTTGGCAATTGATGCACCAATACCTTTGCCGCCGCCGGTAACCAATGCTACTTTATTTTTTAACATGTTAATGCCTCCAGCTTATCTAAATCTTCTATTTTCTCAATATTAATACAGGTTTTACTTCGATCAATACGTTTTAAGAATCCAGCCAGTGTTTTTCCCGGCCCAATTTCCACAAAGGTATCCACGCCCATATGAATCATCTGTTCCACACTCTGCTGCCAGCGTACGGACTCAGACACCTGACGCACAAGCAGGGACTCAATTACACTTGGTTCTGTTATAATTTCAGCCGTTGTATTTGAAATGTAAGGGATTTCAGAATCCATCCATGTGACTTTTGCAAGTTCTGCCTTTAATTTCTCTCCGGCACCTTTTAACATCGATGAATGGAATGGTCCACTGACCTTTAATGGTGCTACTCTTTTGGCACCGGCTGCCTTAATTGCCTCGCCTGCCACTGCAACCGCTTCTGACTCACCGGAAATTACAATCTGTCCCGGACAGTTGTAATTGGCCAGTTCTACAATACCTGAAGTCTGGGCACATATTTTTTCTACCTCTGTAAAGTCTAATCCCATAATTGCTGACATAGCTCCGCCAACCGGAACCGCTTCCTGCATAAAAAGGCCTCTTTTTTCAATTGTCTTAATCGCATCTTCCTCGGACATTTTGCCTGCAGCTGTTATCGCCGCATATTCTCCAAGGCTCAGCCCTGCTGTTACAGTCGGAACAATGCCTTTTGCCTGAACCGCTTTTAACATGGCAAGTTCGGTTGTCAAAAGTCCTATCTGCGTATAACAGGTGATATCTAAACGGTCATTCTCTTCAAAGCAGAGTGACTTAACATCCATGTTTAACCACTCAGAAGCCTTGTCATAGACTTCTCTGCTCACCGGAAGAGCATCATAAAAATCTTTTCCCATTCCAAATTTCTGGGCACCCTGTCCCGGAAAAATAAACGCTGTTTTTTTCATATATTTATTTACTCCATAATGTTTTGATAATCAAAGTATATATCTAAGCAAAAGGCCGCCGCACAAGGCAGCAGCCTTTCTCTCTATTTACAGAATCTTTTTTCTTTCTCAGCTATTACAGCACAAGCCTCATCCATCATCTCAACGATGATTTCTTTACAAGTCTGGCGTTTTGTCACCAAACCGGCAATCTGTCCTGCCATAACAGAACCTTCTTTAACGTCACCTTCAACAACCGCTTTACGCAGTGATCCGAGAGTCATCATTTCCAGTTCTTCTAATGTTGCGCCTTCGCCTTCCATCTTAATATACTTACGGGTCATCTGATTTCTCAGAAGACGTACCGGATGCCCTGTTGTTCGTCCGGTTACCTGTGTATCGATATCTTTAGCTGTCGCAACTTTTTCCTTATAATTATCATGAATCTGAGTTTCTTCTGCCAGAAGGAATCTTGTTCCAATCTGAACGCCTTCAGCACCAAGCATTAAAGCTGCTGCAACGCCGCGTCCATCCCCAATACCGCCTGCTGCGAGAACCGGGATACTGACTGCACTAACTACCTGAGGTACCAGTGACATGGTGGTCTGTTCACCGATGTGACCGCCGGATTCATAGCCTTCTGCAATAACTGCGTCCGCACCATATTTCTCCATACGTTTTGCCAGACCTACCGAAGCAACCACTGGAATCATCTTAATTCCAGCCTCTTTCCAAAGTGGAAAATACTTTTCCGGATTGCCGGCACCTGTTGTAACAACAGCCACGCCTTCTTCCACTACCATATGGGCAATGGCATCCGCTTCCGGATTCATGAGCATAACATTCACGCCAAAGGGCTTATCTGTTAATGCTTTTGCTTTCCTCACTTCTTCTCGTATCGCTTCACAAGGTGCACCGCCGGAAGCAATAATGCCAAGACCGCCAGCTTCTGAAACAGCTGCTGCCAGTTTGTGCTCTGCTACCCATGCCATACCACCCTGAAAAATCGAATACTCAATATTCAATAATTCTGTGATTGCAGTCTTCATCATTATGCCTCAATACCCTGAGCTTTTAAGTAATCCATAACATCCTGGATTGAAAGTAATTTTTCAAGATCTTCTGTTGGGATACTTGCTCCGAACTCATCTTCCAAGCTCATAACTAATTCTACTAAATCCAAGGAATCTGCTCCTAATTTTTCAAAAGTAGCCTCTGGTGTTACTTCGGAAGCGTCTACGCCTAATGCATCTACAACAATATTCTGGATTTTTTCTAACATAATAATTCTCCTTTATTCTTTGAAATGTTTTGATTTTATAATATTTTGATATTCAAAGTATATCATTTTTTTCCGATTTGTCAATATTAAAACACCAAAAAGGTTCCCAGGTGTTTTCACACACAGAAACCTTTTACATCCTTATGACTGAAATTATTCTTCGTCTTCGTACTCGTCTTCATCTTCACAGCAACAACATCCGGATTCACTATTGGAATTATAACTGCCAATAGATGTATACTTTTCTCTCTTAGGTGACCAGATGGCACCGAGAAGCACTCCAAACAAAATACAATCTGCAACCATCAGTACTTTCTCACATAAAGTCCATTCACGATTAAAAAATCCTGAAACAAGTCCTTTTAATTTACATTTACACATTAGGTGGCCTCCTTTTCTCAACAGCTTTTCTTTCATTATAACCCTTTACTTCCTATTATGAAAGCTTTTCCAAAATATTATCGAGTAATGCCTCACAGCCCTCGCATATATCTTCGTAAGTTGGTCCAAATTTTCCCGTATACCAGGGGTCTGCAATATCTCTTGGATTACTGCCAAAATCTAATAATCGCTTCACCTTATGTTCCGGGTCACTTCCAAGTATCCGCATCATATTGGTTATGTTGTATTTCTCCATTCCCAATAAATAATCATATTTCTTATAATCTGACTTTTCCAGTTGAACGGCGCCTCTATGTCCGGCCTCTATGCCGTGTTTTTCTAACTCCCGCCGTGTTCCCGGGTGAACTGGATTACCAATCTCTTCTCTGCTTGTTGCGGCAGAAGCAATATAAAAGTCTTTTTCCAGACCTCTCTTTTTAACCATATCTTTCATGACAAACTCTGCCATGGGCGAACGGCAGATGTTGCCGTGGCAGATGAATAGTACTTTTATCATTGTTTTATATCTCCTTGTTTTGCCCTGAAACGCCCTGTTTTGCAAGGGTTTCTTGGGTTATTGTGAATTGTTCTGAAATGACGAAATGTGGCAAATCAGAGCAGAGTTTAGCATGTTATTGCTACCTGTTAGTAGTAAAATTGGTAGTAAAACGAAAGGTCTTACTACTAAGGATTTTTACTATTTATTTTTATTGCATCCTTCTCCGGCACAATAAAGTTCTTTAGCTTATCACTTGTCTTCAATATACTGTAGCATTCTACTGAAGTAAGTGCCAGTAATTTTATTACCACAATTGCAAAATAAAGATAAACACCCGAACTAGCATTAGCTTCATTTACAATACCATGTGCAATTTCATTGCGAATATTTGCTCCTGACTGTTCATTCAATAATGCCTTAAACAAATATAAAATATCATTATCATAACAATCTACTAATTCTGGTAAATCAAAAACTGAACTTAATACCTTTTCTTTAGATGTGCCATCATTTTCAAGTGTTACAGTTAATCCACCAACTTCCTTTGCGATACATCTAAATAAATTTTCAATTTGAGGTGCCAATATATGAATACCTTCGTAGTATTGTCCGCATAAAATCATATATATTGCAGAGCCAAAAATCCGCTCTCTACCTTCTGGAATGATAGGATTATCTTTTACCAAAAAATCAATATCTTCTCTTTTTATTTCGTGATTCTGGCGAATTCTATAGAGGGCATATTTAATACACATATCTCCAGCAATTTTTCCTTCTTCCATCATTTTCTGATTAATATGAAAATTAAGTAGTTCCTCGTCAGCTTCAATATTATCCAAATTTAAAGGAGGTAGTGTAAATACAGTCTGTCCAGATTCGTTTATCATGTTTTTCCCAAACAAATGGCTAAGTGGATAGTTCTTATATTCCTCAACAACTTTATTTTTCATTTCATCTTTTTTGTATAAAACAATCATTTGAGTAAGTCTAACGATACTTTCTTCAATAGATAAATCCCTTAAATTTAAATCTATGGATTTATATAATCCACTAACATCTACTTCAGTTGAAAATGGAACCATCAGTTGGGGAATCTCTTTCTGAACAGATACTAGTTTTCTGTGAGTTTCTTCTGCTTTATTAGAGTTATCATTGTTTCTGTACAAAAGAACAGCTTTCTGGAGATAGCCTTCTGCCCGCATTGCTCCTTGCATATCAACACCTATAATTTTATCGGCATATTCAACATAATAATCAGCCAACAAAACATTGGCTTTTCTTGCATCCGCCTGTTTCTTCATCTTCATATAGCATTCTTGTATTACAGAATATGACTGTTCAACTTTCGAAACATTATCATAGTGGGTGGAAATAATCTTATTTGCTATTCCGATATAAGTCTGCAAATCTTTATATTTATGAAAAATAAGTATATCTAATAATCTTAACGATAAAAATCCTTCATCTTGTCCATCTATTGATACCACTTGATTAAGTATATAATCACATGATTTCTGATACGAATCCTCATCTCTAATCTGAGCCGAGATGCAAATAGCTCTCCTTATCATATTCAAAGATCCTGTCCACTTTTCTAACGAAAACCAAAGAGTAAACAGTTCAAAATAACTCTTTACCGCAACTCTAGCAGCCGAATATTCTTTTTTCAAACTCCAAAGTATATCCGTTACTCTCACTCGCAAATTTAATGGTATTTTTTCATAATCTAGTTTCTTCAACACTTCATAATCATCATCTGTTATATCCTCAATAGAAAATGTTCTTTTCCCTTCCCATATCATCATTGGGTGAAAACTTATACTCTTTTCAGAAATCTTTACTCCTAATGAAGAAATATTCTTTAATAGCTCCCATACCTCAATATCAGATTCTGAATCTAACTCTGATTTAATATCATCTACAAACAGAGAAGCTCTTAGGCAAAAAGGCTTTATCTCTATTATTTTTTCTAATGCCTCATAAATATTCATATCATCACTCCTAAAACGTATTTATATAGAGTATCTAGGCAGCTTTCCAAATAACACATATTTTCATTTAATTCAGATTTATAATATTGTCAACTCTACCTATATTTTTCTTATATTTCTTTCCTTCTGTATCTTCAGCAAATGCCATCATTCTTTTAGCTGAATGTATTTTATTCGCTTCAGTTAATTTCTTTAGTTCATCTAATCTAAAATAATGAGAAGTTTCATCTCCTTGATTCAAATCAAAGTGCCCATTAATCAATGCATTTTTATCCACATACACTATATTATCGATTAAAATACCCATTTTTCTAATTTTCACCTTTCTGTTTCCAATATTTGTAGCTGTAACATGTATTCCAATACCGTCTGACGAAATATAGCTTCCTGTTGATATTAGTATGTTCTTTTTATATGGTAGTTTTGCTGTATGTAAAGAAACAATAATAGCTAAAGCACTCACAAATAATGTTAATGCTGATAACAAAAGTGAAGCAAACCCCATATTATTATTACACCATTCTATAAAATCCATATGTCATCTCCCAAAATCGCAATTATTCCTAAATATATTATATCTTCATTAACCACTTTTTTCCACAAAAATAACGCTCCAGCCAATATAAGCCAGAGCGCTACCATTCTTCTATATTAAATTGCCTTAAACATCTTCTGCGACACCGGTTTCTCATTCTTCTTTTCTACTTCTGCCTGTGCCTTTCTAAACTCTTCCAGCTTACGAAGTTCCTCCTCTACACCTTCAACGTTGATATGCATATATACCTTCATCGTTACCGAAATATCTGAATGCCCCATAAGATACAGAAGCGTTTTTGGATTCATCCCGGCTTTGGCTTGATTTGAGCAATATATGTGGCGGCATACATGTGGTGTGATATTTGGCATCTTTCGCATTCATCAATATACATTTTTACAAGTTCTGCGTTAAAAGACATTTTATTTTCAATATGTACAAACTTAATGTCATATGAATCCTCTGCTGGTGCAATATAAAAACGGTACTTCTCGTCTATCTTGGCTAGGCCAATCAATCCGTTACGAGCGAAAAACTGCAAATCCGGATCACATTCCTTCATCTCCTCCTGAATTTTGAGATAAGCTAGAGCCCGACTCTCATCACCATGAAAAAAAGACTGAATATCATTTATTGAATTTTCTCTAGTACTATATTGATTTTTCATTTTTTGTGTTTTGTTTTCTTTTCTCATGTGCAACACCCTCGCATATATTTTATTTTACCATCTACCATAGATCATGATAAACTGGTCAGATTACTTACCATATAAAAAACTAGTGCCATTCCATCCAGTTCAACAATTCTAATTTGTCTCATAGTTATAAAAAACAGGCAAGATTAACTGTCCTGTAAACTTTTTTGCTTTTTCATGTCGCCATCCTTATAACATGTTTTTTATATATAATAACATTTTCAATGTTACTTTTCATTAATTTATGTTATTTTATTGAAGTATCTATTCAAATTATATCCAATTTTTTATTAAACAATTTCTCAATTATTCCACTATGTTCTCAAATAAAATAATTAAACCCAGGCAGGAATATCAAATAACCACCATGGTTTCCTTGATATTCCTGCCTGGGTTTCTTCTTTGTCATCGTCCCCTACTATACTCATTTTTTACAACCTGCAGATGCCTCTGTTTTTTTACTTTCACTGTTTTTCCTGTTTCGTTATCCACAAGAATTCCTGCCTCCTCATAAAGAGTATATCCTTTTATCCCATTATCTTCGCAGAATTGTTCTGCAATGCCCTTTCCCGTCTTCTCTTTATATATAGCACTCATTGAAGACATATATTCAACATACATATCTCGTAAATCCCTGTTCTCATAGTCCCATAAAAATTCTGATATAGCATCCTGGCCTATCGGTTTATCCCAATCCATCTTATTGAGGACATCCATCGTGTAAAAATAATCCTTACATTGATATCTGTCCCCATCATAAGATTTTTCAATCGGAAAGGTAGTTACAAAATTCTTTAATGTGAGAAGTCCCATTATTGAAAATACTTCATTAATGTATTGAAATATCAATTTAGCCTCATCCACAGAATCCTTTTCACCCATAAGTACCCTCACTTTATGACAGGCACCAATGTATTTGACACCGGCTAATGAAATTTTCATCAAATCATTTTGCGGTAAATCTTTGATATTCAAAACACCTGTGTTCACAATCGAATCCTGTAATGCTTTTAAATGCTGTCTTTGCCATGCCTGCTGGCATCGGATGGCCTTCTGTCTTTTTTCCTGCTCATAGTCATAGTTCTTCCCACCACCCTGTATTACTGTAAATTTATCTTTCATTTGAACCCCTTGTATGATGTTTTCAGAAGCAAAACACCATAACTTCCTTTCTTTTTAATATCGTGGTTATAATACTTTCAGATACTGTGGACTTTTGATTTTTCCCT
>SAAB01000171.1 GCA_009929615.1 Clostridia bacterium | reverse complement strand
TTTAATAGGTGGCCTTCACGCTCGCTAAGATGACCTTTCCAGGGCGTGAAGGTGGCCTAATATTACCGGTAAGATGGTCTATTTTTAGTGAAATACACAACGCGTATATTTTACAACTCTTCCACCAGAACGGCAATGTCTCTTTTGCACAGGTGCTATTTCAATTATCCAAGTATCTAATTCTGGACGACATGGATATCCAAGTTTTTTGACAGTACGTGCCACTGATTTACCATGCTCTAAGTAATATTTGACAGCTACATGCTTTTCTTCTTCTGAATATTTTGGTTTTTTATTATATTTGTCATGAAGATCACCATACTCTTGATATTCTTCATACCACTTACGTAATGCCATCTTAGATGGATACTCAAGTTCATGCACGACATCTGTATAACTCATATCGTACTGTATGAGTAAGTTAACGGCTTTAATTCTCGCTTCATAGGAAAACATGCGATACCTCCTGGTATTATACTTAGTCCAGGTTTTTGTCCGCACCCCCGGTGGTAAACTTTTTCATTGACATTCACAAACAGCGATGAACATTTTGTCATATAGCGAGTATTCCAGATAAAAACAGTGTGGCTCATTTTAAAATGAGGCACACTGTTTTTAGTCCTTTCCATTTTATATTGCAATTACTTAAAACTTACGATTTCCAGCCCTTGCCCAAATATCAATTCTTGCAGCTTTTGCATTCTATCTTCGTCAGGTGTTGTAAATTCTGTTGCCGGTATTCCCAAGGCAGCCATTTTTTTAAAGCCGAGCTTGTGATAGGGGAGAAGTTCTACTTTTCTGATGGCAGTCTTTTCTTGCAGGAAGCTGCACATGGCGAGCATATTAGCGTCATCGTCGTTGATGCCTGCAATGACGGGCACGCGGACGATGATATTGCTGTTTATTTTAGAAGCGGCCGCAATGTTTTCAAGTATCAGGGAGTTATCCTGACCGGTGTATTTTTTGTGTTTGGCGCTGTCCATGATTTTGATATCAAAGAAAAGCTGGTCGATATCAGCCACGATATCCCGGCAGGTCTCAAAATCGAAATGAGCGCAGCTTTCCACGGCGGTGTTGATGCCGATGCTATGGCAGGCCTGGTTGAGCTGTCTTAAATATTCCGGGTGCAGGAAAGGCTCGCCGCCGGAA
>SAAB01000039.1 GCA_009929615.1 Clostridia bacterium | reverse complement strand
TTTAATTAAACAATAGCAAATTTTTTTTTTAAAGTATACTCTATATTGAAATAATTAAGCAAGACATCACAAAGATAACTTTTTCATCCATTGTAATTCAAAACAATTTCGAACACTTTACCTTCACCCAATAGGTGAAAGCTGAATTTCAAAGGAGCTTATATTGATTTATGCTTTGAATGCATATTTTAAGTACTGCTGTAGGATCCAAGTATAAATATCATTCTCCACATCCTTCAGCTCATGCTCAACCAAATCTTTCAGCATTATCTTCAGAAGAATTTCTTTTATCAATCTTATAAAGTATCATTGCTTCTTTAGATCCATCATTCAAATCGAACGAAGAACATTCAATAACCGTGAAATAAACAAGCACTCTATGTTGTATAGAGTGCTTGCGTAAATTTTATTATATCTTGTTCATTTAAAACAATCTGAACTAAAGCTTATTTCTTATATCCACACTTAGGACATACACCACTTTCATTTAGTTCAACGCCACATAATGGACAACGTTCCTTTGTTCCCTGAGGCTCATATTCCTGTGTCGCACCATTTACACCACTGGTGAATGTAATCTTAGCAATGTTCAGTTTGTCCTTTAGAAGCTCATAAACAATCTTGATCATGCCTTCTACTGTCATTGTTTCCTTTGTAACAACAAGTCGGCAATCCGGATATGCAGTTGCAAGTTCAGTCTTAAAGGCTTCACCTTTCATTTTATTCTGAGGTGATCCGTTCTTAATACCCTGTTTCTCATAAACATCTAAAATTGATGGAAGTAAAGGATCGTCCTCTCTTAAAACCAAAGCATGGTCAAAGTTCCTCAGAACATCCCAAGCTACTTTCTGGATTTCATTACAAGGATAAACCATATTAACCCCTAGCTCTACTGTGTCTTCAACCTCAATTGTCAAAATTCCGGTATGCCCATGCAAGTACTATGCCTCTCCTTGAAATCCAAAGAATCTGTGTGCATACTGCAAATCAAATGTAGTAAAACTCCTCATATTATTTCCTCCTTTGCATCGTATCATCATGATACTGTATTAATAGGATAATCTCGCTGAGTTGTTATTGTTCTATTATTTTAACACAAAACTTTTTAGTATTCAATTAATACAGACTTCAAACATGAAATAATCTGTCATTATATGTTTTTCACCATTTATTTACCCGCTTTTACAGACACCAAAAGAAACACTCTTTCGAGTGTCTATAAACGCTTTTCTGTCGAGATATTCGCCACAATAGAAGGCTCAAAACCGATCCGCGTATTCTATTGTCCTTTTTTCCTACTAATCATCAACCAAATTATTACTGGTGACCCAAAAATCGCTGTCACAGTTCCAACTGACAATTCTGTAGGTGAAAATGCTGTGCGCGCTATCAAATCGCATAACGTACAGAAAACACTTCCGCATAAATAAGTTGCTGGTATTATGATTATCGGCTTTGAAGTGTTCATCATCATCTTTGTAATATGCGGAACCGCTATCCCTACAAAGCCTATCGGTCCAGCGAACGCCGTCACAGTTGCTGCTAAAAGACTTGCAAATAATATGAGAAGTATTCTGAATAGCTTGATATTAATTCCCATGCTTTTAGCATAGCCTTCTCCCAACTGGTACGCTTCAATTGGTTTAGATAACATAAATACCGCAAAAATCGAAACAAAAATAACAACTGTCATTACTTTGATATCCGACCATGACGTGCTTGAGAAACTACCCATAGCCCATGTTGTCAGATTTGCAATATCACTTTCCTTGGCAAACGTTATGAAAATATCAGTAATTCCAGAGCATATATATCCAATCATTACACCTACTACTAAAAGCATTGACATATTTCTAACTTTTCCGGCTGCAATCAGAACAAACGTCATGGAGAGTAATGCTCCAACAAAAGCTGCTAGAACCAAAATATATGATGGTACGTAATTAAAATATTGTAACATAATAATCATCACAAATCCCACAACCATTTTAGCCCCAGAAGATAAGCCAAGAACAAAAGGTCCTGCAATTGGGTTTCTAAAAAAAGTTTGTAATAAAAAACCTGATACGGATAATGCGCCTCCCAGGATTGCTGCTGTCAAAAAACGTGGCAGTCGTATCTTCCAGATTACATTGCTCTCCGTTGAACCTTCCTGAGCCTTCAGTATAATAATTTTGAATATGTCTTTAGGTGATATATCTACTGTTCCTGTATTTATATTCATTACTAAAGCTAAAACAAATACAATTATCAATAAAACAAATACCAGCTGGAAACGTGCTATTGTTTTTATTCTTTCGGTTTTCACATCTGTCTCCAATCTATTCGAATCACATTTCCCTAATACGAGGGTATTGTTGTAAGCAAACTATAGTGTTCTTTTAAAAAATCATTTATTGTACTTTATAAAAATGTTTCAATTCAGTAAGTGTTGTATCTCTTGTAGTAATAATAGTATTGATTTCTCCTACCATACTTCCAAGCTCATTTGTTTCTTGGTAAAGGTTTTGGTTTGTGCACCATACATTTCCATCCTGTACCGCCTTAAAATCAGCAAACAGTTCATTCAGTTCCAGCAGTTGATCGATTGATTCCATAGTTCCCGTGATAGAACTATTGTATATAATATAGTCCGCATTCTTTGCAGTCGCATAAAAATCTTCCATCGGCATCGTTGTTGTAGACCTAACTGTGTCCATTCCTAAATTATCAAAAATATAGTTTCCACCCGCCATATTAATCATTTTTGCAACGTAATCATTTGTATTTCTTGCTGAAATGCTGCCGTTAGAGGTAACATAGAAAAATGCAACTGTTTTTCCCGTGTTTTTACTGTGTGATAACTTATCAATTACCACGGCCTGTTCATTAAATAATTTCTCTGCAACTACTTCTTTGTCTACAAGTACAGAATAAAGTTTAATCCACTCCATACGACCGAGCGGATGAGATTCATAACTGGACTCATCAATTAATACTGTTAAACCAAGTTCCTCTAGTTTTTCTATAATTTCAGGTGAATGATTGATCATTTCAGATTGAATTGTTAAATTACATTTTTCATTGAGAATCAATTCATAATCCGGTGCACTATATTTTCCGGCATATAAAATATTTCCTGCTTTCATAGCTTCAGCAGCCTTTTCAATATACCAATTATCAGCATCTGTTCCCGATAGTCTGATAGCTTCAAGTGCATCAAGTGCAACAAAATGTGACATGGTTGCTGATGCTACCAGATAAATATTTGAAATAGGCTGTTGTAAAACAGATATGTCATCTCCCAATCCTTCTGGAACCTTCATATCTTCTGGAACTACCAGAAAACGGCTTTCATTTGAAAGAGAAATCAATGCATATCCGCCAACGTAATAATCAACACTGAAGTTATTTGCATATTTTAGTTCCATGCTATGATCATATGTCAAATTTTCTAAAACTGGTGCATTATTAATACTCTTATCTGTGTTTGAATTCATTGTCGAACAACCTGCCAATAGTGATATAACTATCGTCAATATTAATAGCAGTGGCTTTTTCATCTTCTCTCCTTTTTATCTCATATTGTATTTACTGTTTTTACTTCTTAAATATTTACGCATTCATTTTACTACTTTCAAAGGGAATAATCTGAAACTCATTTTATAGAGTTGATGCAATATTGATAAAACTCAGTGCTTAGCTTTCAATATACACTGAACGTTCTTATATATAGGTATGTTTAATTTTTCTGCTTCTTCAAGTAGCTTACCATTTGCACTGTTAAATTCTCCAATCTGAGTACCTGCATCAATAACATATTTTGAATTCTTAAGTCCTTCATATGCTTGCTTATATAGATAGTCCGAGATAGGGGAAAATGCTTTTTCCACAAAAACTTCACTTCCCAGGGCAGCTGCGACTTGATAATCAATGTCATTTTCATATAGTATTCCTGTACGAAAAGGAATTCCTTCCTTCTGTAGTACTCTGTACAATGGGATTCCGCAACCATTTCCGGCTATAATAAAAATTTCAGGCTTCCCTTCGTTGCACGGAAGTTCGATACTGCCAAACAGCATGTTATATCGGCCTCTTTCCAGGTCATAAAGCTCCTCGATAATATTTTCTTTAAAAATCTTTTCGGGCGGGCCGTACTGCATAATGGTATCACCCTTTACACAAATAACCATGTCTGAAATTTTAGGGGCTAGATCTATTTCATGTAGTGACATTATAACTGCAATATTATTTTCTTTTACCATTTTTTGAAGTATTGCTAGAAGTTCTATTTTATGATGGATATCCAAAAATGACGTAGGCTCGTCTAGCACAAGTATCTCCGGTTGTTGGCAGATGGCTCTCGCTAAAAGTATGCGTTGGCGCTGTCCATCACTCAATGTATTAAAATCCCTATCTTTTAAATCCCATGCATTAACTTTTTCAAGTGAATCTTTCACTATAATTCTGTCTTCTTCGGTTAGTGTTCCAAAGTTATTTGTATATGGATATCTTCCCAGTCCAACGATATCCTCACAAGTCATGTATTCAGTACTAATACGTTCGGTAAGAACAACCGAAAGCTTTTCTGCAATCTTCTTATTAGACATAGAATTTATTTCATTGCGCTCAATGTACACTGTTCCCGCTATTTTTTCCAGAAACTTTGAAATGGTTTTTAAAATTGTTGACTTTCCTGATCCGTTGGGACCAATTAATGTTGTTATCTGTCCTTTTTCTAAATGTATATTTATGTTATGTATAAGAACCTTTCCATTATATCCGACATTCAAATTTTTCGTTTCAAAAATCATATGGCATACCTCAATTCAATTACAAATTCTTAAGCTTTGTCTGCTCCTCTAGTTTCATCCACCAGATACAGTAATGCATTGCATATTGCTGCTGCCACATTGCTACCGCCTTTTCTTCCCCTTGCAACGATATATGGTACTTCTGATTTGATTATTAATTCTTTCGATTGTACCACGTTAACAAAGCCAACTGGCACGCCGATTACCAACGCAGGTTTTATCTTTTTTTCAGCAATCAACTCATAAAGACGCACTAATGCAGTCGGTGCATTCCCAACAGCGAAAATAACTTCTTTATCAAGTAACGCTGCTTTATCAATACTTGCTGTCGCTCTTGTGCTTCCGTTAATTTTTGCACTCCTAGCAACTTCTTCATCTGCCATATAGCAATGCACCTCACCACCGTATTTGGCTAGGACTTTTTTATTAATTCCTGCTTTCCCCATCTCCGTATCGGTAACTATACAAGCGCCCCTTTTAATTGCAGCTAAAGCTTGTTCTACTACATTTTCAGAAAACACCAAAGAATCTACGTACTCAAAATCTGCAGAGGTATGAATTACTCGTTTAATAATTGGAGCTTTGTCCGGGTCAAGAATTCTGTTGTTCATTTCCTGTTCGATAATCTCGAAGCTTCTTCTTTCTATCTCTGCTGGCAATACATTTTCCAAATCGATTTTCATTTCATCCTCCTACTTTTCAATTCCTATTCTTGCGCTAACACCATGGTCAAAAGGATGCTTTACTTTTTTAACCTCAGATATATAGTCTGCTAATTCAATTAATTCCAAACTAGGATTTCTCCCCGTCATAATTACTTCTAAGGATTCCGGTTTGTTTTTTAGAAAGTCTATTAATGTTTGACGATCAATCACTTCATAATTATAGGCACCAATAATTTCATCTAAAACCAGCATTCTAAAATTCTTCGTCCTTACCTGTTCAAGAACATACTCAAGATAATCGCTATATACTTTTTTCGCCTCAAATCGTTCTACCTCAGACAGTCGTGATATAAATCCAAACGTTTTATCGCATGTGATAACCTGAGTGTTTGGTATCTGTTTAAGAATATTCAATTCGCTCGATTGGTTATTTTTTACAAACTGAGAAAACAGTACGTTTCCTCCACTACCTGCACATCGAATACAAAGTCCAATGGATGCCGTTGTCTTGCCTTTCCCATCACCTGAGTAAATATGAACTAAACCTCTCATATTCCCCTCTCAATCATTTCATATATCTTTTTCATGTCCAAATGCCCTCGCAAAGTATCTGCAAGTATATCATACTGTGTCTCTTTATATTTCTGATAATCCATGACCGCTATCTGATCCATATTGATTCCTTTTGCCTTTGCAAGACACATAATCATTGTTTTTGCTACTTCTTCTTTGTCAAACATACCGTGTACATAGGATCCGTACACATTGCCAGAAAACGCACCATCTGTCACCGTTTCTCTCTCATCTAGTGTTTGCAGTGAAGTTAGGAATGGCAGTCCATCTTCTAACTTCGAAATTCCCATATGAATCTCATAGCCTTCCAAATTAATTCCAGTTAGTTCTTTCAAAACTCCATCCAGTTCACCAAATATACCCGTAACCCTGGTCCTTGTTTTGTCACCATGAAAAATGGTTTCCATTGGAAATATTCCCATTCCATTTAACATTCCGCCTTCTTCAACCCCTAGTGGATCTGCAATTGCTTTTCCTAACATTTGAAAACCACCACATACTCCAAAAATAACTTTTCCGGCTTTTTCAGCTTTCAGAATTGCTGCCTCTAGTCCTGATTGCCTTAACCATAATAAATCCTTCATCGTATTCTTTGTTCCAGGTATAATTATCATATCTGGATTATCTAATTCCGAAACAGATTTTATATATCGAAGCGATACCCCCTCAATACTTTCTAGAATATTAAAGTCTGTAAAATTCGATATGCGTGGAAGTCTTACTACGGCAATATCAATCAGATCAACTTGTCTTTGTTCAGTCATTCTTTCTGATAAACTATCTTCATCTTCAGCATCAATAGTCATATACGGTGTCACGCCAATCACGGGTATTTTCACTCTCTCCTCTAGCATGATAACTCCCGGATCCAAAATAGTTTTGTCTCCCCGAAACTTATTGATAATAAGTCCTTTCACCATGCTTTTTTCATCTTCTTCGAGCAGTTCCATCGTACCGACCAGTTGGGCAAATACACCTCCTCGATCAATATCTCCGACAATTAGAACCGGCGCCTTCGCCATTTTTGCCATCCCCATATTAACAATATCTTCTGATTTCAGGTTGATTTCAGCAGGGCTGCCTGCACCTTCTATAACAATTATGTCATATTCCTCCTCCAATTTTTGATAGGCTCTCATAATGTCCGGTATTAGTGTCTTTTTATATTTGAAGTAATCTCTGGCATTCATATTTCCTAATACTTCTCCATTTATAATCACCTGAGAGCCAATATCGTTGGTAGGTTTTAATAATATGGGATTCATATATACAGACGGCTTTATACCAGCTGCTTCTGCTTGCATAACCTGAGCTCTGCCCATCTCAAGTCCTTCCTCCGTAATATAGGAATTAAGTGCCATATTTTGAGATTTAAACGGTGCTGTTTTGTACCCATCCTGTTTAAAAATTCGGCACAGTCCTGCTGCTATCAAACTCTTTCCTGCATTGGACATTGTGCCTTGTATCATAATTGACTTCGCCACCTTTTATCACACCTTTCTGATGTATTACTATGTTACTATTCCAAAAATCAAGAATCCTCTAATATATTCGAAAGTAACTCAATCAACTTTACATTTTCTGAATGAGTTTTTACCACAATACGATAATATCCATCTGTGAGCCCAATGTAATTACTGCAATCGCGTATCAGAACTCCCTGCTCAAGACATTTTTCATACAAGCTTATATTTGCTCTAAAAAATATATAATTTGCTTTTGAATCGTATACTTTGAAATTTAGCTGACAAAGCTGCTGTATTAAATAATTCTTCTCCCTTTCTATCATTTCCAGAGACTTATTTACATACTCGCACTCTCTCAATGCTGCAATCCCGGCCATCTGTGCCGGAATTGATACGCTCCATGGCTGCTTCGTATTCTTCATTTTATTTAAGAGCAGGACATTTCCACAAAATCCATAACCCAATCGGAGTCCCGGAATAGCATATAATTTAGTAAACGCCTTTAAAACAAATAAATTTTTAGACTCCGTACAACGCTCTTTTAATGATTCGTCTTTTCCGTAAGGGACAAAATCCATAAAGCATTCATCTACCACCAAGAGGCAATTGCTAGCCTCACACTTTTGCACAATTTTATCCATCAATAATTTTTTTATCAATGCACCCGTTGGATTATTGGGATTGCATAGAAAAACAATATCAATATCCGCTGTTATCATTTCGATAAAATCTGAACATAATTGAAATCCATTTTTCTCTAATAATTGATGATACCTAATTTCGCAATCCACACTTAGAAGTGCCTGCTCGTATTCATGGAATGTCGGAGACAAGAGCAATGCTTTCTTTGGCTTTGTTGTTAAAACAAGTGAAAAAATCAAATCTGCCGCACCATTACCACAGATAATCATATCTTTTGAAATATTTTCAACTTTTGAAATCGCTTCTCTTAATTCATTACATTCTGCGTCTGGATAATTACATGAAAAATCTATCCCTCTTTTTGCAGCCCGAAGTACTCCCTCCGGAATTCCCATTAGATTAACATTAGAAGAAAAGTCCAGTTCTATTTTATTTCGATAAATATCTCCACCATGCTGATACATACTATCCTTTCCTCTTTCCTTCGTCATTGCGTTATTAATTTACATAATCCAAAATAAGAATGCGAATTTCATCACTCCGAACAGAATGATCCCTAAACATGCCGTCTGATACAATAGCAGGTTCGCTCTTTTAATATCCTCGCATTCAACAGACCTGATACCATCACCTATTGTTTTTTTCGGATAGAGTTTTCCAAAGTAATGTGCATCTCCCGCAAGCTGTACTTCTAATGCTCCTGCGACTACAGATTCTGTATGCGCTGAATTAGGACTCGCATGATTATAACGGTCTCGCCGATAAATATTCCATGCATTTTTCGTATTAAATTTTGAAAAAATCGTACTAACAATCATCAGATATGCTGAAATTCTTGCCGGTATATAGTTCAAAACATCATCCAGCCTAGCAGCTAATTTCCCAAAATTTATGTATTTTTCATTCTTATAACCAACCATAGAGTCCATAGTATTGACTGCCTTATAAAAAAATCCACCGCCTACACCTGCAATTATCATAAATAGCATAGGTGCGATACTACCATCTGAAGTATTCTCTGCAACAGTTTCAACTGTCGCCTTCACAATTTCAGACTCAGTTAAATTCGCAGTATCTCTTCCAACAATCATTGATACAGCTTGTCTACCCTCTTCCAGTTCTCCTTTTGACAGTGCTTTATATACCTTCATACTTTCAACCTTTAAAGATTTTGTGGCCAGAAGCTGATAGCACATAATACTTTCAACAAGTACTCCCATATACGGATTCCAGTGATATGATAAACCAAGAATTAAGATCGGTATTCCTGTTGATAAAGTCACAACAATTATAACAAGAAATATACCGGCAATAAGTTCTCCTCTTTTGGTTGCTGGGAATATTCTACGTAAGATTTTTTCCGCAAACGCTATTAGATTGCCAATCAAACGAATTGGATGCCACAAGAAATATGGATCGCCAAATATTAAATCAAGAACAAATCCAATACCCAAGGCAATTAGTGAATAGTACATATCTCAGACAGCCTCCTATCATCCGCTTTCATAACTGCGGTATACCCCAGTCCATTTCCCACCTGCCAATAAAAATAACTTTCATTTGGATAGGCATATTTATCAAGTATGCTCATGATCGTTCCACCATGAACTACTACTCCAACTGATTCATATCCTCTAGACATGCATAAATCAATCATATCATCAAAAGCATTTACACTTCTATCTTTAAAGTGCAAGATATCTTCCCCGTTCGGAAACGGTAGTGTTCCACCACTGTCAACCCATGCTTGATATACAGAGTAACTACTTAGCTCTTTGTAATTCTTGTTTTCAAAATCTCCGAAGTCACATTCCCTAAATCCGTCATACAATACCGGAATATGACCCTGATAAATGAGTTTAGAAGTCTCTACACACCGTATCATTGGACTTGCAAACACAGCCTCAACCTCTGGATAGTGGATATTCTGAAAAATTAACTTCCCTTCCTCACAAAGAGGTTCATCTGTAATACCGATATACTTTTTTTCTAAATTCCCCTGCGTTGCAAAATGACGTATTAAAGTCAGCCTAAGCATGTTTTATCACCATCCCTATACCGCACACAACACGATGGACTTCTGTGGCATCTTTTGCTAATCTGCAACAAATACGTCCCGTAGTTTCCCTATACTCCCGATCGAAAGCATCTATAGGAACGATCCCACACCCGAGTTCATTTACAATAATAATGATGTCTTGATTTTCCTGAATAATTTGGTCTACTAATGCTGCAACATCTTTTTTCTCTAGTAACATACGCTTTACCCAGAGATGAAAATGAGTTACCAGTGGTTTCTCTAACAAGTCTTGAAAATCACAGTTTTCGCCGTCTATAATATCGTCAAAAGAAATCTGTTTTTTAGTAAGCACATATTCTAGCTTCCCCTGATATGCGCCACCGGATATTAACCACATAATTTACCTCCAATCATTACGCAGAATGCCATGGTCAATTCACAAACCTGCAAAAAGTATCCTGCTATATCTCCTGTAATCCCACCAAATTCCTTAATCGCCATGTGTCTACAATACACAAAAACTACCATGGCACTCACGAAACAAGCAGTACCCAGATACGGATTTATAAATATCATTCCTATTACACATGTAACAATAAAAAACAGCATTGTAATGCGTGTTGCTTTTTTCTTTGCCTGATTGGAAAAGGTAGCTGCCAATCCACTGTTTTTTGCCAGAGGAAATGTTACAACTGCAAACCCAGAAAGCGCTCTGGATAAAATAAAGCTAATAACCATAATTAGAATATTGGATGATTTCATATCATACCAAATACCAAAAGTCAAAAAGTAATATCCCACACAAGCAATAATAGCGAATGCACCAGTATGTGGATCTTTCAGAATCTCAAGCTTCTTTTCAGAGGATTGATATGATTTCACAGCATCTGTAGTATCTAAAAAACCATCCATATGTATCCCACCAGTTATCACAATCGGAATTAATACCATAATAATTGTATGAAGCACACGACTTATGGAAAGAACATTTCCTATATAGTTCCAGCCAATTATAACTATTCCTATTACAGCTCCTATCATTGGAAAGAAGCACATAACATATTTCATATTATCTTCATCCCACGAAGCTTTAGGCATTGGTATTTTTGAATACATTGAGAATGCTATGATAAAACTATTAATTATGGGTTTCATCTAAGTTCCTTCCTGACCAAATACTGTCACTAATATTTTTAATTTCAACAGGTACCCCATGAACAACCTCTACCACTTTATCCGCCATCTGACATATCCACCTGTTTATTTCGCCTAACAGTTTCATGTACCTCGTAGTTTCTTCATCATACCGAAAACCATCTTCAAATACATTATTTGTAACAATTAGCAAATTATCAGTCTGTTCTGCTAACTGAGTGATTCCCCTTTTTATGGCGACTAAGGTATTCTCTTTTGCTCCTTCTTCTGAGAACATTTCATTTGCAACCAAATTTGACATGCATTCCAAAAGTGCTGTTGTATTCTTTGCCACTTTCACATTAGCTAATCCTGTATAGCATTCGATTGTTCTGAAGTTCTTACTTTGGCGCATCTTTTGATGTCGTTTCACCCTCACTTTGGATTCTTCGTCAAAAGACTGCATCGTGGCTATATATACTAATTTTCCAGTATTCAACTGCAATGCAATATTTTCAGCAAATTCAGATTTTCCACTTCCACTACCGCCAATTAAAACAACAATCATAAAATCTCCAATCTATCGTCACCTGCGAATATCAGCACAGTATATTTTACTGTAAAATCTCTTGATTTTTGTTTCACAAAGGTATGTAGGCATCCATGTCAATTTGTTCAAATGTACTCATGCTTGAATAAACTGCCAATCCCATGTCCAAAAGTGGAAATAGAGAAACAGCCCCTGTTCCTTCTCCCAAGCACATATCACAGGTAATATAAGGCTCTACCCCTAAAGCATCCAGTATCATTTTACCCGCCTTTTCTTTAGATACGTGCGATTGCAACAGATATCCACTAATTTGAGGATTAAAACGTGTTGCAATCAATGCCGCCACAGTAGATATAAAACCATCCATAACAATCGGAACATGTGCTACAGCACCTCCGATATAGAGACCTACCATTCCAGCAATATCGTAACCTCCAACTTTTGATATAACATCAATCAGATCTTCTATGATGGGGTGATGTTTTTCAATTGACTGTTTTATAACCTCGATTTTTCTGTTAATCCCTTCGTTTGATAATCCAGCACCTCTTCCTGTAACCTTTTCTACCGGAACCTCTAATAGTACAGATGCAACTGCACTACTCGTTGTTGTATTACCAATCCCCATTTCACCTGTTGCGATAATCTGATATCCCTTTTCTTTTAATTCAATAACCGTGTCGATTCCCGCTTCTATAATTTGTATTGCCTGCTCTCTTGTCATAGCAGGTTCATGTAACATATTTTTCGTTCCATAAGATACCTTCTTCTTTGGAACCTTTGTATCTACTTGTATTCCAACGTCTATCGGATAAACATCAACACCGGCTCGTTTTGCCATAATACATACACAGGAATTCATGTCGAGAAAATTTTCAGAAACAAGTGCTGTAACTTCGCTACCCACCTGAGTTACCCCCTCTGCCACAACTCCATTGTCTGCACACATTATTACTAGCGCCTTTTTATCTATGCATACCTGATGATTGCCTGTTATGCCTGCAATTTGTGCAATACCGTCTTCAAGTTTACCTAGACTGTGCAGTGGCTTTGCAATACTATTCCACCGAGTTATACATTGATTTTTTGCCCTTTCATCTATAGGTTTTATTTTTTTTAATGCCTCATCAATTTTCATTTCTCATTTTCCAATCTAAACATGTGTTAAGGAAACGAAATGGGACACTCATATTGGAATAATAATAAAGGTGAGGAAATCCAGCTGCCATATTTTCGTTTCCATGTATACAGTTCCATTGTGTCTTTCTTAATGGCTTAGAGGCAGTAAAACTATCTCCACAAACACTACTATCAAAATAGTGAAATTCATGTGCTGCAATACTTTCCCCAGCTTGAGCCACCATTTGATCTTGATTCGATTTTAACGTAATATAGCCAAACCTTTTTAATTTATCAGTTTTGTAAACTTCACCAGCAATGCTTCCAACCATGGGATAACTTTGTCCCGAAATGTCCTCCATCTGACGGTGGAGATACATAAACCCTCCACACTCGGCAAGGCAAGGAATTTTTTTATTCAATGCTATTTGAATACTTGTCCTCATGCTTTCATTTGCACTCAGCTTTTCTGCTACTAATTCCGGATAGCCACCGCCAAGAAGAATTCCATCCAAATCTTTTGGTAATTCTTTATCATGTAATGGTGAGAATTCAATTAGCCTAGCTCCCATGTCCTGCAGTAACTCCAAATTATCCTGATAGTAAAAGCAGAATGCTTCGTCCTTTGCAACCGCTATTCTTACTTCCACGTTTAGTTTTGGTATATCAGGTGTCTCATAATAAAGATCTCCAGATTTATCTGCCATTTGCAATATTTCATCTAATTCAATGGTTTCCTCTAAAACATCTGCAAGTTTATTCAATTTACTATGAAAGTCATCTATCTCTTCTGGCATGACTAGTCCTAAATGTCTACTTGAAATCACTAGTTCCTGAACAAAAGGTACATATCCAAAAACTTTAATTCCAAGCTCCTTTTCTAACTGTTCTTTCATGATAGAATACAGGCTTTTTGACATTTGATTTAATATAATTCCAATAATATTACTGTCATTTCGATATTGTAAAAACCCTTGTATCAAAGGAATAATCGAAAGACTCATACCCTTACAATTAATAACTAGAATGGTAGGGGTGTCCGTTATTCTAGCTAGCTCATAAGATGATCCTGTTGTAGATATTCCACCGACACCGTCATAAAAGCCCATAACTCCTTCCATAACTGAGATTTCAGCATACTTTGCTGTTTTACCAAAAAGATATTTTATGGTATCCTCATCACTAAAGAAGGGATCTAGATTTTTAGATTTTGTCCCTATCACCTTTGAATGAAACAACGGATCAATATAATCCGGTCCACATTTAAAGGACGCAACCCTTAACCCTCTATTCACAAAAGCTTGCAAAATCCCACAGGTAATCATGGTTTTTCCGCTCCCACTAGAAGGAGCACCAATCATTATTCTAGGCAGTCTCATATATTCCTCCCAAAGATTCCAGCCCTTTCGGAATTCTTTTCACGCTATTTACCAGTACATGAGATAATATATACTGGGTTTTGGCCCATCATCATATGATAATCACCAATTGTCTGTGATTTCGAAATCGAAATCTGTACCACTTCTACCTCAGTAATTTCAAGATTTTTTACACAGTGAAGTGCTTCTGAAATTGTTTCCAACGTTATTGCATTGATTACAATCCGAACTTTAGGATTTTTATAAAGGAGTAACATCATAATATCCTTCAGATTACCGGAACTCCCGCCAATAAATGCGTGTGTAGGCTCTGGTAATTGTTCCATTGCCTCTGGTGCAATGCCTTCTATTACAAGCAGGTTATCTGCACCAAACTTCTTTTTATTTTCCTCTATCAAAGCAATCGCTTCTGATTTTTTTTCAATGGCATAGACAGTACCATCTATTGCCTGTAATGCCATTTCAACTGAAACAGAACCAGTCCCTGCTCCTATGTCATAAATAATTGCATCCTTATTTAACCTCAACTTGGAAATGGATATACTTCGTATTTCCTCCTTCGTCATAGGTACTTTCCCCCGGATAAAACTGTCATCAGAAATCCCGTGGGATATTACGGAATTCCTTACCTCTGTGTTTTCAATTAATATAACACATGGTTCTGTAAATGAAAGGTTCATCAACTGTGATGGACTCCCTTTCGTAATCTTCTCATCCGCATATGACAACTGTTCTCCCAAATAGACAACTACATCTTTCAGTCCATAATAAATAAGCTTCTGACATAGACTTCCTACACAATCCTGTCCCCCCAGTAAAGAAAATACTTTTTGATTAGTTTTTACTGCACCAATGAGATTTTCATATCTCCCATGATTGCTGATAAACTTTACATCCTGCCATGCCATCTTTATTTTAGAACACAGATAAACAACAGATGAAATTCCAGGTAACACCTCAAGTTCATACGTCTCAAGTGCATTAATAAGTTTGGTAGCACCACTATAAAATCCGATATCCCCTGATAATGCAACAACAATGTTCCAGTATTCTGCATGACTGTCAATGAATTCATTAATCTCTTCTGGACGATAGGAATCAAACACTGGTTTATGGAATTGTGTCAAAGACTCTAACATACGTTTCGCCCCAATGATTACATCTGCATGTTCACAGGCTTTTCTACCTTCTATTGTCATATTATCAATAGAGCCCATCCCGATACCAAGCAACGTGATTTTTTTTCTGCTCTTAATATGAAACCGCTCACCAAGTATACGCAAGCACTCTTCAAATGTGACTCCTTCTTCTTGACATGGTCTCCCAATCACTATGGTTTTTACCCCTGCCCTACCTGCAGCATTAATCTTTTCCACGAATCCACCAGCATTCCCTGATTCCTTGGTTACCATGTATTTTGCATCGATTTGCTTAAACATCGCATAGTTTAGTTCTTCACTAAATGGTCCCTGCATGCAAATAAGATTTCTACCTTCAAATCCCAGCTTCTGGCACTCATTCACAACAGTCGGAGTTGACAAAACTCTGGCAAAGAGGCGTTTGCTATATTCCGGTATTTCTGTAAACTTTGCCAATTCCTTACTCCCTGTGGTAAGAAGCACATTTCCTTCCGTATCTTTCAGAAACTGAACAGCCTCTTCCACAGAATCCAAATAAGTGCATTGTTCTGTTTTTTCCGGAATGCTACCTCTAAGCATTCTCATATATTCTTTTCCTGTTTCCATACAAGCCTGTTTTATGTTTTGTGAAACCAAAACCGCATATGGATGAGTTGCATCTATAATCAGAGAAATATCTTGCTGAACAAAAAGTGTTCTCATTTCTTCTGTAGTCAGCCGCTTCGATGTTATCGTTATCCCGTCCCCTTTTGGAAGAAGCTTTTCACCATAATCCGTTGCAACACAAACATGGACCATAATGCCAGCCCTGACTAAATATTCTGCAAGTCTTCTTCCTTCAACAGTACCAGCAAAAATAAGAATCTTATTCATAGCCTGCCTCCTTCCATGGGTTATTCCTTTTATAATTCATATCCCCTTGGGGTAATCATTCGTCCGTTAATAATTTTCGTTTGCGAATTACCGATAAAAACAGTTGTAAACATATCCACTCGCGTTACTTTTAATTCCTCTAACGTCATGACACGACTTAATTCTCCATCGCGTCCAATATTACAAGCTATACCGCAGGCAGTCTCTGAATTTTTATATTTCAAAACAATATCACAAGCTTTCTGTAAATAATCGAAACGTTTTTTACTGGATGGATTGTATAAACAGATCACAAAATCTGCTTTTGCTGCACATTCTAATCTACTTTCTATTTTTTCCCACGGGGTCATGAGATCGCTAAGGCTTATCACAGCAAAATCATGCATTAGTGGTGCACCGAGGATTGCTCCTCCGGTGAGTGCCGCAGTAACTCCCGAAATAATTTCAACACTCGTTTCTGGATACTGTTCTCCAAGTTCCAGCATAAGTCCTGACATTCCATAGACACCTGCATCCCCGCTACAAATCATAGACACTATTTTCCCTTTATTTGCTTCTTCGAAAGCAAGAATACATCGATCCACTTCCTTTTTCATCGGAGTCGTTAAAAACTCCTTCTCTGAAAAATGAGTCTTGACCAAATCAACATATACCGTATAGCCAACGATAACATCACTGCTTTGAAGTGCTTTCACTGCTTTTATAGTCATTTGCTCATACTCGCCCGGGCCAATGCCAACTACATATATTTTATTCAAAATGTTACACTCCAGTCTTGTTTCGCTATACAAACAGTTACTCCATTTTTCGCATATTTTTTCTGTACCATTATTCCATTTCCACTACTTAGAATTGCTGCTCTTTCACACACGTTTCCAACACCTGCCACAGACTTAACATAATCCGATTCACTATAGATTCCATCTACCTTTTCCAACATTTCTGCTGAATAAGTAATCAATTTCAGATTCAATCTGTCACAAAACTCCAACAGTCCCACTTCCTCTTTTTTCAAATCGATCGACGCCACTTTTGAAATGGAATGAGGGGAAATCCGGTTCAATCTCAGTACTACTAAAACAACATTTTCAATTTCATCTGCTGTTTTCCCTTTTCTACAACCGATTCCTAACGTGATAATTTTGGGAATAAGAATTAACGTTTTTTCAAATAATTCTTTCTTTTCGTTCAAAGAAATAGAAATTCCATAGTCACAATCATTCTTATCCATTATGTTATCCGGAAGGAAACCACTTACCGGAAATTCACTGGCAAACCCAACCTGTTTTCCATTCAATATCGTTGCCGATATTGCTTTCGCATAATCCATTCTCGAAATATATAAATTATTTTTCTTAGCAAACAAATCAACTGCGAACATTTGATTAATATCCGTCGCTGTTGTTATCACTGGAATAGTACCTAAATGAATCGCTATTTTATGTGCCAACTCATTCGCACCACCAATATGACCTGAAAGAAGCGGTATTACAAACTTTCCTTTTTCATCAATTACAAGAATTGCCGGATCCGTAAGTTTATCTTCGATAAATGGAGCAATTGCTCTCACCGCAATACCAGTAGCACCAATAAATACTATTCCACCTGCTTTTTCAAACTGCTCTTTTGTCCACTCACGCAAAGACTTATTGATAGCTTCTGTTTTTATTCCTTTTGCATACTCTCCAGCAGTAAATACGCTCGTATCATATCCTTGGTCATCAAGAAACATTGAAAGAAGATGCCCCAGGTTTGCTCCATTTTGTGTAAAGCTGATCAAACTGATTTTCATCCCCATTGCTCCTCCTTTCTATACGAGAAATAATTTATCATTTACTTGCCATCCTGAATTCCGTGGAAAACGATGGATTATAGAGTTCGGAACGACTATATTTGCTGTGGGATACGACATCACCCACAATGATCAAAGCTGTTTTCGTTACCTTATTCTCCTCTGCTGTTTGTGCAAGCGTCTCAATCGTGCAAATAATTTTTTTTTCATCTTTCCATGTTGCTTTGTACACAATTGCAGCTGGAGTATTTTTATCATATCCTCCCAAGATGAGCTGCTCAGATAACTGTTTTAGAATTCCCGTGCTAAGGAAAATAACCATGGTAGCTTGATGTGCTGCAAAAGAAGCTATCGTTTCTTTCTCTGGAACCGACGTTCTTCCTGCCATCCTAGTAATAATCACACTTTGGGAAACATCTGGTAACGTATACTCCAGATTCAAAACAGATGCTGCACCACAAAATGAACTAACCCCGGGGCAGACTTCATAAGCGATATTTTTTTCATCCAGCAGATCCATCTGTTCTCGAATTGCACCGTATAAGCATGGATCTCCTGTATGAAGTCTAACTGTTGTTTTTCTTTTTTCTTCTCCCTTAAGAATAACCTCTATTACCTCTTCCAAGGTCATTGTTGCACTATTAAAGACTTCACAATCTGTTTTCCTTACCTCAAGGAGTTCCGGATTCACCAGTGAGCCTGCGTATATGATTATATCTGCCTTTTCTAAAAGCTTTTGTCCACGAACAGTAATTAAATCAACTGCTCCTGATCCAGCACCAACAAAATGTACCATCTAATCCTCCTTCACTATGATTAAGGAATAATAACCTGCGTCATCCTTAATTTCATTCAGACTACGACATATTTTTTCATTTTCCATTCCACAGTTTTCAACCATTGATACCTGACAGTCCTTAGTTTTTAGATATTCTATGACTTTACTTAATTTTTTTCCTGATTTCATCAATACTTTGGTACCTGAAAGAGCTATCATATCTTCGATATCATATGAGGAAGGAATTACATGTAGCTGCTCATTCTTTTCTACAAGTCCCTGATTTAGCTTGGCAGCAACAGCACAGAAGGATGGAATTCCACTTATTATTTCTGCCTCATATCCACTTTCAACAATTCGCTTATGTAAATAGATATAGGTAGAATAAATCGTAGGATCTCCCAAGGTAAGAAATGCTACCTTTTTCCCCATTTTTAAATATTGGATAATTTCTTCTGCTCCCTTTCTATGACTATCCTCAAGACGTGCTTCATCTTTCGTCATAGGCATATGAATCGAAATAATTTCCTTTGTATCTATTTCTTTAATAGCTTGTTTTGCAATCTGATATGCGACGCTATCTTCTTTTTGTGTACCGGGTACTGCCAGTACATCTGCTTCTTTCATAATTCGTATTGCCTTAATTGTTAACAGCTCTGGATCTCCCGGTCCTACGCCTACTCCGTATAATTTTCCAGACATTGAAGTAACTCCTTTGCATTTTCTGTTTGACCTAATATACCATACTGGTTAGAAAAGATAATTGCTCCAATCTCTATTGTTTCATAAGCTCTGCGGTTCAGATAGTATTGTATCTTTTCCATGACATGTTCCATTGTTTTTTCCATGACTTTGGACGATTCCAATATGGCGATTGCCTCATCCGTCGTTACGCACTTTAATACTTCTTCTAAAGTGTGGATGGGTACTCCTGCTAAAACAGCATTAGCGGCCAGAATTTCCATTCTTGCATCTGCATATTTTGAATGAGTGTTCATAATACCGCCAGCCACTTTTATAAACTTACCAATATGACTGATAAATAATATTCCTTTTACCCCTAACTCTATTGCTATATCAATCGCTTCCCCTACGTAATTGCTAAACTTAATAGAATGAACATTTGGAACCGACATATTTTCCCTTGTAAAATCCACACCATAATTTCCAGGCGATAGTAGCAAATATTCTGAACCGTTTGCAACCACCATTTTCATTTCTACCCGTATACTTTCGATAATTGCCGCTTCGCTCATCGGTTCTACAATACCACTTGTCCCAAGAACAGATATGCCACCTACAATCCCCAAATTAGGATTAAAGGTTCGTTTCGCAATTTCTACTCCCTCCGGAATGATAATCTCTACATTAATTCCGCTGGCATAGTCATTTTCATCGCACACTTCCATTACTACATCCATTATCATTTGTCTTGGTACTTTATTTATTGCCGCATTCCCTTTTGGTTGCTCTAATCCATTTTTGGTTACCCTGCCCACACCAAGGCCTCCATCGATACAGATGATGCCTTTATCATTCATAGCAACCTTTGCATAGACCATGATACCATTGGTTACATCCGAATCATCCCCACTGTCCTTTTGAACAGCACAAGTAACAAAATCTTTTTCCATAGTAATATCTAAAATTCTTAAGTTCAATTGAATTCCTTTCGGAGTCATCAGATCCACAAAATGAACTTTTGTTTTACAAATCAGCATGTACGTTGCCGCCTTTGCTGCTGCCGCTGCACAAGAACCGGTAGTATATCCATATCTTAATTTCTTATTATCCTTCAATATATATAAATCTTCCAATCCATTCCTATAATCCATGTGAATCCAACCCTCCTTTCAAAGAATCAAACCAAGTTTTAGTTTACTGTAGCCTCTAAGTAACCATCAATCACATTCAGAGTTTGTTTTATTTCATCCTCCCCATATGCCATTGATAAAAACATCGCTTCAAACTGTGCTTACTACACAAAAAACGTCTCTTACAAATAAATTGCAAAAGACGTAAGAGTAGACAGTTTTTCTACGGACTATCTCAATTACACCTAATCATCATTCGTAAATAAGTGTATTACTATCCTAAGGCAGGTCTTCTGACTCAGGCGTCATCACCATATCTTATCTTCCCATGAAGCTTCTTCACAGATATTTTCCAGACATGACTCTTCCTTTACAGCGGCGAGACCGTATGGGCTTTGCACCCATTTCCCTATTATCTTGGGCTGCATGTAAATCCACACGATACCAAGCACCTTAGAATCTAAATTTCCAACATAAAACTTGTCATTTCACCTTATATATTTTTCCTCTTTGCCTAGTCATCTCACGCTTTTTCTTATTTTTAGCTTTTCTATCCTCCGCTTTTGGAGTTTTTAACCCAGCAGACTCTAATGCTCTTGGCCATGGTCCAAAATACGCTTTAATGATAGATACTTCACTCTCCGTAAAATCCGATTTCTTCGGAATTCGATCCACTTCAACAGCCTTAGCCTTTAACCGGCAAATACACTCTTCTTTCGTTATTTTCTCAATTGGATACGCCTCCTCAATAAAAGCCGAAACTTATTACCTTGATGGAAATAAGTATATATCATTCATTTGATGACATATTTTTAAAAATTAAGTAAGTAAGGTTTCAATATTATTTTCCAGTGAACTAAAGTGTCCACAACTATGTTAGATTGTGGACACTCTTTCCATTTTTCTAACTCTATTGAATTGTAGCCAAAGCAAAATATAAAGTGTATTCAATCTCATGAGGTTCGCTCATAGCCGTAGTATCTGCCATGACAGTTAGTGCTGTATCAAATACCTTTACCGGTATTTCAAACACAGAATTACCCTCTGTATTTACCGGATAGTAGGTCGTTCCATCTACAATCATATAGTCATAATAGGGACTGCTCCAAACTATCGTTGCGGTACATTCACCATTTTCTACTGTAATCTTTGTCGGAGAATCCACACTTGTCTTTCCAGAGCCACCAGTCAATGTAACTTCTATTTGATAGGTACCATCAGTCACTTCCATCTTATCAGATGCTTTCTTTTCCTCATTCTTATCATAGGGTTCTGGATTTGAAACAGAAACCTTGTGATCATACCATACTCCTTTCGTTCCAATCAGTGCCAGATCAAACTCTTCATCAAGATGTAATACCGGTACATCAAATGCATTTACTTCTTCTGTCAGTCCATCATCATATGTTACTTCTTCAACAACCGGCTGTAGCCAACTATCTGTATTATTTTCTGTTTCAGAAGCTAACCCCAAATACAAATTCAAAATATTCTGTGATGTAAGAACAATGTGTGCTGTCATCTCTCCATCAGAAACAGTAAGTACTGCCTTTCCATCACATGCTTCATTTACATGAAACATTGTGCTGTCCGTATCAAAGTCAACAAGATATACTCCATCTTCCAGCAAATCAGTGGCAACATTTTCAGCTTCTACTGCTTCTTTTTCAGATGTTACTTCCTCTGACTTCGCTTCTTGTGTAACAGTCTCCTTCGATACCTGACTGCTACTATTTTCACCAGTGCATGCAGTTAATAAAGATAGTAATAGTCCTATACTTATTATTGCGGCTAGTTTCTTTTTCATAGTTTACTCCTCAATTGCTTCTGCTGTATGTTTTATGTATAGTCGCTGAATTGCTTCAATTCTTCCAAGACCACTAATTTGCATATCAATCGATGTAAAATATCCAGAGGCTTCAAACATGCTCTTCCATGAATCTTCATCATCTCCAGCCATATCATTGTTGGCATGATCACCTGCAACAACCATAAGTGGACGAAGGATAACCTTTTTATATCCGGCTGCATAAACCGCTTCAATTACTTTTTCACATGCTGTTTCTTCTGGTTCTCCCTCTACTGTACCAACCCATACATTGTCATATCCAAGATTAATCATTTGTGTCTGCATCTGTGAATAAGATACCTTTGCTGAATGAGAAGTGCCATGTCCCATAAATACAAACGCAATCCCATCAGCACTGGCTTCCTCAATTGAAGAATATCCCGCATCCGAAACGGCAGCCTCTGTAATTGCAGTTGCAACAGAAGCTTTATCCTCATTTATAACAGACGCGTCTGAACCTACTTCTCCAAGAAGGGGTTCAGCAATTTTTACTGACTCAAAATGATCAGCATACTCCTCGACCATCTGGACCATTTCATCATATTCAGCTCCATGCATCAAATGGGTCGGCTGAATGATAAGATTTTTTACATCATTAGCAACAGCACGTTCCAATGCCTGTTCCATATTATCAATAGCTTCCCCATCTCTTGCCTGGACATGATTGATAATAATCTGTGCTGTGAAAGCTCTTCTAACCGCCCACTCAGGATATGCTTCCTGCAAGGCCTTCTCAACACCACCTATATCCTCTACTCGGCTTTCATTAAAAGATGTCCCAAAACTTACAACCATTATCTCGTTATCTCCAATGTCATCCGCGTTCAAAGGGGCATCTAATGAAGCATCTCCTGTATCTCTTCCAAAATAATCAGGATCTGCATTCTCACCTTTGACAAGTTCCTTTTGTGCATCGCTAAGTGCATCCCATGCGAGTTTTGCAGCCGCACAATCATCATCTGTTGTTTCCGTTCGTTCCTGAACATAAATGGCGTCAATAAGTACGGCCACCTCATCAGCTGCCTCCTGATCTGTCGTTTTTGTTTTAGTCGTTTCTGTTTCCTGTGCTGTTTCTGTTTCATGTGTAGTCGATCCACAACCAACCAATAAACTGGCTCCAAGTACTCCACAAAATAACAATGTAATAATTTTCTCTTTCATCTTTAGCCTCCTGCATTTAAAATTCAGGGCAATAAAAAAGCCCCTTACTACTCAAAGCAATGGGCACCAAAATAAAGGGATTTCTCCCTTTTCCGGTACGACCAATTCCTCGTGATCTAATGTACTACGCTAAAAGGCAGGTTTCCTGGCTTAAGTATCCTCGCATATCAAAAGTCTTCCCAGCTTGCGCCAGTGACATATTATAATGATATACTCCTCTATTACAGTGACGAGATCGTACAGGAATCACACCTGTTTCCCTTTTACCCTTTGGCCCTGCCGATAAACTGCAGTCAAAGGCTCCTTCTACTTTGTATTTAATTGTCGACTATGCATAATCTTATATATTATAGCATATGTGAATTATAATATCAATGCTAATATCTATGCCACAGCGGTGAAGAATAAATTTTATTCTTCTGACCCAATTCCATGCGCATAATTCAAAAAACTATGTTATCCCCTTAAACAGGACAATTTTGTGGAAGTTATCCACATCGGATAATCGCAGTGATACGCACTTCAAAATTTTGTGGATATTTAGTTGGATTTCATATTCCATTTCACCACCACCTTGTGTTATACTTAGCTTATTCCAAGTGCACAGTTGTGTACTTAGAAATGTGCAATACATCTTCATCCGTTATGGGCTGTCGTCGGAAACTTTCTAATAACCTTGAGGATGTATTTTTTATGCTCTGCCCTATTGCTTTCACAAGCTTATTGCATGATAGATAGAGCTGCATCAGAATATCTGCGATCTGTGTTAGTAAATAATGATTTTTCATCGCATTGGTATTCCTACTGTTCATATGCTCAATCTTATATATCCCATTTTTCTGATTATTGAAACCTTCGTTTTCTATCTTCCAACGTTTTCGTCCTGTCAGGATCAATTCTTCTAGATTCCTATCTTTGATTTCAAGATTGGTCGCCCACATGAAACGAACATTGATTTTTTTCCATCTTCTGTTTTCGTGTATTCATACTCAAAAACATTGAAGATTTCGTTTTTACCAGTGGTTTCTTCAACATGATTCAGGTATCTGCCAGTTCCATCTTCTTTTCCAATACCTGTTACGGTTTTTATTGCATCGCCTTCGCCTAACCAGCGATAGTCCTTTACGATATTTTTCTGCGTTCCCTCTTTTAGATTGAAGATGTACTTCCAGTTATTATCGCTGCACATTTTCATAAGGGGTTCTACACAATATAAGCCATCTCCAAGAATGCACATCTGAAGTCTCGGATATTCTTTCTTGAGCCTGGAAATCAGTCTCTTTGCAGCATTCTGTTCACAATCCTGTTTATTGACCTGTTCACTTTCATTTTCGATGAACTCTGTTCCAAGACTAAGTACAAGGTTGTTATTTAGTACAATTTTTGCCTCTAATACTTTGTGATAATAATCCTTCTTTTTGTTTCCATCTGCATCTATGACTGTTCTTACAAGGCAGTTCTCACAATGCTTTTCCTTAAAATGGAACAAACCTGTTCCATCAAGAATTACAACCCAGTATTTACTAAGCAATCTGTTTTTATGGAAGGCTTTTGAGCGGATAAGATGTCGAATCATTTTTGTTCTCAACTCGGAAAGACATTTCGGCGAAAGCTTTTCTAGGTAATTATTCAAAGTTGTGTAATCCGGTAATTCCTCTAAATCTTCATTTTGAGACAAAAAAGCTAGCGTCTGAATACATTCCTTTTCATTAAATTTTTCATTCATCTGCCGCATACTCTCAACTGCACAGACATTTTTTAATATACCAAGGTAAATAAGATCTGTTTGCGTATAAGAAGTATATGACTCATTTCTTGGATCTAGCATTTCATCAATCCACTGATTGAATCCATGAAAGAAATGTTCTTTAACCTGAATCAAGTCAACAATTCCGCGATCATCCATCTTGGCTTCTCTTTTTTGTTCCTTGGTAATCCACTCATTCTTTTTTTTCACGTTTTATCCTCCTGTGCGAAAAATATCTTATAGATATTTTAACGCATAAGCAGTAAAACTGCTTGCTATTTGAGAATTTTAATGTGAAAATTATTTATTCTTCAAAGCTGTCTCAATTGTCAATTCAAAAAGTGACCTCAGTTGAAAATCATTCAAAGATTTATTAAATAAACGAAACATTTCGTCCGTTATTTATTGACTGTGGAGCTTATACGTAAGTTTAAATAATTACAACAGCCATCTAAATGTTAAGTGCATGCTGCATTCGAAATAAACAGCGGATAGATGCTATCATTCCATTATTTATTTGAACCTATATCCGTAATTATAATACTGGCTTCTGACTATTCTTTCCCTTCTTAGTCAACTCATTAGTGAGTTTTTCAAGATTATCTATAGTTGTCTCATTAATAAAATGCTCTATTTTTTCAACCTGATCTAATTCATTATCCGTATTATTTATCATACATAAAAAATTATAGAGGACATCGTGTCGATATAATAAATATTTTCCCTTATCCATTCCTTTTTTTGTTGCCACTATATATCCGTATTTTTGAAAATCAATATATCCAGCTTCTTTAAGGTTACTTACCATTTTAGACGCAGATGAAGGTTTTACATGTAATTTTTCAGCAAGCTCATTGATTCGCACAACATCAGTTCTTTCTAATATTCTGCAGATCATTTCAAGATAATCTTCCATTGATGCAGTTAATTCATTTGTTTCATTCAGTTGATACCCTTTTTGTGTATAAAATCCATTATCATCATTCATAAACCAATTCTCTCCAATTTTATGTATTAAGCAGTAACCAATTTTTACACATCTTAATATAATGTATTAGGAAACAAAGTTTCCCTATCCTAATTAATATTACGAGGTAAATTTTTTATGAATGAAATTAAAAACTTGAATGACTTAAAACCAGGTCAATCCGCAAAAATCAAAGAATTGTTGTCAATAGGAAGTATTAGAAGAAGGCTCTTGGATATAGGTCTGATTGAGAACACAGAGGTTGAATGTCTTGGCAGAAGTCCAGGGGGCGATCCCTCTGCATTTTTAATTCGTGGTGCTGTTATTGCAATTCGTTCAGAGGATTGTATCAATATTATGATAAGCATATAAAGGAGCGAATATAATGGGTCTGACTAAAAACTCAGTAGGAATTAAGGCGGTGGACTCAGGTTTGGAAATAAAGAAACAAAACATTAATGATAGGATTGTCGCCATTGCTGGAAATCCAAATGTGGGTAAAAGTACAGTTTTCAATAACCTTACCGGTCTAAATCAACACACAGGAAACTGGCCTGGCAAAACAGTTACAAACGCACAGGGTTATTACAGTACCAAAAATAAATCCTATGTGATGGTCGATATTCCTGGTACTTATTCTTTAATGGCACATTCTGCAGAAGAAGAGGTTGCACGCAATTTTATTTGCTTTGGTGAACCAGATGCTGTTATCGTTGTTTGCGATGCTACATGCCTTGAACGAAATCTTAATCTTGTGCTTCAAACAATGGAAATTTCAAGTAAGGTACTCGTTTGCGTTAATCTGATGGATGAGGCAAAACTCAAAAAAATAAATATTGATTTAAATGGTCTTTCCAAAAAATTAGGTGTACCTGTTGTGGGTACAGTTGCCAGAAAGAAAAAGAGTCTTTCTACCTTGATGGATGAGCTTGATAATTTGATTGACAGCAATTGTGATACAAATCCGTTACAAGTAAAATACATGAAACCAATTGAAGATGCAATTGCTATTGTAGAACCTGAGATCAAGAAAACAGTCCCATGTAAAATCAACTCTCGTTGGCTAAGTTTAAAGTTACTTGATTATGATAAAGAATTAATCGATGAGCTAAATGCTTATCTTAATCATGATATCCTTAATGAGGAAAACATAATAGCGGTCTTAGATCAAGCAAAAGTTTTGCTACAAAATAATGGAATTGATTCAAATAACTTAAAGGATCATATTGTATCTTCTCTTATTCTGACCTCAGAGGAGATTTGTATTGATACCGTTGAGTACGATAGATCTACTTATAATGCAACTGACCGAAAAATTGATAAAGTTCTAACAAGTAAGTGGGCTGGATATCCTATTATGGTTACTCTTTTAGCTATTGTATTCTGGTTGACCATTACCGGTGCAAATTATCCGTCACAACTGCTTTCAGACGGTTTGTTTTGGATTCAAGATAAACTAACAGATGCTTTTCATTACTTTGGTGCTCCGAATTGGCTGCATGGAATGCTGGTGCTTGGTGTTTATAGAGTTTTAGCATGGGTTGTATCTGTTATGCTACCTCCAATGGCGATATTTTTCCCCTTATTTACGTTACTTGAGGATGCCGGATATTTACCACGTGTCGCATACAATTTGGATAAATCTTTCAAACGGTGCTCTGCTTGCGGTAAACAGGCACTTACTATGTGTATGGGATTTGGCTGTAATGCTGCTGGAATAGTTGGTTGTCGAATTATTGATTCACCACGTGAACGTTTGATTGCAATGATTACGAATAACTTTGTACCATGTAACGGAAGATTTCCAACACTCATCGTCATTATTACCATGTTTTTTATTGGGGGTTCCGGCGGTGCATTTGATTCACTGTTATCAGCAATTTTATTGACGGTAGTTATCTTGCTAGGTGTATTTATGACTTTTTTTATTTCAAAACTGCTCTCAATAACTATTTTAAAAGGCATTCCCTCAGCCTTTACCTTGGAATTACCACCATATCGCAAACCACAAATCGGAAAGGTTATTGTCCGCTCAATCTTAGATAGAACTTTATTTGTGTTAGGTCGTGCAATAGTTATTGCTGCACCTGCCGGATTGTTCATCTGGGTTATGGCAAATGTTAACATAGGTAATACAAGTTTATTAAACCTTTGTGCAGGATTTTTAGATCCTTTTGCAAAGCTGCTAGGTTTAGATGGTATTATTCTAATGGCTTTTATACTCGGACTTCCTGCAAATGAAATTGTTATTCCGATTATTATAATGGCATATATGGCAAAGGGAAGTATTTTGGAGCTTGAAAGCCTTGCAACTTTAAAACAATTACTTGTTAATAACGGTTGGACCTGGGTCACCGCTATCAGTACAATGCTGTTCTCCTTAATGCACTGGCCTTGTTCCACCACTTTGTTAACAATTAAGAAGGAAACGGCGAGCCTTAAATGGACTGCTTTGTCCTTTATTATTCCGACAATTATGGGGCTTATCAGCTGCTTTGTCGTAAGCGCAAAATAATCCTACGCTATTGACAAAATATCGCTTGCACCAAAGATAGATGCAAGCGTTTTACTCTATTTTAGTTTTGACAGCTAGCT
>SAAB01000170.1 GCA_009929615.1 Clostridia bacterium | reverse complement strand
CGTGATGATGAATACTTCTTCCTTAAACTGTTTGATATCAGCAGGAAGACTTATGTCAGAAATCCTTTATCCCACAAAATTTGTGATTGAGCCAAAAAATAATTATAGGAGGTATCATCTTAGCTGCGTTGGTTGCATTGTTTTTTGTGTGTTACACCCTATTCGCACCAAAGGCAGCAGCAGGAAGCAAAAATATTACGATTGAAGTTCTATCCAAAGAAGGTACATCTACAGTATATGATGTGTCAACGGATGCAGAATATCTGCGTCAGGCAATGGAAGAAGCGGACGGACTGGAGTTTGCAGGGGAAGATTCAGAGTATGGTATGACAATTCTGGAAGTCAATGGTGAAAAAGCAGACTATAATGTGGATGGCGCCTATTGGAGCATCCTGGTGAATGGTGAGTATGGTAACTATGGAGCAGATGCACAGATTGTAACAGATGGAGATGCTTTCCAGATTGTTTATACAGTGATGAAGTAGGATGTGGAAATTTTGAAAAATACAAAAGCTATAACAACATATGATATCGCACTTACAGGTCTTATGGTTGCGGTTATTGAAGTGAGTAAAATGCTTATGGCTATGTTGCCAAATATTGAATTAACATCTTTTTGGATAATTATGTTTACGATTTTCTTTGGCTGGAAAATTGTGTTTGTAGTCCCTGTCTTTATACTAATTGAAGGCTGTGTCTACGGCTTTGGGATGTGGTGGGTTATGTATCTGTATGCATGGCCACTACTGGCGGCCATTGTATGGACAATACGTAAGCAGGATTCGGTATGGGTTTATAGTATTATCTCAGGGGTATTTGGCCTGTGTTTTGGCCTCTTGTGTTCATTGCCGTATTTTGTTGTGGGTTTTGTTGGCGGAGGACTTCGAAGCGGATTGCTGCTGGCCTTTAACTGGTGGATTGCAGGAATCCCTTTCGATATCATCCATTGCGTGGCTAATTTCCTTTTAATGTTTGTGCTTTATAAGCCAATAAGGAGCCTTATGATGAAGGCAAAAAACATGGGATATTTTAGTTAAATAAAATTTTAAAAAAGGTGTGTCAACCGTTTTTGAAAATGTCCCAAAATAAGTGAAACATTAGCCCCAGCGTTGCTGGGGCTTTCTAACCCTTATGCAGACCATTCTTCACATTCAT
>SAAB01000169.1 GCA_009929615.1 Clostridia bacterium | reverse complement strand
TCAATCTGTGCACCAAAGGTTGTATCCTTTGCTTCACTTGTTTCAAGAACTGCGTCTGTATCTTCATCAATGTGCTGTACAATGTATGTCTGGGCATTTGCTTCAAAGGACGCTGTGAAAGTCATGTCTTTATCGAAGCTTGCTGCCTTCAATGCTGCATCATCTGCGTAGTCTGCTGCTCCGTCATTCCATTTCTGGAAATGGTATCCTGTATCAGCTGTCACTGTGGATGGCTGTGTCGGATTCTGGGCTGTAACTTCGCCGACGCTTGTGATTTCTCCTGTTACAGAATCTCTTGTGATTGTCTGAACAGTTTTGACTTCTGTGGTTGTTCCTTCAACTTTTCCGTTTGCTCCGGCTGCATATGTGAATGTTACCTGGTATTTATCCGGAATGTCATCAGAACCGCCCTCTGGGCCTTTTTCATCTTTGCTGTAGTATACCTTAACAATGTTTCTACTGTTATCAGTTCCAACTGTCAGGTCATCAGCTCTTACGAATGTATAGCCTGCGATGGTCTTCTTTTCGCTGCTTCCTTCAATCTGTGCGCCAAAGGTTGTTTCCTGTGCTGCACCTGTTTCAAGAACAGTGTTTGTATCTTCATCAATGTGCTGTACAACATAAGTCTGGGCATCTACATCAAACAATGCCGTAAAGGTCATGTCTTTGTCGAAGCTTGCTGCTTTTAACGCTGCATCATCTGCATACTCTGTCAGTCCATCGCTCCATTTCTGGAAATGATGTCCTTCAAGCCCTTCAACCGTAGATGGCTGTGTTGGATTCTGAGCTACAACTGGTCCTACGCTTGTGATTTCTCCTGTTACAGCGTCTCTTTCGATTGTCTGAACAGTCTTAACTTCACTGGTGATTCCTGTTACTGTTCCATGGCTTCCTGCTACATATGTGAATGTAACCTGGTATTTATCCGGAATATCATCGGAACCGCCCTCTGGGCCTTTTTCATCTTTACTGTAGTATACTTTAACGATGTTTTCATCATTGTTTGTTCCTACAGTTAAATCTTCTGCTCTTACGAATGTATAGTCTTCGATGATCTTCTTTTCGCTGCTTCCTTCAATCTGTGCACCAAAGGTTGTATCCTTTGCTTCACTTGTTTCAAGAACTGCGTCTGTATCTTCATCAATGTGCTGTACAATGTATGTCTGGG
>SAAB01000168.1 GCA_009929615.1 Clostridia bacterium | reverse complement strand
CAAAGGCCAGGCCTCAGCATTTTATTATGGTGATCCCCTGGGCGAAATGCGCCTGGTAAGCAGAGTTTTTGAAATGTAAGGCCTTTGAATAAGACAAAACGCTGCCTCATCGCTAACTTTGCAACAGTGCCCCTAATCGTGTTCAGCAGAATAGCCGGAGGAAGTTTCCTACTGTCGATAAGAAAGGATTGGCACAGGGAGTGTGAATATCGAAACACCATCACAGAATAATGCCAGATAGAAATGCGATAGTAGGGTTGGATATTTAAATAAGGAGCATCCCGACTTAAAATGAATATGACTGCGTAACCAGGCGCAATAAAAAAAGCGAAAGAATCGCTTTTATTCTGGTTGTTTTTTCGAAGAGTGACCGTTTTCTGAGATGACAAGAAATAAGGAAGTCCTATGATCGCTAGCGGAATAGTTCAAAAACTGAATGCGCAAATGAATCAGGAGTTTTATACCTCAAATTTGTATCTTCAGCTCAGCCAGAGGTGCAGCGAGAATAGCCTTAATGGCACCGCACTATTTTTGCGTCATCAGGCGCAAAATACGGTGACGCAAATGATGCGCATGTACGAATACATCAAACAGAGCGGCGCCACGCCGGTGTTACAGGAGCAACACGCCCGGTGCGGTGAATTTTCCACGCTGGAAGATCTGTTTGAGCAGACGGTAAGCGATTACCAGAAGCGCATTAATGCGCTGACCTCTTTGACGGAAGACGCCCAGGCAGCAAACGATAAGTCAGCGATTAACTTCCTGAAGCGATACAGAAAAGAGGAAATCGTGGACGGGACGCTGTTGCAAATCATTCTGGATGAAGTCCGCAGCGCTAAAAAAGCGGGCATCAACATGCAGCAAACCGACCACTATCTGGTTGGCGTGATCGATCGCTATCACTAAATCAATTTCGCAGTACGAGGAGGTTTTACGCCTCCTCAGAAAATCTGTTTTACATCAGAAACAGAGGTTTATGCCAGTGAACATTTGATACCCAACACGTCATAGTGATTTTTTAACTTAGCGTTTTTATATCGTGCCAAAAATGTCTCTGCTTGTGTCTTTATATTAAGGAAGGTGCGAATAAGCAGGTCATTTCTTCCCAAGCTGACTCGCTGATTAAAATTTCGCGGATCTGGGCCGATTTTTTTCCCGCAAACACATCGA
>SAAB01000167.1 GCA_009929615.1 Clostridia bacterium | reverse complement strand
GACGAAAGCAGGTATGCCTGAAAGCGTGCGTATTGCCTGAAAACACAACCCGCTACGGGGGAGACTTACCCGAAATCTGATTTATTCAACAAAGCCACTCTTTTTGTGTTTACACAATTTGTAGTTACGATAATCCATCCTCACGGCTGTTCCCTGGGCACGGTCATACCTAACCTATTTAGATTAAGTATTTAAAGATCAATTTCTTACAGTACTTTTAAGGGACAACTTCAAATCTCTGAATATATCATTATCAGTATTTCAGTTAATAATACCTTCAAATAAAAAAAGCGGTCCGGCGACATCCCCCGGACCGCTTCAATAAACTGTCTGATGTTATGTATTCATCAGTGTGCAAATATCATACCAGCTTATGGTTCAGATAGCCACGTTGCTTAATTGTTGTGCAATGTAACAAATGTGAGGTATGTGTAGGTAATCGTTATTTTTAGGACTTAATGCACCGGTATTCTGGGCTTCAAATTCATCGGGGTAATGGCAAGTTAATGAAAAAAAGACCATTCCTCACGGGAGAAAAATGGTCGAATAATAGTATCCTGGTTCTGTGTACGTCAGGGTTCCAGTAGGATAGCGTCTATTGTCATGAACGAAACGACAAATAAGGGGGTAAATATGCCTCATTTTTGTTAAGGAATTGTCTATATGAACTGTTACTCAGTTTCTGTCCGTGAAATGGTCAGTATCAGGTATCAGACAATCATATCCTTTTATCTCACTGAGATTCCGGGCTGGACTTGATATCATCTAAACCTTTTCGGATTTCCACGTTTGGAAAATACAAGCCTTTCAAGAATTATACTGGTCTGTTAAGCGACCGATTGGAATCCGATATAAGAATATCCAGCAAGGAATTGACGCCCTCGACACTGCTGATGTCTTTGAGGCGGTTTCTTGGATGAATCTGTCCTGAAGTGTCTGATTTTATCGCTCTATGTGATTGTTCGACTGTAGTGGCACAGTAAATTTGGCCACCTGATTAAAGGTGTGGAGTGCCCCCGAGCCCGTAGACAAATCTGCCCTATAGTTGGACTGACCCCACCCCGGTAGACGATCCTGCCCTATAGTTTGAGCATAGGGGGAGCATATGGGCACACCACGATTTACACCTGAATTTAAGGAAGAAGCCGTCCGACAGATAACGGAACGCGGT
>SAAB01000038.1 GCA_009929615.1 Clostridia bacterium | reverse complement strand
GATATCGTGATGATGAATACTTCTTCCTTAAACTGTTTGATATCAGCAGGAAGACTTATGTCAGAAATCCTTTATCCCACAAAATTTGTGATTGAGCCATAATTTTCTTAAATAAATTATTTTGTTTTCATTTTGATATCGATGTAAACACCTGCTGGCATTTCCAATCTGGATAATGCATCTACAGTTTTCTGTGTAGGTGTGATGATATCAATGAGTCTCTTATGAGTTCTCTGTTCAAACTGTTCTCTGGAATCTTTGTATTTGTGTACAGCTCTAAGAATAGTTACTACTTCTTTCTTAGTTGGCAGTGGCACAGGGCCGCTCACCTTTGATCCAGTTTTCTTTACAGTTTCAATAATCTTACCAGCACTCTGGTCGATTAATTTGTGGTCATACGCTTTTAACGTAATTCTCATTACTTGACTTGCCATAAAAAAAGTCGCCTCCTTTTCGCACTTTACATTCAGTACGACAAGCGGTGACTGTACATCTACCCGTGTGTGTCCTGTTCTTTCTTCACACACGTCATCTCTGTTTTTCACAGATAGTTTTCTTTGTACAGTGACTTGTCGCCAGTTTCTCTAACTTGACATTCGCTCCACGGAACACCTGCATGGCCTGCAGCAACCTCACGCTTCAACGCTATCAATGTCACAACATTTGATATTATACATGATTTATAAACGGGATGCAAGCTTTTTTTAAACTTTTTTTCGCATTTTTTTGCCGTTCCCTTTACTTATATCATATCTGATGATAAACTTCAAGAGAGCGGGATAGACAAACCCGAATCTCTAATGTATTATATATAGAAGAAAATCATACGAGGTGTCACTATGTTTATTGCTAATAATTGGAAAGATTATGAAGTTATCGATACATCCGACGGCGAAAAATTAGAACGTTGGGGAAAATATCTCCTTGTCCGTCCGGACCCCCAAGTCATCTGGAATACTCCAAAGAATCACACTGGCTGGAAAAAGATGAATGGTCACTATCACCGCAGCAGCAAAGGCGGCGGTCAATGGGAATTTTTTGATTTACCGGAACAGTGGACCATTCATTATGGCAGTCTTACCTTTAATTTAAAACCTTTCAGTTTCAAACATACCGGTCTGTTCCCGGAACAGGCATCCAACTGGGACTGGTTTTCCAAGCTTATCAAAGAAGCAGGCCGACCGATTAAGGTATTGAACCTGTTTGCCTACACCGGAGGTGCTACTTGTGCCGCTGCTGCTGCCGGAGCTTCCGTCACCCATGTGGATGCTTCTAAGGGCATGGTAAACTGGGCTAAGGAGAATGCTCGTTCCAGCGGTCTTTCAGATGCACCGATTCGCTGGATTGTAGATGACTGTGCTAAATTTGTTGAACGTGAAATCCGCCGTGGCAACACTTACGATGCCATTATCATGGACCCGCCTTCCTACGGAAGAGGCCCTAAGGGTGAAATTTGGAAAATTGAAGCGAATATCCACCCATTTATCCAGCTCTGTACAAAAGTCCTCAGTAAGAATCCGCTTTTCTATCTGGTAAACTCTTACACAACCGGATTGCAGCCGGCAGTCCTCACCTACATGCTCTCCACTGAATTGATTCCTACATTCGGCGGACATGTTATTTCCGATGAAGTCGGACTTCCTGTATCCGGCAATGGTCTGGTACTTCCATGCGGTGCCTCCGGACGATGGTCTAAATAATAAACTATTATATATAGAAAGAAGTCTCTGCAGAAATAATTTGCTATTTCTGTAAAGACTTCTTTTTTATGCCCTTTTCCGAAAGGGTTCGCATACGATATTTACCGCTACAATACCAACGGAAATAGCGAAAGCCGTAATCACCGTCTCCAGCCCCTTTTCCGCAAAAGCTATATTGTCTTTAGCCAGTGCGGCGCTCAAAGTATAATATAAGCTTCCTCCCGGTATTAAGGGAACCATAGCCGGTACCCTGAAAATCACAGGTGCTGTTTTAAATATTGCTGCCATCAGTTCTCCATATAAGGAGGCACCGATAGCCGCCACCAGATTGCAGACAAAATAACTGTTCATGTTATTGGCACATATCAGATAAAGACACCAGGTTACTGCTCCACCTATTGCTGCAAGCCACAGCCATTCTTTCTTTGTATGGAGGAGTATGGAAAACCCCAGCGAACCTATAAATGCCATCAAAACCTGAACCATCATCACAGCCACCCCCTTCCCAAAAAGAGAGCTGCTGCAAAACCTGCTGCAACGCCTGCTGCAATAAGCAGAGACTCGCACAGTCTGAGCAAACCTGTGATAACATCTCCCAGCAGTAAATCCCGAACAGCATTTGCCAAAGCAATCCCGGGAATAACAAGCATAATGCCGCCAATCATTATCTTATCCAGATGTTCACCGACACCCATCTCAACCATCCCTATTGCAATCATCCCAGAAACAAAGGATGTAATAAAGGAATATGCAATCCGGTTCAGCCAGGCGTGATTGACTTTCCGATCAATCAACGTGAACACAAGGGCCAGAATCGCCGCACTGATGCCATCTCTGAAACTGCCCCCAAAAAACATAGCAAAACCGCCTGCCGCAAGAACGCTTCCCACATAAGTATATATACCGCTCATTTCGGATGTGGTTTTTGCCTTTTCAAGCCTTTTTCCTATCTCTTTGGGATTCAAATGCTTCTCCGCTATTTCCCCTGCCAGCTCGTCCAACTCGGCCAGGCGTCCATAATCAATAGCCCATTCGCGAATTCTACATGTCTGGGTCAGCACTTCCTCCCCGGGAAGTCTTACCGTTACAATCATGCTTGATGTAATGGAAAAAGCATCCACCCGTTCTGCCCCATAAGCCATGCACATCTTGGACACCGTCTGTTCAATCCGGCTCACTTCACCCCCATAGGTGAGCATTGCTTCACCCACATCTAAAATAGCACTTAATTCCTGATTACTTAACATTTTCTAAAGCCCCATCCGCTAAAATTATTTTCTATCCTAACACATAGTATAGCCGCTATCTCCCGAAAAGGAAATAGCGGCTATGGCTTTTTACTATTATTTTACATATATTAAGTTATGGGGTCAATTTCACAAAATACTCTGCCTGGCTTTCACTCATAGAATCAAAATGTAAGTAAGCACTTCCTTCTTTTTCCTGAACATATGGAATCGCCATATGAATTTCTCTTGTTTCATTTGCCACGAAATCCGAGTAAAAGAGATGCTTGCTATACTCTTCGCCTGCGTAATCGGAACCATCATAGTACATCGGATCTGTGCCCGAAGCACGCCACCATCCTTCTAAAATATCGGTAAATCCACAGGCTTTCGTTTCAGGGTCAATATTCATTATATTGCCATACACAAAGGTATCCGTTAAAGTCTCATCCGAATGGTTCTGGACTTCCATTGTGACATAGGCTAGTTTTACATGGCCTTCGCCTTCGTCGACCGAAATCATTTCATTGTTCTCCCAGGTCGTATATCCAAGTTCTACCGTTTTGAAAGTTCCATCCGCATTAATATACGGAAGAAGGTCTGTGCTATAGTTACCAAAATAGTTTTCATCAAGTCCATTGACATTATCTCTCAATTCAATATCTTTGACAACAAAACTCAGATTTTCAGACATTTCCATGGAATCACCTTTCTGAATAATCTGTTCTTCTCCAACAATCTGCGGTGCTTCCGGCTCTGCTTCGTAATCTTTATTTGTATTCTCAACAAATGGTGTATAAGCCTCTTCCCCTGTCGGTTCCAGTTTTATATTTTCCGCAATCTTTTTGGCTTCTTCTACAGAAATATCCTTATAGGTATACATGGTAACAACCTGTCCCAGTTCTTCATAAAACATCATGATAATGTGGTTATATTCAATATCACCATTACGCGTCAGAACATCCGCTTTGACTCCACCGATTTCCGTTTCTTCCACTTCTGAAATAAAAGGAAACTCTATGGTATCGCTGTAGTTGTTCAATCCGATAGTTATCCCGCTGCCACCATCTTCAGTATGATACTTGCAGAGGCTGATACCATCGCCGCCCGAAGTCTCAACATAGCCCTCCGGCAGATATCCCGGAACGATTTTCATCGGTTGAACTGTAATTCCCTCCTGAGCCTCAAATGTATATGTATAACCGCCCTGCTGCTGATTAGTCTCCTCAGATTTCACTGTAAACAAACCCGAAATGGCATAGGCACCAACGGATAATACCAGTACTGCAGCAAACGCAGCCGCCACACCAAAAGGTGTTTTGAAAAAATGTCTCTTCTTTGCATTTGTAAGTTCTACAGCTCCTGTTTGGTTTATCAAATTCTGTCGAAATTCTTTATAATCCCTCGAAAATTCATGGTCTTTGCCTTCTTCACCTGAATCCCATGATTTCATGATGCTCTCTTCACTGACATTCTTCAAAAACTTCTCTTCATTAATATCTCTACGCACACGCATCATCTCCTATCATCTTTAATGCAATCTTCTTCGCCCGTTCATATCGTTTTGCTACGGTATCCTCCGTAATTTCCAAAAGCAGACCAATCTCCCGGTGGCTGAGGCCAAAATAGCATTTTAATTCCAACACCTCTCGGTATTTCTGGTCCAATGCCAGTAATGCTCTCTGAATCATCTGCCGGTTTTCTATTTGGCTCAAATTCTCGTCCATAAAACTTTTTTGGTTTTTCTGGATGTCCTCCGGGTCAAATATGGTATGTTCCCATTCCCGCCGGTTTTTCCGGTATATATCAATGGCTGTCGAACGTATAATCCGCAGCATCAGTCTTTTAGTTTCTATTGAATCCGGCACCTTTATCTGACTGAGGCGGGGCATAATTTTCAGAAAAGCATCCTGCACCGCATCCTCCGCCTGTCCTGTATCCTGAAGAATTCGAAAAGCTGTTCCGTACATTTGCTTTTCATACAAAGCGAATAATTGTTCCAGCTTTTCTTTATCTGTATATATTCTCATCTCTACCTCCTGTGTCCATATTGAGCACTCTAATTATTATAACGTATGGCCATCGGAAAAGCTGACATATTTTTCCTGTTTATTTTTGAGAAGCAGATCTTCTATCTCATAAAAAAAAGAGCCACCGCTTTCAAAGCGGTGACCCTTAATTAATTATAAGATTTAAAACTACTGTGGAAGGTTTGCATCTGCAAATCCCATAACAACAGCTGTAAAATCTTCTACATCGATATCGGATGTTGTGTAGATTGTATACTGAACCTGTGCTTCATCCCAGTACCAAACGCCACATGTGTTGCCTTCTTCATCTTTGTAAATAGTTGCTTCTGTTGTATCCGTATCAATACCTACAACATGTGTTGTAAGTTTTTCGATTCCTTCTACACCCATAACAGCATCGATAACATTTTCAGGAGATTTTACTGCAGCACCAACAAAGTCAATGTCTGCAAGTTTGAATTCAACCTGTGCAATCTCACCAATTGTATAATACTTAACATCAGTTGTTTCTTCAGGAGCCTGAAGTTTGATACCCATTTCTTCAAATGCTTCTGGTCCGGCAACTTCAACCATTTCAGCTGCTTCAACTGCTGTAGTTTCTTCTGTTGTTTCAGCTTTTGTCTCAGCTGTTGTTGCCTCTGTTGTTGTTTCAGCCTTTGTCTCGGCTTTTGTTTCTTCTTTTTTGCTACCGCAAGCTGTCATCACTAATAAAGATGCTGCAACAAGCATAGCTACACATAATTTTTTCTTCATGTCTTGTGTTCCCTCCAATTAATTTAATTACACTGTTATTATACGCCTATATTCGCTAAATGACAAGTTATTCCTTTTTTTCCAACTATATATTCAGAATACTTTTTAAGTCATATATTGGCTCAAAATCCTCTGTATCACTACATAAAAATCCGCCTTTAACTTCCATAATATCCCGAATAACCCGTCGGGCTTTAGCAGAATCTTCCTCTTCATAACTCACTGCATAAATCATCTTAATCTGATGTTTTTCAATAAATTCCTGGTCCAGAGGGTCGATAAAGCATTCTCTGCCATCCTGAAAAATCAGGGAATCATTATCCAAAACAACTTCCATCAGATTCAAAGCCGGCCAAACGTCAACCTTTTCCTCTTCTACTGATTTTATCAGTCCTGTCAATTCCTTGGCATCCGTATCTTCCGGTGTCATATAGTAAAATTCCAAAATATTCTTTCTTCGTTTCTGTGCCTCTGCAATAGTACTTTTTTTAATCTTCTTTGCCATTCTTATTCTTCCCTCCATCCGGCAGTCTTAATCTGCCAGGCTGTATTACGCATAATCCGCGCTGTGATTCCCCAGATAACTTTTCCTTTATATTCATAAAAATACACAGGATAGGTTCCTTGATTCCAGCGGTACTTTTCACCGCCCTGAACCTTGTCCCATGGAAAGTTCTCTGGTGGTTCCGTATATATCTTATTGTAAAAAACCCCCGGCTTTATTTTCATAAAGTAATCCAAGGGGACTGTGAACACTTCCAGCACCTCGTCCGAATTAAAGGTTCCTTCGTATCCTTTTAAAATACCCAGATAAGGATAAATAACCATATTAAAAGGTGATACAAAAATATCCATAGGTGCAACCAATTCCACCTGTTCTCCAGAAACTAACAGTTCCTCACATATCTCTCTCAAGGCTCCCTCTTCCGGTGATTCGCCCCGTTCGCATCCTCCTCCTGGGAAACAAATCTCTCCCGGCTGATGCTTCAGTCCAATAGCCCTCACCTCAAAGAGCACATGATAACCATCCTCTTTCTCAATCAACGGAATAACCACCGCTGAACGTCGATATGCCTCCATATCAATTAATGTTGGTTTACGTCCTCGCAAATCATCAAACATAGGTCATCTCCTGTTCTATTTCTCTTGACACTAATACTATTTTACACTATTTCAATACACAAAAAAAGGGTGCTTTATAAAAAAGCATCCCCTTTTAGTATTTGTAATATTATGCGATTTTTTCAGAAAGATTCATAGAACCTTCACGGAAAATAGATTCATCCATAAGCTTTAAATCTTTTGAGATTAATGGTTTGAAATCCATATTTGCAATGATATCTTTTTCAACGTCGATTCCCGGTGCAACTTCAGTAAGTACCAGGCCCATTGGAGATAATTTAAACACAGCTCTTTCCGTAATGTAAAGAACGTCTTTATTTAACCGTTTTGCGTAATTTCCGCTAAATGTAATCTGTTCCACATCCTCTATGAATTTGCGGCTTTTGCCCTCCTGACAAATATGAAGTTCTCCATTCTCCACAGCCACATCCAGACCGCCTGCTGTAAATGTACCACAGAAAATAACCTTCTTGGCATTCTGTGTAATATTGATAAATCCACCACAACCTGCAATCTTTGGTCCAAACTTGCTTACATTAATATTCCCGTCCACATCACACTGTGCCAGACCAAGAAATGCCATATCCAGACCACCGCCGTCATAAAAATCAAACTGATAAGGCTGGTCCAGAATACATTCCGGATTCGATACCGCGCCAAAACTCTGTCCACCGGCAGGCACACCGCCAATAGGTCCGGATTCTACAGTAAGTTTCAGCCCCTTAACGCCTTCTTCATTAGCTACACTTGCAACGCCTTCAGGAATACCAATGCCAAGATTAATAACAGCATGACTTTCTAATTCTAAAGCTGCACGACGGCTGATAATCTTACGAACCCCAAGGTCCATCGCTTTCAGACTGTCCACCGGAACACGAATATCTCCACAATAAGCCGGATTAAAATGTTCACCAAAAGTCTGCATGTGATTCTCTGGTTCCGAAATAACAATGGCATCCACGTAGATTCCCGGAATTTTTACAATTCTAGGGTCAACGCTCCCAGCTTCTACAATTCCTTCTACCTGAAGAATAACTTTACCGCCAGATGCTTTTACCGCCTGTGCGATAGAAAGACTTTCAAGCGTCACAGCCTCTTTTCTCATGCAGGCATTGCCGTCCGGGTCACAGTAGGTGGCCCGGATTAATGCCACATCAATAGGGAAAGATTTATAATAAAGGAACTCATTACCGGATAATTCGATTAATTCCACAACATCCTCTGTTGTCTTTGAGTTAATCTTTCCACCGCCAAGACGCGGGTCAACAAATGTTTCCAGGCCTACATGGGTAATCGTTCCCGGTTTGCCCGCTGCGATATCGCGGAACAAATGGGTAATAACACCCTGTGGCAGGTTGTAGGCTTCTACCTTATTCTCTACAGCTAATTTCTGAAGCTTTGGTGTCAACCCCCAATGTCCACCAATAATCTTCTTCAACATGCCTTCATGTCCTAAGTGATTCAGACCTTTGTCCTTGCCATCCCCCTGACCAGCTGCATAAACCAGGGTCAGGTCTCTCGGACAGCCTGTTGCCAAAAAACGTTTTTCAAGTGCTACCGTAAGTTCTTCCGGATGATTGCATCCTACAAATCCTCCAACTGCAACTGTATCTCCACCCTTGATTAACATACTTGCTTCCCTTGCACTCATAATCTTTCCCATAAAAAAATACCTCCCTGATTATTTGTCTAATTTCTTAACTTCAACTCTGTCATTGACTACATTGTACTAAATCACGTACAATTTGTATAATACAGAATTTTCATTAAACAATAACCGGAAGATATTGAGTTTAGCACGGTCTGCAACAGCAACCGCACATCATATTCATTGCAAGAATCTGGCAACACAGATTATTCATGTCCATCGTCGGGCGTCCATAGTCCCCCGCCATATTTCCATACCACTGGCGTCCTGACTGGAGCTGCTGCCAAAGCATCTGATATTGAGCATTATTTGGCTCCATATCCATAGCCTGCTTTGCCATCTCCTGAGCCGTAATATTATTTCCCGCCCCTGCATTCGCAATGGCTGAAAAATAGAACCACTGGGCATTTCGATTTCCAATTCCCGAAAGCACATTCAAAGCTTCCTTATAACGCCGGGTATTGATGAAATTGGCCGCTGCCTGCATCTCCACAGTATCCGAATCGCCACCGGTTCCACCATTACTCTGCTGATAACCATAGGACTGATATCCCTGTTCACGTTCTTTCATAACCTGGGCATAAGCCTGCTGAATCTGTTTAAACTTCTCCTCAGCAGCTTTCTCCCCTGGCTTACCTACATTCGCATCCGGATGATACTGTCTGCTCAATGCCCGATATGCTTTTTTTATCTCTTCATCCGTTGCCGACGGAGACACTCCTAATATATCATAAGGATTCATCCCTGGTTTCCTCCGTTTTATTCTTGTCATTTCTAATCTTTATATACTTACTCCATACTCCAGCATACAGTATATTCCGCAAAATTTCAATATCGGAAATAATCGGAAGCTTCTCAAAACATCTGGCACAGTCAGCCATCATCAAATCCAATATATTAAAAATCTGGTTTTCAAAATCCGGATCTTTACACTTGGAAATCAGAGGATTAAATCTCTGTTTCTTAATATCTGCTTCCAAATCCTCATAGGCATCCATAATATAGATAAATTTTCCCAGATAAAACCCAACACTATGCAGCATGTCCGCCCATATGTCATTCTTCCAGTTCATCAGCTCTCCCAGCATGGTTCCTGTAAGACCAGCCAGCATATCTATATCTTTTTCTCCCGAATGTTCTGCCTTTTCTAAATAATAGACATAACGCTTAATAGCCTTATACTGCCGCGGATAAACTCTCGAAAGTTTTACGGCCTTTGAACGAAGCAGCTTCATCTGTGCCAAAGCTGCCGGATTCCTGTCATCGAGCCAGTGGTCTCTCAGCAGATAATAGCTTAAAAGAATCGTCATATCTGCCCCATAGGAAATACATTCATTCTCATAAATGGTCATCTTCCGGCTCGGATGAAGCTTGCACCGATAATCTCTGGCCTCCCCTTCCTCTTCATAAAGACACATCAGCAAAAGGGATACAAAGGTCATGTCGTTATTCAGGCATAGCTGACCAAAGGGGCCATACTTGTGCTTTAAGCTCTGGCAAAGCCCACAGTACACCCCTTTATATTTACGATAATCCTTCATCTTAAGTTCCGGCTCATTTATAACAACATAACCAAACATAGTCTATTAACTCCGTTTTATAAAATCGTTTCCGCATTTCGGACAATGAATGCTAATCTTTCCTTTGCCCTTAGGTATCCGTACTTTCTGCTTACACTCAGGACATTTATAGATATGATATCCTTTATTCTGCTCCACAGAATTCTTCTTACCACTAAACCATCCTGTCACCTGGTTATAATATCTGAGAAAAACCTGATTCTCCGCATAACGTTTCTGAATATTTCTCGAAAGCATTCGGAAATATAAATAAATGATAAGCAGCAAGCCCAGCCAATAACATGGCTCTACTCGAAAAAAAGCTCCAATCAGTATCAATATCAGTGCTCCAATTGACAGCACCTGGTTCATCTTATCATTTCCATAACGCCCTGCCATAAATCGTTGTAATTTTTCCCGCATTATTCATCGTCCTTCCATTTTTCACAATGATACAAGTATACCTTTTCCATGGTTCCAATTCAATTAAACTTTCCTAGATTTTTCCTAAAATATTTCTAAAATTTCTGAATCGGGTCCGAATCATCATCCTCTATCTTCTCTATATTCTTGATAACCACATAATATCCCTGTTTTTCATTGATTTCCACATAAACCCGGTCTCCGACTTTATGTCCGAAAATAGCCTTGCCAATGGGTGATTCTGTACTGATACGTCCCTCCAGAGAATTCCCCCGAATCGTCGTTACCAGCTTGAATCGTTCTGTCTCATCATCATCTTCAAAATAAACATCAACAATATTGTTTAATCCGGCCTCATCCTCGCCTGACTCATCAGAAACAATCTTGGCCGTGCGAATCATTCTTTCCAGATAACGGATACGACTTTCATTCTGGTTCTTCTCTTTTTTCGCCGCATGGTATTCAAAGTTTTCACTCAAATCCCCATGTGCACGGGCTTCTTTTACAGCTTCAAGTGCATTTTTACGAACAACCAGACGCCGGTATTCGATTTCCTCTTCCATCTTTTTTATATCATTTTCTGTTAATTCATTATACATTTAATTCTCCCAATATATTGATTAATTCGTCGATATCTTCCTCACGGGTCGCCCAGCTTGTAACAAATCGAATAACAGTCCGTCCATCCGTCAATGTTTCCCAGTATTCAAAAGTTGCTTTCTGTTCCAATGCTTTTAACTGACTTGCATTAAGAATAACAAATTGCTGATTGGTCATGGAATCCATATAAAGGGTATATCCCTTCGCTCTAATTCCTTCTTTTAATTTCATGGCCATATCAATGCCATGTTTACCAAGTTCCATATAAAGACCATCTGTAAACAGGACATCAAACTGCAGTCCCAGCATTCTTCCCTTTGCCAGCAAGCCACCCTTTTGCTTAATCATGGTAAATAAATGCGGGATACTTTCCGCTTTTGGAATAACAACCGATTCCCCAAACAATGCTCCCACTTTCGTTCCGCCAATATAAAAGGCATCACAGTTCTCAGCGATGACTTCCAAAGTGACATCTGTGCCTTCAGCCATCAGACCGTATCCCAAACGGGCACCGTCCATATACAGGGGCAGTTGATATTTCTGACAGACTTCACGAAGCTGTTCTAATTCATTTTTCGTATACAGCGTACCATATTCTGTTGGATGGGAAATATAGACCATCCCCGGCCAGGTTGTGTGGGCATGGGATGGGTCCTGATAAAAGCCTTCCATATAGGCCTTTAAACGATCCGCCATCAGTTTGCCATCTTTTCCCGGAATTGTTATGACCTTATGACCTGTAGCTTCAACCGCTCCGGCTTCATGCACCGCAATATGTCCTGTATCTGCTGCCACAACTCCCTCATAAGGTCTAAGCATAGACGCAATCATCGTTGAATTTGTCTGGGTTCCCCCAACAAGAAAATAAACATCTGCTCCCGGACATTTACAAGCTTTACGAATCTTTTCTTTTGCCTGCTCACAAAACTCATCCGTTCCATAGCCCGATGTCTTTACCATATTTGTTTCCATTAATCGCTCTAATATGGCAGGGTGTGCCCCTTCCATGTAATCATTGTTAAAACGCTGCATTTCTAATCTCCTTTTTTCGTAAATAAGAGATTGAACCCTTAGATTCAATCTCTTTTTAAATCTGTCTATTCATCCTTTTGTAAAGCTATAACCCCGGTCCGTGCCATCTCAATAATACCATAAGGCTGAATAATCTTTATAAAACTATCCGCCACCTCCGGACTTGCATTCAACTCAACAATCATACTTTTCACAGATACATGCGCAATTTTTGCATTCATAATCATACAAATCTCCATAATATCCTTCCGGTTCGTATTGTTGTAGGAAACCTTTATCATGAGAGATTCTCTGGCTATGCTCTGCTGTTCCTTTAACCGACGTACTTTAATAACATCAATCTTCTTGTTCAGCTGTTTCTCAATCTGGTCAATAACTCTGACATCTCCGGTAGAAACGATGGTCATGTTGGATATCTCAGGATTCTCTGTTTCACCAACGGCAAGACTATCAATGTTATATCCCCGGCGTGCAAACAGCCCGGCAGTTTTCGACAAAACACCGGAACGGTTCTCTACTAATACTGAAAATATACCTTTCATCCGTTTCTACTCCTTTACTTTATCAAATTTATAGACATCACAAACCATTAATGCCGAGTTATTGCAAGCGAGAAATTCTTCAATGGTCTGGTCCATAAGGTCCATATCCTTCAAATAAAAATAGTCCATACCATAAGCACCACTCAGTTTTTCCAAATCCGGAATATCTTCAAGACTTACAGCAATATAGTGTTCATTATAATTATTATACTGATATTCACGCACTAATCCTAAATATCTGTTTTTCATGATAATAATCTTAAACTTCACATCATATTGGCACATGGTTGCCAGTTCCATCATAGACATCTGGAAAGAGCCATCGCCACATACCGCAACAACCTGTCGTTCCGGTGCTGCCATCTTTGCACCAAGAGCTGCCGGAATGGAATAACCCATCGTTCCGAAACCTCCTGTTGTCAAAAAACGGCCCTTCTTCATCACATAGTTATCCGCCGACCATAACTGGTTCTGTCCAACATCTGCCACATAAACTGCATTCTCATCCATGCGGTCTGTCAGATGTTCTACAAAAAGGCAGGGATTAATATAACCCTCGTGGAAGGTTCTCCGGTCTACACAGTTTCTCTTAATCTCTCTTAATTCATCCGTCCACTCGTCATAAGATGTATCAATCTCATACTCCAAAAGACGTTCAAATATGAGCCGGGCATCCCCAACTAACGGAATGGTAGGACCTATATTCTTTCCAATCTCAGCCGTATCAATGTCAATATGTACAATCAAACGATCCTGCTCCAGCTTGGAAGGTGCTCCAACCGCACGGTCATTGACTCTGGCACCAACAATAATGAGCAAATCACTTTCAGACACTGCTCTATTGGCATAAGGCTTACCATTGACTCCCAGCATTCCAAAAAACAACGGATGACGCTTGGCTATACTTCCTACCCCCATCATCGTTGTAACAATCGGAATACCTGTTTTTTCACAAAATTCCTGAATAGCATGCTCTGCATGCCCTAAAATAACACCGCCACCTGCACATATTAATGGTCGTTTCGCCTTTTTGATAGCTTCAATAACCTTCTTAATCTGGACAATATGGCCCTGAACCTTTGGCTTATAGCCTCGAATCGAAATCTCTCCCGGTTCCTTATAGTCAAATTCCTGTTTCTGGATATCAATCGGCACATCAATCAAAACTGGACCCTGACGTCCTGTAGAGGCAATATAAAATGCTTCTTTAAATATACGCGGAATATCATTCACGTTCTTCACAAGATAACTAAACTTCACAAAAGGCTCACAAGCCCCTGTAATATCAGCTTCCTGAAACACGTCTTTTCCTAAAAGTTCTGTTGACACCTGTCCGGTTATCGCAACCATCGGTATGCTGTCCGCATAAGCTGTTGCCAGACCTGTAATCAAATTCGTTGCTCCTGGTCCTGATGTGGCTATACACACTGCCGGCTTACGCGTTATCCGCGCATATCCACTGGCTGCATGGCCACCATTCTGTTCCTGTCGCACCAGAACACTCTGAATCTTCGAATCATATAAACTATTATAAAATGGAGCAATTGCTACTCCCGGATAGCCGAATACCACGCCAATCCCTTGAGCTTCCAAACACTTCACCATGGCATCTGCACCTGTCATTCCACTTCACCCCCGTCATAAATCCTATATCTATATATATTAATTCATCTTTTACCGACATTCAACAACTATTTTTAGTCCTTCCAGAGTTTGCCATAAACATCTGCAAAAACCCGGTCTCCCATATATCTGTCAATGGGCTCTTTGGCTTTCCCTGCTTCTCCAATAGACATCAGCCCCAGTGGTTCAATGCCTTCCGGAAGTTTGCACAGTTCTTTCATACATTTAATTCTGTCTTCTTTCGGATACACGCCCATCCACAACGTTCCCAGACCTAAATCTGTTGCTTCCAGGAGCATATTTTCCATAGCAGCTGCACAGTCCTGAATCCACCAGCCCTGACCGGGATCTTTTTCCTCAGATAAATCTGCACACACTAAAACCGCCGCCTGTGCCGTCTTTAAGGCAAAGGCATTGACATGGACTTTGCAAAATTCTTCGAAGATATTTTTATCTCTTATGACAATAAATACCCATTCCATGCTGTTTTTAGCACTTGGTGCCGCCATTCCGGCCTTTAGAATCTGTTTAATCTCTTCATCCGTAACCGGTCTGTCCGTATATTTTCTTACGCTACGTCTTTTAAATATTGTATCCATTATAATTCCTCCATGGCCTCGTTAATCTGTGCTTCACAGCTGCGCATAGCCAGAATTGTTTTTTCAAATAAATCATTTAAATCCCAGCCTAATCTTTCAGCACCATCACGAATAACATCTCTCGAACAGCCTGCAGCAAACTTTTTATCCTTAAACTTCTTTTTCAAGCTGGAAACTTCCATATCCATAACACTTTTTGATGGTCTCATCCGCGCTGCCGCACCAATCAGCCCCGTTAGTTCATCGGAAGCAAAGAGCACTTTTTCCATCTCATGCTTTGGTTCAAGATTACAGCAGATTCCATAACCGTGACTGCATATGGAGTAAATCATATCTTCACCCACACCGGCTTCTCGCAATAATTCCGGTGCTTTCTGGCAATGCTGTTCCGGATACAATTCAAAATCTATATCGTGAAGCAGACCAACAATCGCCCAGTATTCAGCATCTTCCCCGAATCCCAGTTCACCTGCATACCAGCGCATCACGCCTTCCACGGTCAATCCATGTTGTATATGAAAAGGCTCTTTATTGTATTTTTTTAGTAATTCAAGAGCATCCGCTCTGTTAATTTTACTTTCCATCGAATCTTCCTCCAACCTTATCTTTAAAAATGTAATTTCTTATGCAATTCAGCTCTCATGTCCTTGCCTTTGAAAATAAAGAGTCCCGCAAGAAGAAGAAAGTTCAGTCCACCACTAATGACAGACAAATACTGCACATGTACTAAGCCAATCACAAAAAGCAATAGTGGAATCATGCCAAAAATACCTGCAATAATATAGTAAATCATATATTCTTCCACTTTAAGCTTCTGAATTCTCGTAATAACCATAAATGCTGCTGTTACCGCCAGACAAATTGCCGGAAAGGCGTAATCCAGTGACCATCCCCTCCATCCGGTAAAGCGGTCCCACAAAATGCAGCCCACCGAAAAGACAATTAACTGCCACAAACCATTTTTTTGCAGATTGTGACGTTTGAAAAATCCAATGGACGTTGTTACCCACATACTCAGGGTAATTCCTATCGCCAGCAAAAACCAGTCTCTTGATGGTGTGAATATGGTATTAATCATAAAAGCCAAAACACCAATCAAAATACAGCTAAAAGTGAACCACTGGAAAAATTTCCGTCCGCCGTAATGTCCCTCTTGCTCTTCCGGAAACTGATCTTTAAGAATTTCCGCACTGACACCAAAATTTTTCAACATGCGGAAGAAATTCCGTTCAATATTTTTCGATTCAAAAGCGGATGCAAAGCTCAGCATCACATCATCTTCAAAAGAACACATACTGAGCTGAAGCTTTGCTGTACTGATAAAAACACCAAACCGCTGAACATATTCTGCATACTCCGGCGGCAGGGTGATAATTCCTACATTTGAGAGAATAGCTGTCAAATCTTTCCCGGCCACTTTATTCGCCAGCTGCAGCACAGGATTCTTCAATTCCAATGGCACCATCCGGATAAGTGGATTCTGTTCAAAATCCATATACTTATTCATATGTTTTTCAAGTCGCTCCGGCGTCAGTTCCTTTTTAAAATAGGCATCGACCGTTTTAACAACCTCTTCAAAGCTATAATCTCCACCGTCAAAGCCATATCCCGGTTCAATCCATCCAAAAAAATTCAACATGGATTCTGACGGAAAATAGTTTCTCAGATTTACAGGAACCATAAGAATAACATCTTTCTGACTCTGGCGGCCACTCATCTCCTCATGAATCGCACATAGCAGAATCGAGGATAAAAATACAGTAACCGAGACGCCAAACTCCTTTGCCTTCTTTTTCAATTCACGGCTGGATACAAGACCTTCCGTCACATTCAGATTTCCATAGCCAGCCTTGGGTCCTGTGATTCTGCAAGGCTTTTCCCGCTTCTGCAGCTCCGTTTTATCTTTGACCGTTTTTCTATAATATTTGGAAAAGCTGTCATTTTCCCAGTCCTGTAAGGTTACGTCCTCTTTCGTAAAAGGCAGATCCGGCAGATTCTTATCCTTGTGGCTTATAAGCAGATAATTCTTAACCAGCTCCTTTAAAAACTGGACAGCACCGGTCCCATCTGTCAAGGCGTGATAAACTTCAAAGTTAATCCGGTTTCTATAATAATTCACCTGAAACAAAAGTTTTTTCTGGTCACGAATATACAGGTTCATACATGGCGGTTCCTTTTCCGGCGATACGACGGCCGGAAGGTCACTCTTCTCCAGATAATACCAAAACAAACCTTTTCGCATAACCGAACGAAACATAGGATATTTCTCCATCGTCCGGTCCAGAGCCTCTTGCAGGACATCTCCATCAATACTCTCTTTTAATTCACAAAAAAATCGAAATACGCGCGTATCCTTGCGGCCACTGGTCGCAGGAAAAATCTTTGCTGCATTATCCAGCTTACGCCAGCGTTTTCCCTTTATTTCTAACATGGGCTAACACTCCCCCAAAAAATGATTAATAATCTCAAAACTTTCCTGAACATGATAATGTTTAATTCCCAGGGCAAAATATCCATGAAGGGCATCTTTAACACGGTGCATCTCCACCATATTCCCTGCCTCCTCCAACCGTTTTCCATAGGCTTCCCCTTCATCCCGAAGAGGGTCATATTCTGCTGTTATAATCAGCGTCTTTGGCTGTCCGGATAAATCTTTCGCCAGTATCGGAGCAAAATATGGGTTCTGTAAATCTTCTTCCTTGCTTTTATACAAATCCTGATACTGCTGAATCTTTAAAGCCGTCAGCAAAAAATCCTCTCCATTATCATGAACAGATTCAAATGGAGATGTTTCTGTATAGTCGTTATTCACCGCAGGATAAATAAGAATCTGCTGTTTTGGCAGAAACTCCCCCCGGTCCTTCGCCATCAGGGATATGGCCGCAGTAAGATTACCTCCCGCACTATCGCCTACCAGCGTAATATCTTCCGGGTCTACATTCAAAATAAAGCGATTTGTAAACAATGCCTTCGCCACCGCATAACAGTCTTCCAATCCTGTCGGGAAAGGGAACTCTGGTGCCAACCGGTATTCAACGGACACAACTGCCCGCTCTGTGGCCTTTGCCATCAATGCACAAACTCTGTCATAGTTATCTACACTTTCCGTAATCCATCCGCCCCCATGCAAAAAGAGCAGAACCTTTAGATGATTATCCTGATTCCCTATATCCTCACCGGGCAGATAAATCCGGGTTGGCACTTCATAATCGCCGTTGTAAATCTTATAATCGATCTTTTTACTTAAAAACTTTAGTGGGTCCAGAGCTTTCAGATTCGCTATAACTCTGGAGGATTCAACATCCACACCACCATAGGAAAGCACTTTGAGCAGTTTCCGCATTGCTTTATTAATCGCCATATTATTCTCCATTTTCATGTTGATTGTTTTTTTCGTCGTGCATTTATTATATAACATTGGCCGTCCGAATACAACTAGAGGTTCTTTAGTCAGTAAAAGCAAAGAGGGCTTCTCCGCAAATCATTTTGCAAGGAAGCCCTCTTGATATTAAATTCTACTGTTCTGCTTTCTTTTCCTGTTTAAATGCTTTTGCAACTTTTTCCAACTCATCGCGAATCGAAATATGCTGCGGACAAGCCTCTTCACATTTACCGCATTTGATGCATTCGATTGCCTTCTTTTTGCCATGCGCCCCGACAAGCCACTCACATTCGCTGGATGCACCTGCATAATCGTTATACAATGTAAGCATATTCATTGCCGTAAATGAACCTGAAATACCAATTTCCATCGGACAGACTTTTGCACAATAATTACAAGTAGTACACGGAATCACCGGATAAGTATCCAGAATTATTCTGGCCTCATTTATCGTTTTCTGCTGTTCATCTGTAAGACCTTTGAAATCCTTCATATATGATAAATTATCTTCCATCTGTTCAACATTACTCATTCCGGAAAGAACTGTAATAACTCCTTCCAGACTGGCTGCAAAACGCACTGCCCAGGAAGCACAGGAACTCTCCGGTTCCGCTTTCTTAAAGACATCTTCCACTTCTTTTGGAGGGTTTGCAAGCATTCCGCCCTTAACCGGTTCCATAATAACAATTGGCATGTTGTATTTCCGTGCCACTTCATAACAGCCTTTGGACTGAATTGCAGGGTTCTCCCAATCTCCATAATTAATCTGAAGCTGTACGAATTCTGCCTCAGGATGGGCTTTTAAAAGTTCCTCTAATTCTTCAGGTGTGGAATGGAATGAAAATCCGACATGTTTGATAAGTCCCTCTGCCTTCTTCTCCTGTACAAAATTCCACATATCAAAATCATCAAAAAAATGACTTCGCATTTCACCCAGATTATGTAACAGATAGAAATCAAAATAGCCTGCACCTGTACGTTCCAACGATGTTTCAAACTGGGCAACTGCTTCCTCTCTAGTCTCACACTTAAGCCATGCCGCATTTTTTGTTGCAATGGTATAGCTTTCTCTTGGATAACGTTCTACAAGTGCCTGACGAATAGCCTCCTCGCTGCCTGCATAGGCCCAGGCTGTATCAAAATATGTAAAACCAGCGTCCATAAATTTGTCAACCATCACCTTGGTCTGTTCCACATCAATCACGCCTTCATTCTTTGGCAGACGCATCAGTCCAAAACCAAGTTTCTTTATATCTTCTCCTAAATATGCCATCTTCTTATCCTCCATTTTTACTTTGTTATTATATAGGGTTTAAAAATTCCCGCTATTTCAAGCTCACAAAAAGGTTCCACCCACTCTCCGGGCTCAAAAGTTCCGTCGGACATGCACCAGCAAAGCATCATTCCATAGAGTTGACTGACCAAAAGCCTTGCAAGCTTTTCAACCGGTGTACTTTTACTTAATTCACCGGATTCAACAAAGGACACCAGCAGATTCTCAAGTTCACTGATATCATAGGCCAGTTTATCGCCATCTCTGTTTTGAGGCACCGCTTTCGGGTCAATGACCTGACAGGTCCACTGTCTGCACATCTGAATTCCATCACGCTCTACACATTTCATAAACCGCATCATATAAATATTCATTTTTTTATAAATATCGATATCTTTCATCTGGCAGATATCCTCACAGAGTTGATGAAAAGGTTCTCTCGTCATCTCCGGAATAACATCTTCTTTCCTTTTGAAATATGTATAAAATGTTCCCTTTGCAACACCACATGCTTTTGTAATGTCTTCTACTGAAACAGAGTCAAAGCCTTTCTCTTCAATCAGTTTTTTTCCCACTTCCAGCAGCTTTTCCCGGGTTTCAAGTGCTGATTTCTGACGTTTTCCCATTTCCTCCCTACTCCCTTTTTCCTTTGTAAATCTGTTATATCATAGAATTGACCGGTAGTCAATGACTACCGGTCAATTCTATTTATTAAAAACTTCTAAATTCGTTTTTCCACTCTTGCGTCGTGCCTTGCCTGTCATATGTATCGGTGTAATTTCCATAACTGTGGTCAATTCCAGCATTTTTTCGATATATATCTGTCCCTCTTTGATGAAGTCTGCTGAATATTTTTCCAGCATTTTATTGAGAGCGGTCAGTATCAAACCGGAATCTTTAATCTCTTCTACTGTACCGAAAACAACCACACTTTCATAACACGTGCCAAATTTATCCGGCAGAATCTCTGTTTCTCCCACCACTGTAAAGCAGATTTTATGATTCTTTTTAAGATTGTCTTTGCTGTGACTTGCCTGGCTGGTACAATGAATATATATCTTTCCATCAATGACAACATAGCTGTAAGGAATGGCATAAGGGAAATCATCTTCTCCTGTAGAAGCAAGTATGCCATATTCTCCCTGTTCTAAAACTTTCTGAATTTCCAAATCATTCATTGCCCGGTCTTTTCTTCTTATCTCACGAAACATTACTTTTCCCACCTTTATATCTGTTTGCCTTTTATTGTACAACAAACTTCTTTTGTTGTGTGTTACATATTATATATACAACTATCTGTATTTTATATAAAGATGACACGTTCCATTAACCGGCTATCTTACTCTGTAGATATTCAAGAACCGCCTTTCGGCTGTATATAACAAACTTATGCTCGAAACCGTCTCTCGTGAAAACATATATGCCATTAGGTACAAGACCCAGGGTATTTCTCTTGCCAACCTTGCAGATATCTCTGTATTCGATCCGTGTCTCGCCCCTTTGTATGTTAAGTTTATGGGACTTAAACGTCATGCCGGTTTCATCAAAATATATCTTTCCACCCACGGCTTCCGGCCCCCTAAAATAATTTGCTAAAATATCTGTATTACAGTAATCTTTCATCTTTCGTCTCCTCAATAGCCCAGGCTTTTTCTAATAATAACAATGTCTCTATTTTATCACCAGGATAGTATGAGGGCAAGAAATTAATCTTTCTATATCAATGCTCCGCATGGGTGACAAAGGTCGTGGGCTTCGCCGCTTAACAATAAGCATAAAAAAACCCGCTTGAGTGTAAACACTCAGCGGGTTTAATATGCTTATTAAATAATCTTCTCGTTGCTTACGCGAAAATTACTCGATGATTGTAGCAACACGACCTGAACCTACAGTACGTCCACCTTCACGGATAGCGAAAGTAAGACCCTGTTCCATAGCGATTGGATGGATCAGTTCGATAGTCATTTCTACGTTATCACCAGGCATACACATTTCTGTGCCTTCTGGAAGGTTGATAACACCTGTGATATCAGTTGTTCTGAAGTAGAACTGAGGTCTGTAGTTGTTGAAGAAAGGAGTATGACGTCCACCTTCATCTTTTGTCAATACATAAACCTGAGCTGTGAATTTTTTGTGAGGATGTACGGAACCTGGTTTAGCAAGAACCTGTCCTCTTTCGATTTCGTCTCTCTGAATACCACGAAGTAAGCAACCGATGTTATCACCAGCCTGAGCTTCGTCAAGAAGTTTACGGAACATTTCGATTCCAGTAACAACTACTTTACGGGATTCTTCTTTAACACCAACGATTTCGATTTCTTCAGATACACGAAGAACACCACGTTCTACTCTACCTGTTGCAACAGTACCACGACCTGTGATAGAGAAAACATCCTCTACAGGCATAAGGAATGGCTGATCTGTAGCACGCTGTGGATCTGGAATATAGGAATCTACTGTATCCATTAATTCCATGATCTTGTCGCCCCATTCGCTGCTAGGATCTTCAAGTGCTTTTAAAGCAGAACCTTTAACGATTGGGCAATCTGTGAAATCATACTCTTCAAGAACTTCCTGAATTTCCATTTCTACTAATTCAAGTAATTCTTCGTCATCTACCATATCACATTTGTTCATGAATACTACGATGTAAGGAACACCAACCTGACGGGAAAGTAAGATATGCTCTTTAGTCTGAGCCATAACACCATCAGTAGCAGCTACTACAAGAATAGCTCCATCCATCTGTGCAGCACCTGTGATCATGTTCTTTACATAATCGGCATGTCCTGGGCAGTCAACGTGTGCATAATGACGGTTGTCTGTTTCGTACTCAACATGAGCTGTAGAGATTGTGATACCACGTTCTCTTTCCTCTGGAGCTTTATCGATGTTCTCGAAATCTACGACTTCGTTACCTGCTACTCTTGCTGCTAAAACTTTTGTGATTGCAGCTGTTAAAGTTGTTTTACCATGGTCAACGTGACCGATTGTACCAATGTTACAATGTGGCTTATTTCTTTCAAACTTAGCTTTTGCCATTTTAAACGTCCTCCTTTTATAAATGCCTCTACGGGCTTCATTTTTCGGCTATCTTTGATTATATTGCATTTTATGCAGATATTCAAGTCTATTTTTAGGAATTTACTCTATTCTTCAGCTATTATTTAGCCTTAGCGCTGAGTACCTTTTCCTGAACACTCTTAGGTACCTGTTCGTATTTCTCGAAGAACATGGAATAGTTACCACGGCCCTGAGTTTTAGAACGAAGGTCTGTAGAGTATCCAAACATTTCAGCAAGCGGAACATATGCTTTAACCAGTTTACCGCCACCGATATCTTCCATACCTTCAATACGACCACGACGGGAGTTGATATCACCGATAACATCACCCATGTACTCTTCAGGCATAGTTACTTCTACTTTCATGATAGGCTCAAGAAGTACTGGATTACCTTTCTTCATAGCATCTTTGAATGCAAGAGAACCTGCAATGTGGAATGCCATTTCAGATGAATCGACTTCATGGTAAGAACCATCATATACTGTAGCGTGAACACCCAATACAGGGAATCCACCAAGAATACCAGCTTTAGCTGCTTCTTCGATACCTTCACCAACTGCTGGGATATATTCCTTAGGAATAGAACCACCAACAACGCTGGATTCAAATTTGAATGTTTCTTCAGCATTCGCATCCATTGGCTCGAATTTAACTTTACAATGACCGTACTGACCACGACCACCGGACTGTTTAGCATATTTGCTATCAACATCAACTGGTTTTGTAAATGTTTCTTTGTAAGCAACCTGAGGTGCACCTACGTTAGCTTCAACCTTGAATTCACGTAAAAGTCTGTCTACGATGATTTCCAAATGAAGTTCACCCATACCAGCGATGATTGTCTGACCTGTTTCCTGATCTGTATGTGCACGGAATGTAGGATCTTCTTCAGCAAGTTTTGCTAAAGCTTCACCCATCTTGCCCTGACCAGCTTTTGTCTTAGGCTCGATAGCGAGCTCGATAACTGGTTCTGGGAATTCCATGGACTCCAGAATTACTGGATGCTGTTCATCACAGATTGTATCACCAGTTGTTGTCACTTTGAAGCCAACAGCTGCGGCGATATCACCTGCATAAACTCTGTCCAATTCAGCTCTTTTGTTAGCATGCATCTGAAGGATACGGCCAACACGTTCTTTTTTGCCTTTTGTTGCATTTAATACGTAAGAACCGGAGTTCATAGTACCGGAGTAAACACGGAAGAATGCCAGTTTACCAACGAATGGGTCTGCCATAATCTTAAATGCTAAAGCGGAGAAAGGTTCATCATCAGATGAATGTCTTTCTACTTCATTACCATCTTCATCAACACCCTTAATAGCAGCGATGTCTGTAGGAGCTGGCATGAATTCAATAATTGCGTTAAGAAGTTTCTGAACGCCTTTATTTCTATATGCGGAACCACAGCAAACTGGAACTGCTGTACATTCGCATGTAGCTTTTCTTAAAACTGCTTTAAGTTCTTCTACAGTTGGTTCTTCACCTTCAAGATATGCTAACATTAATTCGTCATCTAATTCGCAGATTTTCTCTACTAATTCTGTACGATAAAGTTCAGCATCATCCTGCATATCTTCCGGAATATCTGTAATAGAAATGCTTTCGCCTTTTTCATCATTGTAGATGTAAGCTTTCATTTCAAACAGGTCAATGATTCCTTTGAAATCATCTTCTTTTCCGATAGGCAGCTGAAGTACGATAGCGTTCTTACCTAATCTGGTACGAATCTGATCTACCGCATTGTAGAAGTTTGCACCTAAAATATCCATCTTATTGATGAATGCCATTCTAGGTACATCATAGGTATCAGCCTGACGCCATACGTTTTCAGACTGAGGTTCAACGCCACCCTTTGCGCAGAATACGCCGACAGCTCCGTCGAGTACACGCAAAGAACGTTCAACCTCTACTGTAAAGTCAACATGTCCAGGTGTATCAATGATATTGATACGGTTTTCTAAAGCACCAGCTTTTGGCTGATTGTCTTCCTGAAGTGTCCAATGACATGTTGTGGCAGCTGAAGTAATTGTAATACCTCTTTCCTGTTCCTGCTCCATCCAGTCCATGGTAGCAGTACCTTCATGGGTATCACCAATTTTATAGTTTACACCAGTATAATAAAGGATACGCTCTGTTAATGTGGTTTTACCTGCATCGATATGAGCCATAATACCAATGTTTCTGGTTCTCTCTAATGGATATTCTCTTCCAGCCAAGGATAATTCCTCCTTATAAATAAGTCAGGCAGCAATGGCAATGCTTACCATCTGTAATGAGCAAATGCCTTATTTGCTTCTGCCATCTTGTGCATGTCTTCTTTCTTCTTCACAGATGCTCCTGTGTTGTTAGCAGCATCCATAATTTCATTAGCAAGTCTTTCTTCCATAGTCTTTTCTCCTCTTTTACGAGAATAAAGAGTAATCCAACGAAGTGCTAATGCTTGTCTTCTGTCAACGCGTACTTCGATAGGTACCTGATATGTGGCACCACCAATACGACGAGCTTTTACTTCTAATACAGGCATGATATTATTCATAGCTTCTTCGAAAACTTCAATGGCATCTTTGCCAGTTTTCTCTGCCACTCTATCAAATGCACCGTATACGATTTTCTGAGCAACACCCTTCTTACCATCTAACATGATGTTGTTGATAAGCTTTGTCACAACCTTATTGTTGTAAATTGGGTCTGCTAATACGTCCCTTTTTGCAATATGTCCTTTTCTTGGCACGTTACTTCCCTCCTTAATATTACCGTACAAAGTCTCTGCACAGCTATTTAATTCATAGGTACTCACTAGTGCTTCTCATGAAGCAGCCCTACGTGTTCGCGCCGAATCGCGTTTATATAAACCTGCAACCTAAGCTGCCTGGTAAAATAATGCTACATTCGCCGCAATAGTATTTGGTTTGAAAACAGTATTATTTAGCGTCCTTAGGTCTCTTAGCTCCGTATTTGGAACGAGCCTGTCTTCTCTTAGCGACACCAGCTGTATCCAAAGTACCACGAACGATGTGATATCTTGTACCTGGTAAGTCTTTTACTCTACCGCCACGGATAAGTACAACACTATGTTCCTGAAGATTATGACCTTCACCTGGGATATAGCTTGTTACTTCAATACCGTTAGAGAGACGAACTCTGGCGATCTTTCTAAGAGCTGAGTTAGGTTTTTTAGGAGTCGCTGTCTTCACTGCAGTACAAACACCTCGCTTCTGTGGAGCTGACTGATCTGTCGGCTTTTTGTGAAGGGAGTTGTAACCTTTCTGAAGTGCTGGTGCTGTGGATTTCTTATCTACAGTCTGTCTTCCTTTTCTTACTAACTGGTTAAATGTTGGCATTATTTTCACCTCCTGCATAATATAAAATAGGTTGCCGTAAAGTCTTACGGTTTTTTTTGCGTGCATAAAAAGGCATGCCTAGTTACGCACACTATTTGAGTATATCAACTATTTTTTCCCTTGTCAATTGATTTTAATAAAAGTTTTCGTTTTTTACACCATATTTATACAAGGGATTATGTCCTTTTTTACAGACATGAAACCCTCTCATATGAAAAGAGAAATAAAGAAGAATCCGGAAGCAGACATAGCCCCGGATTCCTCTCAATGAATTTTTAATTATTCTTCAATAACGCCAATAACAGCTTCTTCATCGTTTGGCATTTCTATATCTGTAGCAAATTCCTGCACATCATCTTCCAACATGATTTCTTCATCATCTTCAGACAACATCAATTCCATATCCGGATTGATGTCTGTATTCAGACGTGTGGAACGATAACGACGCATACCTGTACCGGCTGGAATAAGCTTACCAATCAATACATTTTCCTTCAGACCAATCAATGGATCGACTTTACCCTTGATAGCAGCATCGGTCAATACCTTGGTTGTCTCCTGGAAGGAAGCAGCAGACAGGAAGGAGTTTGTTGCCAATGAAGCCTTTGTAATACCGAGCATTACCTGACTTCCTTCAGCAGGTTCTTTTTCCTGTTCTACAAGATTCTCGTTGATTTCTTCAAAGTCGAGAACATCCACCAGTGTACCCGGAAGATATTCTGTATCTCCGCTATTTTCAATACGAATCTTCTTCAGCATCTGACGTACAATAACTTCGACATGCTTATCGTTGATTTCAACACCCTGAAGACGGTATACACGCTGTACTTCCTGAATCATGTAATCCTGTACGGCACGAACACCCTTAATCTTAAGGATATCATGTGGATTAACACTACCTTCTGTCAGCTCATCACCGGCTTCAATATTCTGGCCTTCCATAACTTTGATTCTGGAGCCGTAAGGAATAAGATATGCCTTTGTCTCACCGGTTTCATTGTTTGTTACAACGACTTCACGTTTTTTCTTAGTGTCTTTAATGCTTACTACACCGGCAAATTCGGAGATGATTGCAAGACCCTTAGGCTTTCTTGCTTCAAAAAGCTCCTCGACACGAGGAAGACCCTGTGTGATATCATCACCGGCAACACCACCTGTATGGAAAGTACGCATTGTCAGCTGTGTACCAGGTTCACCGATAGACTGAGCAGCAATAATACCAACAGCCTCACCGACCTGTACAGCCTGGCCCGTTGCCATGTTGGCACCGTAGCACTTCGCACACACACCGATATGGGAACGGCAGGAAAGCACTGTACGGATTTTAACCTTATTCAAACCAAGTTTGTTTACAGCTGCTGCACGTTTTGGTGTAATCATTGTATTCGCTTTGACAAGAACTTCTCCTGTTTCAGGATCTGTGATATCTTCAGCAGCATAACGTCCTGTCATACGGTCCTGAAGACCTTCAATAACTTCCTTGCCATCCATGAATGCTTCAATCCACATTCCTGGAATTTCTCCGGTATCTTCGCAGCAGTCTGTTTCACGGATAATTAAATCCTGAGATACATCTACCAGACGACGCGTCAGGTAACCTGAATCGGCTGTACGAAGAGCTGTATCAGACAGACCCTTACGAGCACCATGAGCGGAAATGAAGTATTCCAATACGTCAAGACCTTCACGGAAGTTAGATTTGATAGGCAATTCAATGGTACGGCCTGAAGTATCGGCCATCAAACCACGCATACCTGCCAGCTGTTTAATCTGCTGGTTGGAACCACGGGCACCGGAATCAGCCATCATATAAATATTGTTGTATTTATCCAAGTTAGATAACAGAGCTTCTGTAATCTTATCATCGGCCTGTTTCCAGGTTTCCACAACGGCTTTATAACGTTCTTCTTCTGTAGTGAAACCACGGCGGAAGTTCTTTGTGATTTTTTCAATTATTTTTTCTGCATCTTCAATGAGCTGTTTCTTAGCACCCGGTACAGACATATCCGATACGGATACCGTAATGGCACTCACTGTGGAGTATTTGTAACCTGTGGATTTAATAAGGTCAAGTACTTCTGCAGTTTTTGTTGCTCCATGAGTATTGATACATTTATCAATAATCTGTTTCAGCTGTTTCTTTCCAACAAGGAAATCAATTTCTGAAACTAAATCGTTCTCTGGAAGAGCACGGTTTACAAATCCCAAATCCTGAGGAATAATTTCATTGAAAATGAAACGTCCCAATGTGGATTCAATGATTTTTGTCATCTTCTCGCCATTTACGTAGCCTTCTTTACGAATCTTGATACGTGCCTGGAGAGTGATTACTTTATTTTCATAAGCCATGATAGCTTCATTAACATCGTAGAAGAACTTGCCTTCGCCTCTGTCTCCCGGTTTTTCCAAAGTCAAATAGTAAATACCAAGAACCATATCCTGTGAAGGAACAGCTACCGGTGCACCATCTGAAGGTTTCAGAAGGTTGTTTGGAGATAAAAGCATGAAACGGCACTCCGCCTGAGCTTCTACAAACAAAGGTACATGGACAGCCATCTGGTCACCATCGAAATCGGCATTGTAAGCGGTACAAACCAATGGATGCAGTTTAATAGCCTTACCTTCAACCAATACCGGTTCAAAGGCCTGGATACCCAGACGATGGAGTGTAGGTGCACGGTTCAGCATAACCGGATGTTCTTTAATAACATCTTCCAGCACATCCCAAACCTCTGGCTGAAGACGTTCTACCATCTTCTTAGCAGATTTAATGTTATGGGCAAGTCCGCCGCCAACAAGTTCTTTCATAACGAAAGGTTTGAAGAGCTCGATAGCCATTTCTTTTGGCAGACCACACTGATAAATCTTAAGTTCAGGACCAACAACGATAACGGAACGACCGGAATAGTCAACACGTTTACCGAGAAGGTTCTGACGGAAACGTCCCTGTTTACCTTTCAGCATATCGGAAAGGGATTTCAGTGCACGGTTTCCAGGTCCTGTTACAGGACGGCCACGACGGCCATTGTCAATAAGAGCATCTACTGCTTCCTGAAGCATACGTTTTTCGTTACGAACAATGATGTCCGGAGCGCCGAGTTCAAGAAGTCGTTTCAGACGGTTATTTCTATTAATAATACGACGATATAAATCATTTAAATCGGATGTTGCAAAACGTCCGCCATCCAACTGTACCATCGGACGGATGTCCGGAGGAATTACTGGAATAACGGTCAGAATCATCCATTCCGGACGGTTTCCTGAGGAACGGAAAGCTTCAACAACTTCAAGACGTTTAATGATTCTGGCACGCTTCTGACCTGTAGAGGTTTTCAAATCTCTCTTCAGTTCTTCTGCTTCTTTTTCCAGGTCAATAACTTCCAAAAGTTCTTTGATGGATTCTGCACCCATGCCGGCACGGAAAGTATTTCCGAATTTTTCGTAAGCATCTCTGTATTCTTTTTCAGACAGAACCTGTTTATACTGCAGGTCTGTTTCGCCCTTATCCAAAACAACGTAAGATGCGAAGTAAAGAATCTTCTCCAGATTTCTAGGAGACATATCAAGGATTAAACCAAGACGGCTTGGAATTCCCTTGAAGTACCAGATATGTGACACAGGAGCTGCCAGCTCAATATGTCCCATTCTCTCTCTACGAACGTTAGATTTTGTAACCTCAACACCACAACGGTCACAAACAACGCCTTTATAACGAATCTTTTTGTATTTACCACAATGGCACTCCCAGTCTTTCTGAGGTCCAAAAATTCGCTCGCAGAACAAACCATCTTTTTCCGGTTTCAGAGTTCTATAGTTGATAGTCTCAGGCTTTTTAACTTCGCCATGGGACCAGCTTATAATTTTCTCAGGGGAAGCCAAACCAATCTTAATGGCATCAAATGTCATTGGTTGATATGCTTCGCTGCTATTCATATCAGGCATTAACGGCACTCCTTTCTACTACAATGTATTTATGGTTAATATCCCTTACAACCAGTAAGGAATTATCCATCTTGTTACTTAAGCTGTTAGAATGTAGGTAGCAATG
>SAAB01000166.1 GCA_009929615.1 Clostridia bacterium | reverse complement strand
TGAAAGATATAACGCTTTCAGCAGTGCTGTATCGCTTGGAAATACGCTTCTCTGGCGGTTCAGCTTGCGATAGGTAGCATTGAGGCTTTCTATCGCATTGGTGGTGTAGATAACCTTTCGGACCTGTGAGGAAAACTTAAATATAGGCGAAATAGCATCCCAGTTATCCTGCCAGCGTTTCATGGAGTTTGGATATTTAGGCGTCCATTTTTCCGTGACTCGTTTCAATGCTTCCTGGGCTTTCTTTTCATCCGGTGCATGATAAATGGTCTTTAAATCTGTGGCAAATGCTTTACGGTCTTTATCCGGTACGTATTTCAGGGTGTTTCTTACCTGGTGAACGATGCAGCGTTGATATTCTGTCTTAGGAAATGCCGTTGCTATGGCTTCCTTGATTCCTCTGAGTCCATCAGCACAGATAATAAGGATATCTTTCACACCTCGATTTTTCAGTTCGTTGAGAACAGCGAGCCAGTACTTGGAACTCTCGTTTTCACCGACATTGATGGTCAGGACTTCCTTTTTTCCTTCGGCATTGATGCCAAGAATAACATATGCAGCCAGCTTTCGTATCACGCCATTATCACGAACTGAGTAATGAATGGCATCAATGTAAAGGATTGGATAAACTTCATCTAGGGGGCGGTTCTGCCAATCTTCAATCTGTGGCAGGATCTTATCTGTAACATCTGAAATAAATCCCTCAGATGCTTCAAATCCGTAGATATCCTCCATGGTCTCTGATATCTGCCGTGTAGTCATTCCTTTTGCGTACATAGATATGATTTTTTGGTCAATGTGAGAAATGTCCTTTTGGCGTTTCTTCACCACCTGAGGTTCAAAGGTCGACTTACGATCCTGGGAAACATCGATATCCATACTTCCATAGCTACTGTTGACACGTTTGGACTTGTAACCATTGCGATAGTCATCACTATCAGAACGTTCTGATTTCTCATATCCAAGATGGTCATCCATTTCAGCTTCCATCATTTCCTTGATAGTTCCGCCGAGCAGATCTTTGAGGGCATCCTGGATATCTTCTGCGGTCTCAATATCATACTCTTCAAGGAGCTGATGAATGATGTTGCGCTTTCCCTCGGTCATTTGTACTTTGTGTACTGGTTTCTTTTCTCTTCTTGCCATAATAAAAGGCCTCCTATGATTTTATTTTATCATAGAAGACCTCGTGTATCAGTA
>SAAB01000006.1 GCA_009929615.1 Clostridia bacterium | reverse complement strand
AAAGAATGCACCCATGCTGGCGCATGGGTGTACAAAGTGGTCTTAAGTGACCTAGAATTCAATGAGCAGTTGACCTAATTTTGGGTTGACAGATACACCAGACAAACAGAAAGGAAGGATTCTAAAAAAAAGGAAATCACAAAAGGAAATAGAAGATATTGTTGTAGAGTACTGGAAAGAACATGAAAGCATTGTATCTATTGAAAGTATATTTCAAAAATGGGTTGATAGAATTTTATTTTTGAACAGAATATCATTATCAACAAAGCTACGGTACACACAAACATTTAATAGATTCTATAAAAGTGATGATAATTTTGGTGGTAAAAATATCAAAGACATAACATTCGAACAATTATCAGAATTTCTCGAAGACCAAGTTCCAAAACATAATCTTACCGCAAAAGCATTTTTAGGACTTAAAACAATAACGAGAGGAATATTTAAAACGGCAAAGAAAAATCAATTAATTTATTTTAGCGTTGAAGAAGTATTTGATGAAATGGAACTTTCTGAAAATAGCTTTAAACAAGTTATTAAAGAGGACTATGAAGAAGTTTTTGATGAATCTGAAACATTAATTATAACAGAATATCTTGAATCTCATATAGACGAGAAAAATATATGTCTGTTATTAATGTTTGTTACAGGACTTCGAATCGGTGAAATAGTAAGTTTAAAACACGACGATATCTGTGGGAATACAATAAATATACGTAGGACTGAGACGAGATATAAAGATGATGCAGGTACTTATGTATATAAAATTAAAGAATTTCCGAAGAGTAAAGCTGGTGTAAGAACAGTGGTGGTCGCAGACGATTATTTATGGTTAATTAATAAGATTAATAAATTAAACCCATTTGTAGAGTTTGTTTTTATGAATGACAATGATAGGATGCATGCGTATTCAATCCGTAATAGGTTAAATAGATTGTGCGATAAATTAAATATATATCATAAGTCACCACATAAAATCAGAAAAACTTATGGCACAATTTTATTAGATAATCATGTAGATAAAAAGTTGGTTATAGACCAAATGGGGCATGCTGATATAGCTGTATCAGAGAGACATTACCATAGAAATAGGAAAACGGTAAGTCAAAAGGCTCAAATTATATCTGCAATACCGGATTTTAAACGAGCTACCACACACGCTATTTGATTACCTTTGATTACTTTTTGATTACCTTTTGATTACCGTACCCTACAAAGCCTTTAAAATAAGGGTTTTAAAGAGCAGATAACGGGAGTCGAACCCGCCTTTCCAGCTTGGGAAGCTAGCGTTCTACCGATGAACCATATCTGCCTGATATAATGATACTGCGGGTTCTCAAAGCGTGAACTGTGTAACCCTTGTACCTTAGTATATCACTGTTTTTTTAATGGGACAATACAATTTTATCGAGAAACATCTTGTGAATTCGCACATCGGAGTCGAGTTCGGGATGGAAGGAGATGCCAATCTGATTTTTGTAGGCAGCACCGACGATATTACCGTCAACCCGGGCCAGGACTTCGACATCTTTGCGGGCCGTGTCAATATAAGGGGCCCGGATAAAGGTCATGGGGATGTCACCTAGGTTTCCGAAATCAGCCTGAGTATGAAAGCTCCCAAGCTGTCTGCCGTAGGCATTTCTGCGGACGGTGACAGGCATGGTGGCAAAATAAGAGTTATCGTCATTTGAGAGTCTTTCGGCCAGAAGAATTAAACCGGCACAGGTTGCCAGCACGGGTAGGCCCTTTTGAATCTTTTTTTTCATAGGTTCAAACATATTCAATTCCTTTAACAATTTTCCCTGAACAGTACTCTCGCCGCCGGGCAGGATAAGTCCGTCGATGGGAGTGTTCAAGTCTTCTTCTTTTCGAAGTTCAATATACTCAATGTCTAACTGGTCTAAAATTTTTTCGTGTTCAGCAAATGCCCCTTGGACGGCACTGATTCCAATACGCATGTTATTTCCCCCTTTCGGCCATGAGAATTTCAATTTCCTGAGCATTGATGCCGACCATGGCTTCGCCCAAATCTTCGGATAATTCAGCAATCATTTTTGCATCCTGATAGTTGGTTACTGCTTTGACGATAGCATTGGCTCTTTTTTCGGGATTTCCAGATTTAAAGATACCGGAACCGACAAAAACCCCTTCCGCACCGAGCTGCATCATTAATGCGGCATCAGCAGGAGTAGCGACACCGCCAGCAGCGAAGTTAACAACCGGAAGACGGCCATTGTCATGAACATATACGACTAAGTCATAAGGTACCTGAAGATTTTTTGCTTCATCGAACAGTTCATCTTCACGCATAGAAATGATTCGGGCAATTTGGCTGTTCATTTTACGCATGTGGCTGACGGCCTGAACGATATCGCCTGTTCCCGGTTCACCTTTAGTCCGAATCATGGAAGCACCCTCATTGATTCGGCGGAGGGCTTCGCCTAAGTCCTTAGCACCGCAGACAAATGGAACCTTAAATTTGGTTTTATCAATATGATAAATATCATCAGCAGGAGAGAGTACTTCACTTTCATCGATATAATCAATTTCAATAACTTCAAGAAGCTGTGCTTCAACAAAGTGGCCAATGCGGCATTTTGCCATAACCGGGATAGTGACAGCTTCCTGGATACCACGAATCATTTTAGGGTCACTCATACGGGCAACACCGCCGGCAGCACGGATATCTGCGGGGATGCGTTCCAATGCCATAACCGCACATGCTCCGGCTGCCTGAGCGATTTTTGCCTGTTCTGGTGTTGTGACATCCATGATGACGCCGCCTTTTAACATCTGGGCAAGTTCCTTATTAAGTACATATCTTTCATTATTCATTTTATTTTCCTCCAATAGTTTAATGCTTTACAAAAGCTATGCTATGAATTATAATTCATTTTGACCATATTAAAATATTCAATAAAGATATATTCAGAATGGTCAGTTTGGAGGAAATACAGGTCATGTTAACCTATTCTTTTGTTGATTTAGGGTCAGACAGCTTATATGAGCATTTATATAAATGTATTAAAAATGATATAATTAACGGTATTTTGGGTGCTGGTGACAAGCTGCCTTCAAAACGAAGTTTTGCAAAGAATCTGGGTATAAGCACTATTACTGTAGAGAATGCCTATGCTCAGCTTATGGCAGAGGGCTACATATATTCGGTTCCGAAAAAAGGCTATTTTATTGCAGCAGTAAAATCTATCAGTGAAAAAAAGCTGCCAAAGAGAGAAGAAAAAAAGGAGACGCCGGAGAAGGCAGGATATTTTGTGGATTTTATAAGTAATCGTACAAGTCACGGGAATTTTCCTTTTTCAGTTTGGGCAAAATTAATGCGAGAGGTTTTATCCGGTGAAAGCAGTACACTGCTTCAGCCACCGCCTGTTGGTGGAATTATGGAACTTCGAAAGGCCATAGCTGACCATTTGTATGAATTTCGGGGGATTGGTATTTCGCCACAGCAGATTATTATTGGTGCCGGAACGGAGTATCTGTATGGGCTGCTCATCCAGCTTTTTGGAACGGAGTCGGTTTATGCCATTGAAGATCCGGGATATCAGAAAATCGCACAGATTTATTCAAGTCATGGCGTTGAAGTCCGACGGATTCCAATGGATGAAAGTGGCGTGCGGATGGACGAATTAGAGGCATCAGGCTCAGATATTCTTCATTTATCTCCGTCTCATCATTATCCAACAGGAACCGTAACTTCCATCAGCCGGCGGTACGAACTGCTTGGATGGGCATCGAGAAACAGCCGGCGATATATAATTGAAGATGATTACGACAGTGAATTCAGGCTTTTAGGCAAACCGATTCCATCATTGCAGAGTATCGATGTGATGGATAGGGTTATTTATATGAATACTTTCAGCAAAAGTCTGTCTTCAACGATTCGTATCAGTTACATGGTTTTGCCGGAGAAGCTTTTGAAACAATTTTATGCCAAACTAGGATTCTATTCCTGTACAGTTTCAAACTTTGAACAGTATACACTGGCCAGGTTTATTTCCGGAGGATACTTTGAAAAGCATATTAACCGGATGCGGAATTACTATCGAAATCAAAGAGATATGCTGCTGGAAAGCATAAGAAAAAGTTCCCTTGCCGGGAAGATACAGATTAAAGAGGAAAATGCAGGACTTCACTTTTTGATGGAGATTTCCACGGAACTTTCAGACGAAGCTCTTGAAAAGGCAGCAGAACAGCAGGGAATTGGTATTTCCTGTCTTTCAAAGTACTATTTTCATCCGGAGGATGCAAAACAGCATGTGCTGGTATTAAATTATTCGGGTGTGGATAAGGATAAAATGGATGAGGCCATGAAGCGATTAAGCAAGTGCATTACTGTTGACGGAGGACATGTTCTATGTTATGATTGGTAGTAATGAAAACTACGTATGGAGGAGATAAGAATGGATTATCGTATTATTGCTGACAGCTGTCTGGATTTGACACCGGAGATGAAAACAGAAGGAAATATCAAAATGGTTCCTTTAACATTACAGGTAGATGGTGTGGACTATGTCGATGATGATTCATTTGACCAGAAAGTGTTCCTCAAGGCTGTAGATGCTGCTGCGGGTTCACCCAAGTCCAGCTGTCCTTCACCAGAGGATTATAAACTGGCTTTTGGAGAAGATGAAGTTTCAGCTTTCTGCGTGACATTATCTTCAGAATTGAGTGGCTCTTATAACAGTGCAGTGCTTGGACAACGTCTTGTTCAGGAAGAATTTCCGAATAAAAAAGTTCATATTTTTAATTCACGTTCAGCATCGGCAGGGGAAACACTCATTGCCATGAAGGTTAAGGAATATGCTGAGGCAGGATGCAGTTTTGAAGAAGTGGTAGAGAAGGTTGAAGAATATATCAGCCAGCAGACGACTTTATTTGTACTGGACAACTTGGACACATTGCGTAAGAATGGTCGTTTGACCGGTGTGAAAGCAACTTTGGTCAGTGTATTAAATATCAAACCGGTTATGGCATCGACACCGGAGGGTACGATTACACAGCTTTCTATGGGCAGAGGTACAAAGAAAGGTCTTAAAAAGATGGTTGAAGAGATTGGAAAAAGAGGAACGGACATTGAAAAGAAAGCCATTGCTATTTCCCATTGTAACTGTCCGGAACGGGCCGAATTGGTTAAGGCAGAGATAGAGAAGCTTTACAACTTCAAACAGATTGTGATTGAAGATACCGGTGGTGTTAGTACGATGTATGCGAATGATGGTGGTATCGTTATTGCATTTTAATTTTAATAGAAGAGCAAGGCAGTGTAGCGGGATGCTATACTGTCTTTCTTTTAGTTATAAGAATAATTCAAATCAGTGGCACACATACTATTTTAAAGACTTACGCAGCGTTGTGCAAGTATTAAAAAATGGAGTGTGACGTAATGGGCAGAAGCCGTGGAATCAATATTTATGAAAAGGCATGGGAACAGCTCACCCGGGAAAAGTCCTTTGAGGGCTATGTGCCGGAAAAAGTATGCATTTCTTTGGGGCAGGAAAAGGGCGTGCAATGTCATCTGACAGTGGTACAGGGGGAATCTGTCTGCAGAGGCCAGGTTATAGGAGAAACTGAACCGGGACAGGGATGCTGTGTTCATGCCAGTATTGACGGGTATATTGAAAAAATATCAAATTATCAGAGGGCTCCGGGAATTCAGGAACCTTGTGTGCTTATACGCAGAGACAGTAAAAAGGCCAAAGAATGGCATCCCTTTGCCATGGACTTTGGGAAAAAAGCGGTACATCAGGCATTACACCGAATTGGTTTACCTGCACAGATGCTGCAAAAAAGGGAAATCCTTGTGGTGAATGGCTTTGCCAATGAACCCTATATCACTTCGGGATATCGACTTATGATGGAGAGCCCAGGGAAAATTATTATAGGGGCTATTCTCGGAGCGATGGCTGCCGAGGCCGAATCTATTTATATATGTATTAATGATGATGCCTTTGATGCTGTGGCACGGATGAAGCACTGTGTGAAAAAATATGGACAGAATATGGGAAATCAGCGGCCTATATGGGTAGTACCGGTAAAGCATCGTTATCCAAAGGGAAATGAAAAGATACTTTTGGGCGAGGTGCTGGGACGCAGACATCTTTCTGCTGCATTGGTTACTCTGGCAGAAATGTCAGCTCTTTATGACGGCATATATGACGGTGAACCCTGGACAAGGGTTGGAATTACAGTTTCGGGCGAGGTGGCAACCCCCAAAAATCTGTGGGTGCCCATTGGGACAAATGTTCAGGATGTTATTGATTATTGTGGCGGAAAAACCGGGGAAGGGATTATCATTCACGGGGGACCATTAAGTGGGAAGAGTATTGATGGACCAAATACCTGGGTGACGAAGGAAACATGTGGTATTATTGTTTTAAAACCACCGAAAGTTCTAAATGGTCCCTGTATTCATTGTGGCCAATGCCGGGAAGTATGTCCCCAAGGGCTTATGCCGGACCAGATTGAAGCCATATATCTCAGTGGCCGGGAAATACCGGATTCTTATCGAGCGGCTGATTGTATCAAATGTGGTCTCTGTTCCTATGTCTGCCCTTCGGAACGAAGACTGACGGAGTATATGGGTCAGGTGAAAAAGGGAAGGAAGCGGGGAACTACAGAAAAGAATGGAAAAAAGGAAGATTATATTGAATTAAAGGCAGAAGCCTTGGACAGGCAGAGTATTCAGCCGTTAGAAGAAAAAAGTCAGAGTGCACCCCACATTCACCGGAGAGGGACGATTCATGACATGATGAAGCAAAGTATTTTTGCACTGATTCCCTTGCTTATTGGAATATTTTATATAAATCCCGGCGACCGGCTCCACCTGGTGGCTATGCTTATAACAGGCGTTCTGTCGGCGGTTCTTTCGGAATACTTCTGGCAAATGTTACGCAATGAATATCTATCAATTCATGATTATTCGGCCTGTTTTACAGGGCTGCTGCTTCCATTGCTATTTCCTTTAGATACGCCCCTCTGGAAGATCTCTTTAGGAGCTGTGGCGGCTATTCTTATTGGAAAGCAGATTTTTGGAGGGATTGGGCATTCGCCCATTCATCCTGTGATTGTTGGGAAAATACTATTATCTCCCTACGGCATTCCTATGATTGAAGACTTTTGGATTCTGGCGGTATTTTCTGTTGTATGGATGATTGTGAAACGAATGAATCCTGCAGAGTATTCTCTGATTTTTTTACTGCTTCTATGGGCAGGGCGGCCGTCAAATATTTTTTCGGCCTCGGTTTGTCTGGCGGCGGCTTACTTTATTCAAAGTTATGAGACAATGCCGCCTTCCCGGACAGGGCGTTGGATATTTACATTATCTGCGGCGGGGCTGACTTTATTGTTTCAGGAATTCGGATTAGGAATTGGCAGTTTGTTTTTTTCAATAGCATGTTTGGATTTGACGGTTCCGCTGTTGGCCTTTCCATCTGTGAAAAGAATTTGAAAATCCTTGCCTTTTTCATGGCAACCCCATATAATATTAATGTTATGTGATGGAGGTAAAGATGGAAAAGAAACCTATGAAGAGTAATTCCGGTAAGATTAAAAAAGTTCCGGACAGAGATATAAAGACAGCGAAGAATGTAAGCAGTAAGAGACCAAAGGGAAAAGGCCGTAAGAAAAAGAGTAATATTTTCGGCCGTATTATCCAGATTGGTCTGGTTGTAGCCCTTGTTTGTGTATTATTTTATGTGGTACGCAATTTTGGTGAGGGTAATAAACTGAATAAAAAAGGCATGGAGGCCTATAATCAGGCAGATTATGAGACGGCCTACACCTATTTTACCCGTGCTATAGAATACGATGATAATAACAGTGAGTATTATCTGAACCAGGGAATGGCTCAGAGTGAGCTGAAGCTCTATGATGATGCCATGACATCCCTTAATAAATCACTGGAACTTGCTAAAAACAGTGGGGATATTCAGCTGGCTCATAGAGCCATTGGTATCTCGCTGCTGTATCAGGGAAAATATGATGAGGCACTGGCTGCTTTTGATGAGGCATTGGATGGCAAAGAAAGCCGTTTTTCAGCGGTTGATATGGATATCTTATACTATAAAGCAGAAACCCAGGATAAAGCAGGGCAGTATGTGGAATCCGTTCTGACCTATACTCAGATTGTTGATTCGGAGGATTCAGCAGATGCTTATATGCTCCGTGGTATGGAATATGTTAAGGTTGGTGACAGCACAAGTGCCGAAACCGATTTGAGAACAGCGATAAAAAAAGATAAAAAGAATTATGAGATTTATTTGGCCTTGTATCAGGCATTGATGAATCAGGATAAAACGAAGGACGCTGAGGATGTACTGAATGAAGCTCTGACTTTAGGTGGAAGCAAGGGCAGCGACTTAGTGAATCAGGGAAATATATATGTTAAACTTGGAGATTATGTGTCGGCAGAAGAATGCTTTAAAAAGGCTTTAGATAAAGGCGAGGTGTCCGCAAATCTGGGTTATGCAGAGTGGTATACGGCTCAGGAGAAGTATAGCGAAGCGATTCCTTATTTTGAAGCCTATGTTGCGGCAGTGACGAATGATGCAGATGCTTATAATAAGTATGGAAGTTGTTTGATGGAGATGGGGGATTATGCCAAAGCAGAAACAGTCTTTACGACGGGTGTCGCTTTGAATAACCGTCTTCTTGACCGGATTATCTCTAAGAATCAGGTTGCAGCGGCAGAACATGCCGGAAACTGGGAAAAGGCTTTAGAATATTTGGATATCTATCTGCAGAAATATGCAGATGATGATGAAGCCGTCAGAGAAAGAACATTTATCCAGACAAGGATAAGATAGAAGAGGTAATATGGCAGAAGTATATGAAACAAAAGAATTAGACGAAAAGGTTATTTTGGTAGGTGTATCCTCCCAGGATGGAGAGGATACAGAACAGTCTCTGGATGAGTTGGAAGAATTGGCAAGGACTGCCGGAGCCCAGACCGTTGGACGTCTTATTCAGAATCGTGAAGCACCTCATCCGGGAACCTATCTTGGAAAAGGAAAAATCGAAGAATTAAAGGAACTAATCTGGGAGCTGGATGCGACAGGCATTATCTGTGATGATGAATTGTCACCGGCTCAGCTGGGAAATCTCCAGGACATGTTGGAAACTAAGGTTATGGACAGAACCTTAATTATTCTTGATATTTTTGCACAGAGGGCATCAACGAGAGAAGGTAAGATTCAGGTTGAACTGGCACAGCTGCGTTATCGTTCCACCCGGCTTACAGGCCTTGGTAAATCCCTGTCCCGTCTGGGTGGTGGTATTGGTACCCGTGGCCCCGGAGAGAAAAAGCTGGAAATTGACCGTCGTCTGATTCGAGACCGGATTTCTCAGTTAAAACAGGAATTAGATGCAGTGAAGAGACACAGAGAGGTCGCAAGACAGCAGCGAAGCCGGAATCAGGTTCCGGTTGTTGCTATTGTAGGATATACAAATGCAGGAAAGTCAACCTTGTTAAATCAATTAACAGGTGCAGGTGTTTTAGAAGAAGATAAGCTTTTTGCAACGCTTGATCCGACAACAAGAAATTTGAAATTGGACAGTGGTCAGGAAATTCTTCTGACAGATACGGTCGGATTTATTCGGAAACTTCCGCATCATTTAATTAATGCTTTCCGAAGCACTTTGGAAGAAGCAAAATATGCAGATATCATTCTCCATGTTGTGGATGCTTCTAATCCACAGATGGATATCCATATGTACGTTGTTTATGATACATTGACAGAATTAGAAGTTGGTGAGAAACCGATTATTACTCTGTTTAATAAGGTAGACCGATTGGAAGAAGGAGCTTTATTCGAAGGCTTGCGAGATTTCAGAGCGGAAAAGACCTTACAGATAGCGGCAAAAAAACAGATAGGTCTGGATGCGGTGAAAGAGGCGCTTGAAGAGATTCTTCGGGAGTCGAAGGTCCTTATTGAGAGGGTTTTTGATTATAACCGGGCAGGTGATATTGCGGTTATACGTAAGTATGGGCAGTTGTTGGAAGAAGAATACAGGCCTGAGGGCATTTTTGTCCGGGCTTATGTACCAAAAGATGTTTATGCTCAGTTGGAGTTTTAATGGGATAAAAAGTATGCCGGAGACAGACTGTGAAATGTCTGCTCCGGCATATCTTTTTATCTAAAAGTCGCTGCTGGAGGTTCTTTTGGTAGTATTTAAAATACAGAAACAGGGGAGTTTATAATGAGTGTTTATGGAATATATTTTAGTCCGACGGGGAGTACGGAGAAGATTGTGAAGCTGATAGCTGGAAAGTTTGGGGATTATGAAGCAGTAGATTTAAGCAGAAGAGATAGTGAGGAGAAAATCAATTTTTCTGAGGAGGATGTCTGTATTGTAGGTGTTCCTTCGTATGGTGGAAGGGTTCCCGGTGCGGCACTGGAAAGAATGAAATCCTTTAAAGGAAATCAGGCGAAAGCAGTATTAACGGTTGTCTATGGCAACAGAGCCTATGAAGATACCCTAATTGAATTAGAGGATTATTTGGTTGAAAGAAATTTTTGTTGCACGGCTGCTATTGCAGCGGTTGCCGAGCATTCCATCATGCATCAGTTTGCAGCAGGAAGACCGGATGCAAAGGATAAAAAGGAACTTGCCCTTTATGGCGAGAAGATATTTCATAAAATAAAAGACGGACAGGGCTGTGAGAATATTGAACTTCCGGGCAAACGTCCCTATAAAGAATACAAAGGTGTTCCTTTAAAACCTTCCGTGAAGAAACAGTGTACAAAATGCGGCGCTTGTGTACAGTTATGTCCGGTGGGGGCAATTCCGGAGGCAGCACCGGATACAGTGGACAAGGACAAGTGTATATCCTGTATGCGATGTATCGCGGTTTGTCCCAACAAAGCACGGGTAGTCAACCGGGTTAAATTAAATGTTGCATCAATGGCTATGAAAAAGAACTGTTCAAATCGGAAAGAGAATGAACTCTTCCTATAAAAAAATAAGGCTGGACCCGGGTTACAATACCCGGGTCCGGCCAATTTTTATTTAAGTGTTGTTTTTTGATTAAATACTTCGAAGATAGAGCTGTTGTTCTTCTTGAAGGTTTCGAAAATAACGTCTTCAAGCACATCATCATCGGTGGAATCCATGCCGGAAATGAGATTTTTAATCACCGGTATAAAGGTAAACCACATGATGGAACTGTAGAGGTTAATCGAAGTGTTATCCTTATAAAGCCGGCTGCACATCTCGTGGCCAATACTGTAAATGGTCTTTTCATAGCGGTGAATGTCACCGTCAAGTTCGTGAATATATTGATACCCATACATGGACAGCTTCGTTGGAAGTTTCTGATGACTGATGAAGCTGGGGTCTTTGACAATAGCATAGCCCTGTTCCTCAGCGATTCTTTGAACAATCTGATTAAGAAGTTCACAGTTATTGACATAGGCAATAAGAGAGTCTTTATTAATATCTGTTTTTAATATCTTTTCAACTTTATCAAAACTTTGATTGTATAAAGCAATCTGATACCGGATATTTTCAAATTCCTCATCCAGAATCTCCAGAGTAGCGGCCAGACGATTCAGTTTACGTTTGACGTTCATCGGAGGCTCATAGTAGGACTTATATCCTAAACCATGTTCAACCTCCGCCCAGGCATGCTGGAGTACGGTACGCAGCTGAATCTCAAAGCGGATATCCTGGAACTTCTGATATTCAACCAGTTCACAGCGGCTGTCGGTAAATTTTACAACGACGTGAAGAGAACTGTAACCGAATTCAATACGGCTGTTTCGTTCTTTCTTTCGCTTATCGACGATTTCGCAAATTTCAAAGGTCTTCTCCAGCAAATCGAGAATCGTATCCACATCATTCTCAAAAAGCGTGATAATACGTACACCGAGAACATCTGTTATCTCATCTAAATGTGTATATTTATTTTTATACATGACTTTATTTCGAAGGGCATCTTCTGTTTTAATACGAATTGCCATATTAGAAATCTTAATGTTATTCACTTCCAGAAGCGTGTTGATAATATCATTCACATCATGGGAAAGTTTTTTATACACATCAATATTCTGATAATATTCAGCCATAATTGTATTTAAACGTTGATTCATAGCATTGCTCCATTCCTCTTATTTGGACATACACATTCATTTTACCATATAATGGGGATTTTGTGTATTGGAAAATATGAATTCTCCGGTTTGACGGATAGGCGGGAGTTATACTATAATAAAAGGGATTATGTGAGAAAGGGGAATTTTATGAGTTACGCAGATAAATTATTTATAGATATGTGTCAGGATATTCTGGATAATGGATATAGTACTGAGGGAGAAAAAGTACGTCCGAAATGGGAAGACGGAAGTTCTGCCTATACGATTAAACGTTTTGGAGTCGTCAACCGCTATGACCTTTCTAAAGAATTTCCGGCATTGACACTCAGACGAACTGCTTTTAAAAGTGCAGTGGATGAGATTTTATGGATTTGGCAGAAAAAGTCTAATAATATCAATGATTTAAAAAGCAGTATATGGGATGAATGGGCGGATGAAGACGGTTCCATCGGGAAGGCCTATGGTTATCAGCTCGGCGTAAAGCACCAGTATAAAGAGGGCATGATGGACCAGGTGGACAGAGTCTTGTTTGATTTAAAGGACAACCCGTACAGCCGTCGTATTATGACGAATATTTATGTACATCAGGATTTGCATGAGATGAATCTTTATCCTTGTGCTTACAGCATGACTTTTAATGTAACGGATGATAAGCTGAATGCGGTATTAAATCAACGTTCACAGGATATTCTGGCAGCGAATAACTGGAATGTGGTTCAGTATGCGGTACTTTTGCATATGATAGCCCAGGTTAGCGGCTTAAAGGCCGGAGAACTGGTTCATGTTATAGCTGATGCCCATATTTATGACAGACATGTGCCATTAATTAAGGAACTGATTTCCAGAGAACCATTGCCGGCACCAACATTTTGGATAAATCCAGAGATTAAGAATTTTTATGATTTTACGACAGATGATGTGAAATTAGAAAACTATCAGACCGGGCCACAGATTACGAACATTCCGATTGCAGTTTAGGGGGAAGAACAGATGAATATTATTGTAGCAGTGGATAAGAATTGGGCTATAGGTAATGAAAATAAACTTTTAAACAGCATTCCCGAGGATATGAAGTTTTTCAGAGAAACGACAACGGGCAAAGTTGTCGTGATGGGACGCAAAACATTGGAGAGCTTTCCGAATGGACGGCCGCTTAAGAATAGAACGAATGTCGTTATTACCCGTCAGAAAGATTTAAAGATTCCGGATGCAGTGGTTGTGCACAGTGTGGATGAAGCTTTGGAATATGTTAAGCAGTTCAAATCTGAGGATGTTTACGTTATCGGCGGTGCCAGCATTTATGAACAGATGCTTCCTTATTGCGATGTGGCGCATGTAACAGTGATGGATTTTGCTTATCAGGCAGATACCTGGTTCCCGAATCTGGATAAGATGGATGATTTTGTAGTGGCCGCAGACAGTGAAGAAAAGACCTATTTTAATTTGGAATACTGCTTTAAAATGTATGTCCGAAAGTCAAAATTAAAGGAATTAAAGATAGATATGTAAAATATTGATTAACGTCAGGTTATGTCAGATATGAAAAAATTGTATGGCTTGATGGGAATATTACCATTGATTTTCTGAATTAATAAGACTATAATTGGGTTCAATAACCAATATTTATACGAGTGGAGGAATTTTTATGGAAAAGAAAAATCTGGATTGGAGCAATATCGGATTTGCTTATCATACAACCGATATGCGCTATGTTGCAGATTATAAAGATGGCAGCTGGCAGGAAGGAAGAATGACAGAAGATGCACAGGTCGTTATTAATGAATGTGCAGGAATTCTTCAGTATTGCCAGGAGTGTTTTGAAGGTTTGAAAGCCTATACAACAGAAGATGGAAGTGTTGTTACATTCCGTCCGGACCTGAATGCAGAACGTATGATGGATTCTGCAAGATGGCTCGAGATGCCTCCATTTCCAAAGGAAAGATTTATTGAAGCAGTAGATGCAGTTGTTAAAGCAAATGCAGCCTGGGTACCACCTTATGGCAGCGGTGCTACATTATATTTAAGACCATATATGTTTGCATCAGGACCGGTTATCGGTGTTAAACCATCAACAGAGTATCAGTTCCGTCTGTTCTGTACACCGGTTGGACCATATTTTAATGGCGGTGCAAAACCGATTACATTATGTGTCAGCGACTTTGACCGTGCAGCACCACGTGGAAGCGGACATGTTAAAGCCGGATTGAATTATGCGATGAGTCTGCATGCATCTGTAACAGCTCATGCAGCAGGTTATGATGAGAATGTTTTCTTAGACCCTGCTACCAGAACTTATATTGAAGAGACAGGTGGTGCTAATTTCCTCTTTGTAACTAAGGATGGTAATATTGTCACACCGAAGTCAAACTCTATTCTGCCATCTATTACAAGACGGTCTCTTGTATATGTTGCAGAGCATTATCTGGGACTGACAGTTACCGAAAGACCAGTAAAACTGTCTGAACTTGAAGATTTTGCAGAGTGTGGTCTTTGCGGAACAGCAGCAGTTATTTCTCCAGTAGGGAAGATTGTTGATCATGGTCGTGAGATTTGTTTCCCAAGCGGAGATGCTATCGGACCAGTGACACAGAAATTATATGACACCCTGACAGGTATTCAGATGGGAACCATCGAAGCACCAGAAGGCTGGATTCATAAGATTATGTAAGAATTTGAATATTAGGGCACGGAGACAATAGTTTCCGTGCTTTTTTTGTGCTGACAATGAGCCAAGCAGTCTCGTGCTTGCACGAAAGACTATTTGGCGAATGTCCATCAACGAGCAGCTGTGCTGCGAGGTGTGGTGTCGCAAGACAACAGCACAAAAGAAAAAAAGCTGATAATGAGCCAAGCAGTCTCGTGCTTGCACGAAAGAAAAGGAACATATAATTGATAATAAAACCCCAGCAGATATATTGACATTTATTCTATAGTATACTATAGTGTTCCTATAAAGAAATACTATGGGGGAAAAGATGGATTTAAATGATGCTTTGATGTGTTTTGGATTGACACGGCAGGAATCAACAATTTATCTGAATCTACTTTCGGAAGGTTCACTTACTGGATATGAGGCAGCAAAGAGGACGGGAATTTCCCGGTCTAACGCCTATACGGCACTGGCATGTCTTGTAGATAAGGGTGCGGCCTGTCTGATTGAAGGTACTCCGGTGAAATATGCACCGGTGGATGTGGAGGAATTCTGTGGTAATAAATTAAAACATCTTGAACGGATGAAGGCTTTTTTAAAGGAACAGCTGCCTGTCCATACAGAGTATATGGAAGGATATGTGACGATTCGTGGAGATGGACATATAGCAGATAAGATATCTTATATGCTGACTCAGGCCCGATATCGTGTTTATGTATCCGGTGAAAGCAGAATACTGGAACCCTATCAGAATAATTTGAAGCAGAAGATAGCTCAGGGAATTAAAGTGGTTGTTATTACCGACCCACCTTTTGAACTCGAAGGTGCCAGGATTTATCTGTCAGACCGGAAGACGGGACAGATAGGGATCATCATTGATTCCGCTACTGTATTGACAGGAGACGTGGGAAATGGCGAACAGTCGGCATGCCTCTATTCAGGAAAGAAGAATCTGGTAGACCTCTTTAAAGATTCACTGAGTAATGAAATAAAAATTATTGAATTAACAGGAAGGAATGAAATAAAATGAAAAAAGTCCCATTTGTAACCAAAGAACAGCTGGATGAAATCGTTAAAGAATTTCCAACACCTTTTCATATTTATGATGAAAAAGGAATTCGTGAAAATGCTCGAAAAGTAAATGCCGCTTTTTCATGGAATAAAGGATTTAAAGAATATTTTGCAGTTAAGGCAACACCAAATCCATATATCTTAAAGATTTTAAAGGAAGAAGGCTGTGGTACAGACTGTTCTTCTCTGACAGAATTAATGATGTCAGATGCCTGCGGATTTACAGGAAAGGAAATCATGTTTTCCTCCAATGCGACACCGCCTGAAGATTTTGTACTGGCTGGTAAATTAGGTGCCATCATCAATCTGGATGATATTACCCATATTGATTTTGTCGAAAATATCCTTGGAAAACTTCCTGAAACCATGTGCTGCCGTTTAAACACAGGTGGAAATTTTGAACTCAGTAACGGTATCATGGATACACCAGGAGAAGCAAAGTACGGCTTTACCAGAGAACAGCTGAGTGAAGGTTTTAAGAAAATGGTTGCTAAAGGCGTTAAACATTTTGGACTTCATGCATTTTTAGCAAGTAATACAAAGACGAATGAGTATTATCCGGCCCTTGCACGGATTCTTTTCAAAACAGCCGTTGAACTTCATGAAGAAACAGGAGCATCTGTTGAATTCATTAATCTGTCCGGTGGTGTGGGAATCCCTTATCATCCGGATGAAGAGCCAAATGATATTATGGCAATTGGTGAGGGCGTTCGCAAAGCATTTGAGGAGATTCTCGTACCTGCAGGTATGGGGGATGTAGCTATTTTCACAGAGATGGGACGTTTCATGCTGGCACCTTATGGACATTTGATTGCCAAAGCAGTTCATGAAAAACATATTTACAAAGAATATATTGGTCTGGATGCCTGTGCATGTAACCTGATGCGTCCGGCTATGTACGGTTCTTACCACCACATCACAGTTGCTGGTAAGGAAGATGCACCTTGCGACCATATGTATGATGTGACGGGTTCTCTGTGTGAGAACAATGATAAATTTGCCATCGACCGGAATCTTCCAAAGATTGATATTGGTGATTTAATTATTATCCATGATACCGGAGCTCACGGTTTCTCGATGGGTTATAATTACAATGGTAAGCTTCGTTCTGCAGAGGTTCTGCTGGAGGAAAATGGTGGGACAAAATTAATCCGAAGAGCAGAAACACCAGCTGATTATTTTGCAACCTTTGATTTTTCGGATATTATGAATAAATACTTATAAGATATAGAGAAAGTGATTCTGCAGAGGCAGGGTCACTTTTTTTATGGATTAGTAATACTTATTAAAAGGCTTCAAAAACAAAATTGTTCTTTTATATGAATTTGGTTACAATTTCCATAACAAAGTGTAATTTTAATAGGAGGTAATTGATGAAGAAGAGAACAGTTGTATGGAGTATTGTGTTAAGTATGGTATTGTCCCTGAGTGCCTGCGGTGAAAGAAATTCAGCAGAAGAAACCCAGCCGGTGACGAAGGCCGAAAGTACCACAGAGGAAAGCACAGAAACAGAAGTTGAAACAGAGGCTGTATCCGGTTCAAATGTTTTAGTAGCTTACTTTTCAAGAGTAGGTGTCACAGACTTAAGTGGTAATGTAGAAGCTGTATCGTCGGCCAGCATTAATGCACAGGATGGGACCTATATCGGAAATGCAGAAGTTCTTGCCAACATGGTAGCAGAAAAAACAGGCGGAGATGTCTTTCAGATTATTACAGAAGAAGTTTACCCAACCGATTATCGTGCAACAACCAATCAGGCTAGTGAAGAACAGAGTAATGATGCAAGACCTGCCTTATCCAGCCATGTAGAAAATATGAGTCAGTATGATACCGTATTTCTTATATATCCAAACTGGTGGGGAACGCTCCCAATGCCGGTCTATACCTTTTTAGAAGAGTATGATTTCTCCGGGAAAATCATTGCACCACTGGCAACCCATGAAGGAAGCGGTTTAGGCAGCAGTGAGGGTACAATTCAGAGTTTAGTTGGAGATACCGTGACCTTACTGGACGGTTTATCCGTTCGCGGCGGTGCTGTATTTTCAGCCCAGAGTGATGTGGATAGCTGGATCGATGGTATGGATTTACCAGAAGTGGCCGGGATTGAAGCAGAAATGGAAATGACTCTTGGAGAGAACATATACACGGTTGTTTTAAATGATAATGTTACAGTGGAAAAAATAAAAGCCAACATGCCTTTAGATATAGAGATGGTTCGCTATGCAGGACATGAGTATTATGGTGAATTACCCTTTACACCAGTGATGGCTGCGGAAAAAACATCGGAGATAAAGGCCGGACATGTTTATTATTGGGATGGCTGGAATGCCTTTGTTATTAACTATGAAGATATGGACATCAGTCCCTATCAGGTCGTTCATTTGGGGGAAGTGACAGATAATGGAATATCAGAATCACTCAAAACAACAGAAGACAATGTGAATGTCCATATAGCTCTTGTAGGTTGATATATTTTACATATAAAAGTCTGAAAAAACATTGTTATAAGATGAAATTTATTGTATAATTTGTATATGAATTACAATAAAATCTAATAGGCAGGCACAATATATGAATATTCTTTCTTTTTTTGCTGTGATTACAGCGGTTCTATATGCAGTTCTATTTGTAAAGAGGGCACCTACCGCTAAAGGTGACCCTCTTATTCAGCTCTCCTTGGCAGTGTTTGTCTGCCTGGGATGGTGGGCTTTTTGTGATGCCTTTTTTTATGGTGCAGCCACAGAAGCTAAGGCCTGGTTCTGGCTTAGATTAGGGGCTATTGGCTGGAATGGATTTATTCCGGTAACAGCCTACTTCTTTCTGGTTATGTGCGGGGATAATAAATATTTTAAAAGCTGGACACGAAAAATTCTCTACTGGGTGCCGGGAATCATCATTACCATTTTGTTTATGGTTTCAGATACGACAGCCTTTGCAGATAGACTGGTACAGAGCGGCAGTGGTCTGGGGTGGACCTATCAGCAGTCCTTTACAGATTTCTGGCCTTATTTGATTTTTATAGAATTAGGTGCCTATCTTGGTGTTGCATTGATACGTTTGTATCTGTGGCAGCGGCGAGAAGAAGGAAAAGATGTCAAGATACTTTCGACAGGCTTTATTATTCTGGATGTGCTGGCCGTGTCTATCGGCATTTTGGTTATTTATGTCATTCCGCATTTTAGTACGTTTTTACCGCCATTAAGTTTTATTGCAACAATAATTTTCATGGTGGGTTATTGGAATGAGCTTCGGAATCACGATTTGGCACATATTGAACTGGCTATGGATCCGAGCAGTGTTTTTGAAAGCAGCATGGATGCCATGTTAATTACAGATTCCGATTGGAATATTTTATATGGTAATACAGAAGCAAAACGGATGTTGGAGACAGAACATCTAAAAAGGGAGAAGTTCACCAATTATTTAATACAGGATGGGGAAGTCCTTTTGAATGAATTTGCCAAGTCTAAGAATCCGCGGGCATCTATGGACTTGGTTCTCTCAAATCTCATGCCTTTGATGGCATCGATTACCCGGACAACGACAAGAAAGCAGAGCCATGAAGTGTTTATTCTCTCATTACATGATGCGAGTTCCTTAAAGGATGCACAGCGACGGATGGATTATCTTGCTCATTATGATGAATTGACCGGTTTGCCAAATCGAAGGAAACTCGGCGAGCTGCTTGACCAGTGGGAGATGAAACGTGTTGAACCCGGTGGCGATTTTGCAGTTCTCTTTATGGATTTAAATCGATTCAAGAGGATTAATGATTATTATTGACATGCTGCCGGAGATGCAGCATTGCAGGCGACAGCAGAGGCCATTGAAAAATGTCTTCCGGAAGGCGATGAGGCGGCGAGACTTGCCGGCGATGAATTTATTGTTCTGCATGCTATGGAAGAGATGGAAGCGGAGGAACTTGCAGAAAACATTCGAAAAGCCATTGAAGGGATTGATTGTGCATCTTTTGCTCCGGGAAGTTCTTTGGAGAGCGCCATTGGCGTTTGTAAATATTCAGAGGCAGGGAATGTACGAAGCTTGTTTAAATTGGCGGATGAGCGGATGTATGCGTTGAAAAAACAAAGACAGGATAACGGCAGATAATGCCAAAGGATATAAAGGTATGTAGAATTTTAGAATTCTACATACCTTTTTGATTATATCTGAATAGAATCTATGAAATTTTGTAATGAACTTTCGATGAATTCGTGTTTACGATAGACGAAGACAATAGGAACGAGAGCATATTCCGGTGGTATTTCATGGCAGGTCAGTATCCCGCCGGAAGCATAGGCCCGAACAGCGGATTCGGGAAAAAGACTGATACCAAGTCCTGCACTGATGCTTGCAATAATCGCTCCCAGAGAATCAAATTCCATGACATTTTCAGAGAAAATATTCTGGTCCTTCAGCCACTGCTCTAATATGCGGCGGTAGGAGCAGCCCTGGGGGAAGACAAGCAATGATTCGCCGGATAGATATTCGGGGGTCAGGGGGAGGCTATCTACAGAACTTGTAACCAGCATTAAGTGTTCGTTCTTTACAAACCGGGTTTCTAAATCCGGATGATTCAGATTTCCTGCGACAAAGGCACCATCCAGAGTGTGTTCAAGGACACCGCGGATGGCAGCTTCAGTAGTGCCGGTTTTGACAGTAATGGATACGTTTGGATTGTCACGGTGATAGGAAGAAAGCAGCTGGGGAAGGAAGGATATGGCCGTGGATTCCATGGAGCCGATGGTTAAAGCTCCTTTGGCCGTGCCATCATCGGCGATAACCCGTGAAGTCTCATCTGCCAGGCGAAGCAGTTCATCTGCATAGGTGAGCAACAGCTCGCCCTTTGGAGTCAGAGATACACCATGACTGTGGCGATAGAGCAGAGTTACCTGCAGTTCGCGTTCTAACTGAAGAATCTTTGTGGACAGGTTAGATTGGGCATAGTTCAGTTTGTGAGCCGCTTTTGAAAAACTGCCTTCTGAGGCAACAGTACGGAAAAAACGCAGAGATTGTAAATCCAAGATATTCATTCCCCTTTCAAATGATATATTAAAAACAGATAACAATATATATATTATTTAATATACTACATTTTACAAAAGATGTAAAATAAAATTGAATACGATAGGAATGTGAGGTAATATATATGTCCCAGGAATTTATGATTCCGGAAAAAATTATAACAGGAAAAAATGCCTTGTCTGCTCTGGCAGGAATTATAGCAGATTATGGTGAAAAAGCCTTGATTGTTACAGGAAAAAGTTCTGTGAGAACGGGCAGTATAGAAAAATTAGAAGCCATTCTCACAAAGGCCGGCATAGAGTATGTAGTCTATGACCATATAACAGGAGAACCGACAACCATTATGGTTGAAAATGGCCTTTTTGTATATAAAAAAGAGAAATGCGATTTTCTTATTGGCCTGGGTGGAGGAAGTCCGATGGATGCCATGAAAGCTATAGGAATTATGGCACGAAGTCCGGGGAGAATTTCGGATTATATGGGAAAAGAAATTTTTAGACAGCTGCCACCGATGATTGCCATTCCGACAACAGCAGGAACCGGTTCTGAAGTGACCCAGTTTACCATAATTACAGATGTGGAGACAGACATTAAAATGCTCCTAAGGGGCAAGCCCCTGATGCCAAAAGTAGCTGTATTGGAACCAAAGTTATCATTGACAACATCGAAAAATATTACTTCATCTACGGGGCTGGATGCGTTAACACACAGTATAGAGGCCTACACATCGAGAAAGGCTCAGCCTTTGTCGGATACCTTTGCTGTTTCTGCAGTTCGGCGTATTTTTAAAAATTTGCCAGTAGCCTATAAAGATGGTTATAATCTGGAAGCCAGAGAGGAAATGTCCATGGCGGCATTGGAGGCGGGAATTGCTTTTAATAATTCCTCTGTGACATTGGTTCATGGGATGAGCCGCCCGATTGGGGCCTTATTTCATGTACCTCATGGAATATCTAATGCCATGTTGCTGAAAGTATGTCTGGGCTATGCCTTAGAAGGTGCCTGTGAGAGGTTTGCCCTGCTAGGCCGGGAAATTGGTGAGGCATCTGAAAATATGAGTGATGAAGAGGCAGCAAATGCCTTTTTAGCAGCAGTTGTACGGCTTTGCAGAAGATGCGAGGTGCCATCTCTGGCAGAATATGGCATTCAAAAGGCGGCTTTTTTTGAGCAGATTCAAAAGATGGCACAGGATGCCATGGCAAGTGGCAGTCCATCGAATACGAGACGAAGCATTAGTGAGGAAGATATTATTAATTTATATAAGAAACTATGGGATTGAAAAAGGAGGGATTGAGAGAGATGGCTAAAAACTATTATATTGCGAGCTGTATATTCACGTCGAAGTATCCGAAGCTGAGCGAAGTGATACAAAATTATGTCCAGGAGCATTTTAATTATGAAATTGTGCGTTGCTGTGTACCAAAATATAAGATAGAATTTTTTGAAAATAAAATGCCGGATGATTATCAGAATACATGGGCGAGCATGCCGGATTCCGGGAATTTTACCAAAGGAGATACCGTCTATTCGCTGTGTCATAACTGCTCTGCGATTATTGAAGAAACAAAACCAGGAGTGAAACTTAAGTCACTCTGGGAATTGATTTTATCTGACGAAACATTTAATTATCCGAATTATGGGAATATGTCTATGACAGTTCAGGACTGCTGGCGTTCCAAAGAACGCAGGGAAGAGCAGGAGGCTGTAAGACAGCTTTTAAAAAAGATGAATATCAATATTATCGAACTGGAAGAAAACTATGATAAGACGGATTTCTGTGGAGATTCCTTATATCGTCCGGCACCTGTCCGAAACATTAAGCTGGCACCCAAACGTTTTGTTGATAATGCAGAGGGAAAGTTCAGGGATTGTACGAAAGAGGAACAGATAGAGATTATGAAAGATTACTGTAAACAATTTCAAACAGATAGGGTTGTGGCCTATTGCCATTACTGTATTGATGGCTTGCAACTTGGTGGTATGGATGCACGGCATATAGCAAGCCTTTTATTTGAGCCGGAAAGAAATGGAGGAAGAATCTAAGATGAAGAAAATAGGATTTGTAGGATTGGGAATCATGGGAAAATCCATGACACGTAATTTGATGAAAGCAGGATATGAACTTCATATTTATGCCCGCACAAAAGCGAAAGTGGAGGATGTTATCAGTGAAGGTGCCATTTTCCACGAATCTGTCGGAAGCTGTGCTGCTGCAGTAGAGGCAATGATTAGTATTGTGGGATATCCAAAGGATGTTGAAGAAGTTTATCTAGGGGAAAGTGGTATTCTTGCAAATGCAAAGCCAGGAACCTATGTCATTGATATGACAACTTCGAGTCCAAAGCTGGCAAAAGAGATTTATGAAGCGGCTAAGAAAATAGGTATACATTCATTGGATGCACCAGTAACCGGTGGTGATACAGGTGCAAAGGCAGGAACCTTATCTATTTTAGTTGGTGGCGATAAAGTGGACTATGAGGCTTGTCATGAAATTTTTGAGGCTATGGGAACAAATATTAATTATGAAGGCGGACCGGGTTGTGGGCAGCATACCAAGATGGCCAATCAGATTATGATTGCCGGTACAATGTCCGGAATTTGTGAAGCCATTAGCTATGCTAAAGCCCAGGGACTGGATATCCAGACCTTATTGGATTCGGTAGCTTCCGGGGCAGCGGGAAGCAAACAGCTGGATGCTTTCGGCGTAAAGATTATGAACGAAGATTATGCACCGGGATTTTTCATGAAGCATTTTATTAAAGATATGAATCTGGCATCACAGGAAGCAGAGAGTCAGGGACTGGATTTGAAGATATTGAATCAGGTTCTGGCAAATTATAGAACCCTTGAAGATAAATGGGGAGATTTGGGAACACAGACACTTATCAAATTTTATAACAAAGATGAAAATTAATATTATCGAACTGGAAGAAAACTATGATAAGATGGATTTCTGCGGAGATTCCTTATATCGTCCGGCACTTGTCCGAAACATTAAGCTGGTACCTAAACGTTTTGTAGATAATGCAGAGGGAAAGATAGGGTTGTGGCCTATTGCCATTATTGTATTGATGCACGGTATATAGCAAGCCTTTTATTTGAGCCAAAAAGAAATGGAGGAAGAATCTAAAATGGATAAGGATAGAGAAGAGCAGATAATTGCTGAATTTCACAGCATGTGGGATGAATTTCCCGGGGTAGCCCGGTTGATTCATAAGTCCCACAGGGTACTGGCAGCGAATCAGAAAGCTGTCAGTCAGGGACTGGAGGCAGGCCAGATTTGTGCGAAAATGGGAGCCCCGGAAAGTCATAAGGGTTGTATGATGGCGGAAGCAATGAAGCTGAAAGAGGGAAAAATGGACAGACCTTCGGAACAAAAGGTCCGTGGATGGCTTCCGGTAAAAGATGAAGATGAGGTTGTCGTGCATTTTTCAATGGTGCTGCCGGAACAGATGGATTAGTTAAACTTATTAAAACTATCAGAAAGTAGAATTGCATTCTCCCTAAATTGAATTTAAAATATAGATAATATAAGAAATAGGGGAGGTATCATAATGAATGAAAAGAAATTTGGATTTGGATGTATGAGAATGCCTGTGATGGAGCCGGGAAATCAAACATCTTTCGATTATGATAAGATAGAGAAACTTTTTGATACTTTTTTGGAACGCGGATTCACATATTTTGATACGGCTTATACTTATCATGGGTATCATGCGGAAGAGGCGGTAAAAAAGGCTCTGGTGGAAAGACATCCGAGAGACAGCTTTGAATTGGCTACGAAAATGCCTTTGCGTGATTTTAAAGATGAAGAGGACTTAGAAAAGATTTTCAATGAGCAGTTGAATAATTGTGGTGTAAAATATTTTGATTTTTATCTGCTTCATAATATGGGCCATAATGTTTACGCAAAATGTGAGAAGTTTCATGCCTTTTCTTTCGTTCAGAAGAAAAAATCAGAGGGATATATAAAGAACGTGGGAATGTCTTTTCATGATGTACCGGCACTTTTGGAGGAAATCCTGAAGAAGTATGGTGATTGTATTGATTTTCTTCAGCTGCAGATTAATTATATTGATTGGGAGCAGCCAAATGTTCAGTCGAGGAAATGCCTGGAGATTGCTAATAAATATAATAAACCAGTCATTGTTATGGAGCCATGTAAAGGTGGAACTCTGATTAATGTACCGGAGGCAGCACTCAGCCTGATGAAGGGTTATAATAGTGAAGCTTGGGTAATGTATAAAAGAAGTAATTGAAATTGATTCTTTTCATGCAGAAGTTTACGATAGAAGAAAAGAAATGGAGGATTTAAAATGGCTATCACAAAAAATGCAAAAGAATATCATGAAAAAATGTTTCCGGGATATGTTTCTGATTTTGGAAGGACGGACCCGGAATTTATGGAGAGATTTGACAATTTTGCTTTTGACGAAGTAATCAATGAAGAGGGCAGGGGACTGCCGGATAAAACGAGATTTACGGTCATCCTTGCAACACTCCTTGGATGTCAGGGGATTGATGAGTTTCGGGTGCTGGTACCGGCGGCCTTGAACTTTGGTATGACTCCTGTTGAGATTAAGGAAGTTGTTTATCAGGCGGTGGATTATCTGGGAATCGGAAGGGTTTTTCCTTTCTTAAAAGCGGTGAATGAAATTTTTGAAGCGAAGGGTATCAGCCTGCCACTGGAAGGTCAGGCAACAACCACCACAGAAAATCGTCTGGAAGCAGGTATTCAGGCCCAGGTAGATATCTTTGGCGAAGGAATGAAAGAGTTCTACAAGTCTGGTCCGGAAGAGTCAAAACATATCAACCGGTGGCTTGCCGCTAACTGTTTTGGCGATTATTATACCAGAGGTGGCCTTGATTATAACCAGCGAGAGATGATTACCTTCTGTTATCTTGCAGCCCAGGGTGGATGTGAACCTCAGTTGACCAGTCATGCGGCAGCGAATATGAAGATAGGAAATGATAAACAGTTTTTAATCAATGTGGTATCCCAGTGTCTGCCATATATTGGTTATCCGAGAAGTCTGAATGCGCTTCGATGTATTAATGACGCTGCAGAAAGTTTGAAATAGAAGATGAATAAAAAGACGAAAATCAAAGTATTTTTGGATATATGCATGACGGTATTGCTTTTTCTTGTCATGTCCTATCAGTATTTTGGTCCGGATAATCATGAAATTGCAGGAACAGTGATGTTTGTGTTGTTTATTTTACACCATTTAATGAATCTAAGCTGGTATAAAAATCTGGGAAAAGGTAAGTATTCTTCGAACCGTATATTCCAGCTGGTGGTGGATGGGCTGTTGTTTTTGGATATGATAGGACTTATGGTCAGCGGTATCGGAATGTCCCGTTATGTATTCCGGTTTTTAGATTTAAATATGAGTCAGCATCTGGCGAGAAATCTTCATATGGTTACATCCCATGGAGGTTTTTTATTGATGGGACTGCATATTGGTCTGCACTATGGAATGATTCTGGGAATGATGAGGAAGGCCTTTCATATAACGCAGAAAAGTACTTCCCGTACCTGGATTTTAAGGATGTTGGCCGTGGCCGTATCCGGCTATGGCATTTATGCCCTGATAAAAAGAAATTTTATTTCATATATGTTGCTTCGAGTTCAGTTCGCTTTTTTTGACTATGGGGAGCCTCCGATATTTTATGAATGGGATTTATTTGCAATGATGTGTTTTATGATTTTTATTGGTTACTATTTACAAAAATTAATGCTTTCAATGAAAAGGCGATAGTCATGTGAGACTATCGCCTTTCTGCATCCTATTCTGCTGGTTTTGTATGAAATTCTTTGACTTTCTGAAGAAAGTCGGTAATCTGTTCCGGAACTTCTTCTTTCGGGAGATTTCTGTAATAATAGACATCTCCTTTTTTCTCTGCTTCATTAAAATACCAGCATTTGTAGTCGACGACAGCCAGCATTTCCTGAAGTTCTTCAATCTGTTTCTGAATATTCTCCCGCTGTTCTTCGAACATGACACGCCGTTCATGAATGGTATCATTGCCCTGTACATACAAGTCCATAAATTCTTTGATTTTCTTCAAAGGCATACCGGAACGTTTAAGACACTGGATTGTGTAGAGTGGTTCAAAATCAGCCTCTGTAAACATCCGGATACCTGAAGCACTTCGTTTGATAAAGGTCAGAAGACCTTCTTTATCGTAGAATCTCAACGTAGGTGCGGAAATCCCGGTTCTTGCTGCGACATCTTTAATGGTATAAATTGTTGTATCCATATAGAATCCTCTTTTCAAAATAAGTAAAAAAGTTATTGACTTAAAGTGTGCTCTAAGGTTTAGTATGTAACTAACATGATTTATAGAACTATCGTAACAACAAAAAAACATATTGTCAATAGGAAGTAGAAAGGTGATTATTATGAAGAAAAAAATCGGAGCAGCATTAGCATTATATCCAACCCCTTTAATTGTTGTAGGAACTATGGTAAAAGGTCGGCCAAACTGGATTTTGGTTGGACATGTCGGCATTATCGGTCATGACCACGTGATGGTAAGCCTTGCCGCGAATCATTATACAAATCAAGGAATTAAGGAAACAAAAGTATTGTCCATAAACATTGTCGATGAATCCTGGCTTGCCGAAGCGGACCATATGGGCTGTATCAGCGGCAATAAGGAAGACAAGTCGGAAGCCTTTGTATATACTCTTGGTGAAAAGGGAAGCCCGATGATTACGAAAGCATCTGTAACTATGGAATGTGAAGTTGAAGATATCTATAAAACAGAAGGTTTTGAAAGTTTTATATGTACGATTGCAGGGACCTATGCAGAAGAAAATATTTTAACAGATAATGATAAAATCAATTATCATGTTTTAAAACCTGTTTTATTTGAAATGCCAACTTATGAATATTTAAAGACAGGCGAGGTGCTTGGAAATTGTATGAAGGTAGGGGAAAAATGAAAAAGAAGTTAGGAAGTATTTTATCGATTGTTCTTTTGATGACGTCTCTGGCAGCTTGTGGAAATTCTCAGACGGATACAGAACCAGTATCTGCGGATACTGAGGAGAAAGTGGAAACACAGGCTACAGTTGTGGAAGTTGATGATGGATTCCTTTTGATTACAGGTGGAACTTTTGAAATGGGAAGTCCGGAAAGTGAAAACTGGCGAAGTCCGGATGAGACACAGCATAGTGTAGAAGTAAATGATTTCTATATAAGCCCTTATGAGGTGACCCAGCAGGAGTATGAGGAACTGATGGGAAGCAATCCAAGTAATTTTAATGGAGGCCACTTGCCGGTCGAAAATATCAGCTGGTATGATGCTGTGAATTACTGCAATGCACGAAGTGAGCAGGAGGGAATGACGCCGGTATATCAGGTGGCAGACGGCATTGTGAGCTGGGATATGAGTGCTGACGGCTATCGTCTGCCAACGGAAGCAGAATGGGAATATGCCTGCAGAGCAGGGACAACGACACCATTCAATACGGAAACATCCATTAGTGCGGATGAAGCCAACTATTATGGACATTATCCTTATGAAATTGAAGAGAATTATTTTTCTCAGGGCAATTTAGAAACAGAACCGGGTATATATAGAGAAACGACGGTGGATGGAATCTACGCATTCTCAGGTCTGAATGTAGGATGAATGTAAATACGAAACGGTGCCAGGATATAATAATCCGTTGGCACCGTTTATTTTTTTATGCGATTCCGAACACTATTCGAAAATAAATTGACATGCACGAATGAAACACATATAATGTAAATGAACGATATTCGGTTTTGGAAGGACGATGAAAATGAAGAAGAAAACAGCGAAAGCAGAAGCAACAAAGCATGATATTACGACAGTGGCGTTAGAATTATTTTTCGAAAAAGGATATGAAAACACTTCCATTCGCATGATCACTTCCAAAGTTGGACTTGAGGTTGGTTCCTTCTATTATCACTTTGCGTCCAAAGATGAGGTGATGGAAGCTGCTATTGATTTGTTTTTTACTTCTTATGAAGAACAAATGCGTTTTATAGTGAATACAGACAGCGAAAATCCCAGGGGGATGCTTTCAAGATATATTGACTACATCCATGAAGCAACGCAAGACTTTCGCACACAATATCTTAATAAGCTGCACTGGAGCATTCTTGGTGCAATCAGAGAACACACCATGCTGATTATGAAGAAATACATCCGGGAAATACTGGAACTATATGTGGAACAAGGCATTTTCGCAGCACAGGGTACAGATATAGATATTGCCATCAATCTGCTGGCATTTGGTGTAGGTGGAAGTATTCTCTATCAGAGTGGGGATGAATACGAACAGCAACAGCCGGATATGAAAAAGCGAATCACACAAATCCTTGGTTTACCGGACGAATTATGAGTGGAGAAAGCGAAATGAAATCACAAAATGTAAGTAAAACCCTATATATCCCGCTGTACGGTAAAGCTCTGGTCAGCAGGAAAGGAATAATCCTTCATGATCCAAAGGCAGAGCATATATGGAGCAGGGAAGGCTTTGCTCTGACAGGAAAAGCAAAGTCGAAGTGGCTTGCGTATTATATGGGACTGCGTTCCGCAGTATTTGACCGGTGGCTGGCGGAGAAAATGCGAAACAATCCGGAGGCTGTTATTCTGCATATCGGCTGTGGCATGGACAGTCGCATAGACCGGGTAGGCACTGATGGTCATCTATGGTTTGATGTGGATTTTCTTGATGTCATAACTGGTCGGCGCAAGTATTTCACCGAAGACAGCTGCTACCATATGATATGTTCTGATGCACGAAACACGGAATGGTTACAGCAAATCCCTTCAGATAGAAAAGCTCTGATTATCATGGAAGGTTTTTCTATGTATCTGGCAAAGGGTGAACTGCTTTCTTTGCTGCGATCCTTAACAGACCACTTTTCCTCTGTCGATCTTTTGATGGATGTCTACACCGTGCTTGCTGCAAGGATTTCAAAGTATAAAAATCCAATCGGAGAAGTCGGCGTTACCAAAGTCCACGGAATCGACGATCCGAAAGAACTGCTGGATGGTACTTGCCTGTCTTTTGTACAGGAGTTAAATATGACGCCAGATGATCTGATCGGCGAATTGCACGGTTTTGAAAATGCATTCTTCAGGCTATTGTTTGCCGGTGGATTTTCAAAAAGGTTATATCGGCTTTATGAATATAAGAAATAATCAAAGGAGGAGACACAATGGCAAACATCATAATTGTCGGTGCTAATCAGGGTATCGGCTATTATCTTACAGAGAAACTATTGAAACTGGCACATTCAGTGACGGTGCTTGATATCGAAGTGTCAGGCATCAGCAAACTGCAAAAAAAATATCCAGATACGCTTTTAACGATTATTGCGGATGCGCAGCAGCTTGACAGTATTGAAAATGGTGTAGAGCAGGCAGTAGAACGCTTCGGGAATATTGACATTGCCATACATAACGCCTGCGTGTGTACCTTTGACAGTGAAACGGATACCGGTTACGAAGTGTATCAAAAGGTTATGGATATCAACTATTTTGGAGCACTTCGACTGGCAAAAACAGTACTTCCTTTTATGCGTAAGGTGAAAAAGGGTCGTATTATTTTCACCAGTTCCGGTGTTGGTGTGACTGGCTTTGCAAATATTTCTCCATACGCATCCACAAAGGGGGCGATTGAATCCTTGGCAAAGTGTCTGGAAATCGAAAACGAGGAATATGGCATTTCCTTTCATTTGTTCCATCCACCGCTCACAAATACAGCATCTGCAAGTGGGCTACCTATTCCAAAAGAGTTCAAGGCTGATCCAAAGAAGGTTGGTTATGGACTGGCAGAACATATCTGGTCAAAGAAATTCGTGATCTGCCACTCGGTTTCACAGGCTCTGCAGATGAAGTTTTCCTATCATCATCCACTTTTTATTGGACGGATGATGACGAAAATGACCAAACGTGCAGGTGCAAATAAATCAACCCGCTAAACTTAACAGGAATATATATGCACGAGGAGGAAGAAGAATGAAGGATTTAATTGCTTATTGCGGTTTGGATTGTGAAAAATGTGATGCTCGTATTGCAACACTTAATGATGATAATAAGTTGCGGGAAAAGACGGCTAAGTTATGGAGTGAGCTAAACGGGGCAGAGATTACAGCAGAAATGATTAATTGTGTCGGATGCCGTGTAGATGGGGTGAAAACCCCGTTTTGTAACGCCATGTGCCCGATTAGAAAATGTGCTGCTGGCAAGAAGGTAAGTACTTGCGGTGACTGCGATGAGATGGATAAATGCGAAACACTTGGAATGGTAACTTCTAATAATGAACAGGCACTGGAAAATCTTAAAAATCGCAGATAACCTTTGTATGCTGGTGAGTTGAATTGAGCAAATCGGTGTTTACGGAGGACATAAAGATGAAGGATATTTATATTGCAAGTTTCTGTCATAATGGTATTTTGGGTGGTGCATTGTATTTTGATGATGAGAAAGTGACATATAGAACAAATAAACTAACCGTTGCTCCAGAGTATAGAAATTTGGAGATGTCTTTTGAAAATATGGTAGATGCAAAGATTGGTTGGCTGTTTGTATTTCCAACTGTATCATTATCTTTCAAAAACGGCACAATTCATAAATTTATAGTATTTTCCAGAAAATCATTCATAGATAGATTGAGAGGACGTGGAATAATAGCGAGTTAAATTCCGGTTTGCAGAGCGGATGAACCGAAATACAAGAACCGGGAGTTTTAGAGGAGTGAACGCATGAATAAAAAAGAAATAACAGCAGAAAGCAAACTCTCCATAAGCATTGAAAATACAAAAAAAGGTTTTGAGGAAAGTTTCGAAATCGAAAACTTCTATAATAAACAGACTCAGGATCAAGCTCATCTTGAGCAAATCCTACACTGCCTAAAAATCAATGACGGTATGAGAATCCTTGATTTGGGAACCGGAACGGGATATTTAGCATTTCCCATTGCAGCACAGTATCCAAAATCAGAAGTAATCGGATTGGATATTGTCGAGCAGGCATTGGAGAAGAATCGTAAGAGGGCTGTAGCTGACGGAATGAATAATATCCAATTTGTGAGTTATGATGGTCTGACATTTCCATTTACAGATCAATCCTTCGACATGGTTATTACACGATATGCACTGCACCATTTTCCGGCTATCAAGGATACATTTTGGGAAATCAACAGAGTATTGAAGCCCAAGGGGACATTCTTCCTTACTGATCCGGCACCAAATGAGAATGATTCGGAACGATTTGTAGACGCATATATGCAAATGAAAAAAGACGGACATATCAAATTTTATACGAAAAAAGAGTGGCAGGAAATTGGAAAAATGGCAGGCTTCGAACGGACGGATTGTTTTGAAACGAGGATTTGTTTCCCAAGGAAAAAGCAGGATTCTTTAGAATTTAATGATATTTTGACCAGATTTGATGAGCAAGTGATAAAGGGCTATGGACTGGAGATTACCGATGAGGAAATCTGGATAACGGAAAGAGTAAACAATCTCTTATTTCAGAAAGTATAACCGCACTGTAAAGGAGAAAAACAATGGCAATTTCGAATATAAAAGCCTCATTTACAAGCAAGGTAGAAGATGTGTGGAATGTTGTCACTTCGTTGGAAAATTATCAGTGGCGCAGTGATTTGAGTAAAATTGAGATTATAAATGAAAATCAGTTCGTGGAATATACAAAAGACGGGTATCCTACCACATTTACCATTACTGCTTCTAAACCGTGCAAGCGCTGGGAATTTGATATGGAGAATGACAACATGAAGGGACATTGGACTGGCATTTTCACAGAAAAAGATGGACAGACGGAGATTGATTTTACAGAAGATGTGACAGCAAAGAAGCTGGTTATGAAGCCTTTTGTGAAAGCGTTTCTGAAAAAGCAGCAGGCATTGTATGTTTCCGATTTGGAGAAAGCATTGCAGTAAATTTGTGAAGGTGAGTGAATGGACAACTATAGACAGATATTTAAACGAAAATCATTCCATACATTTAAAAATACAGGGAAACTGGCAGATGAAGATATTGAAAAGCTTGAAATTTTCATTCAGTCCGTAGAACCCCTTGATCAAAAAATTAGAACGAAAATCTGCATTGTTCCCGAATCAGAGACTACCTGCAGTCGGGGTGCAGAGTATTGCATTTTGTTTTACAGTGAAACAAAAGATGAGTACCTGAGAAATATCGGTTACATGGGCGAACAGATTGATCTATATCTCGCTTCAGAAGATATCGGTGCGTTATGGTTTGGGATAGGAAAGCCGAAGAATATGCTGCTGGACGGTCTTGACTATGTTATCATGATCTCCATTGCAAAAATGCCGGAGGACAAGTTCCGTAAGGATATGTTCAAGTCAAAGAGAAAACCGTTGGATGAAATCTGGACTGGGGAAACCATGAGCATTGCAGAGATTGTTCGTTTTGCGCCCAGTGCCTGCAACACACAACCATGGATTGTCGAAAACACAGGTGAAGAATTGCTGATATACAGATACAAAAAACCTGGAAAAAGAGGAATTATGCCTGTAAATAAGGTGAGTTATTACAACAAAATAGATATGGGAATTTTCCTTTATATTCTGGAAACCTGCCTTGAACACGAAGGTATTTCATTTGAAAGAGTGCTGCTTGCAGATGCGTCAGATGATAGTGCGGAAAAGACTTTTATTGCACGGTATGTGTTTCAAAAAAAAAAAACAAATCGGAATTGTGGAGGTAGAGTTGATGAAAATCAAAAATCCCATGTTGGTAGTAACGGATATAGATAAGTCCGTTGAATTTTACAAAAAAATGTTTGGACTCCATGTTATTATGGACTTTGGAGCAAACAAAACTTTGACGGGTGGTTTAGCATTACAAACACTTGAAACTTGGCAGGAATTTATTGGTAGAGACAATGTTTCATTTGGCAGTAATAGTTTTGAAATATACTTTGAAGAAGAGGATTTTGACAAGTTTGCCGAAAAACTGAAAAGGTATAATGTGGAATATGTCCACCCTGTCAAGGAGCATTCATGGGGACAGCGAGTGGTTAGAATTTATGACCCCGACAAGCACATTATTGAGATTGGGGAAAATATGAAAGTAGTTTGCAAGCGTTTTTTAGATAGCGGTATGACATCAGAGCAAGTCGCAGAGCGTATGGATGTACCTATGAAATTCGTAAATGCTTGTTTGTACTAAATTCAATTTGGCGAGAAGAAGGCCTTTAGATAAATAGTCTAAAGGTCTTCTTTTTTATAAATTATCAAATTAATATTCCTCAAACAATTGTGAGCAGAGTAAAATCACCGGAAAGTATTCATGAAAAAATGAAGAATAAAGGGATTCCGGCAATGTCAGATGTATATTATGTTGCCAGGATGTTAATGAGTCAATCAGATATTGAAACGATTGAAAAGATTAAAAAACCTTACCTTTTGGTCAGTTCACAAGGTGAGGTTTTTCTTTTACAATAAAGGAAGGTGGAAGCAGTGGAAACTTAATGAGGAGGCGAAGTTGTGGAGATATATGAAACAGAAGTTAACCCTAAAGAGGGTGACCTGTATAAAATAATAAAAATAGGCGGTCATACCTTTTCTATTTATTATGGTTATTATGGAGAAGAGGAGCGGCTTCAGAATGATATTATGCCAATTTTTCCCGATTTACATCAGGAAAAATATTATGATGAAGAGGGATATCGTATTATGTATGCATTGGATGATGGCTGTGAGCATTTTGAACATAAACCGGAGGGGTATCCGAGCAAATGGTGCCTGACCTGTGTCCATTTTCCACAGGAGGAAAATATAGACCTTGGAATCTGTAAGTGCGAAGCACGAAGAAAATCAAATCCCGATTCACTCTAAAAATGTGAAAAATACAAAATAATTCGCTCATTTTTTGGCGATGAAGTTGTGCTTAAGAAGAGAAAGACATATACTATATAATATAAAATCCATATAAGAGTTAACAAATGGACGAAAAATATATACTGGAGGCACTGGAATGCGAAAATCCTTTTATCGGAGGCATGTACCTTTGGGAAACCGCAGAACAGGTGAAAACAGGATTTGAAGAACTAGAAGGAAAGATAAAGGGAAAGAGCTGTCAGATTGGTCTTGCATTATTTAAGGGCTATGCGGCGTTTTATCGTGGAGATATTATAGAAGCTCAGGAGACAGCCTGGCAGATTTTCCAGGACAGGAAACTTGTGAAGGATGATGAAACAGCTTATATGCAGTGTCTGGGAGCGGCCTATTTATTGGAATTGATGGCACGGCATGGTCTGGATAAGAGGATGTGGAAAGAGGCGACCATTTATATCGCAGATCTTGCAGAAAATTCATCTGCCGGTAAGCGGTGCCGGGAGGCAGCACAACTCTACAGAGCTATGTCTTGTATGGCGTTAGCCATGATGGCCGAAGTTCCCATGTGGATACGAAATCGTGAATTTGGTGTATGCTGTATTCATCAGAAACCCTATTATGGGGAGAACAGCATTCACCCACAAAACCTGGCTACAGCCATGTTTACCAGTGCCCAATACCTGTCATATGTTGGAGAACCGCTTTTATCCCTCAATGCGATAGCTGAGGCACAGCAGTTTTATCATATTGACAATAACAGATTGTTTTTTATTTACCTGGAGATTTTAAAAGCTGGTAACTATGGTCAGCTGCATCTCATGGCTGAAATGGATGAGAGTCTTCGTTTGGCAGTGAAGTTGTTGGCTGAGGAAAAGCTCTGGCTTGTTTTGGCGGAGTTTATAGATGAATTCGGCAGAGAATATGTCAATGAGATCCTTGCAGAATACAGCGAGGAAGGTGTCAGGGAAGTCAGCCGTATTGCCGATGGCTTTCGGGAACGAGTCAGCACCTTACATAAGATTCTGGCGTCAGAAAACAAACCACTTACAGAGCAGGAAAGAAAGATTCTGTATCGGATGGCTGAAGGCTATTCAGATAAAGAAATCGCGGAAGAAATTCATATTGTAAAAGGCACAGTCAAATACCATGTTCGAAAGGCTTATGCGAAGCTGGGAATTGATAAGAATGTAAAAATTAAAGATGCGATAGCTGTGCGGGATGTACAGGCTGTCTGGATGAAATAAGAAATAACCGGCGGTTAATAAAATTAACGAAAACATGATAAGGATTCACTTGTTTTGGTCAAAGGCTTTTGCTATTGTTAAAGTAGCAAAGGCCTTTACTTTTTATAAGACAGGAGGAAGTGTGATGAAAATAAACGAACTTATACGAAAATATAGAAAAGAACAGAAATTGACCCAGGAACAGGTGGCAAACTATCTGGGGGTTTCAGCACCGGCAGTGAATAAATGGGAGAATGGCATTTCTTACCCGGATATTACTTTATTGGCGCCCCTGGCAAGAATCCTAAAGACGGATGTAGATACCCTCCTTTCATTTCGTGAAGAATTGACGGATGTGGAAATCGGAAATATCATCAATGAAATTTCCGAAGAGATTTTTAGTAACGGATTTCCCCAAACCTTTGAAAAGGCACGTGGAATCATTAAGAACTATCCACACTGCGATAAACTGGTATTGTGTCTGGCCCAGATTTTAAATGGTTATGTTAACATGGAAAACGAGGATTTGGATATTCGGGAAAAATACCATAAACAGATTTTAGCCTGGTTTGAAAGTGTGGCTTTTTCAGAAGATAAAGAACTGGCAAATACAGCCATTATGTTTCTTTCACAGAATTATATCCATCATGGCGAATTTGAAGAGGCACAGCGGTTACTGGACCAGATTCCCCCTTTAGGCTTTGACAAACGAACCATTCAGGGGAATCTTTATGAAGCAAAAAAAGAATATGCCAAAGCTTATGAAATTCATGAAAGTATGATTTATAAAAATGCCAATGCCATTGCGGGCAGTCTCATGCAAATTATATCTTTACTCTGTAGGGAAAATCAATATGAGGAGGCTTTGAAATATGCAGAACTTTCCGAAAAACTATGTGTCCTTTTGGATTTGGGGACTTATATACCTGCATCTTCAAAATTTGAAGTGTATGCTGAAATGAAGAAAGTTGACGAAAGTCTGGATGCCCTTGAGGAACTGTTAAAGGGAATAGATACAATGTTTGAAATTAAAAATTCAAAGTTGTATCAACATATGACTTTTAAAGAAGACAGTGGAAGTGATAAGATGAAAATCATGATGAAACGAGCACTTGAAAAAGGCGAAGATTCGGCCTTTTTAAGGGGCAATCCCCGATTTAAACGATTATGTGAATAGATAACAACTATTGACAATCCTTTCCGACGATGCTAAACTATTGCTGTTAATATTAAAATAACATCAAAGATAAATCGGAAAGGATTTTTTAATTATGACTTTTTATGAAGATTTAGTAACCCAGGCCCAGTTTAATTATTCAGGACACTATGGTGTGTATGCATCCGGGCGGACGGTTGTAAAACTTACGGATAACGAAGCAAAGTCTTATGATGAGCAGGTGAAGGAATTTGCCAGACAGGTGAAAGAGGCAGAATGCGTTGTAGTAGGTGGTGCATCAGGACTTTCAGCTGCCGGTGGTGGAGATTTTTATTATGCGGCAACACCCTCATATATGGAACATTTTGGAAAGTTTGCAAAAAAATATGGTTTTCAGGGGGCATTTTCAGGGATGATGCACAGCTATAAAACCCGGGAGGAATTCTGGGGATATTTGGCCACTTTTCTGCACACAACCCAGCACGCACCGGTTCGCAAACCTTATGTGGATTTGGATACCATATTAAAAAACAAAGATTTCCACATTCTGACTACCAATCAGGATACCCAGTTTATGCGATTATACCCGGAAGCCCAGGTGAGTGAGATTCAGGGAGATCATCGGTTTTTCCAGTGCTCACGTTCATGCTGTGATGAAACCTATGATGCGGTTCAGCCTGTTGAAGAAATGTTTCAAGCTATGGGAGAGGGAACCAGTATTCCAACGGAGTTAATTCCACACTGTCCGCATTGTGGAGCAGAGTTATTCCCTTGGGTACGGGGATATGGGAACTTTCTTCAGGGAAAAAAATATGAGGAACAGTATAAAAAAATATCCGATTATATTCAGAAGAATGGAAGTAAAAAAATTCTCTTTATAGAGCTGGGAGTTGGACGAATGACTCCAATGTTTATTCAAGAGCCTTTCTGGAATCTGACGATGAACCTTCCCGATGCCAGATATATCTCAGTGAATGCTCAGTATGATTTTCTTCCGGAGCAGATTGAAGATAAAGGGATGGCTATTCGTGGCGATATTGCCAGAGTTTTAGAAGATGTAAAAAAGAAATGGAGAGATTTGATTAAATCTCTCCAACTTTGCCATAAAAGCGATTGATAATGTCCTGTAGAGTAATTCCGGACATGGATGTTTCGGCAGCATTCTGCACATCATTGAAATAATCCTGCAGGGCGAACTGGATATTGACACCAACACCACAGGCTGGATTTGTGTGCGTATCCAAGTGCAGAAGAGGCGTATCCCCCTCGACAGCTTTATAGACATCTAATAATGTGATTTCAGAGGCGGCTTTTGATAAGGACGGCTTCGGATGTCCGGCAACGCTGACAATTAAATCAGCTTTCCGAAGAGCAGACATCAGCTGGCGGACACATCCCGCATTGGTATGGATGCTTTCAGCAATCTGGGCACTTGTCAAACGCTCATCTGAGTTAATGGCAATCATGGTTAATATATGAACAGAATCACTGACTTTTGTTGAGTATTTCATAAGAATTCCTTTCTAAAACGAATTATATTAAACTTAACAACAAACTTGGTTCTTGTCAATAAAAATTCGGAGGTACATAATGAACCAGTACAAAGAAATAGCAGAGAAAATTAAAAATGCAGATGCCCTGCTCATCGGTGCGAGCAATGGCCTTTCGATAACTGAGGGCTTGCATTTATTTGCAGATAATCAGGCTTTTGAGGAACTATTTGGGGACTTAAAGCGGAAATATGGTATTCGCAATATTTTGCAGGCTGTATTTACAAACTGGCCAACAGAAGAAGAAAAATGGGGCGTGTTAAGCCGTCTGATTCAGCATTACAGCGGAGAGTATCAGGAAACAGAAGTTATGGCTGATTTGAAAAGTATTGTAGGTGATAAACCCTATTTTGTTGTAACATCTAATGCAGAAGGCCACTTTGAACTATCAGGATTTGAATCGGATAAAGTCTACGAAGTGGAAGGCAACTGGCTCGAGATGCGATGCAGCAGGCTGTGTCATGATACCATGTATCCGGCATTAGAAGCGATTCAAAAAATGGCGGCAGCCGAAACAGATGGAAAGATTCCGTCTGAGCTGATTCCAAGGTGTCCAAAATGCGGGGCAGTCATGACCATGTATAATGCAGAACCTTTAAAGCCGGGAATGGAACAGGCATGGCATCAGTTCCTTGAGGCCTATCACAATAAAAATCTGGTTATTCTGGAATTGGGTATTGGCTGGAGAAATCAGTTGATAAAAGCACCTCTCATGGGGCTTGCAGAACGGGAACCGAATGCGGTCTATATTACAATCAATCTGGGTGAGATATATATTGCAGATAGTATTGTAAATAAGTCTTATGGCCTGGATGGATATCTTAGTGACATACTGCGAGATATTAAGAAGGAAATGGAATAATGACGGAGTATCTAAGTCAGCTAAAGAAGCTTGCAGCGTATATATCGGAAGCGGATGCGATTGTTGTAGGCGGCGGTTCTGGTCTTTCAAGTGCAGCCGGTTATAATCACTATCATTGGGGACGCTATATGACAGAGTGCCTAAAGCAGTTCAAGGACTACTATGGATTTGCCTCGCCTTTTGCAGGTTTTTATCATTGTTATTCCACACCGGAACAGCAGTGGGCCTATTATTGCAGTTATATTCGGGCCATGTGGGAGGCACCAACCGGGCAGCCCTACCTGGATTTAAAAGAATGTCTGAAAGGCAAAGACTGCTTTATTTTGACGACTAATGTAGATATGCAGTTTAACAGAGTATTTGAGGAAAAACAGATATGTTCTTACCAGGGGAACATGGGATTTCTCCAGTGCAGCCAGCCTTGTACGGATGAGATATATCAAAACCGCAATCTGGTTGAGGATATGAGCAGAAACTTGAAGGGAACTGTGCTGCCGATGGATATGGTACCACGGTGTGAACACTGTGGACGGATTATGGTTCCATGGGTAAGAGATGATACTTTTTTAGAGGGAACTGCGTGGGAAGAAAGCGTTCACAGATATGAAAACTTTTTGAAAAAATATATGGTGGGAGAGCCGGTGAAAAAGGTGGTATTGCTGGAGCTGGGTGTCGGAGAAATGACACCGGGTATTATCAAACTGCCTTTTTGGGATATGGCAGAAAAAAATAAAAATGTTTTTTATGCATGTATGAACCGGAAAAAATCTTCTGTTCCAGAGCATCTGAAAGAAAGAGGAATTTATATCGCCGAAGATTTAGCGCGTTCTTTACATGACTTAAAAGACGCATGCTGTTCTCTGAGATAAAATAAGTCATTTTTCGGGCGACCAAATCCATCCGGGAAGGGCTATAAGTATCTTATCAAGATTGAGGAAATGGTGGATGTTATCAAAGACTTTGAAAAGAAATAATATATTAAAGGGACAATATCAGAAATGATTGTCCCTTTGTGTTATGCCTGAATATATTTTTCCAATTCCTGAATAAAATATTCGGAAGCCTTGGAAAAGACCTGATATTTTTTCCAGATTAAGTGCATTTCTGCAGGAGGAGCCGAAGCAAATGGTATAAAAACAAGCCGACTGTCCCCGGAGGTGTTGAGGATTTTGTCGATAGAGATGGCATAGCCCATACCGTCTTCCACCATAAGGGAAGCATTATATACAAGGTTATAGGTGGCAACAATATTGAGCGGAGCATCTGCTGCATTGGCCCAGTTTTTTATGAAATCACTATTACGGGCATTCCTGTTAACAATCAGGGGTTTATCCATTAAATCTTCCGGAAAAATATATTCTCTATCAGCCAGAGGGCTATCCTTAAGCATAAGTACGCCCCAGGTATCTGTGACAGGAAATGTTATATGGTTATACTTATGAGTATCAACTTTGTCAAGAATCAGGCCAAAGTCAATGAGGCCTTTATCCAGACTGTCAAAAACATCGGTGGAGTCACCGCTGGAAATATGAAAGTGCACCTGGGGATAGGAGTCCTGGATATTCTTTGCAGTCTGTGTAATCAGATGGACACCATGGGTTTCACCCGCACCAATATAAATATCTCCTGCGATAATATTATTTGAAATAGCAATTTCTTTTTCAGTTTTCTGTACAAGCCCAAGAATTTCTTCAGCCCTTTTTCTTAGGATAAGCCCCTCGTCTGTTAGTGTTATGGTTCGATTTCCACGGATAAAAAGCTGTTTTCCAAGTTCTGTTTCCATCTCCTTTAACTGTCTGGAGAGTGTGGGTTGAGAAATATGCAGGGCGTTGGCAGCACCGCATATACTTTGTTCTCTTGTGACGGTAAGAAAATATTGTAAGACACGAAGTTCCATAGATTTACCTCCTTTGGGTTAAGTATAGCACAAAACAGCATGCCTTAAAAGCATGAAAACGTATTTGCATTAAGTATTTTACATAGGAAAGGTAACATGAGATAATTCCAATAGAGCATATGAAAGCAAAGATTGGAGGAAATTATGAATAGATATTCAGAAGAAAAGTTTGTTGGGGAGCGGGCCCTGTTTCAGTGTAAGAATGCAGAGATAAGCCATTGTACATTTGGGGATGGGGAGTCTCCGTTAAAGGAAAGCAAAAATTTAAAAATAAGTCATACATTATTTCAATGGAAATATCCTCTTTGGTATTGCGAAGATGTTGAAGTTGAAGATAGTGTTCTGTTTGAAATGGCAAGAGCAGGAATCTGGTATACAAACCGTATTTCCATGAAGAATATTACCTATGAAGCACCTAAAGGACTTCGCCGGTGTGATGGAGTGACTCTGGAAAATATTGAGATGCCAAATGCGGAAGAAACCCTATGGAACTGCCGTCATGTGACAATGAAGAATGTGACTGCTAAAGGAAATTACTTTGGTATGGGGTGTTCCGATGTTGAAATCGATGGCTTTACCCTCTTTGGAAACTATGGTTTTGACGGGGCGAAGAATTTGACGATTCGAAATGCAAAGCTGTTATCTAAAGATGCTTTCTGGAATTGTGAGAATGTGACCGTCTACGATTCCTTTATATCGGGTCAGTATTTTGGATGGAATGCAAAAAATGTAACACTGATTAATTGTACAGTGGAGAGCGAGCAGGGCATGTGTTATATGGATAATATTGTCATGAAAAACTGTAAGCTTTTAAATACAGATTTAGCCTTTGAGTATTCTACCGTGGATGCAGAAATAGACAGTCGTATTGACAGTGTAAAAAATCCGGTTAGCGGAACGATACAGGCGAAACAGATTGGTGAAATTATTTTTGATAATCCGGATGTTGTGCGAGATAAAACAGAAATTATAACTCAGAAAGAAAAACTGGCAGCAGTGATATAGTTAACAAAAAAGGATATTTTTAGGCATCTGGATGAAAATATCCTTTTTTTATAGGAGATGAGCTATGAAAAAAATAAGAAAAATAGTATTCCTGGCTGGAATCATGCTCTTGTGTGGGGGATGCGGCAGAAAAACAACAGTGGCGGCAAATCCGGGTGATGGCTTTGTCGCTGCTGATGATAAAATTCGTACATTAGAAGATGGTCTACAGGTTGCAGTATTTGAAGGAGAAGATGGATTTGAAACCTTTTTAAATAACGGAGGAGCATCGTCTGACGGGGAGGTTGTCCAATTTTTGTCTCAGTTTCTGGTGGCGGATATACCAGAGGTTTCCCTGACAGATAATGCATTTGGCTGCAGTACCCTGGCAGTGAAGAATGAGACAGAAGAATTTTTATTTGGACGAAATTTTGATTGGAATAATTGTGAAGCATTGATTCTTTTGTCGAAACCGGATCAGGGATATGCCTCTATATCTACAGTAAATATGGATTTTATAACCCAGGGTGCAGGTGCAATGAGCGTAGTGCTGCTTTCGGAAAATATTAGGAAGGCTGTAGCTTTATATGCTCCCTTAGATGGGATGAATGAGAATGGGCTCTGTGTATCCGTCAATATGATTGAAGACAGTGAAACCATTGAACAGAATACAGAAAAACCGGATATCACAACGACGACAGCTATAAGGTTATTATTGAATAAAGCGGCAAATGTTGATGAAGCATTAGAACTTTTGGAAGCCTATGATTTACATGCATCTTTTGGATATATGGTTCATTTTGCGATAGCGGATGCCTCTGGGAAGCATGTTGTGGTGGAATATGTAAATAATGAAATGTTCGTAACAGATACAGCAGTTGTAACAAATTTTTATCTGGCAGAAGGGGAAAAACAAGGAATTGGAAGCAGCCAGTCCCATACAAGATACGATATTTTACAGGAAACTCTGGCAGAAAAAAATGAGATGAGTGAAGATGATGTAAGGGATGCTCTGGACAGTGTCAGCAAGGATAATTTCGGTGAGTTTGAATCAACAGAATGGAGTATTGTTTTTAACCAGAGTCAAAATACGGCATCCTATTTCCATCGGGAGAACTATGGACAATGCTATCGATTCCAAATCGATTAAACAGCTGATAGAAAGGAGGAACCATGGCGTATTTGAAGCTTATAACAGCTTTAATCAGGATGAGGAAAAATATTAAAAGAAGAAAACCTGAGATTCAGAGGATTCAACAGGAAAAACTGACAAAGTTACTTTTACATGCTTACAGAAATTCTGAATATTATAGGAAATCCTTTAAAAAAGCTGGCATCCGGGAAGAGGATATTGGAAAAATTCCTTTATCTGCATATCCGGCAGTAGACAAAGAAATTTTAGTCAGCCATTTTGATGAACTGGTGACAACAGATGATTTAAAACAAGAAAAAATCCGGGTATTTGATGCAAGTCATTCTATAAAAGAGAAAAAGTATATGGGAAAGTATCACCTTGTTCATTCTTCAGGAAGTACAGGGATTCCCAGATTTTTTGTTTATGATGAAGATGCATGGATGCAGATGATTTTGGGAATTATTCGAGGTGCATTATGGGATATGTCCATACTGTCCGTTTTAAAACTGATTTTCTCCCATCCGGGAATTTTATATATTGCAGCTACTGATGGAAGATATGGTGGTGCAATGGCAGTCGCGGATGGCATCGACGGTATTCATGCAAAACAGATGACTTTAGACATAAAAACCCCGCTTTCTGAGTGGAGGAAAAAGGTGGAAGCCTTTTCACCAACGATTATCATTGGTTATCCTTCGGCTATCAAAATTTTAAGTGAGGAATTGGAAGAAAGTGCGGTATTATCAAAGGTCAGCAGAGTGATTACCTGCGGCGAACCTTTAAATGCCAGCATGCGTCAATTTTTGGAAAAAACTTACAAATGTCCGGTGATAAATTTTTACGGAGCCAGTGAATCTCTTGCAATTGGTGTAGAGAGTGAGCCGGCAGAAGGAATGTACCTTTTTGATGATATGAACTACATTGAGGTATTTGAAGGCCAGATGTATTTAACTTGTCTATATAATTATACTCAGCCATTAATCCGATATAAAATATCGGATCAACTGCAAAGAAAAAACGATACTCTTTCCAAATGCCAGTTTGCTCGTTCTGAAACGCCGTTAGGAAGAAACGAGGATATTTTATGGTTTTATAATTCATCAGGAAACAGAGAATTTTTACATCCCTTGGATTTGGAAGGAATTTGTGTCGAAGGATTGATGGACTATCAATTTAAGAAGATGAATTCCACACATTTTGAAATGATTGCGGAAGTGAGCAGGGACGATGAAAAACAACGAATAAGCAAAGAAATTCATTTGGTTGTTGAAAAACTTCTGGCAGACAAGCAGCTGAACAATGTAACTTTTAGTGTCCGGTTTATGGGTAAAATTTTCCCTGATTCAAAAACAGGAAAGAAGAAACTGGTATTGATAGAAGGAGATGGAGAACAGTTATGAAGATTCCCATTTTATCCGCAGAAAATATAGGTAAAACCTTCCATCAGGGCGGACAGGAAAATATCATTCTAAATAATCTGAGTATTAAAATATATTCAGGTGATTTCACGGTGATTATGGGCTCCTCCGGGGCAGGAAAATCCACATTTCTTTATACTTTGAGCGGAATGGACAGCGTGACAAAAGGAAAAGTTTATTATAAAGGCAAAGAAATGGGGCGCTTAAAAGCGAAGGAAATGGCCCGCTTGCGTGCAGAAGATTTTGGCTTTGTATTTCAACAGAATAATCTGGTTAGTAATTTGTCTTTATATGAAAATGTGCTTGTTGCCGGATTTTTGGATGTCAGGCAAAAAACGAGTGAGGTCAGGGAACACACGGAGCATTTAATGAAAATGATGCATATTGGGGAAGAACGGTTTCGAATGCCGGCCCATGTATCCGGTGGAGAAGCCCAGCGGACAGCAATAGCTAGGGCAATGGTTGGTAATCCAGAGATTCTTTTCGCAGATGAACCCACAGGTGCTTTAAATCGAAAGAATTCGGAGGTCATTCTGGATATTTTGACAGAATTAAATGAGCAGGGACAGACGATTCTTATGGTTACACATGATATTCACGCAGCTATTCGCGGTTCGCGAGTTCTTTATATGGAAAATGGTGACGTTAAAGGAGAATATCTTTTTTCGGAAATGCAGAGGCAGGATGATAAAAAAAGAGAGGAAGATTTAAGCCGATGGCTTACGCAGATGCATTGGTAGATGGGGCAGGAGGTTGGAATGAAATATTGGATATTACTTAAACAGAATAGTAAACGCCATAGAGGAACCCTTCTGGCTCTTTTTATTCTGGTAGGAATTCTGGCTATTGTTCTAAGCACAACGATTTCATTATGGATAAACTCAGGAAACTATGTCAGGCAGGAAATGGAAAGGATGGGTTTTGGCAATTTAACAGCATGGATATCCGGTACGGAGGATGATACTCCATTGATTCAGGAAATAGAAAGTTTAAATGATATCAGCAAAGTCGAAGGACAGCAGCTCATTTTTTCGGAATATGAAATAAACGGCATGGAATCGGACAGTGAAGGACAACTCATCTTATATGGAGATGAACATGATGAAAGATATAGATTCTTCAATGAGGATTTGAGCGGATATCAAAGTGAAGATATACAGATAACTCCGGGAGATATTTATTTGCCGACTTCTATGGTTTCTATGTTTGGTGCGCAGACAGGAAACGAATTGATGATTAGGGCAGCCCGGAATGGGAAGACAAAAACATTTCGGGTGGCAGGATTTTATGAAGACCCATTTATGGGAAGTACAATGATTGGTATGAAGGGGTTCCTAATTTCAGGTCAGGATTATAAGGAAATTGTCGAAGAGATTCGTCAATCCGGAATTGATGCACTAGCCAGAACAGGCTGGATGCTCCATGTTTTTCAGGAAGAAGGCAGTAGTCTGACGGTATCCGAATTAAACCAACTTTTAAATGAAGAAACCAGTCTTTCAGAACATTTTGAGTTTGTACATAGTTTTGAGTCTATTTTGGGATTTATGATGATTCTGCAGAATGCCTTTCTTGGATTTATTATAGTCTTTGCAGGGATACTTTTGATAATTACAATGATTGTACTTAGTCATAGTATGAATGGTATCCTGGAGCAGGAAAAAGAAAATATACGCATTTTAAAAACCTTGGGATTTACGGATGGTATGTTACTTAAGGTGCATATTTTACAGTATTTGATTCCTATTATATTCGGATTGATGGCTGGCTTTTTCGCATCCTTTGGAATTTTGAAAAGAATATGCAGGATGACTTTGTCTACAACGGGACTTCTTATTCCGTCGAGACCACAGGTCGGATGGTGTATACTTGCATTTCTTGGTATAACACTTTTACTCCTGGTATATTTGATATTTAAGCTTAACCGAGCAAGTAAGAAGCAAAAGGATATCAAAGACAAAGCTTTTTATAAAAATCCTATAAAAAGAGAAGAGCTTCTTTTGACAATTGGATTTCGGCAAATTCTTTCGGGGAAAAAACACTACGTCAGTATTTTTATAACAGCAATGCTTCTTGTATGTTTCGCTTCTTTGATGGGAAGGTTGAACAGCTGGCTGGGACCGAATGGAGAAGGGATGATGGATGCCTTTAATCCCGCTGACCACCACTTGGGTGTGCAAAGCATGGGGGATGTGACGCGTGGAGAGTTTGAATCCTTTATTCTGCAATATACAGATATTATGGATGTCTATGAACTGGCCATGCCGGACATTTCCTTAAATGGTGTTAATTATACAGCCAATGTTATTACCGAACCTGAAAGATTTCATATTTTACAGGGGGAACCCTGTTTGAATGATGATGAAATTGTATTAACTGAATATTTGGCAGAAGATTGGAATATAGGCATTGGTGACAGCGTTGTATTACAGGCTGGAGCAGGCCGTGCAGAATACAGAGTATCGGGTATTTATCAGTGTGCCAATGATATGGGGGCTAATTTGGGGATGAGCAAGGAAGGCTATTTGAAAATCGGCCAGGATAGCCCAAATCTTTGGTGTATTCACTACTTTTTTTCCGATGCATCGAAAAAATCAGTACTTATGGATGACTTAGAAGGAACCTATGGAAGTGCAGTACATGTCCATGAAAATTCGTGGCCGGGATTATATGGAATTCTGGCAGCAATGCATATGATATTGTGGATTATGTATGGTACAGCGGCACTGTTTATTCTGGTTGTTGTCTGGCTAAGTGGAAATAAAGTCATTTATGCAGAGCAAAAAGATATTGGAATATATAAAATGATGGGTTTTTCCGAACAGCGTCTGCGTTGCCTCTTCACCTTGAGATTTGGTGGAATCGCATGTGTGGGGGCCCTGATAGGAATTGCATTATCTGCAATGCTGACAGATCCGGCGATATCTTTTATTATGAAAATATTCGGAATCAGTAATTTTGAATCCCATCCGGGTCTGATAGAGGTGATGACACCCATGTTTATTATAGCTGGAATGTTTATTCTATGTGCCTATAGTATTTCGGTAAAACTTAAAAAAATAGATATAAGTCTGCTGGTTGCAGAATAAGGGGTAGAAATATGTTTGAATATACGAAAAAGGATATTCTTCAGAATTTAAAAGATGCTGGATGTGACGAGAAAATGATTCAAAAATTTATGCGATGTGTAGAAGCAAAGGAAGATAATGAAGAGATGCTGCTCCTGGCAAAATATAGAGAATGTCTTTTAGAGCATGTCCATCAGGAAGAACAAAAAATAAGCTGTCTGGATTACCTGATATATAGATTAAAAGAGATGAAAGGAAAATAGTTTATGAAGAAATTAATGGTAATGATGTTAGGTCTCAGTATGATTTTCACACTTTCAGCCTGTGGACAGAAGTCTGCAGATACAGAAAGGGCAACGACGGCAGCAAGAGAGAGCCAGACAGATTCAAATGTAAGTGAGCTCCTTGTAACCTTTGGAGAAAGAGGAACACCTTATACACTTCATTTAGAGGATAATGAAACAGCACAGCAGGTTGCTGACTATGTTGGCCGGCAAAGCTGGAACCTTCCTATATATCACTTTGATGATTATGAAAATTATGAAGTGATGCAGTATTATGATGTAGCCAGTAGCTATGAGTTTACTTCAAATCCAGAAACAATTACTACTGAAAAGGGTGGAGAAGTCTATTACTCAGACCCCAACAGAATTGTTCTTTTCTATCAGGACGCAGAAATAACAGGAGAGTATACCAAGATAGGTTATATTGACTATTCCGAAGAATTTTATGAGGCAGTAGCCAATAATCCGGTTTTAGCAGGTTGGGGAAATAAAATTGTTTCCATCAGTGCCAAAAGATAGAATATGGGAATTATGGGTAGTTATTTTGTAAAAGGTTTGATGACTGCAATTATATTTGGTGTTCCTGCAGGGGTTATAGGCGTTTTGACGATTAATAGAACCCTAAATGGTGGATTTTGGACAGGCTTTTTAACGGGTATGGGTTCATCTGTGGCAGATGTCATTTATGCCTCAGTGGGTGCATTTGGCATCGGAATATTGTCTGGATTTTTTATCGAGCATCAACGAATAATCAGTATAACGGGAAGTTTCATTGTATGCTTGTTGGGCCTTTCAATTTTCTGTAAGAAAGCAGGAGAACAGAAAGCAGAAGAGAAAATCTTAAAACCTTATGCCTGTTTTTTTTCTTCTTTTGCAGCAGCTATTTTAAATCCATCGACCTTTTTATCTTTTATTCTTGCTTTTTCAACCCTTCATATTGCTGAAGACCTGAGGATATTTGAAGCCGTTGGATTGGTAGGCGGTGTGTTCGTTGGAACATGTGTATATTGGCTTGTACTTGTTGGACTTGTGCTCCTTTTTAAAAAGTATATTTCTGTGAATATTTATCGCATTTTAAATAAATGCCTGGGTAGCTTGCTGATGCTTTTTGGTATAATTACTATAGTCAGGGCATAGTATACATTTGACTTTTAATATGAAAACATCCTAATAAAAAAGAGCTGTTGCTCCATAACTGAGTCTGTGTTTACTCAGCTATTTTGCAACAGCTTTTTCTGTTAGCCTTTAAGACTTTTGATAATAGAAATCAATTCAGGGATGACCTTGTGTAAATCACCGACAATGCCATAGTGGGCAATATCAAAAATCGGTGCACTGGCATCTGTATTGATAGCAATAATCGTTTCGGCATCTTTCATACCGGCCACATGGGCAACAGCACCGGAAATACCACAGGCAAAATAAATTTTTGGCGTTACAGTTTTTCCGGTAGCACCAACCTGATATTCTCTGGAAATCCATCCCTCGTCCACAGCAGCTCTGGAAGCAGCAATACTGCCACCAAGAAGTCCGGCGAGTTCACGGAGTAGATTGAATCCTTCGGCACTTCCAAGACCTTTTCCACCGGATACCAGAACAGAAGCTTCTTCAATGTTGGCCTGAGCAAGACTGGAATCCTGAATAAATTCTAAAAGCTGGCTCTTTAATGTGGATGTGTCGGAATCATCTATAGATAGTGTTAAAGCATTTTCCAAAACATCTGGAGCATCGTCTTCTAATGGAAATGTTCCGGTAGAAAATGTTCCTATCTGAGGCGATGATTTTAAGGAGATGGAGGCATATAGCTTGCCATCAAAAGTAGGACGGATAAAAAGAAAATCCTGTTCAGTATCTCTATACATAACGTCGGTGCAGTCCGAAGCAATTCCAAGATTCATAGAAGCACTGAGCAGGGCACTGACGTCTTTGCCTAAAGCAGTTGAACCCATCAAAAGAAGCGCAGGGCTTTCTTTTTCTATAGCTGCCTTTAATCCATTACTGATAGAAGCAGCGGAAAGGGTGGAACCGTCAGGATAGACAACAGGAATTGCCTTAATGCCGATTTCAGAAGCAAGCTTCTGTGCTTTTGCCAGAAGTTCAAGACTGACTCTTTTTGGCTGATTATCAGATGTTTCAATAAATACCCATATATTTTTCAAATTATTCATGTTGAGCTCCTCCTAAATCAAATGTTTTGCAATGAGAATATCTGCAAGTTTCCGAGACATTTCTTTTTCATCGGCACCGATGATGCGATGGCCAACTTCCTGGCGGGCTGCAGGGAAGAGGGCTTCTACTTTGGAAAGAGAAAGAAGCTGTTCTTCAGAAAGTTTCAGATCTTCGTTTGTGAGAAGTTCGATTTCTGCTTTTTTTGCGGCCATTTTTCCTCTTAACGTTGCCATACGCGGGTGATTTGCACCTTCGGAAACAGAACAGACAACAGGGAATGGAGCACTCCATACTTCATATCCGGTTCCGGCTATACGGCGAATCGTAAGATTACGCTCATTGGAAACAATATGGTTGGCTGAAGTAAGCAGATTCATATGAAGTAAAGCGGACAGTTTTCCGCCGATTTGTCCGGTTGCACTATCTACAGAAGCCTGGCCGCAGAAAATACAATCAGCTCCGCCGAGATGTTGAATAGCAGTGGCAAGAACCTTGGCGGTGACCAATGTATCAGAACCGGCGAAGGAATCATCTGTAATGCGAACAGCCCTGTCAGCACCCATGCCAACAGCTTCGCGAAGCTGGCTTTCACTGCTTTCATTCCCCATTGTGAGAACAGTGACAGTACCACCATTGCTTGTTTTTAACTCAAAAGCGGCTTCCAAAGCAAACAAATCGCATGGATTCATCATGGAACCTGCAGCAGAACGGTCAGCAGTAAAGGTCTGATGATTTATCGCTATTTCAGAAATAACAGGCACCTGCTTAATTAAAACAAAAATATTCATATATTTTATACCTCCTCCATAAAATAATAATAGTTACTGATATTATAACCTATATTTTATAAAAAAGCAATTGAATAATTAAAATAGTGATGCTACAATATAAAACGCTATACGGAAAGAAAGACAATAGAGGAGATTTACATCCATGGATAAAATGACAAGAAATTCCTATTTATTTAAAATGTCAGTTCCGATTTTTATTGAATTACTTTTACAGCTTCTGGTTGGAAATATTGACCAGATTATGGTCAGTCATTATTCTCAGGAATCGGTGGCAGCCATTGTCAATGGAAATCAGATTATGAATATTATCATAATAACTATTAATATGCTCTGCATGGCCACAACGGTTGTACTGACCCAGTGTCTTGGAGCAAAGGACAGATATAAAAGCAATCAGCTGAGTCTGATATCCATGCTGGTTGTTGGCTCGGTCAGCTTGTTTGCATCAGCCATATCTGTATTTTTATGCCGTCCTATTTTCCAGATGATGAATATTGATGGGGCTATTCTGGACGAAACCTGTATGTATCTGATGATTGTCGGTGGATTTTCTCTGGTCCAGGGCATGTATCTGAATTTTGCAGCTGTGTTAAGAAGTCATACCCGTCTGAAAGAAGTTATGGTTGTTTCTATAATAATGAATGTTCTTAATATTGTAGGGAATATCATTCTGATTAATGGTCTTTTTGGATTTCCGAGACTCGGGGTTGTGGGGGCCGCCATATCAACAGTTATCAGCAAAACCATTGGTTTGATTCTTATCTACATAGCCTTTAGGCGGTATACGGACATTGAACTGAAAATCAAATATCTAAAAGAGGGCAGTAAGGAAATGCTCTTTAAACTTCTGAAAATCGGTATTCCATCCGGTGCAGAGAATTTTTCCTATAACCTGTCACAGATTTGTATTTTAAGTATTATTAATCCCTATGGAGCTATGGTGACGGCGACAAAGGGGTATTGTAGTCTGTTGGCAAATTTTGCCTATGTTTATGCTATAGCCATTTCGGAAGCGGTACAGATTGTTATCGGATATCTTCTTGGAAGCGGGAAGATTAAAGAAGTGGAGAAGAAAGTATGGTGGACCTTAAAAGTATCGACAGCTGTATGTGTTGGAATGATGTTTATCATCTGGCTTTTCAGCAATCCGATTCTGGGGATTTTTACAAATCAGCCGGAAATGCTTGCACTTGGAAAACAGATACTTTTTATCGACATCTTTTTAGAAATTGGTCGGGCTGTTAACATTCTTATGACAAAATCTTTGATTTCTGTTGGAGAAATTAAAGTGCCGATTTGTGTGGGCATCAGCTTCCACTGGGCGGTAGCTTTATTCCTTTCCTATATTCTGGGAGGTGTGTTCCACCTAGGACTCCAGGGCATATGGGTGGCTATGATGATTGATGAATGTTCGAGGGGAATCATCTATTTCTTTCGATTTAGAACAAACAAATGGAAAAAGAAATATCAGCCGGTTGAGGCCTGAAAAAAATATCTGCCAGAATTCCTACGTTTATAGGAATATTTGGCGGATATTTTCATTAAACCCAATATTAGAAAGAGTCTGTTGAAACACTGTGTGTTTGCAGCTTACAAAAACCCATCTGCCAAGACTCCCATTTCACAGGGATGTCGGGCAGATGGGTTTTGATATATATTACTTACGTCCTGCACGCATACGAGACTTGCTATCAAGAATCTTCTTACGCATACGGATACTTTTTGGTGTTACTTCAACAAGTTCATCGTTTTCGATGAAGTCAAGAGCTTCTTCCAGACTGAAGATACGAGGTGGAGTCAGCTTCAAGGAATCATCAGAACCTGAAGCACGGGTATTTGTCAAATGTTTTGCCTTACATACGTTCAGCTCCATATCATCACCCTTTGGATTCTGTCCAACAATCATGCCGGCATAAACTTTTTCTCCAGGGCTGACGAAGAGGATACCACGTTCCTGAGCATTGAAGAGTCCGTAAGCAAGTGTTTCGCCGGATTCAAAAGCAATGAGGGAACCTGTCTGACGGTAAGCAATTTCACCCTTATATGGACCATAACCGCTGAATAATGTATTCAGGATACCGTTACCCTTTGTATCTGTCATGAATTCTCCACGATAGCCGATTAAGCCACGAGATGGAATGTTGAATTCCAGACGGGAATAACCGCCGCTGGCTTTAGACATACCTGTTAATTCACCTTTACGAAGGCTGAGCTTTTCAATAACAACGCCAGTAAATTCATCAGGAACATCGATAACTGCAGTTTCCATAGGCTCGAGGCGTTTGCCTTTTTCGTCTTCATGGTAGATAACTTCAGCTTTGCTGACTGCAAATTCATAACCTTCACGACGCATGTTTTCAATCAATACAGATAAATGGAGTTCACCACGTCCGGATACTTTGAAACAGTCGGTATTATCTGTTTCTTCAATACGAAGGCTGACGTCAGTGTTTAACTCACGGAGCAGACGGTCACGAAGATGACGGGAAGTAATGTACTTTCCTTCTTTTCCTGCCAATGGACTGTCATTAACGATAAAGTTCATAGAAATCGTTGGTTCAGAAATCTTCTGGAAAGGAATTGCTTCCGGATTCTCAGGGGAGCAGAGTGTATCTCCAATATGGATATCTGAAATACCGGAAATGGCTACGATAGAGCCAACAGTTGCTTTTTCAACTTCGACTTTAGCCAGTCCATCAAATTCATAGAGTTTGCTGATTTTTACTTTTCTTGTTTTTTCAGGGTCATGAGCATTAACAATCATAGCATCCTGATTTACCTGAATGGTACCATTGGATACTTTACCAACGCCAATACGGCCAACATATTCGTTGTAATCGATGGTGCTGATTAATACCTGGGTATGTGCATCCGGGTCACCTTCAGGAGCTGGGATGTGGTCGATGATGGTTTCGAAAAGTGGCTGCATGTTCTGGCCGTCTTTATCCAGTTCCAAAAGAGCAATACCTGCTTTTGCGGAAGCATAGACAAATGGACAGTCTAACTGATCATCGGTTGCATCCAAATCCATAAGAAGTTCAAGAACTTCATCGATAACTTCATCCGGACGAGCTTCCGGACGGTCAATTTTGTTGACACAGACAATAACTGCAAGATTCAGGTCAAGAGCCTTTTTCAGTACGAATTTTGTCTGAGGCATAGGACCTTCAAAAGCGTCAACAACGAGGACAACGCCATCAACCATCTTCAGAACACGTTCGACTTCGCCGCCAAAGTCTGCATGTCCTGGTGTATCAATAATGTTGATTTTTGTATTCTTATAATATACAGCGGTGTTTTTTGACAGGATGGTGATACCACGTTCACGCTCTATATCATTAGAGTCCATGACACGTTCCTGAACCACCTGGTTGCTACGAAACACGCCGCTTTGTTTTAATAACTCGTCAACCAGGGTTGTTTTACCATGGTCTACATGAGCAATAATAGCAATATTTCGGATATCTTCACGTTTGATTTTCATATTTTATTCCTTCCAATTCTTCTGCGAGCTCTTCTGCGAGCATTATTACAACTTTTATATTCTACCATAATACTGCGTTTTTTCAAGGAAATTTATAAAGGTTTTTTGTAAAATACAGTTTAAATCGGTATTTGAGTCGATTTTCGTGGAATCATGTCAATGAATTTGCGTTTATTTCAATAGAAATTCATGCTAAAGTCATTTAAGAATTCGGTTCTAAAACAAAAGTGAAACGAATAAATATATTAAACGAGATGAAAACTTGTATATACAGAAAGGGGAACAAAAAAAGATGGCAGATAAGGTGCTGGATAACAATCAGGTGACAATTGTGGGGGTTGTAGACTCGGAGTTTGTATACAGCCATGAAGTATTTGGAGAGGGATTTTATGTGGTGGAAGTTGTTGTTCCGAGGCTCAGCAACATGGCGGACCGAATACCGCTGATGATTTCGGAACGGTTAATTGATGTTACGGAAAACTACATAGGGCGTACATTAGAGGCTCATGGCCAGTTCCGTTCCTATAATAAGCATGAAGATGGGAGAAACCGACTGGTGCTTTCTGTTTTTGTCAGGGAGGCTGAGCTGCTGGAAGAAGAGCCGGAAAATTTAAAACCCAACAGTATTTTTCTGGACGGATATATCTGCAAACAGCCCGTGTATCGGATGACGCCTTTGGGACGGGAGATTGCTGACCTGCTTTTGGCGGTAAACCGGCCTTATGGGAAGTCGGATTACCTGCCGTGTATCTGCTGGGGTAGAAATGCCCGTTTTGCAGGGAAGTTTGAGGTGGGGACCCACATTCATTTATGGGGACGGATTCAGAGCAGAACCTATCAGAAACGAGTTGAAGGGGAGCAGGTGGAACGACGGACAGCCTATGAGATATCCGTCAGCAAAATCGAATGTGTTGAATAAAATAGTTGACGGCACCTTGCAAATGTGGTATTAACTAACATTGAGGTGAATGATTGTGGAAAAAGGATTAGTAAAAATATACTGTGGAGAAGGTAAAGGTAAATCAACATCTTCTTTAGGCAGAGCACTGGTTTGTGCCAGTGAAGGCAAAGAAGTATTTATGATACAGTTTTTAAAAGGAAGACATACCGGAACTTTAGATTTTTTAAAACGTCTTGAACCGGAAGTTAAGGTGTTTCGTTTTGAGAAAATGAGCAAGTATTATGAGAATCTTTCGGATGATGAAAAGAAAGAAGAAAATTGCAACATCCGCAACGGTGTGAATTTTGCCAGAAAGGTTATCGGCATAGGCGAATGTGATGTGTTGATTTTAGATGAGTTTCTGGGATTAGTAGATTTAGGAATCATTCACGTGGATGATGTTATCCAGTTGATTCGTAATAAGCCGGAAGAGATGGAGTTGATTCTGACCGGACGTAATTTACCAGAAGTGCTGGTTGATGAAGCGGATTATATATCCCAAATTGGTATTGTAAAAAAAGCAGATTTCGAGGGGTAAAACCTCAGCCAATGGTTGACATTAAATGCTAGAAATGCTACTATTACTTCATAAAGAAAAAAGTAGAGGTGCATTTTGCATCAGTAATATTGTGGACATATTCAGGTGTGGCAGAAGCAGTATGAAAGGGCAGAATGCCGAAGATGTAGACCGCCTGAAGGTTATATTTCTGGGGGTACAGTTAAGAGCTGTGCCACTGTCATCAAGGATAAGATGGAGTGCTGCTTGGAATACAAAACATGAGATTGATATGTTAATGAGTCGGCAGTTGTCGGCTCATTTTTTATTCTGCGGGCACACAGCATAGACAAGGAGGTTCATTATGGCCATTTTTACAGGCGCGGGCGTAGCTATCGTAACACCTATGTGTCAGGATGGTTCAGTTAATTTTGATAAATTAGAGGAGTTAATTGAATTTCAGATAGCGAATCATACAGACAGTATTATTATTACCGGTACAACAGGGGAGGCTTCCACTCTGACGGAAGAGGAACATGTGGAATGTATCCGGTTTGCGGTGGATAAAGTTGCAAAACGACTTCCGGTTATTGCAGGAACAGGGTCGAATTGTACAAAAACAGCCATCTATTTGACAAAAGAAGCGGAGAAGGCCGGAGCAGATGGTGCTTTGGTTGTTACTCCATACTATAACAAAGCTACTCAGAATGGTTTGATTCAGCATTTTTCAATGATTGCACAGAACACGGAGTTACCGATTGTTCTCTACAGTGTTCAGAGCCGTACAGGCGTTAATATTCTGCCTCAGACCATTTATACTTTGAATAAGGAATATAAGAATATTGTGGCTGTTAAAGAAGCCAGCGGAAATATTGCCCAGGTTGCTGATATCATGCAGCTTACTCAGGGGGATGTGGACATATATTCGGGGAATGATGATATGATTCTGCCGATTCTGTCTTTGGGCGGTAAAGGCGTTATTTCTGTTGTTTCCAATGTCTGCCCACAGGAGACCCATGATATTGTTGCAAGATTCATGGCCGGTGATATTGAAGGCAGCCGGGAACTTCAGCTGAAGTTATTACCATTAATTCACGCACTGTTCTGTGAAGTGAATCCAATTCCGGTTAAGACAGCTCTCAACCTGATGGGGATGGAAGCAGGACCTTTGCGGCTTCCGATGACACCGATGGAAGAAGCGAATAAAGCACGATTAATACAGGCGATGAAAGATATCGGCTTGAAAACTATATAAAACAGGCAGGAGAGCTGTGTTAGATTTTTGTCAATCTAAGACAGCTCTTCAGACATTAAAAAAGAGAGGATATATATCATGACGAAATTTATTATGCACGGATGTAATGGAGCTATGGGACAGGTTATTACCCGGTTAGCGAAGGAAGAGCCAAGTGTAGAAATTGTTGCAGGTATTGACATTGCGGATAATATTGATAATGGCTATCCTGTATTTACGAATCCAAAAGACTGCCAGATAGAAGCGGATGTGATTGTGGATTTTTCTGTTGCTAAAGCAGTGGATTCTGTTTTGGACTATGCTCTGGGACGTAAGATGCCTTTGGTACTTTGTACCACAGGACTTTCTAAAGAACAGCTTGACCGGGTTGAAGAAGCGAGTAAGCAGATTGCTCTTTTGCGTTCAGCAAACATGTCACTGGGGGTGAACACTGTATTTAAACTGGCAGCTATCGGAGCAGAGGTTCTGGCACAGGCTGGATATGATATTGAGATTGTAGAGAAACATCATAATAAAAAGCTGGATGCACCATCAGGTACAGCGATTGCCATTGCAGATGCGATGAATGAAGTTTTAAATAAAGAATATAGTTATAAACTGGACAGAAGCCAGGAACGGGCAAAACGTGGAGAAAAGGAAATTGGTATCCAGGCAGTTCGCGGTGGTACGATTGTAGGCGAGCATGAGGTATTCTTCTGCGGGCCGGATGAAGTTATTGAGATTAAGCATACAGCTTATTCTAAGGGGATTTTTGCAAAAGGGGCTATTGAAGCAGCGGCTTACCTCAAGGGAAAACAGCCGGGACTTTATACAATGAGTGATGTTATTGGTTAAATAAGCGGGGGTAAAATTATGGGAAGCAGCAAAACGAAGAATGAATATGATAAGTTGCAGTCAAAGTATTTGGAAGTATTAGCAGAGATGTATCCGTCAATCGCTTCGGCATCTACGGAGATTATCAACCTTCAGGCAATTTTGAATCTGCCGAAAGGTACAGAACACGTACTTAGTGATATTCATGGAGAAGCTGACCAGTTTTTTCATGTGTTGAAAAATGGTTCTGGTGCAGTACGGGCAAAGATTGATGATGCTTTTGGGAATACCTTGTGTATGAAGGATAAAAAGCAGCTGGCTACACTGATTTATTATCCGGCTGAGAAGTTGGATTTAATAGAAAAACAGGAATCGGAGCTGGATGACTGGTATAAAATCACCTTACACCGTCTCATCTCTGTTTGTAAGCGGGTAGCATCTAAATATACGCGTTCTAAAGTTCGTAAAGCCCTGCCAAAGGATTTTGCATATGTTATTGAAGAATTAATCAACGAAAAAGAAGAGTTTATGAATAAAGAGGCTTACTACAATGGAATCATTGATACCATTATCCGTGTAGGCCGTGCCCGAGCTTTTATCATTGAGTTGTGTGAACTGATTCAGCGTCTTGTTATTGACCACCTTCATATTGTAGGGGATATTTATGACAGAGGTACCGGAGCAGTGGAGATTATGGACCATCTGATGAAGTATCATTCTGTTGATATTCAGTGGGGAAATCATGACCTTCTCTGGATGGGGGCTGCAGCAGGACAGGAAGCCTGTATCGCCAATGTGGTTCGTATATGTGCCCGTTATGGGAATATGGCAACCCTTGAGGATGATTATGGTATTAACCTGCTTCCATTGGCAAACTTTGCATTGGAAGCTTATGCCGATGATGACTGTGAACTTTTTGCTGTAAAACCGGGGATTGAGGCCGTAAGTCGTGTTGAAGAACAGACAGAGATGAAGATGCATAAAGCTATTTCCATTATTCAGTTCAAACTGGAAGGACAGTTGATTTCCAGACGACCTGATTTTAAGATGGAAAAGAGACGGCTTTTAGATAAGATTGACCCGGAAAAGGGAACTGTCGAACTCGATGGCAATACATATAATCTCCTGGATTCGAAATTCCCGACCATTATCTGGAGCGACCCATATCAGCTTTCTCAGGAAGAAGAGAAAGTGATGAGCCGTCTGGTACATAATTTCAAAAATTGCGAGAAACTTCAGAAGCATGTTCAGTTTCTTTTGAAATCAGGAAGTCTGTATCTCTGCTACAATAGAAATCTTTATTATCATGGTTGTGTACCACTGAATGCGGATGGTACTTTTAGGGAAGTCTATTTTCAGGGACAGGGCTATAAAGGAAAGGCACTTTATGACTTTATTGAGAGCAATGTCCGTAAGGGTTATTATGTGGATGATACAGAGTCCGAAGAAAAGTCCTATAGTAAGGATTTAATCTGGTTTGCCTGGTCCAATGAAAATTCTCCGGTCTTCGGCAAAGAGAAGATGGCAACCTTTGAACGGTATTTTCTTGGTGAGCCTGAAACCCAGGAAGAACGTAAGGACCCATATTATCGCTTGATTGAGGATGATAAAGTCAGTGAACAGGTTTGCGATAATATTATAAAAGAATTCGGACTTGACCCTGAATTTTCCCATATTGTAAACGGTCATATGCCGGTAAAATTAAAAGCTGGGGAGAATCCGGTCAAAGGAAATGGCAAACTCTTTATTATTGATGGCGGTTTTTCGAAAGCTTACCAGAAGACAACAGGTATTGCAGGATACACCTTGGTTTACAACTCTTTTGGGTTGAGACTGGTTACACATCTGCTGTTTGAAGGCACAGAAAAAGCCATTATGGATGAAACGGATATTTGTGGAAATATCAGCGTTATTCAAAAATTAAGAGACCGTCAGTATGTGGCTGATACAGATAACGGCCAGGTGCTTAAACAAAAAATCGAAGATTTAGAATTACTGTTAAAAGCCTATCGCAATGGTGAAATCCGGGAGCAGGCTGTAGTAAAATAAGATAGATAATACATGGAGGAAACTGGAATGAAGGACGGATTTATCAGAGTTGCAGCAGCTACGCCATTAATTGAAGTGGCAGACTGCAGATTTAACCGGGAAAAAATTGAAGAGATGGTAAAAGAGGCCTGTGCCCATAAGGCCAGGATGATTGTTTTTCCTGAGTTGTGTCTGACAGGATATACCTGTGGCGATTTATTTCTTCAGGAATTACTCCTTAAAGAATGTGTTAATGAACTTGGGAAACTGGCGGAAGCTACCAGAGGATTGGATATTCTGACCGTTGTGGGCATGCCGATGGAATGGCATGGCAAGTTGTATAATACAGCAGTTGTTTTGAAGGATGGAAAGATTCTGGGAGTTATTCCGAAGACTTTCATTCCAAATTACTCGGAATTCTATGAAGCCCGTCATTTTGAACGGGGACTTACAAAGGCCGTGCCGATTAAACTTGCCGGTCAGGAAACCTGGTTTGGAACTCATATTCTCTTCGAATGCAAGAATCTTCCGGGATTTGTTGTAGGTGGAGAAATCTGCGAGGATTTATGGGCACCAAATCCACCAAGTATTTCCCATGCACTGGCTGGAGCAACGATGATTTTCAATGTATCTGCCAGCGATGAGACAACCGGAAAGGACCTTTATCGAAAAGCATTGATTAATGGACAGGCGGCCCGTCTAATCAGTGGATATATTTATGCAGGGGCAGGTGAGGGAGAATCCACGACGGATTTAGTATTCCCGGGCCACAATGTCATTAGTGAGAATGGTACCTGTCTGGCTGAGTCTAAGAGATTTGAAACAGGTATTATTTATGCAGATATGGATTTGGGAAGATTAAACAGTGAAAGACGCAGAATGACGACGTTCCTGCAAAGAGGCGAGACGGATTATGTAAGAGTTGAATTTATGACCGGAATCGAAGAACTTGAACTGGAACGCCATGTAGACCCAAGACCTTTCGTGCCGGAAGAAGATGCAGACCGTAGAAAACGGTGCGAAGAGATTTTATCCATTCAAGCGATGGGACTTAAAAAGAGACTGGCTCATACCCATTGCCAGCACGCAGTTTTAGGTATTTCCGGCGGACTTGATTCAACACTGGCACTTTTGGTGACGGTCAGAGCCTTTGATTTACTTGGATTGGATAGAAAGCAGATTAGGGCGGTAACTATGCCGTGCTTTGGAACAACAGACAGAACTTATAATAATGCCTGTAAACTTGTGGAAGAACTGGGAGCAGAACTTTCAGAGGTAAATATTCAGGAGGCGGTGACGCTGCATTTCCGAGATATTGGACAGGATATAAATAACCATGATGTAACCTATGAAAATGGACAGGCCAGAGAGCGGACCCAGGTGTTGATGGACTTGGCAAACCGGACCAATGGTATGGTTATCGGGACCGGAGATATGTCGGAACTGGCTCTTGGATGGGCGACCTATAACGGCGACCATATGTCCATGTATGGTGTGAATGCATCTGTGCCCAAAACACTGGTGCGTCATCTGGTTCGCTATTATGCGGATACCTGCCAGATACAGGGCCTGACAGAGGTTCTTTTGGATATTTTAGATACACCGGTAAGTCCCGAGTTAATTCCTCCGAAAGAGGGCGTTATTTCCCAGAAGACAGAGGATTTGGTTGGACCTTACGAGCTTCATGATTTTTATCTCTATCATATGATGCGTTTCGGCTGTCCACCAGCGAAAATTTACCGTTTGGCGAATATTGCCTTTAAGGGTGAGTATGAGCCGGAGATTATTTTGAAATGGTTAAAGAACTTTTATCATCGTTTTTTTGCCCAGCAATTCAAGCGTTCATGTATACCTGATGGGCCTAAGGTGGGTTCCGTTGCCTTATCGCCAAGAGGTGACTGGCGGATGCCAAGTGATGCTTCGGCCCGTATGTGGAAGGAAGAATTGGAAAAAATCGGATAAAATAGCATCCCCTTTATGGGACATAGACTATGTTACACTCCTGTTATCAGAAATGATGATGGGAGTGATTTTTTATGCGTATTGTTTTTGATGGTGACGGGGTATTGTTCTCCAGAGAGTCAGAGAATATATTTTGCAAATATGGTTTGGAAGCTTTTGAGGCCTATGAGATGTCCATGGCACATATTCCGATGAAACCGGGGCCATGCTATCCGCTTTTTAAATGTCTGTCATGGATTCAGCGGGCAGCCAGACGATTGGGATGGCCCGGGCCATTTCAGATTTATCTGGTTACAGCCCGACGGCCGCCGGCAGATAAACGGGTGATTTATACAATAGAACATTGGAATGGCTGGGTGGACGGCTATTATTTTATGGGAGGACAGCCGAAGGCAGGCGTCATACGGAAGCTGGAGGCAAATATCTTCTTTGATGATAAGGCTGAAAATTTTGAAGGGCTGACAAAGGATACCCGGCGTTTTTTAATTCGGGAAAAGAGACGGACTTTCGGTATTTAGCCGCCAGTCCGTCCTTTTATTTAAGATGCTGCTTTATCCAGAGCCTTACCAATGGCTTCAAGGAGAATAGATGCTGTATATTGACTGGAATCATCATAGGTAACCTGGTCTAGTGGAATGCCGGAGGTAAGCTGGTCTGTAATACCTTCCAGACAGGATTCCAGAAGTGGATACATAGCAGTAACACTTTCCTCCAGTGGGGTTGAAACGATACGGTTGATATGGTCGGTGTCCACGGTGATTTCAAGGCTTACCGGATGTTCGCCCAGAAGAATGGAAGTCGTATAGACACCCGGGGTATATGTAGGTGCGGATGCCGTTTCAGCGGATTTATTTCCTTTTTTCAGAAAAAACATATAAATGAACAGGAAAATCATTAACAGTGCTAACAGGACAAAGACAAGGGTATATATGATTTCCTTCATTTGAAGGATAATAATGCGTGTTTTTGAACCCATGGTCGGCCTCCTTTAAAAATACTTTAGTATATCCTATGAGAAGAAGTATAGAAATATGACAGGTGGAAGCGCCAGAAAAAATGTGATATGATAGACAACAGAAGAAAGGGGTCAGGATATGTCATTACAGATGGTCATTGGCGGTGCAGGAACCGGACGTTTAGAAACTGTATACCGAAGATTAATTGAAGAGTCCCTGGCAAATCCAGAAAAGAATTTTTACCTGGTAGTGCCGGAACAGTATACGATGCAGACTCAGATGAAGATGGTGGAACTTCATCCGGGACATGGCGTCATGAATGTGGATGTGGTAAGTTTTCCACGACTGGCCTATCGTGTGTTTGATGAGTTGGGTGGTATCCAGAAAACGATCCTTGAGGATACAGGAAAAAGTATGGTTATCCGCCGCCTGCTATCCGAGGATAAAGAGCAGTTTGAGGCTTTTGCCGGAAGTGTGAATAAGAATGGTTTTGTCGGACAGGCAAAGTCTATGCTTTCTGAGTTGTTTCAATATAGTGTACAGCCGAAGCAGTTGGAAGAAAGCCGCAAGCAGATTGGTGAAGGCACCGTTTTAGGAAAGAAATTAAAAGATATTCAGATATTATATGAAGCATTTAAAGAATATATGGCAGATACCTATATGACTTCTGAAGAATTGCTGGATGTTCTGGCAGACCGCGTGGATGATGCCCGGATTCTTAGGGACAGTGTCATGTATATTGAGAATTTTACCGGATTTACACCGGCACAGTACAATCTTTTAAAACGCCTTCTGAAAATTTGTGAGCGGGTTGTTGTTGGTCTGACCATTGATGTGAAAAATAAGCCTTATGAACTGGGGCAGGAGTATCAGCTGTTTTATTTAACCAAGGAAACTCTGTGGAAATTAAAAAAGATTTGCACAGATATTCATGTGGAGCAGGAAGAAGATATTTTTCTGGAAACGCAAGAGTCAGATTCCGAACTGGATTTTCTGGAAAAACATATTTTTAGATTTCACAGATTTGAACCATGGAAAGAGCAGCCGAAGCATATTCATCTTTATGCTCTAAGCCATCCTGTGGAGGAAATACGTTTTGCAGCGGCTGAGATACGGCGGAGAGTTATGCAGGAGGGAATGTCCTATAAAGATTTCGCACTGATTACAGGGGACATGAGCCGGTATAAAGAGGCCGCCCGAAGACAGTTTTCCAGTATGAAGATGCCACTTTTTGTTGATGATAAAGCGAGCATGACGGAAAATAGTTTTGTCGAAATGCTTCGAAGCAGCATGAATGTCATTTTGAAAGATTTTTCTTATGAGAGCCTTTTCAGATATCTACGTTCAGGATATACCCAGGTGACTTCAGAGGCGGTAGATGCTCTGGATAATTATGTGTTGGCCACCGGTGTCCGGGGACGGAAAAAATGGAGCGAAAACTTCATCAAACGTTATAAAAAATTTAAAGAGGATGATTTCCTTAGGATAAATGAGAGCAGGATGCAGGTCGTTCAGGAACTGGAACCTTTATTTTTGATGAGCAAAAAGGGGACTGTGTCAGAATATACAACAGCATTGCGTACTTTTATAGCAAATATTCAGAGTGAAGAGCAGTTGAATAGCTTTGTGGAAGAATTCAAAGAATCGGGAGAGTTTACCCGTGCCAGAGAATATGAGCAGGTTTTTGATGCTGCCATGGATTTGCTGGATAAATGTGAGCGGATTCTTGGAGAAGAGAGTGTCACACTGAAAGAATATATGGAGATTTTAGAGGCCGGATTTGAAGAAATCAAGGTGGGGGTTATTCCGCCAACTTTGGATCAGGTTGTATTGGGGGATTTAAAAAGAACCCGCCTCGGGGACGTGAAGGTTGTTTTTATTATTGGATGTAATGATGGTGTGCTTCCGATGCCTGCAGCCACAGGTGGTCTGATTACCGACAGGGAGAAAGAGATACTGGCTCAGAGTGATATGGAACTGGCACCGACAGGGCGGCAGAACAGCTATCGTGAGAAGTTTTATATTTATACGGCAATGACAAAACCAAAGCTGGAGCTGGTTCTGACCTTTGCCCAGATGGATGGCAGTGGAAAGGCTATTCGCCAGTCCATTATTCTTAAAGATATACAGTCCCTGTTTCCTGCTTTAGAAGCTGAAGTGCCGGAGACATGGGATAAAGGGCGGGTATTAACGAGTATTAATGAAAGCAGCCTTTATCTGTTAGAGGGAATGCGTCATCCGGAGCAGAGAACCGACTTATGGCAGACCTTATTTGGCTGGTATGCAGGTCAGAAAGACGGCCGCGAAAAACTCATGAACTGGATTTCAAAAATGTACGATGCTGAAAAGACAGGCAGGCTGTCGTCTGCGGTAATCGAGGCCCTTTATGGGCAGAGACCGCGGGCAAGCATTACGACCTTGGAGAAATATGCGGCATGTGCCTATGCCCATTTTTTAAGTGCAGGTCTTAAATTAAAAGAACGGGAAACCTTTGAACTTCTTCCACCAGACCTGGGAAATATTCTTCATCAGGCGATGGAGCGGTTTTCTAAAAGGGTTGAAGAGAGCGAATGGGATTGGCACACCATGCCAGATCAGTTCAGGGATAAAACGATGGAAGCCTGTGTCCGAGATGCAGGAATGGAATATCAGTCTGCCGTTTTTCTGGATAATGCCCGCTATAAATATTATCTGGAGCAGCTTGTCCGTATGGGAAAACGTACGGCATGGACGATTCAGAAACAGATATGTAAAGGTGAATTTGTACCGGCCGGATTTGAAAGCAGCTTTTCTGTAGGCGAAAAGATTCAGCTTATCGGTACGGTAGACCGGTATGATGTTTATGAGGGGGAAGACGCCCGGGCAGTACGGGTTGTGGATTATAAGTCTGGACGAAAAGAATTTGATTTAACAGAGATTTTTTATGGTCTGTCGATACAGCTGGTTGTCTATCTCGAGGCCATTTCAAAACTTGAAGCTGAACGGCATCCGGAAAAACCGGTGATAAAAGCAGGTATGTTTTATTATCATATGAAGGACCCTCTGCTGAATGAACTTGTAGAAGATCCTGCAGACAGGGATAATCAGCTGGCATCTCTGCTCAAAATGGATGGTCTTGTAGATTCAGACCTTGAGGTTGTCAAGTGGATGGATGCCCATCTGGAAGAAACACCGGAGGTTATTCCTGTGAAACTGACAGATAAAGGCGTCTATACAAAAGGTTCCAGTGTTGCATCTTCAGAATCTATTGATTTATTGGGATATCTGGTACATCGGCGAATCGAAGAACTGGCTGATGGCTGGATGTCGGGGGACATTTCGGTTCGCCCTTATGCCCTTCAGAAGGGGACAAAGAAAAAGACAGCCTGCGATTATTGCAGATATCGGGGCATATGTCACTTTGATGAGAGGATTGCCGGATGTAATTATCATCAGCTCCACCATTTATCGGGAGATGATGTGTGGAAAAAAATATATGAGGAGGTGGAAGAAGAATGGGAAAATCGTGGACCGTCGAACAGCAGCAGGTCATAAATCTGAGAGAACGAAGCCTTTTAGTGTCCGCGGCTGCAGGTTCCGGTAAGACTGCAGTTCTGGTAGAGCGGATTATACAGAAGATAACTGACGATACACATCCGATGGATATAGATCAGCTGCTTGTTGTGACTTTTACAAGAGCGGCTGCAGCAGAGATGCGGGAACGTGTTATGGAAGCCGTTGAAAAAAGGCTGGAAGCAGACCCTGAAAATGCCCATCTGCAGAAGCAGAAGATGCTTCTTCCATCAGCTCAGATTACAACCATTGACAGTTTTTGTATGGGAGTTATCCGGGAACATTTTGATGTTATCGGTCTGGACCCTGGATTCAGGGTTGGAGACCCCCAGGAAATTATTCTTTTAAAACAGGATGTAGCGAGACAGCTGTTAGATGACTGCTATGAAGAAGAGATGCCCGGATTTATAAGATTTGTCGAGACCTATTCCAGTGGAAAACTGGATGGTGGTATTACCGATTGGATATTGAAACTTTATGACTTTTCGCAAAGTCATCCATGGCCTGAAGAATGGCTGGAGGAAGCATTGCGCATGCATCCGGGTTCGGGAGCTGTTGATTTTGAAGAAAGCCAATTGATGGAACTTATCATGGAGGAAAGTTCCATGATGCTTGAGGAGTGTGTAGAAGTTCTTCGGAAAGCACTGATGTTATCCTGCAGAAATGATGGGCCGGGGCATTATACAGAAGTTCTTGCAGAAGATTTGGAACAGGTAGAAGCTATGGCAGCTTGTGAGATCTACAGTGACCTGTTTGAACAGATGGAGGTTCATACATGGAAAAAACTGCCGGGAAAAAAACAGCCGGATGCAGATAAACTTCTTATTGAAAAGACTAAAAAATTTCGTCAGGAAGCCAAAGATTTAATAGCAGCTCTTAAAAAGGCTTATTTTATGGACCCGTTAGATATTATGCTGGCTAAAGAAAAGATGATTTTTCCGGGAATTGTTGTGCTTTTAGAGATAACAAAAGAATTTTCCAAACGTTTTCAACAGGAAAAGCAAGCCAGAAATCTTATTGATTTTAATGACCAGGAGCATTTGGCTCTGAATATTCTTTTAGATGAAAATCACGAGCCAACGGCGACAGCAGAAAGCTATAGTGAGCTTTTTGAAGAAATTATGTGTGATGAGTATCAGGACAGTAATCAGGTTCAAGAGACTCTTTTAAATAGTATTTCCAGGGAACGGAAGGGGCAGCCAAATCTGTTTATGGTAGGGGATGTTAAGCAGAGCATTTACCGGTTCCGTATGGCAGACCCTCAAATTTTTCTTGGAAAGTATCAGCAGTACAGAAAAGAAGAAGCAACTCACCAGCGAATAGACCTTCACAAAAATTTCCGAAGCAGGGAGAACGTTCTCAGTGCTATTAACTGCGTATTTGAAAAATTAATGACACCCCAAATCTGTGGTATGGTCTATGACGAAGATGCCGCCTTATACCCGGGACTGGAATACCCGGAAACGAGCTATCCGGTATCCAAATTTTCAGAATGGATTTTGGCAGAGCAGGGCGGATCTAAGGAAATGACCAAAAAAGAATCGGAGGCCTGGGCCATTGGAAAACGCATTCGGGAATTGACCGACCCGATTTCAGGAATAACTATCATGGACCCGGATACAGGCATTTACCGCACGGCAGAGTATGGGGATATTGTTATACTGCTGCGTACTGTAAAAAACTGGACAGAGGATTATGTGCGGGTTTTAAAGGATATGGGGATTCCTGCCATAGGTGAAACATCTTCCGGATTCTTTGATACGCTGGAAATACAGGGAATTTTGAATCTGCTTAGGGTGTTGGACAATCCACTTCAGGATATTCCGATGGCGGCGGTTCTTCGTTCACCGATAGGTGATTTTACAAATGAAGAATTAGCAAAGATTCGTCTGGATGAACGTTCTATCTATCTCTATGAAAATATGAAGCACTATATGTCGGATGGTGAGGAAAACGTCATTTGTGAAAAACTTTCGAATTTTGAAGCACTATATGAAGACCTTCGAAAAAGGAAAGTGCATATAACCATTGAAGAGTTAATCCATGAGATATATGAAAGAACCGGATATGTGCAGCAGATGCTTGCCCTTCCCGGTGGAGAAGTGCGGCAGGCAAATCTGGAACGGCTCGTAGAATATGCCAAGGATTTCCAAAAGACCAGTTATCGTGGCCTGTTTCATTTTATCCGGTATGTGGACCAGTTAAAGGAAGCCAAAGAGGATATAGGTGAGGCAATTTTACCCGGAGATGCTGGAAAAGCTGTACGAATTATGAGTATTCATAAGAGTAAAGGTCTGGAATATCCGATTTGTTTTGTGGCAGGTCTTGGTAAAAAAATGAATTTTAGGGAATCACGAAGCCGTATTGTGGTCCATGCCGGGTATGGTGTGGCAGCGGACGGTGTAGACCTTGAAAATCGTGTAAAAATCCGTAGTATGTATAAGAACCTCATTGCAAGGAAGATGCTTCAGGAGCAGATGGGTGAAGAAATACGTGTTCTATATGTGGCCATGACCAGAGCCAGGGAGAAACTGATTCTTGTGGGTTCCGTAGATAATATGGAGCAGATGGCTGAAAAATGGGGCGTAGATGGTGCAGGAAGCAACCCTTCGAGTTATAGCAGGATGCTTCGGGCAACGAGTTATCTGGACTGGCTGGGTCCCCTTTTCTTTTCAGATGGGCAGGCCGGTGCGAATCATGGCTTTGTTTTTCGGTGTTTGAATTCTGCCCACCGTACTGCGGAAGAAATCAGAGAAGAAATTCGTCAGGATGAAGAAAGAGAATTTTTCAAGGCATGTGAAAAAATTTCAGATGAGCATCAGGAATTATATGAAGAAATCAGTGATGGTTTATCATGGAGCTATCCAAAAGAAATTATGACCCGGCTGCAGGGCAAGATGACAGTCAGTGAGTTAAAAAAGATGGCAGGAGAAGAAATGCCGGGACAGATATTGTATCCGGAAAGAGAACCCCGCGTGGAGAAGTCCCTGGATGATTCCTTATATATGGCTCAGCAAAAAGGTACGGCAACCCATAAGATTTTTGAATTGCTGCCTTTTGATAAAATTACTGCATCGAAAGATATTTCGGATTTTATCCATCAATGTGTTGAGAAAGAACAGATTCCGGGATTTTGGGAAAAATTAATTCCGGTTGAGGAAGTCTTTAATTTCTGTCAGTCCGATTTGGGGCAGCGGATGGCCCGGGCCTTAGAGCGGGGGCAGCTTTACCGAGAAAGACCCTTTGTTATGGGAATTCCGGTAAGCGAAGTCTATCCTGACCTTAAAGAGACAGAAAATATACTTATTCAGGGTGTTATCGATGTTTATTTCGAAGAAGAGGACGGCATCGTTCTTCTGGATTATAAAACCGATCGGATACCTGGGGGAGAAGCGGGGGATAAGGTTCTTATCAAACGCTATAAAACCCAGCTGGATTATTATCAGAGAGCCATTGAGCAGATATCCGGAAAAAAAGTGAAAGACAGAATTTTATATTCTGTTATAATGAATAGAGAAATCCACTGTTAACAGGTGAATAGCTTTGCCTTTTCATGGTCATAATCAAGATGATGGAAAGGCAGGGATGACATATGGAACAGGGAAAAAAGCCCCATTGGCAGGAAGTTATGGAACGTCTGGAGAAACCGGAAAAGTGGCAGAAAAAAACACCGGAACAACAGATGAATGACCGGATGAAGTTTGAGATTACGGAAGAACTCGGTTTGCTTGAAAAGGTGGAAACTTTGGGCTGGAAAGGCCTGACGGCGAGAGAAACGGGCCGTATTGGTGGCTTGATGAATCAAAAGAAAAAAGAGAGAAGAAACGAGGAATAGCAGTTGGAAGCTTATTTGGAATTTGCACAGGTATATGATTTGTTCATGGATAATATACCCTATGAAGAATGGTGTGACTATCTGGTGACACTGTTAAAAAAATACGGCGTAGAGGACGGGCTTGTATTGGATATGGGCTGTGGAACAGGCAATGTTACAGAGGCATTGAGACGTCGGGGATATGATATGATAGGTATTGACAACTCGGAAGAGATGTTGTCTGTTGCCATAGAAAAAGGGGCAGAAGCTTCGGATGGAATGACACCGGCTTTATACCTTTGTCAGGATATGCGGGAATTTGAACTCTATGGAACTGTTGGGGCCGTTGTCAGTATTTGTGATAGTATGAATTATATCCTGGAGCCGGAAGAACTGCTCCAGGTATTTAAACTTGTGAATAATTATCTGGACCCCAGGGGTATTTTTATCTTTGATATGAATACCCTCTATAAGTATGAAAATATTCTGGGAGAGCAGACCATCGGGGAAACCAGAGAGGACCATTGTTTTATCTGGGATAATTACTATGATACGGATTCCAGGATAAATGAATATGTTCTGAATCTTTTTATTCAGGGTACAGATGGACGATATGACCGCTGTGAAGAGGTTCATTATCAGAGGGCCTATGAGCCGGAAGAAATACGCAGTCTTATTGAAGCGGCAGGCATGATCTGGGAAGGGGCCTATGATGCCTTTACGATGGATGAAGTTAAACCGGATTCAGAGAGAATATATATAATTGCCAGAGAGCATGGAAAATAAAGAAATAAAAGCGAGGTAAATCAGACATGACATGTACAAAACCAGAACAGAAAACAGGTGTAGATTATATTATCCGTGCCACAGGAGCGAATCATCAGGTTCGTATTTTTGCGGCATCAACCAGAGAAATGGTTGAATATGCCCGTCAGATTCATAATACAAGTCCAGTGGCGACAGCAGCTCTCGGACGTCTTTTAACAGCAGGAGCTATGATGGGATGTATGCAGAAAGGGGATAAAGATATTCTGACCCTTCAGATAAAATGCAGCGGTTTGATTAAAGGTTTGACCGTGACAGCGGATGCCAAGGCCAATGTTAAAGGGTATGTGGATAACCCAATGGTTATGCTGCCGCCAAGTCCTGCCGGGAAACTGGATGTGGGCAAAGCACTGGATATGGGGGTGCTGAGTGTTATTAAGGATTTGGGCCTGAAAGAGCCTTATGTGGGGCAGACACATTTGGTATCCGGGGAGATCGCAGAGGACCTCACTTATTATTTTGCAACCTCTGAACAGGTGAATTCAAGTGTAGCTCTTGGGGTTCTTATGGAAAAGGATAACCGGGTAAAACGGGCGGGAGGATTTATTCTCCAGCTGATGCCTTTTGCACAGGAAGAAACAATAGAACGGCTGGAAAAGAATATTGGGAAACTGCCATCCGTAACAACAATGCTTGAAGAGGGGAATACACCGGAAGATATTATAGCCAGAGTTCTTGATGGAATGGATGTGGAGGTTATGGATAAACTTCCAACCCAGTTTGCATGTAACTGCACAAAAGACCGTGTAGAAAAGGCTATTGTAAGTATTGGAAGAGATGAGATTCAGGCGATGATTGATGATAAAGAACCAATTGAAGTGAACTGTCATTTCTGTAACAGCCACTACATATTTTCCATAGATGAATTGAAAGAAATTCTCAATAGAAGTAAATAAATCTAAAAAAAGCATGAACTTTGAGAAATAAAAGGGAGAAGCCTTGCATTTTGTCAACATCATGGTAGAATAGAAACAAATAGTTAGCACTCTTGGACGAAGAGTGCTAATGCGATTAAAGGAGAGTTGACGATGAGTGACACTAAGGGTACAGATATAAAGAAAACAACCCCTCCACCGAGGAATGGAAGACCACCTCAGGGAAATGGCCAGAGGGGACCGGGTGCTGGCCAGAATGGACCATCGGCAGATAAGCTCATCATGCTTCTTCTGATGGGGCTTGTGTTGACGATATTGCTAAACAGCTGCATCAATCGTTTTTTAAAGGATACGGCGACACAGCAGATTAGCTATACCGAGTTTATGCAGAAGGCCAAAGACGGTAAAGTTAAGAGCATCACGATTGATGAAAGTACGGGACAGATTATTATCTATCCAAATGATAGTGATACAGACCGAGGCCTGATACAGGCTTATTACACAGGTATTGTTTCTTCCGACATGACATTGACGGCGAAGATGGAAGAGTACGGAGTTGATATGGATTCTGAGATACCGACACAGGCGTCTCCGATTATCAATTTCCTTCTCACGTGGATTCTGCCGATGTTGTTGATTGGCTGGCTGTTATCCATGATGATGAAGAGAGCAGGTGGCGGCGGAATAGGCGGTCTGGGCAGTATGGGAAAGAGTCGGGCAAAAGAATATGTTCCGGAAGGTTCTAAGGTGACTTTTAAAGATGTTGCCGGACAGGACGAAGCGAAGGATTCTCTGATGGAGATTGTGGATTATCTGAATAATCCGACAAAGTACAGGGATATCGGTGCTAAACTTCCAAAGGGAGCCTTGCTTGTAGGCCCTCCGGGAACAGGTAAAACACTTTTGGCAAAGGCAGTTGCCGGTGAAGCGGGTGTTCCATTCTTCTCCCTGGCAGGTTCTGATTTTGTTGAGATGTTTGTTGGTATGGGTGCTTCCCGTGTCCGTGATTTATTTAAACAGGCGGAAGCAAAGTCACCATGTATTATTTTTATTGATGAGATTGATGCCATTGGTAAGAGCAGAGATAATCAGCTCGGAAGTAATGACGAGCGGGAGCAGACGCTGAATCAGCTGCTGGCAGAGATGGATGGCTTTGACGAAAGTAAGGCAGTTGTTGTTCTTGCGGCAACGAACAGACCTGAAGTTCTGGATAAAGCACTTCGCCGTCCGGGACGATTTGACCGGACGATTAGCGTTACCCAGCCGGATAAGCAGGGTCGTATTGATATTTTGAAAGTGCACAGTCGTAAGGTTAAACTGGATGAAACCGTGGATTTAGAAGCTATTGCATTGGCAACTTCCGGTGCCTCCGGTGCAGATCTGGCCAATATTATCAATGAAGCTGCACTTCGTGCGGTGCGCATGAATCGTCGGGTTATCGGCCAGGATGATTTGTTTGAATCGGTTGAAGTCATCATTGCCGGACAGCAGAGAAAGAACCATATTATGAGCAGAGATGAGCGGGAGATTGTGGCATTCCATGAGATAGGCCATGCTCTTGTTGCTGCAAAACAGAAGAATACGCAGCCGATTCAGAAGATTACTATTATTCCCAGAACTTCAGGCGCCCTGGGTTATACCATGCAGATGCCTGAAGAGGAGCGTTTCCTTATGAAGAAGTCAGAGATGCTTGAGGATTTAGTGACACTCTTAGGCGGACGTGCAGCAGAAGAAGTCCGTTTTGGAAGTGTAACAACCGGTGCTTCAAATGATATTGAAAAGGCAACAGACCTGGCACGAAAGATGGTTACCATGTATGGCATGTCATCTGAATTTGGAATGATGGGTCTTGAGATTCCGGGAAGTCAGTATATGGATGGTCGTCCTGTAAAAACCTGTGCAGATGAAACCATGGTTAAGGCCGACGAGATTGTACGTCAGATTTTAGAAGATGCTTATAATAAAGCAATTGAAATTTTGAAAGAAAATAACGGTATATTAGAGAAATCCGCTGCGTTCCTTTTAGAGAAGGAAACCATCAGCGGAAAAGAATTTATGGAATTTATTCACGAAGCAGAAGTTTAATTCTGCGGCCTTTGGAGGAGATGAGTGCTTCGTCACGCATCTTCTTCATTTCTCTGAGCATGGCACTGCGGTCAACGAATAGATAGTCGGCCATGGAATTCAGAGTAAAAGGCAGAGTGAAGGTGGTTGAATCATTCTGAAGAGCCAGCTGCGTGAAATAAGTCAGAAGTTTGTTCCTTATGGAACGCTGGCTGAGAATTTCAATCCGGCTGTGAAACTGGCGGGTCTTGAATGAAAAAATCTGCAGCACATTGCTGACCAGTGTGCTGTGATAGCTGCAGGCATTGGAGCAGCGTTTGATGAGCTGGTTATAATCGAATAGAAGAACCTGGCAGTCGACACTTGAAATGGCTTCAATCTGATGGGCATAAGTTTGCGGCAGAAGTATACTTCCGAAGATATCCTGTTCAGATAGGTGCTCGACGATGCTTCGGCAACCGTCATAATCATATTTGATTAAATCTGCTTCCCCGGAAAGAAGGACTCCCAGAGTCATAGAGTGAGATGAATAGGACATAAGTTTTTTATGAGCTGGAAAAGATTTTATCTGAGCATTAAAGCAGATAATCATCTTATCCAGCTCTTCTTTTTCTATGTTATCAAAAATATGTGCTTGAGTCATAGTGCTTCCCCCTTATAATATTTCATTTAAATATAACATAATTGATAATAAGTTGCAAATGCAACTGTATTATTCTGGAAACAGGGTATAATGAAGACATAACAAAGAGATAACAAAGAAACTGAAGTATATAAAGGGTTTTAGGAGGTAATTGGTATGAAATTTTATGAATGTGAACATTGTGGTAATATTATTCAATATGCAAAAGACAGTGGTGTACCTGTAATGTGCTGCGGACAGAAGATGACAGAGATGGTTCCCGGTACATCCGATGGAGCTGTTGAGAAACATCTCCCTGTTATTAAGACAGAAGGACAGAAGGTTGTTGTTGAAGTTGGAAGCGTAGCTCATCCAATGGTTGAAGCACATTATATTGAGTGGATTATTCTTGAGACAGAAAAAGGATACCAGAAAGTTGATTTGAAACCGGAAGCAGCTCCTAAGGCAGAATTTATTCTGACAGATTCGGATAAAGTGGTTGCTGCTTACGCATACTGTAATTTACATGGACTTTGGAAAGCGTGAAACTAAAAGACTGGAGGAAATAATTAATGAAATCTTATGAATGTGAACCTTGTGGCTATATATATGACCCCGCTGTAGGTGACCCGGACGGTGGAATTGCACCGGGAACTCCTTTTGAAAGCATTCCGGATGACTGGGTATGTCCCATCTGTGGTGTGGGGAAAGAGGAATTTAAAGTCGTAGAATAGTCAAAAGATGAATATCGGAATCAGGTGTGGGAGACCACACCTGATTTTTGTAGTTACCATGGGAAAAGGAGAGATGAATATGGATTTGATGCAGATGATGATGAACCGAAGAAGTGTTCGGAAATATGCTGGAGAGAGGATTCCTGAGCAGACAATTGATAAAATTTTGATGGCAGGCCTTATGTCTCCGTCAGGACGAAATGCAAAACCTTGGGAATTTATTCTTATCCGTGACAAGGCAACTTTGAAAAAGCTGTCAAAAGCAAGAGTTGGAGCGGCTAAGATGCTAGAGAATGCGGATGCAGCTGTTGTTGTCATAGCCAATCCGGAGAAAACCGATGTGTGGATTGAAGATTGTTCCATTGCTATGGCGAATATGCATTTAATGGCAGACTCACTGGGTGTTGGAAGCTGTTGGATTCAGGGAAGACTTAGAGAGGCAGAGGATGGAAGAACCACTGAGGAATATATTTGTGACCTGCTGTCTATTCCTGAAAGTTATAGCTTGGAAGCGATTCTTTCCCTTGGGATGCCGAAGCAGCATCCGGATGCTCATATAGCGGATGAAGCAGATAAGGGAAAGATACATAAAGAAAAATATTAAATTCATTCAATGCTTTCAAAGCATGAGTTCGGCATAAAATCTAAGTATTTGATATAAAAACCTGAAATTAATATAATGTGAGTATAGATGAAATATGAACTAAGTATTTCGACTATGCTCATATTTTTTTGCCCTTCTATTACGCAAATATGAACAATTTGTGAATTAATTTAATTTTTTGTTGACTTAAAGTAAACTTTAACGTTTATATTCTAATTAACGAAGGAGATGATGAGGTAATGCGATACAAAGATAAAGTGATACACTTTACAGGAATGATGATGGTTGTTGCACTTTCGGTAACCAATATGAGCTTTGTTCCGGATTTAAAAGTTCAGGCTTAGGAGGAAAGCACCGCCATAGTAAGTAAAAATGATGAAGTCATTTTGGAGCAGAGTATTCCAGACATGCCTCTGACTCCGGAAATGGAACTTATTAAAATACAGGAAAATCTTCCAAGTGCGTCAAGCATCGAGGCGGAAATGGTTTTGCAGGAACCGGAACTTCCAACGGGCTGTGAAAGTGTTGCACTTACAATGGCTTTAGAGACAATGGGTTATGATTTGGAGAAAACGGATATTGCCAATAACTATTTGATTTATGATTCATCAAACTTTGCAACCGGTTTTGCAGGCAGCCCCTTTAATTACAGTGGGGCAGGAATTTTTCCACCGGGTCTGATAGCTACAGCCAATCGTTTTTTGCAGGAAAAAAACAGTCAGGCCCAGGCTCGAGATATTAGCGGCAGTTCCTTTGAGGATTTATATACCTATATTGCCGGAGGTTATCCGGTCATTATGTGGACGACCATGTACTTTGATGCACCGGATTTTACAGAATTGTATGCCGAACATAATGGCAGAAGCTATCAGTGGTATAACAATGAGCATTGCGTACTGGTTTGTGGTTATGATTTGGAAGCCAATACATTAACCATTATGGATCCTTTACAGGGAGAAGTGGCAATAGATATTCAGGAAGCTGCTTATCTATATGATATTACAGGAGAAAATGCGATTGTCATTTATTAAAATAAAAATCATATAATATAACAGGAGGAAAGAAAAATGATGAGAAAAATAATCAGATATATTATTTTTGTGGTGGAGTATATTCAGGAAAAATGCCGGGGACTTGATTTTACCATGCCTTTTGCCGGAGAACTGACAAAGGATACACCGATGTATAATGGTTACTGTAAAACACCGGAACAGCATATGAAGAAAATTCTTAATGACTTGCCAATTGATTTTTCAAATAAACGTTTTATGGATGTAGGCTGTGGTAAAGGTGCGGTATTAAAGGTTGCGGCTGGATTTGGATTTGATAAAGTGGGTGGTATAGATATTGATAAAAAACTGGTTGATATCGCCAAAAAGAACATGAAAATTTTAAAACACTCGAATGTTGAGTGCATTTGTGAAAATGCTGCTGAATATAAAAACTATAAGGATTATGATGTATTTTTCTTCTTCAATCCTTTTACCTATGAAATATTGGAAAAAGTGCTTTCAAAAATATTAGAAAGTACCCAGGAATATCCAAGAAAGATTTATATTATCTATTATCATCCAGTACACAATAAACTTCTGGAAGGTTTTGGAATGAAAAAAGTAAATAGCTTTCATGATAAAATGAAAGGCTATGATACTTATGTTTACACTCAGAATGAGAATTCAGAAGTGTGCAGGGAATGTTTTGGTGCAGCGAGTAATGACTGTGTCCAATGTGAAAGAAAAATGATTTTTCAATATTAGATAGAAAAAGCCGGATGTTTTCAAGAAAAAATCTTGGAAAACATCCGGCTTTTTATTATTTCGTATCGAACTTTTCTTCACAGTAAATACAGCGATAAGTTCGTGTAGAAGCGTCTGTCAGCTTAAAAATCTGTGGCAGTTCCTGTTCAACTGTGGAAATGCAGCGTGGATTTTTACAGCGGATAACATTGGTAATCGTCTCAGGAAGTTCAGATTTCTTCTTCTCGACAATCTTGCCACCACGGATAATATTCACCGTAATCTGGTCATCTACAAAACCCAGAATATCAAGGTGAAGGTCCATATCGCCCTGAACTTTGATAATATCTTTTTTACCCATCTTATTACTGGATGCATTCTTAATAATAGCTACCTGGCAGTCCAGTTTATCTAATCGCAGATATTTATAGATATCCATGCTTTTTCCGGCACGGATATGATCGATAACATAGCCGTTTTGAATACCACTGATATTTAACATAATTCCACCCCCAAAAGCTTCATGATTAATGCCATTCGCACATAGACACCAAACTGAGCCTGTTTGAAATAAACAGCTCGCGGGTCATTATCAACTTCTACAGCAATTTCATTGACACGAGGCAATGGATGAAGAACCAGCATATCTTCTCTGGCTAAAGCCATCTTAGCTGTATCCAGAATATACTTATCTTTTAAACGGATATAGTCTTCTTCATTAAAGAAACGTTCACGCTGGACACGAGTCATATAAAGAATGTCCAATTCAGGCATTACAGATTCCAAATCTTCAGTTTCTTTAAATTCAATATTATTCTTCTGCAGAACTTCTTTACGAATATAAGAAGGAACGGTTAATTCCTCCGGAGAAATCAGGACAAATTTGACACCCGGGTAACGGACCAGAGAACTGATTAAAGAGTGGACAGTACGACCAAACTTCAAGTCACCACACAGTCCAATGGTGAGGTTGTCTAAATGACCTTTTAAGGAATGAATGGTCAGCATATCCGTCAGAGTCTGGGTTGGATGCTGATGCCCACCATCACCGGCATTGATAACCGGAACAGAAGCATGGGTTGCAGCAACTAAAGCAGCACCTTCTTTTGGATGACGCATAGCGACAATATCTGAATAACAGGAAACAACTCGAATCGTATCGGCAACGCTTTCGCCTTTTGAAGCGGAACTGTCGTTACCACTGGCAAATCCAAGAACATTACCACCCAGATTCAGCATGGCAGCTTCAAAACTCAGCCGCGTCCGGGTGCTGGGTTCATAGAAGAGAGTAGCCAGTTTTTTGCCGTGACATACATCGCTGTACCGGCTCCGGTCCGAGGCAATATCTTCGGCCAGAAGAAGAAGCTCTTCGGTTTCTTCAACGGAAAAATCTAAAGGATTAATTAAATGTTTCATAGACACCTCCATCGTCTTTATAAGGTTTCATTCTGTTACTATCATAATACAAACCGGGTCTTTATACCATAGGATTTTTGCGAAAAATGTAAAAAAAGATTTAACAATGGATTGGCAATTATTATTTGACACTCCATGGGGACTATGCTATCCTAAAGTAACATACTTTTTGAAGGTTTTAATGTGCTTTTTCTAAAATGTATATTGAATTATTTTGATTGTCAGTATAAGAAACTGTAACATTTTTTACAACGTGATTATTCAGCAGAAGGCCGTCCGAAAGGTGGTCTTTTTTCGTTTTAAAAGGCATTAAAATATATAAAAAAGGTTATCATATAGAGCCAGAGGGTTATTTTACCTGGTAAGGAGATTGCGAATGATAAAAAAAATATGCGAAGAGATATATGCCGGTATTAATGTGCGGGAGAATCTCATAGAATTAAATCAGATGATTAAGGATGAAGGCTTTTTAGACAGCTTTCTGGATGAATACTATGAGAATGAAGCCAAATTTAAAGAGTTACTGGATAGTGAAGATTCAAAAATACGTAAAAATATAGTTAAGCTTTTGGGAAGAGTAGCCGACCCGGAACTTAAGGATGATATATTTCGTCATTATCAAGCCGAGACAACTCAGTTTTTAAAGAGTGATTATCTGTCTGCTCTGGCTTCTTTTGACTATAAAGAATATCTTCCGGAGTTGAAAAAACGCTGGTATGAACTTGGCGAACAGGAGCGGACGAAGCATTCTGTGGAAGAACTCAAACAGTTGAAACTTTTAATCTGGAAAGTTGAGCCGCCGAAGCGTCATACCTTTGATGGTTATGATATGGAAAACAAAGTCCTTTTGATTGTTTCCAGAGGACATGAGGACACTGTTTTAGAGGAAGTAAAAAAGATTCCGGATACAACTGGCAAAGTTATGCCCGGCGGATGCATGGTGTCCACGAAGAGACTTGAAGAGGTCAGCAGGATTCGTCTGTTTCAGGCCATTTTATTTGACTTCTGTCCATCCATGATTCCTTCTTATGAAGGAACAGCTATCGGTGAGAAGATTATCCAGGCCGGTATCGTTGAATATATTCAAAAGCGGCATAAAGAAATAAGTCCTTTTCTTTTCAGAGTTGAAGTCAAGGGGGTTAAGGACATTGCCCAGAAAAACCGCATTGCAAAGGATTTATCCAAATATTTAGAAGAACATAGTAAGGGAATGCTGGTGAATGAACCTTCATTTTATGAACTTGAAATCCGTGTAATTGTAGGAAAAAGCGGAAGCCGTGTCTTCTTAAAACTGACCTGTATGCCAGATACAAGATTTGCTTATAGAAAATATGCGACTTCAACCTCCATGCAGCCGACAAAAGCCGCATTGATGATGCACTATATTCAGCCGTATTTGAGAGCAGACAGCAATATTCTGGACCCTTTCTGCGGCACCGGAACACTGCTTATTGAACGGGCGAAGATTATGGATTTCCGCAGTATATATGGATTGGACATTTCCGGACAGGCAGTTCAGGCAGCCTGGGAGAACAGTCAGCGTGCGGATGTTATGCTTCATCTGGTTCAGAGAAGTTTTAACGATTTTACCCATGAATATGCCTTTGATGAGATATTGACAGATATGCCGAGAAGAAGCGATAACAGACCGCAGAAGCAGATAGAGTATCTCTATCATATTCTTTTTAACAAAAGCCATGAACTGCTTGCACCAAAGGGTATACTCGTAGTTTACAGTGAAGATAAGCGGATGATGGAGAGCGAGCTGGAAGAGGCTTCCTGGGCAAAATTACTGAATAAGTATCCGATGGGCAGGGATGATGCTTCTTGGATTTATGTCATAGAAAATACAGAGGAATAGTCTAGAGGTGGCAGTATGGCAGGGAAATTATACGGTATAAGTGTTGGAACAGGTGATGCAAAGCTGATGACGTTGAAGGCGAAAGAGATTTTGGATGCCGTCAAAGTAATAGCAGCGCCGGTAAAGGCATTGGATGAAAAAAGTACAGCCCTTGCATCCATCCGACCACTGATAGATATGGCGGAAAAGGAAATAATGCCTGTCGTATTTGCTATGGAGCATTCCCTTGTTAAAAGAGAAATGTGCCGTAGGGAAGCTGCAGGACAGATTCAGGAAAAGCTGGACCGGGACATGGATGTGGCCATGATTGTGTCCGAAGATTTTTCTCTTTATAACACCTATCATTTGATTTACACTTATATTCGGGATGCAGGATATGATACGGAAGTCATTCCGGGGATTACAAATTTTTCTTTGGGAGCTGCCAAAGCCGGTATTAGTCTTGTCCAGGGCAGTCAGAGTATGATGGTTCTGCCTTCTTTAAAGAATCCGGCGATGTTTCTGGAAACCCTGGAACAGTGTGATACCCTGGTCATCATGAATGCAGGAAGTGCTATGAATTATATCGGGGAGCTGTTAAGAGAACAGGGATTGGAAAAACAAACGATAGTATTTGAAAATGAATATGCAGGACCTCCTGTAGAGGGAATGAAATACGGATATATGACAACACTTGTTGTAAAGAAAAATGGCCTTTAGGGGCCGTTTTTTTGTGAATAAAAAGATAATCAGAATTAGCCTTGCAAAACAGGGGGCGGTCGTGATAGTATTTTTAGGTATAAGTTAATAAGCGATTAAATTGATGTAAATTCCCATCAATAAGCTGTAAGGACATTAGAGGAGGAGATAACATGTCTATCGCAGATACCCGGATGCTGTTTCAGTTCGTCGGCGGGCTTGGTATGTTTTTATATGGCATGCACGTTATGGCGGATGGACTTCAGAAATCTGCTGGAGGAAAGATGAAACAGCTGCTGGGGGTTTTGACGAATCACCGTATTTTAGGTGTATTAGTGGGAACCTTGGTAACAGCTATTATTCAGAGCAGTTCGGCCACGACTGTTATGGTCGTTGGTTTTGTTAATGCCGGTATTATTAATCTTACCCAGGCTGTCGGTGTCATTATGGGAGCAAACATAGGTACAACAGTGACGAGCTGGATTGTATCCATGAGCGAATGGGGCGACATGATGAAGCCTGAATTTTTTGCACCATTGTTAATAGGTTTTGGGGCCTTTGCCGTATTATTTGCAAAGAAAGAGAAAAATCGTGAAATCGGAGAGATTCTCGTTGGTTTTGGTATTCTCTTTATTGGTTTGAGTTTCATGTCATCATCGATTACACCATATCGAGATGCACCAATCTTTACCACAGCTTTCAGAGTGCTGGGTTCGAATCCGATTCTGGGTATTTTAACCGGAGCGGCAGTTACTGCTATTATTCAGAGTTCATCTGCTTCAGTAGGTATCTTACAAACCCTGGCCCTAAATGGTGTTGTTACATGGAATTCTGCCATTTACATCACTTTGGGACAGAATATTGGAACATGTGTGACCGCACTTTTATCAAGTGCAGGAGCGAATCGCACAGCTAAGAGGGCGGCGGTTATTCATCTACTGTTTAATGTCATTGGTTCGATTATATTCGCTGTATTGATGTTTGTTGTATTTACAATGAATCCGGCGTTTGCAGGAGGTCATGTCACAAGTGTGGGCATTTCCATTTTCCATACGATATTTAACATCAGTAATACATTATTGTTATTCCCTTTTGCAAAACAACTGGTAGACTTATCAGGAAAGATTGTTCGGGAAAAACCGGAGAAGATGGTTATGGCAGAGATTCCGGATGTATTGGAAAGACCTCAGCTGGACGGTCGTATTTTAAGTTCCCCATCCTTTGCTATCCAAAGTGTTGCTGAACAGGTCACCCGAATGGGAGAGATATCTCTGGAACATGTTAATGTAGCGATGGACAGTGTTTTTAATGTCAGTGAAGAAAAGATTAATGAGTCTATTCAGATGGAAAAGACATTGGATGTTTTTGAAAAGGATTTGACCGATTACCTGGTGCGTCTGAGTCATGAATCCCTGACTGAAGCACAGATACAGACGGTCAGCCATTTGTTATTTACAGTGAGTGATTTGGAGCGTATCGGTGACCATTGCGATAATATTGCAGAACTGGCACAGGGGCTTGTTCAGGCCAATATCCGTTTATCCCAGGATGCTTTGGAAGATTTGCGGGATATACAGGGCGTTGTGCTGAAAGCTGTGGATTTGGCCGTGGATTCCAGAAGAAAAGAGTCTATTATGGATGCAAAGCGTGTCTATATGCTTGAAGATGATGTGGACAGTATGGAAGAGGACATGCGTCAGAATCATATGGAGCGTTTGTCAAAAGGTTTATGTTCAACAGACACGGGTATTGTATTTCTTGACATTCTGAGCAACTTGGAACGAATTTCAGACCATGCGGTAAATATTGCAGAGTATGTGGAAGCAGAAAAGTAGCAGTCTAAAGAAAGAATCAATATTCTCTCTGATATGTGATGATATGAAGGGAGAGGTTTGATGAGTGATAAAAGTGATTTAATAATTTATAAACAATGTTTGGAAGTATTACCTATGCCGGTATTGTTAGTTGGAGCAGATGAACATATTTTGTTTATGAATACGGCATATGGGGAGTTTTTAGGAATGGAGCCAGAAAAGGCTATAGGAAGGCATGTCTATGAGGTCATTGAGAATTCCAGAACGCCCCTGGTTTTAAAGACCCAGAAAGCTGAATATGCGGACCGTCACAAATATATTAATGGAAAGCTTAAAGGCAGAGAGATTATCGTCCATAGAATACCTATTATAGAGAATGGGAAATCTTTGGCTGTTTTCGGCTTATTGCTGTTTACCAGTATTGAAGACTTAATGGCCCTTGCAGAAAAAAATCAAAAAATTAATGATGAGCTGGATTATTATAAGGCAAAGCTGCAGGAACTGCAAAGTTCAAAGTATTCGTTGGATATGATTATCGGGGCAAGTAGTGCCATACGGAAGCTGAAAAAAGATATTGTCAAAGTGGCCTCGATTAAACAGACGGTACTTATTACAGGAGAAAGCGGTGTGGGTAAAGAATTGATTGCCCATTCGATTCACCATTGCAGCGAACGGCATGACCGTATGTTTGTAAGGGTAAACTGTGCAGCAGTTCCGGAGAATCTATTTGAAAGTGAATTTTTCGGATATATGGGTGGAAGTTTTTCAGGAGCATCAAAGTCAGGAAAGATGGGTAAATTTGAACTGGCCAATAATGGAACGCTCTTTTTAGATGAAATTGGAGAGTTGCCTTTGTTTATGCAGTCTAAGTTACTGCGTGTGCTTCAGGAGAAAGAAATCACCCGTGTTGGTGGGAATAATACCATTCCGGTGGATGTTCGGATTATTGCAGCTACAAACAGGAATTTGGAGCAGATGGTTCATGATGGAACATTTAGAGAGGATTTATATTATCGTTTAAATATTTTGAATATAAAAGCCCCTTCCCTCCGTGAACATCTAGAGGATATTCCGGAGCTGGTTGACGGAATCCTGGAAGAGCTTTACCAGGAAAATGGTATTCATAAATCGGCATCCAAAGAAGTATATGATATTTTTCAACAATATGGATGGCCGGGAAATGTACGTGAGCTTAATAATATTGTTTCTAAAATCTATTACATGTCCAATGGAGAAACAATCACGGCCATGGACATACCTCAGCACATACGTAATGATAAAAATCTTTATGAGTTTGGTCATTCTGGTGAGAGCATGGATGCCATCATTGAGATGATGGAGGCACGGATGGTTGCACAAACACTGGAAGACACTGGCGGAAATCTTACAAAAACAGCAGAAATATTAAAGATTTCCAGACCACGGTTATATCGTATTATGGAAAAAATGCCGAAAAACGGACAGGAATCGTAACGAAATGTTACAACGTAACCAATCGTTACAACATGAGAAGGCGGGGGAAATTGATTTTTTTGTAACAAATCATTACAGAAGATGATAATAACCCCTTTATGAACTTGGAAGAAAAAAACAAAAATAATAAAAAAAGTGATATTTAAAAAGTGTCAAAAACCTTGAATTTAAAAGGTTTTTGACACTTTTTTTTTGTTATCTGAAAAAAAATTCCGGATTGTGAAAAAATTGGCATATGAATTGCAATATAGATAGGTATCACATATCAGAGATGATTTATTTTCAAGAAGGGAGAGTTGAAATGGCATTTGAAACAGTTATTTACGAGGTGAAAAACAATATAGGTTATATCACCATTAACCGGCCAAAGGCATTAAATGCTTTAAGTGCACAGGTTCTTACAGAATTAGGACAGGCTGTTGATATAGCCGGAAAAGATGACACAGCGAAAGTTATTATTATTACTGGAGCTGGAGGCAAGGCGTTTGTTGCCGGAGCAGATATTGCTGCAATGGAGAAAATGACAGCAACAGAGGCTTATGATTTTGCAAAATTGGGGCAGACGACCTATAACAAGGTGCAGGATCTTCCAAAGATTGTTATAGCAGCGATTGATGGCTTTGCGCTTGGTGGCGGATGCGAATTAGCCTTGGCTTGTGATATCAGGGTTGCATCTTCAAAATCTCAGATTGGTATTCCTGAAGTTACATTAGGGGTATTCCCTGGATTTGCTGGAACACAGAGACTGCCAAGATTAGTAGGAACAGGAATCGCAAAAGAAATGCTTGCTACGGCACGCAAAGTGCATGCAGATGAAGCAAAAGAAATTGGCCTTGTGAATTATGTAACGGAAGAAAGTCCGATGCCAAAAGCAGAGGAGCTGGCTCAGAAAATCTGTAAAAATAGTATGTCAGCCGTTGCATTAGGAAAAAGAGCCATGAATGAAGGCATGGAGATGGAATTAAAGAAGGCTATTGAACATGAAGCCGCTCTTTTTGCCGTGGCCTTTACAACAGAAGACCAAAAAGAAGGCATGTCAGCCTTTTTGGAAAAGAGACCCGCAAACTTTAAATAACAGAAAGGATTTTAAAAATGAAAATTGTAGTATGTGTAAAACAGGTACCGGATACAACAGAAGTTAAATTGGACCCGGTAACAAATACGCTTATTCGCGATGGCGTGCCAAGTATTATCAATCCAGATGATAAAGCCGGTATTGAAGCTGCTCTCCAGTTGAAAGAGCAGGTTGGCGGCACAGTAACAATCGTATCAATGGGACCACCTCAGGCAGACGTTGCTTTAAGAGAAGCCTTGGCTATGGGTGCTGATGAAGCTATTTTAATTAGCGACCGTGCATTCGGTGGAGCTGACACATGGGCAACATCATCAACAATTGCGGCAGCACTTAAAAAATTAGATTATGACCTGATTATTGCAGGCCGTCAGGCAATTGATGGAGATACAGCTCAGGTTGGACCACAGATTGCTGAACATCTTGGTATCCCACAGATTAGTTATGTGGAGGATATCAAAGTGGAAGGTGACAACCTTCTTGTTAAACGTAAATTTGAAGACAGAAGCCACTTGCTCCGTGCAAAACTTCCGGTTCTTTTAACATGTTTATCTGAATTAAATGAGCCAAGATATATGTCTATTGGCGGCATCTTTAAATCATATAAAAAAGAAGTGAAGGTTTGGGGACTCGAAGATATTAAAGACACTGTAGATATGGCAAATATTGGTCTTAAAGGTTCTCCGACCAGAGTTCGTAAATCCTTTACAAAACAGGCCAAAGGTGCCGGAGAGAAGATTAACGTTCCAGAAGACGAAGCAGTATCTATTATCGTAAGCAAACTTGCTGAAAAGCATTTAATTTAAAGGGAGGATGGATTCGATGAGCAAAAATGTTTATGTATTTGCAGAGCAGCGTGACGGAAACATCCAGAAAGTTGCTTATGAATTGGTTGGAAAAGCACGTGAACTTGCAGACACTTTAGACGAAAAAGTTTATGCAGTTCTCGTAGGAAAAGATATGAAAGCACAGGCAGGAAGCCTTGTTGCAGCAGGAGCAGATGGGGTTGTTCTTGTACAGGATGAAATGCTTGGAGAATATACAACAGAAGCTTATGCAAAAGCTGTTGTTGCAGTTATTAAAGAAAAAGACCCTGAAATCTTTTTGATTGGTGCTACAGCCATTGGCCGAGACCTTGCACCTAGAGTTTCAGCAAGAATCCATACAGGTCTTACAGCAGACTGTACAGGACTTGCTATTGATGAAGAAAGTAAAAATCTTCTGATGACCCGTCCGGCTTTTGGTGGAAATATCATGGCAACAATTGTTTGTGAAGATTTCCGTCCACAGATGGCAACGGTTCGACCAGGTGTTATGAAGGCTCTTGCAGCTGACGCATCCCGTAATGGAGAAATTGAAGAACTCAAAGTGGAATTTTCTGCAGCAGATATGCCGATAGAACTTGTTGAAATTATTAAAGAGGAAAAGGCTGTAGCGGATATCACAGAAGCTAAAGTACTTGTTTCCGGTGGTCGTGGCATGAATGATAAAGAAACCTTTGATTCTGTCCTTAATCCTTTGGCAGAAGTACTGGACGGTGTTGTTTCCGGTTCCCGTGGTGCTGTTGATGCGGGATGGATTGACCATGAGTGTCAGGTAGGCCAGACAGGTAAGACAGTAAGACCAGACCTCTATGTAGCTTGTGGTATTTCCGGAGCTATTCAGCATGTTGCTGGTATGGAAGGTGCTGAGTATATTGTAGCTGTTGATAAAAATGACGGTGCACCTATTTTTGATGTTGCAGACCTGGGTGTTGTCGGTGATGTTACATCCTTACTTCCGAAACTTACGGAAGCAATCAAAGAGTACAAGGAGGAAAAATAATCATGTATGCTTTATTAAAACCTGAACATAGACTTGTACGTCAGCTGGCTCGTGAGTTTGCTGAAAAAGAAGTCAAACCATTAGCTTCAATCTTAGATGAAGAAGAAAGATTTCCGGTAGAAACGATTCCAAAAATGTTTAAATATGGTTTTTTCGGTGCATCCTATCCGGAATCTGAATTCGGCGAAGGTGGCGACAACATGGCTTATGTTATTGCCCTTGAAGAAATTTCAAAAGTATGTGCAACGACAGGTGTTATCTATTCTGTACAGGCAGGCCTTGGTATGGGGCTGTTTGCAAAATATGGTACACCAGAGCAGAAAGAAAAATATCAAAAAGCAGCATTTAAAGATAAACTGGTTTGTTTTGCTTTAACAGAACCAGGTGTTGGTACGGATGCATCTAATGTTCAGACAGTGGCTGTAAAAGATGGTGATGATTATATTCTGAATGGAACAAAAATGTTCATCACAACTGCAGGACAGGCTGAATGGTATATCATTATTGCGGTTACAGACCGTGCTAAGAAAAATAATGGTATGACGGCATTTGTTGTACATAAAGATGCTCCTGGATTCTCTGTTGGAAAACACGAAAAGAAAATGGGTATCCGTGGTTCTGCAACCTGTGAATTGATTCTTAAAAATGTCCGTGTCAGCAAAGATGATATTATCGGTAAAGAAGGCCAGGGTTTGAAGATGGCATTGGCAAGTCTTGATTCCGGACGTATGGGTATTGCAACTCAGGCACTTGGTATTGCCCAGGGTGCCATTGATGAAACAATTAAGTATGTTAAAGAACGTAAACAGTTTGGAAAACGTATATCCCAGTTCCAGAATACTCAGTTTAAACTGGCAGACCTTCAGACAAAGGTTGATGCAGGCCGAATGCTTGTATGGCGCTGTGCAATGCTTAAAGATGCAGGACTTCCATATGGAAAAGAAGCAGCGATGGCAAAACTTTATAATTCAGATGTAGCTAATCTTGTAACCCGCGAATGTGTACAGCTTTCCGGCGGCTATGGTTATACCAGAGAATATCCGATGGAACGTATGATGCGAGATGCAAAGATTACGGAGATTTACGAGGGAACTTCCGAGGCTCAGAGAATGGTTATATCAAGGGCTATCGGTGTATTTTAAATAAAAATAAGAATTATTAAGGGGATTTTAAGGAGAAAAAATCAAAGGAGAAATAAAATATGTTAGGTGTTATTGGATTAATTGTTGCCATGATTCTTTTAGTTATTTTGGCAATGAAGGGAATTCACATTTTGGCCATTGGCCTTATCTGTTCATCCGTACTTGCACTGACAAGTGGTATGAATATCTACACGGTATTGGCAGAGTCCTATATGCCGGGATTTACCGGATTTATTACGAGCAACTTTTTGGTATTCCTTGCAGGCGCACTGTTCGGAAAATTTATGAATGACAGTCATGCGGCAGATGCTATTGCCAACTGGATTGTAAAGAAACTTGGAGCATCCAAAGCAGTTCTCGCCGTTGTTATCAGCTGTTTCGTACTTGCTTACGGTGGTGTTAGTGTATTCGTTGTTGGTTTTACTATCTTCCCGATTGCTATCAGTTTGTATAAAGAAGCAGATATTCCAAGAAAATATCTCCCGGCAGCTATTGGCTTTGGTTCCGTAACCTTTGCTATGACTTGTCCTGGTACGCCACAGATTCAGAATATCATTCCTGGACAGACACTGGGTACAGATACTATGTCTGGTGCGGTTGTTGGTATTATTGTTGGTATTTTCATGTTCATCGTTGGTTATATCTGGCTGAGTGCTATGATTAAAAAAGAAAAAGCAGCCGGTGTTCATTTTGTGGCAAAAGATGGTGAAGAAACAGCACAGATGAATGAAGAGGATATGCCAAATGTAGCACTTTCCTTTATTCCACTGATTGCTACTATTATTTTAATGAATGCATTGAAACTTCCGGCAGCAGTAGCTATTTTTGCAGGTATTGTTCTTGGCGTTATTTTGCTGAACAAAACATATAAACCAACCATGATTGCGGGCACATTTTCAGGTGGTGCAACATCCGCCATCAGTGCTATTGCAAATACAAGTGCGGTTGTTGGTTTCGGTGCAGTTGTTAAGACAATTCCTCTGTTCCAGACAATTCTGGATGGTCTGTTAAAGATTCCTGGACCTCCACTGATTGGTGCAGCCTTAGCTGTAACAATTATCTGTGGTCTGACAGGTTCTGCATCCGGTGGCCTTGGTATTGCCATTCCGTTAATTGGACCAACTTATGTACAGATGGGCGTTGTACCAGCAGCACTTCACCGTGTAGCTTCTATCGCCTCTGGAGCATTGGATTCCGTACCTCATAACGGTTATATTGTAACTTTATTGAATCTCTGTGGTGAAACCCACAAAGATGCTTACATGCCATTATTCTGGTTAACTGTTGTATTGCCATTTATATCTTGTGCGATTGCAATTGCATTATTCCAGTTGTTTCCAATGTGGCCATAAAAATGATTATAAAAAAGTCAATGGCGGGCAGAGCAATGCCCGCCGGATTTAAGGAGGAATTAATATGAGTAAATTAGTAACACCCGAATATGCTGCATCTTTAGTTAAAGATGGAATGAGCCTGGGCATGGGCGGTTTTGTTGGATTTGGTACGCCAGAAGAATTGTTGATTGCTATTGAAAAACGGTATACAGAAACAGGAGAACCAAAAAATCTTACAGTGTTCCATGGTGCCGGTATCGGTGATAGTGCAACTCGTGGTATGAATCATATGGGTTATGAAGGTTTAATTAAACGATTGATTTGTGCCCATGTAGGTCTTGCTCCGAAGCTTGGCAAACTTTGTGTAGAAAATAAAGTTGAATGCTTTATCCTTCCACAGGGTGTCTGCAGCCACATTTTAAGAGCAACAGCAGGAAAGAAACCTGGTTTAATTACCCATGTTGGTTTGAAAACCTATGCAGACCCTAGAGTTGAAGCTTGTAAAGGTAATGAGGCAGCAGCAAAATCAGGACATGAGGTTGTTGAATTAATGCAGATTGGTGGAAAAGATTATTTATTCTACAAAGCTGTTCCATTGGATGTTTGTTTTATTCGTGGTACTTATGCTGATGAGGCAGGAAATGTTACTATGGTTAAAGAAGGCCTTCACGGAGACCAGTTGGAAATGGCCATGGCTACAAAGAACAGTGGCGGTATCGTTATTGTTCAGGTAGAAAAGGTGGTTCAGAAGGGTACATTATCCGTTAGAGATATTAAAATTCCATCTTTCATGGTAGATTATATTGTCGAAGCAAAACCGGAAAATCATTGTCAGTCCTTTATGGGTCCGGATTACAGACCAGAACTTACTGGTGAAGTCTATATTCCTATGGATGCTATTGAGCCAATGCCATTGAATCCTCGTAAAATCTGTGGACGCCGTGGCGCAATGCTCTTAAAGAAAGGAGCCCTCGTTAACCTTGGAATCGGTGTTGCAGAAGCTATTGCGGCTGTAGCAGGTGAAGAAGGGGTTTCAGACCAGATTACATTGTCTATCGAATCCGGTGTCCTGGGCGGCGTTCCGACAGGTGGATTAGGTATTGGTGGAACTGTGAATCCAGAATCCATTGTAAAACAGCCGGATACATTTGACTATTATGATGGCGGTGGTTTGGATATGGCATTCCTTGGACTTGCAGAAGTTGACCAGGTTGGTAATGTTAATGTTTCTAAATTTGGTGGCCGTATGGTTGGACCAGGCGGATTTATTAACATCACACAGAATGCTAAAGTTGTTGGATTCTGTGGAACATTTACTGCTGGAAAAATGAAATGTGAAATCAAAGACGGTAAATTAAATATTATTGAAGATGCACCTGGAATTAAATTTAAAAAAGCTGTTGAGCAGATCACATATTCCGGTGAATATGGTGTAGAAACAGGCCAGACAGTTTATTACATTACAGAACGTGCATTATTTAAATTGGTTTCAGGCGGCCTTAAGCTTCTTGAAATTGCACCAGGTGTAGATTTGCAGAAAGATATTTTGGATAAAATGGAATTTACACCAATTATGGATGATGTTAAAGTTATGGATGAAAAGATTTTTACTGATGCTTTAATGAATCTCACATTTGAAGAATAGGAGATGCAGTATATGAGTATGTTAGATTCAAACAGTATTAATATGAGTGGATATGCTATTTCAGAACTTTCAGTTGGTCAGAAGGCCAGCTTCAGTAAAACGATTCTTCCGGCAGATGTTTATAATTTTGCTGGTATTATCGGAGATTTTAACCCGGTACACGTTAATGCAGAATATGCTAAAACAACACGTTTTGGTGGACAGATTGCCCATGGCATGCTGACAGCATCCTTTATTTCCACAGTACTTGGAATGGCTTTACCAGGAGCAGATGCGATTTTCCTTGAGCAGAATCTCAAGTTTACAGCACCGGTCCATATGGGAGATACAATTACAGCAACAGCAGAAATCATTGAAATGGATGAAAAACGGAAAATCATGGTTATGAAAACCGTTGTTACTATTCAGGACGGTACAGTTGTTGTTGATGGTCAGGCTAAAATCATGGCAACCAAAAAATTAGACTAAAAGTAGGAGATACAAAAATGAGTTACATTCTATCAGAAGAAACACAGGATATCATTGAGGCTGTTCATGAATTTTGTGAAAACGAAGTTAAAGAACGGGCTAAAGAGTATGACAGAACAGGCGAATGGCCTGCAGAACTCTATGAAATGGGTAAAGAAATGCAGCTTCACCTTATGGAAGTACCAGAGGAACAGGGGGGATTGGGCCTGGACCGTCTGTCAACAGCTGCAATTCTTGAAGAAATGGCAAAAGCGGATGCCGGTTTTGCTTTAACTTATGGTGTCAGTGGCATGCCATTAATTCCTATTCTGAAATTTGGAACAAAAGAACAGATTGAAATGGTATGTAGTAAAATGGTAGAAGGATCTTTTGGAGCATTCGCTCTGACAGAGCCTCAGGCCGGTTCCGATGCGGCAGCAGGAAAAACAACTGCTCGTAAAGAAGGCGATGAGTACATATTAAACGGACGGAAAACTTTCATTACCAATGGTGGTTATGCCGGTATTTATGTAGTCACTGCTATGACAGATAAAAGTAAAGGTCTGAAGGGGATGAGTGCATTTATTGTTGAAGCCGGAACACCAGGCTTTTCATCGGGGAACCATGAAGATAAAATGGGTATCCGTGGTTCCAACACCTGTGATCTTGTATTTGAAGACTGTCGTATCCCTGCAAAGAATCTTCTTGGAAAAGAAGGTGAAGGCTTTAAAGTGGCTATGCAGACTCTGGACGTGAGCCGTACATATGTGGGTTGTATGGCATTGGGTATTGCACAGCGTGCGCTTGAAGAAGCAGTTGCTTATGCTAAAGAACGCCATCAGTTCAAGCTGCTGAAAAATCAACCGTTTATTTGATTGGAATTTTGATTTTAGCGTTAAAAATGGCTCTATATCAATTTTTTAAATTTAAATCACTTTAATA
>SAAB01000165.1 GCA_009929615.1 Clostridia bacterium | reverse complement strand
GTTTTGCCACTGGTTAACATGGAACAAGAAGAAAACAGGGCGAGTGCTGTATTCATGAAGGAAGCCGTTGAATACTTCAAATATCCGTCTTATGAATTGATTGGCGATGATGTTTTAGAACCGATTTTGGCTAAAGAAAACTATAATGCAGTTGCCAAACAAGGCCCTAACGAAGCAATGCTCCGCCGTATTTTGACAGCTTCAAAAGCTGATATAATTATCATGATGCGTTTGAATGAATTAGAAGAAGACAGTGACAGCAGAGGCAAAGAAATGCTTTCTAAATTGGAAATTGATGCCGACGTTATGTCTTTGAATGCCTTCACCAACAAGGTTTACTCTAAAAAGATTGATAAAGAAGACAGCATAGAATATGCTCTTGTTGTTCGTTCTGATTGGAAACATGACGAATTTGCCAAAGTTTGCCGCAAGACCTTTAAAGATATTGCCAAAGGGTAATTGAAGATTTGCAAAAAATGGAGGTGTTCTTGTGAAGAAAATACTGACTTTACTGTTGACTGTTCTTTTATGCCTGACTACCGTACTTCCTGGTTTTGCCTCTGGGTTGAAGCCGCAGACGGCGCCTGAGAAAATGGTTGTTATGGAAAAGTTCTTGTACGGTACGGAACAGGCAGGAGCACTTATCGCTCGTGTGGATAGTATCGAATTTGACGTGTATGGCGTCAAAACAAGCGACCCTATTTTGACACGCATAGACAATATTTATTCTTATCTCTTCGGTGTGAAGGGAAGCGGAAGCTTGTCTTTTGCTTCCAAGCTTAATGCCGCTGAGTGGCAATTTACCCAGGAAATGTCGGACTCTCCGGCTAAGACTCGCCTGGAAAGAATCGAAACCATGCTTTACGGTAAAATAGAAACAAAGCACAGCCTTGCCACACGCTTGGAAGATTTGATGCAGGTTGCTTTTCCCGATGCCAAGCTTTCTACAGAAAATGTTACAATTGCCAAGGATACACTGGTCAAGGTAACTTTTACCGAAGAACTTAGAAGCAAGGAGAATCATGTTGGTGATTCTGTGCACTTCAAAACGGCAGATAACATCTATGTGGATGACATCCTTGTCTTGCCGAAAGGCGCAGTTGGCATAGGCACTATTGCCAAAATAGTACAGCCAAAAAGTTTTGGCCGTGATGCCCGCATAGATATAAATTTCACCAGTGTTATCGCAATTGACGGCACTGAAGTGCCT
>SAAB01000095.1 GCA_009929615.1 Clostridia bacterium | reverse complement strand
ATTTCAGCATTTCAATAAAGGTGGATTTGTTTGCAAAGTACTGGCCTGTATAGTGAATCTGTTTGTTCAAATTAGTGAGTTCTGTCTGGAGAGTCTGTCTCTGCTGGTGAAGCATTGTGCATTTATCAGAAACACTCTGCAAGTCTTCTTGTAGCAGTTCTTTTGTATCATATTGGTGTTCCTCCACATAGATAATCGTTCGTGCCATTTGCTGCAGATTCGTGATTTTTACCTTTTCTGCATATGCCTGACTTTGTTGTGCCTTTACGCAGGTCTGCAGATCTACGACTAGACGTAATTCCGATTTGATATAGAGAATCTGGATCGGGTCCTTATGGTAATCGTGCATAACCTCTTTGGCTTCCTCTGACCCGAGATTAGAAAGTATATATTCTTGGGAGTAGTGTGATCCCAGAGAACGAGAAGTGATTGGTTTTTCTCTGTCTGGATGATTATAACTGAACCGCCCGCGGCTTTCATGCATGGTTATCTGGTGATTTTCAAATAGCAGAGATTTGAAAGTTTCCAGAGAGTCAGATTTTGGTAGAGAATCATTTATCGCGTCACGTATATATTGCTTCTGAGTTTGAAATACTTCTGTGGCAGGAGTGAGTCCGTCTTTTCTGATTTCTTCATTTGTCTGATTAAGGTTTTCCTGTCCTCTGCGATTTGCCCAGTATTCTTTCTGCGTGATTTTCTGTGGGGCAGGAGAGAGGAGATCCACCTGATGCAGCCCTTCTTTATCGCACATTTCCATAAGAGATTTTTGTAAATGCTTTAGAAGTTGTTTGGTCATGTGGTGCTTGTATCCTGCTTTTGCATCGCAGCCCCGTTCCATGAATTCTTCTTTTGGAATATCATTTTTGCGGATACTGTTAATCACGATATGGACGTGAATGTTTCCGCTTTCATTATGACCATCCGTGTGGGTGACTACTAATGCCTGATGGCCGGGAAAGTTTTTTCGGGCATATTCGAGACCGAGAGCCTGAGCATTTTCGCCGGTGAGACCATTTTCTACGGAATCCTTTGGATCAAAACTGATGATATAGTGATGAGATTTGATTTCATCATAGCTTTTATTTTTATGGTAAAGCATGTTGACCTTCTCACATTCAAGGTCAAAAGACATGGGATCACAGTTGATACCATCCATATAATATTCCGTGCGAAGCTGCATTCTCCCTTGCTCATCCAAGATAGGTTTTCCGGTTATTTCATTATGCTGAAACATAAGATATTCGATTGCTTCTCCATAGTTGGAGTTTTTACTAGCGATGTGTTTTAGTACTGCCATGAAAATCACCTGCCATTCTTAAGACTTGTTTTCTGAGGATGAATAATTGGGAAATGCATTCGTGAATCTCATCTTCCATTGCCAGGGAACGGGTTCCTCCGGTGTTAAAATACTTTGCTATCTGATTGAGATTATTGCCGATGCGACCGTATTCTGTTGTGAGGATTTTTAGTTCATCCAGGTCTGCGACCACTTCGTATTTTATTGGTGGTACGTGTTCGAGTAACATCATTCGCGCATATACCGCAATTGGATAATGGTATTTTTCTGCTTGTTCATTAACGAATTGATATTCAGAATCATTCATTCGTAAAGTAATCCGATGCTTCCGGATTTGTTCTTTTGGATTTTTCGGTCTTGCCATGTAGAATTCTTATTACAGAATGGGGAAAGGTAGAACATGCAGCAATTACTCGAACTGGCGACAAGAAAAATACAATGTCATTTGATGGATCTAGAGATATTCCATGGGCAATTAAGCAAGAAATACAAAATGAAATCTTTGGTGAAAATAGAATAGCTATAGAAGTATTTCCGGAGACAAAGAAGTTGGTTGATGTTCTGGATGTGTATCATTTATGGATATTTCCCAAAGGATTTTCTTTACCATTTGGAATTCATCCAACAAGAGATAAACAGTGCAGAGTAGTAAATAGAGGGATTCCAAAAAACATAGATGGTTTGGTTGAAGGCGGAGCAGAAATGCTTGGAATTAATAATGAGAATGGAAAATGTCAAAGAATAGATTGAGGTAGAAAATATATAGTATTTTTTTGTATGGATGATTTCATCAAACATCTAGTATAAATAGTAAGCCGTGAGTAACAATATAAGATAATTTTGAAATATGCACTACCTTATATTATTATTTGGGTAATATTGCCGGTATTATTTTTTGTTATAAGGGAAATCATATTAGCAAACAGTATTTTATTGGCAGTATTTTATTATAGGTGCCAAAAAAATAATTGACAAATATGAAATAGAATACTAGACTAAATTATATTACCGGCACTAATGATGTATTAGTGCCGTAAAAATAAATGGAGGCGATATGACAATGAAAAAAGAGAATTACTTTGATGGTATATGTCATTCAGCTGAATTTACAAGAAAAGAATTATTAGAATCTTTTCGACAAGGAGGATATCAATTAAGTGAGGCGTCCTTCTATAAGAGAGTTGAGGATATGGTTAACTCCGGTGAAATTATTAGGGTGGGACGCAATCGCTATTGCTTACCTAATGGAAAACAGAATGTGTATAGTCATAAGTATTCTGAATTAGCCAAGGAAGTAGCAGTATATGTTGGGGAAATGTTCCCATACTTAGATTTTTCAATTTTTGAATTGATACAGATGAATGATTTTGTTAATCATCTAGTAGCCCATAATGTGATTTATTTATCTGTGGAATCAGATGTAATGGATTTTGTATTTGATTCTTTAAAGGAGAAATACCCGGGAAAGGTGCTTATTAATCCAACAGTCGATATTTATCATAAATATTGGTCAGACAATATGATTGTAATTATTAAGCTAACGACAGAAGCGCCTAAAGGACAGAAGGAATCATGGCATACTAGACTAGAAAAAATTCTGGTGGATATTATGTCTGAACCGTTATTAATTTCTACTATAAGTGAAGCTGAGTATCCAGGAATATATATGGATGCATTTAAACGGTATATTGTGGATAGAAATAGCTTGATTAGATACGCAAATCGCAGAAAAAGCATAAAGAAAATGCGGAAACTTATACATGACAAAACAGATATTAATTTAAAACCAAAGGGGTAGAAAGATATGCTATTAAAAGAGAACTTTTATGAGGAACATATTCGTGACTTGCAAAGGAATAGCAAAAGGGATCCAGTTCTTTTAGAGCGTACGGTTTATGCATTTGGTCTTCTTGAAGCTTTGGCAAGAGTAGGAATGCCATTTGTTTTTAAGGGTGGAACTTGTCTTATGTTGTTAATGGAAACACCTCGTCGATTATCTACAGATATAGATATTATTGTTGAACCAGGAACAGATTTGGATGATTACTTAGATAAAGCTTCTTTAATTTTTCCTTTTCAAATGGTGGAGGAACAGAAAAGAGTTGGAAAGAACAACATAGAAAAACGTCATTTTAAATTTATATATGATTCTCCTGTTAATCACAAACAGTTTTACATTTTATTGGATGTTTTGCTTGAAGAAAATCACTATGCAGAGATGGTAAAAAAAGAAATAAAGAATGACCTTCTGTTGACAGAGGAAGAATATTTGCAAGTGAGTATCCCAAGTGCAGACAGTATTCTTGCAGATAAATTGACGGCCTTTGCACCTCATACGACAGGTATTGAGCTTGATAAGGGCAAGGATATGGAAGTGATGAAGCAGCTTTATGATGTGTGTTCGTTGATTGAGATATTCACGGATTGCGATATTGTAAAGCGTACATATGAACCAATTGCTTGGGCAGAGATTGCCTATCGTGGAATTGATGCAAAACCTGCAGATTGTTTATGGGATACCTTTAAATCAGCATTGTGTATTGCATCAAGAGGAAAAGTGGGGACTGAGGAATATTCGAAATATGTAAATGGTATCAGAGATTTACGGGGACACATTTATGCTGAAAACTATAGCCCTGAAATTGCCGCAGGAAGAGCTCCTATAGTTATGTACATGGGAATGTGCTTATTGACAGACACAGAGTTTGAAAAAGTTGAAGACTTCAGAGAGTATGCAAGCAAAAAATTAACACATGAGGGGCTATTGCCTCTTCGTTATTTGAGAAAGGCTAATCCAGAAGCATATGCGTACGTGGTTAAGGCAGATGAGATAATGAAATAGTTTTTATTGATTTAGGATATGTAAAATGTAGGAAATAACCATACCGTATTCATATGGAATAAAAAGAATTCGCAAAATTTACATAGATTATTATGAAAACACTGTATGTATATTACACGAAAGGGAAGAGGTTTGTATGGGAGAAATAGCAAAATTAAAAAATACGGAGTACGATATTGTAGATTTAAATGAAGAGATAAAAAATAGTTCATTAACAGAAGCAATGAACTATGAATTGGCTCGTATTAATGATACTTTTAAGTCTTCAGTTATTAAGAAATTACCAGTTGCTGAAGTTGCAAGTTTGGGAGCAGCTTTTGCTGCGCTAATGCCACAAGGAACTGCGGTTGCAGGTGCATTAGCGCAAAATGGAGCACTTTTTAAATGTGTATTTCCAACTGGTGTGACTGGTCAATTGGCTCAGTCAGGTGGTCAGTTTCTTGGTGGAATTATGGTAGACGGCGGAGGTCTTGCACAAGCAAGATGGATCCCCGTTGCAGAAGGTGCAAATGGAGGTGTTGGAGCTCTTGCTGTGGCTAATCCAGAAATTGTGTTGATTGCTGTGGCAATCGTTGGAATTGGAATGAAAATCAATGAAATAAAGAAGGGCCAAGAAAAAATTATAGAGATTCTAGAAAGAGACAAGAAATCTCAATTGATTGCAGATTATGAGATTTTACAGGACTACTTAGAAGATTATCGTTATTATTTTGAAAACAATAATACAGTAACGGTTAACCTTAACCAGGTTAAGAACATAAAACGAAATGCATTAAAGGATGTCAAATCATACCAAGAGGAATTGTATGCTTTATTAGAAGATAAGAATCCTTTACTTAAGGCGATTTCTGCAAATGGAGTCACTAAGGGGATTTTTGAAAGATTTGTTCATTATAAGTTGGCGATTAACGTGTTCGCAATGGCAAGCTACATGGATATTATGTTGGCAAAAAATTATCAGGCAGAATATCTTGAGAAGGAAGCAAATGTATTAAAGAGTACAGCAACATCATATGACTATGTGTATGGGAAATGTTATGAGAAATTATTAGACCTTAATAAGTCTTCATTTGGATCAAGGGCTGTAAAAGGATTGGCTTGGATGAGTAAAGGTGCCGGTAAAATAATAGGAAGTATTCCGGTTGTTGAAAAAGGCCCTGTTGATGAAGTATTACTAGCAGGTAGTGAAAAATTATCAGAGTTTGATGAGAAAGCACTTGCAGAGATGCTAGATTTCTTTGAAGAATATAAAAGTTGCAGTGCATTATCTGTTGCAGAGCAGATTGATACTTTAAATAAGATTTCTAATGAAAAAACAGAGATGATTTGCGACAGAGAAAATGTTTATATATTTAGTGAGCGAATAGCCTAAGTAAGAAACACTGAGGAGGCGTATATTTCTATGACAGTATATGTAATTGGCAATGGCTTTGATCTTCATTATGGACTTAAAACAAGTTATACATCATTCAAAAAATATCTGACTAAGGTAAACCGTGATGTTGTAGAAAGGATGGATGATTTGTTTGATAGATATAATATGGCAAATCAATCGAAAGACATCGAAGAATGGAATACTTTGGAAGATATGCTGGTAGTATTTTGCGAATTAGATGGAGATGAAATATACGAAGAAGCATTAAGCAATGCTGAAACTGATGATGATAGAGCGGACTTTTTTGATAGTCCCTCTTGGAATGTTGGATTTTATACACGGTATATCGATATTTTGAAGCAAGAGTTTACGAATTGGCTTAACGAGATGAATATTGTTATAAAGCCAGATAGCTTTTTTATGCCAAGTAAAGAGGATTTTATATTGACTTTTAATTACACAGAAACCGTTGAGAAAAACTATGTGTGCAGTAATTCAAATATTTTACATATACATGGAAAAGTTGGTGATAATTTAGTGCTTGGCCATAATGATTATCGTAAACCATATTTGTATAATATAGAATGGAGCGAAGATTCAGACTACAGAAGTACAAAAGCTATGGAGGATGTAAACCGTGTATTATTAAGCGCGGCCAAGTTATATTATAAGGACAGTGAGTCTATTTTAGAGTATCATTCGTCTTTTTTTGATCATGTAAAAAAGTGTGATAAGGTTGTATTTCTAGGATTATCTTGTGGAGAGCAAGATAATATATATGTAGAAGAAATTGTTGATTGTGCAGAAAATATAGATTTCTTTTGGCATGACAAGCATGCTGTATCTGTCAACCCAAAATTAGGTCAACTGCTCATTGAATTCTAGGTCACTTAAGACCACTTTGTACACCCATGCGCCAGCATGGGTGCATTCT
>SAAB01000094.1 GCA_009929615.1 Clostridia bacterium | reverse complement strand
TTATTAAAGTGATTTAAATTTAAAAAATTGATATAGAGCCATTTTTAACGCTAAAATCAAAATTCCAATCAAATAAACGGTTGATTTTTCAGCAGCTTGCCTACAAACCTTGTATTTAAGCTGATTTCCGAGTAATAAGCCGCTTACCAACAAACTGATTCTAATACGAAGTTGTCAGATTTAATTCCGAAAAAAGAAAGAAGAAAATCTGGAGTGTTAGAGAGCGAGCCGCGGGGAGATATTTACAAAAAACGCGGGAAATTGAATTTAATATATCAAACTTAAAACCCTGCAAGTCCAGTATTTATAGGACTTGCAGGGTTTTTTTAATGTCTAATGGGTACGATTTGGGTACAACAGATTTATTCTGGGTCTTTTGGGTTCAATCCAAGCTGATCCATGAACTGGTCATGTTTCCTCTGAATCTCCTGACCGAACAAATCAGAGTCAGAGTCTGGATAGGTATCCATCCACCAATTAAACTTGGCTTCTGCAGCAAGCAGAGCTTCCCCTCGCTGTTTTATATCTTTAATGGAGTTGCATTGTTCAACTTCTTCTGTGTATTCTTTGTAACGTTCCATCCAGGAACGCATCAGTGTTAATGTTCCGAAACGAATTCCAACCATATCAGTTCCATCTTTATCTTGACATTCAAAGAGGTCACCACTGTATTGGCGAAAGACTTGGAAAAGTCTATGCATGGCTTTTACACCATCAAAGTCCGAATTAGACAGCACTTCTACATTGACGGCTAATGCCTGTGCGAGTGCTTCCAATGATTTCTGTTTAGGGTTTCTGCGACCACTTTCGTAGGCACGGATATAAGCTTCGCTTGCACAGCAAAGAAAGATCCAAATGGAACCTGGCATATTCAGTACCGCTGGACGGACTGGACAGGAACCAAGAAAAAATCCCAGAAAAGGGGATTTAAAACCAAAAAGGAAGCAGAGGAATGGTATGCACATTTTATGACACAGCAGGCTGCAGACCCTACGATGACTTTTGAAGACTTCTGGGAAGTGTATAAGTTGGATATGGAGAAGAGGCTTCGTAAAACGACCATGAAGCAAAAGGAATATATCGTAAAGGATAAACTGCTTCCCTACTTTGGAAAGACACCGATCAATGAGATATCCGCACCGATGATTCGTAAGTGGCAAGGAGAACTTCTTCAAAAAGGGTTCAAGCCGACCTATCTAAAGACGATTAACAACCAATTAAGCTGTATGTTCAATTATGCAGTCAACTTCTATGATTTAAGATCGAATCCATGTCATAAGGCAGGAAGCATGGGAAAAAGCAAAGCGGATGAAAGACCGTTCTGGACACCAGAAGAATTTCAGAAATTCTCGGATGCCATTATAGACAAGCATGATGCATGGATTGGGTTTCAGATTTTATTCTGGACGGGAATACGTTTGGGAGAATTATTAGCACTAAGAGTATCTGACATTGATTTTGAAAATGGAACTCTTACAGTGGATGAATCCTATACCCGATTGGATGGAGAGGATTTGATTACACCACCAAAGAATGAAAGTTCTATCCGTGTCATTACGATACATAAAGAACTGCAGGATAGCAGAGGCTCGCTCCGAAGAAAAGAAGGAGGAGCAAAATTTTTGAGTATTTTTACACGGGTAAAGGAACAGTTAACCGCCAGACAAGTGGCGGAAAGCTATGGATTGAAGGTCGGCAGAAATGGCATGGCATGGAAACGAAATAGTTCAAGTATTACAGACACAGATGTGTTTCAGATTCAGAGATATTTAGAGAAAAACTATCAGCTCACAAGTGAGAAAATCATCAATAAATCCTTACACATTATTGCTAGTGAAAACAGTTATCACCCGATAAGGGACAGGTTAGAAACACTTCGATGGGATGGAGTAGAACGGATTGATAATCTAATGGTCAAGTATCTTGGTGTGGATGATAATTTCTATACGAGAGAAGTAATGCATTTGCTTATGCAGGCAGCGATTCATCGGATTCATAAGCCGGGATGCAAGTTTGAAATTATGGTTTGCTTTGTCGGAGGACAAGGAGCAGGAAAATCCACATTCTCTAGATTTTTAACATTGGAAGATGAATGGTTTTCCGATGATCTGAAACGATTGGATGATGATAACATTTACCGCAAGCTGCAGGGGCATTGGTTTATAGAAATGTCAGAAATGATTGCCACTGCCAGTGCCAGAAGTATAGAGGACATTAAATCATTTGTCAGCCGTCAAAAGGAAACATACAAAATACCTTATGAAACGCATCCAGAAGATCGCTTGCGACAGTGTGTGTTTGTGGGAACTTCCAACAATATGGATTTCCTACCACTTGACCGTACAGGCAATCGAAGATTTGCACCGATTCTTGTTCACCCAGAAAAGATTGAAAAACATATCTTAGAGGACGAAAAAGAATCAAGGGAATATTTCATCCAGGCATGGGCAGAGGCAATGGAAATCTATAAAAAGACAGAAGACCATGTATTGAAACTATCTAAAGAAGCGGAAAGCTATCTGACTGAATGGCAGAAACAGTTTATGCCAGAGGATACGAAGGTAGGAACGATTCAAGCATGGCTGGATAATTCACAGGAAGATTATGTTTGCAGCTTAATGATTTACCGAGAAGCAATAGGTCGGGAAAATGACGAGCCGAAACAATGGGAAACAAGGGAAATCAACAATATCATGAACACAAGTATTGAAGGATGGCAGCCTGTCAGCTCACACCGATTTGGAAAAATGTATGGAACACAAAGAGGATGGAGACGAAAGACAGACACCAAAGGATTTACAGAAGTAACCAAACAGATGGAGATACCATTTGATTAGAAAAGTTTTTTTATCTCCGTTTACAAAGTTCGTTTACAAGTTTGTAAACATGTCGGTTTACACAAAATATGCTAGAAACCCAGGGGGTTCGCAGGCTTGTAAACAATGTAAACGGAAATTTTGAAAAAGAAGTAACAATATAACAACTAGACTTTAGGAGGAAAGCAATATGCAGAAATATAACAATAATTCAAAGGTGATCATCGGTCTGGATCACGGATATGGAAACATGAAGACCGCACACAGAGTATTTCGCTCAGGAGTGGAGTATTCGGAACAAGAGCCAATCGTAAGTACAAACTATGTGAAATACAAAAATGGATATTACGTGATTGGAGAATCACATCTTGTTTACCAGGGAAAGAAAACAGAATCCAATGATTTCCTGATTTTGACAATGGCAGCACTGGCGGAAGAATTAAAATTCCGGGGATTGCATGATGCAAATGTCATTTTAGCTGTTGGACTTCCGCTGGCATGGGCAAAGAGCCAATCCAGTGATTTCAAGAAGTATCTTATGCAATCGACAGAATTGAATTATGACTATCGAAAAGAACATTATCATGTACATTTGTGTGGAGCGGAAATATTCCCACAGGGCTTCGCAGCAATCTGTAACAAAGGAACTATGCAGGGGATTATCATGAATTGTTTGATGACGCTCTGGAACGATACAATGCCAAACAAACACGGAAAGATCGAAAAATGGATGATTACTATGAGCATATTCGACAAGGAAATCAGGAGAATCTATTTTATGAAGTGATATTCCAGATTGGAAACAAGGATGATATGGCAGTGGGAACAGAGGAAGGAATGCTGGCGAAGGAAATGTTATGTGAGTTTATGCAGGATTTCCAAAAAAGAAATCCGAATCTCAAGGTGTTCTCCGCTCATATTCATATGGACGAAGCAACACCACATCTCCATATTGATTTTGTGCCTTTCACCACCGGGAGCAAACGAGGTTTGGACACCAGAGTATCACTGAAAAAAGCCTTGGAAAAGATGGTCAATATTCCTCTGCGAAGGTACATAGATCAATAAAAGTGGCTCAAAAGCCGGAAGTGGATTTTCCAAAATCAATCGCTGATTACGATATTGTAGTAGAAACTTTGGATGGACTGAAACCAGAAGTGCTAGAGGGAATGTAGAGATGGCATACTCGGAAGAGAATTATCTAATGCTTTCGGGAATACAACATTTCGAGTTCTGCAGAAGGCAGTGGGCTTTAATTCATATTGAACAGCAATGGGCAGATAATTATCGAACCACATCTGGAGAATTGATGCATAAGCGGGTACATGACGAAGAATTATTTGAACGACGTGGTACGATATTAACAGTTCGTGGGCTACGGATTACATCAGCTAGATTAGGGATGTCTGGGCAGTGTGATGTTGTGGAATTTCGTCAAAGTAAAGATGGAATTAAAGTGCAGGGCTACCCGGAAAATTGGCTGATTTATCCAGTAGAGTATAAACGTGGGGTGCCAAAAGAAGGTCAAGAAGATGAGTTGCAGCTGTGTGCCCAGGCCATGTGTTTAGAAGACATGTTTCTTACAGAAATAAAAAAGGGCAGTCTTTTTTATGGAGAAAAGAGACGAAGACATGAGGTGATTTTTACAGAGGAATTAAGACAGAAAGTGGAAACAATATGTGGAGAGATGCATCAGCTGTTTGAAAGAGGATACACACCAAAGGTGAAAATAACAAAAAAATGCAATGCATGTTCATTAAATGAAATTTGTATACCCAAACTACAGAAAGTGTCTAATGTTTCGGATTATATTAGCAAGAGTATAGGGGAGGCATAACAGCATGAAAAAATTGCTAAATACATTATATGTGCTATCAAACGAGAATTATTTAACATTAGATGGTGAAAATGTGGTAGTAATGCATGCAAAAGATGCTTTGGGGCGGTTCCCGCTACATACACTGGAAAATATCATATCATTTACATATAAAGGTGCAAGTCCTGCATTGATGGGGGCATGTGCAGAGCGAAATGTAGGGTTAACTTTTTTTTCACCTTTTGGTAAATTTCTTGCTCGTTCATCTGGAAAATCACGAGGAAATGTTTTACTCCGCAAAGAGCAATATCGAATTTCAGATGATATAGAACGTAGCTGTCTGTATGCAAGAAATATGATTGTAGGGAAAATATACAACTGTAGATGGAATTTAGAAAGAACAATTCGGGATCATGCTTTGCGTGTGGATGCGGATAAAATTAAAGCAATATCAAATGAGTTATATAAAGTACTTCCTGAACTGAGAGCATGCAAGGAATTGGATCATTTGCGTGGAATAGAAGGAGAACTAGCGGCCAGATATTTTTCTGCATTTAATGAACTGATTATCAACCAAAAGGAAGATTTTATTTTTAAAAATCGATCCAAAAGGCCTCCAATGGATTTGGTTAATGCACTTCTTTCGTTTGCGTATACAATACTGGCAGGAGACTGTGCAAATGCACTGGAAAGTGTGGGACTAGATGCTTATGTGGGCTTTATGCATCGAGATAGACCAGGAAGACAATCACTGGCTTTAGATTTAATGGAAGAATTACGAAGTGTATGTGCAGATCGATTTGTCTTGACACTGATTAATCTAAAAATCATACGCAAAGAACATTTTAGTATTCAAAAAGATGGGGCAGTATTACTTACAGATGAAGGCAGAAAAATATTTTTTAAAGCCTGGCAATCACATAAGAAAGAAGTTATTACTCATCCCTTTTTAAAGGAAAAGGTAGAGTGGGGGTTAGTGCCACATGTACAGGCAATGCTATTAGCACGTACGATTCGTGGCGATTTGGAAGAATACCCGCCTTTCTTATGGAAATGATATGTGGAGGTAAGAAATATGATGGTACTTATCACTTATGATGTGTCAACACAAGACGCAAAGGGCAAAGGCCGACTAAGAAAAGTTGCTAAAGAATGTGTGAATTATGGTCAGCGCGTACAAAATTCCGTATTTGAGTGCATAGTGGATGCATCGCAGGCATTAATACTTAAAGACAAATTATGTTCCCTAATAAATCCAGAGCAGGATAGTTTGAGATTTTATTATCTTGGTAATAAATATGAAACAAAAATCGAACATTTTGGTGTAAAAGAAGGATATAAAGCGGAAGGTTTTTTGATGATTTGATTTCTTTTTACTAAAATAGAAATTGTGGTGCGAACTGGAAGCAGTCATAAGATAGTGGGGAGGTTCGCACCATAAAAAGAGGAGATATTTTATAAAACATGTCTAGATAGTTATAAAATATTTCCCCAAATATATGTATTATACAATTTTAGATGAATAACTTTAAATTTTTTTGTCTAAAATTGCTGTCGCTCCCTTCGCGGGAGCGTGGATTGAAATAAAATCCATAACCTCGTTGATCTGTATCGCATAGGTCGCTCCCTTCGCGGGAGCATGGATTGAAATCGATGGCAGTTATTTGAAATTTAAAGGTAGTGTCCTGCTGTTCCTTTTGCGAAACCGGGCGAATCGTTTTTTCAAAGCTATACTTGATGAGCATAGAGATAATTGTGTGATTACATTGAACTGAGTTGTTTATGATAAGAGAGAAGTTAAAAAGACAAAAGATTTTGGCTCAATCACAAATTTTGTGGGATAAAGGATTTCTGACATAAGTCTTCCTGCTGATATCAAACAGTTTAAGGAAGAAGTATTCATCATCACGA
>SAAB01000164.1 GCA_009929615.1 Clostridia bacterium | reverse complement strand
GGCATATCGCATGCGACATGTGGTAATTATTTGGCTGTAACTTGTATTTTCACTTTTGAGCTTTTTCTTTAACAAACTGGGACTCAGGCATAAGCAACTAGCAACCATGCTTAAATTCCAGTCTTTATGTATATCGCTCTCAATAATGTGATAAACGCTATCGCTGATACAGTTGCGTAGCATATACATGAGCAAAGAAATAAACTTTTTGCTGTCGAGAAAGCGTGATAACACCGTGAACAGTAGCGAGCGTGTACGCTCTCTTTCAGCTTCGTTCACTGTGTCCATTACGCTATGTTGGGCAGCCACCCTGAAGACATCCGGCGTCAGACACGCGGCGGTCATCACTGGGCTGGCACTGCGTTGCCAGAGTGGGATCTGTGAAAGGTCTTTATTTAAAAAGCGCAGATAATCTTTAATGATATCGCGGCTGATATGTACGACCAATGCGTTATTAAGTGATGAGAAATCGATAATATTATTATCGCATGCCACCAGTGCCATATGATTAGCTTTTAAACTGATGGCTTCTTTACCGTTAATCCTTAACCAAACATCCTTCTCCGTTAATACAACAACACAAGCTTCTTTGCTGCAAAGCCTCATACCCAACTCCAGGAATATGAACATAAAACACCGTAGCTCAACATCGGATGAGCCAAATCGGCTAAATTGAAATTGTATGATGAAACCAAGACTGCAATAAAATAACGTGTCTGAAATTAATTACAATGTTTGACGGGATTTTTCTTATGTACACATTTTTGTACGCAAGTGGAAAGGCGCTATTTGCGTATAAAAAAAGCGCGGGGTGGTCCCGCGCAAAAAGGTATGACAATGTTATTGTTTTGCAGCAATACTCAGGAATTACTCAAGCATGACATGTCTACCTTAAACATCGGACTATCTATAAAACGACATTATGCTTTCACGCACATAACGTGGTACACACCGTCAATAATTTCCGTTCCTTCGGTTTCATGTTCAAATCCAGGGAAGTGGTGGTCCCAGGACTGCAACGAACGTAGATAACTAATCTGCGGGCTATTGGCGTCGCCAAAGTTTTCCCCGGACAGCAGCATCGGAATTCCTGGTGGGTAAGGAATAACGGAATTCGCGGCTATACGACCCGGCAGATTTTCAATGGCCACCATCTCAACGTTATCGCTGACTATCGCGTTATAGGCTTCACGCGGGGTGATTTCAGCAACAGGCAGGCCGGAGTAGGCCGCGTT
>SAAB01000093.1 GCA_009929615.1 Clostridia bacterium | reverse complement strand
GGTATGTTATAATATCATTGTTGCCGCGATAGCTCAGCTGGTAGAGCGCATCCATGGTAAGGATGAGGTCTCGGGTTCAATCCCCGATCGTGGCTCCATTTAGTTGAAAGACTATTTGGAGACGAGATTTGAGAAATTGAACATTGAGATTTTATCATAACCATGATGATTCTACCAGCTGAGGTTGATAGCGAAAGTTGTCGCATTAACAATTTGCCGTCTTAGCTCAGTAGGTAGAGCGCGCGCATGGTAAGCACGAGGTCACCGGTTCAAATCCGGTAGACGGCTCCATATCGGAGTAGAAACCCCCAAGCCGTGTTAGCTCAGTTAGTAGAGCAGTCGCCTTGTAAGCGGCAGGTCGTCGGGGCAGAGCCGACACACGGCTCCACCATAGAATCAAAATTCAGAGATAATTCTCTGAATTTTTTTGTTGGTTCAATTGGAGTCGTCAATTCGATATGCAATAGAATTTATTGATTACTCCACAGAGGCAACAAGAAGTCGCCTAGTACATCAATATCAACTAATTTTAAGGAGGTAATCTATAAGGTTGAAAGATAAAATTCGCCATCGGCTATTCGGAAGTCCGAAGTCTATTCTCGTAAATAAAGTTATGAGAGGCATCGACGCCTCCGAATGGCCTGATGCGCAAGCAATGTATAAGGTTATCGTTAACCATGATCGAAGTCATCCATATTCCATATGGTTTAAGACTCGCGATCATGCTCGCAGATATAAGAAAATTCTACAAGAGGAAGACCGCTTCGAAGCAATTTATATTATCAAGCAGGAATCTACCTCAGAGGGATACATTATATCTGAAACGAAAATCTTCTAGGAGAACTGCTTTGAATTACCTTTAGTTGAGGAGCTCTAGTAGTTTCTCCCGGGCCGACAAACCGCAACTAATTGGGCGAACAAAAGTGCCTAGTTCCTTGCAAGCCCGACAGAAAAATGAAAATCCCGTCCAAAAGATTTTCATCTTATTGCCGGCCCAGGAGAAACTACTGGCGAACTTTATGCGGTACGTTTCCACATATAGACGGTGATGTATGGCTGTAAGTTATTGTGCGCTCCGCCACCACCGGTATTTTGGTTGGTAGCGGTTACGGAGTTTGTATAGTCCTGTTGCTTGCCGTCCTGCGCTGAGCCGTTAGCTGGCGAGATATAGCCGTATGAAGATAAATTACCGGCGCCATACGAGTTCCACCTATCATAAGTTTTATGTTTATGTGAATTTTGTGTATGCGTATGACTTGGCATTTTAGCGATGGTCAAGGTATGTTTTTCTTCGCCACCGGTCGCCTCGACGGTCGAATAATTCGTTGTACCGTTTGAGCCAATACCGACCGGTACGCGCCCAGCACCCCAAGCTACCCAAGTTCCACCATAAATATTAGCGACCTGCGCCGCGGTGGTTAGCTTTGTCGTCATAATAATCTGCCCGACATGAGTAGTATATTTCACGATCTCATCATAAGGTACGAGACGTTTTTCGTTATTATAGACATTTCCATCTGTTCCGATCCGGAAAATCGGCACCCCAACCGAAACGATAATCGCCGCAGTCACGATCTTGATTTTGTCGGTAATCGCAACTTCAATATCGTAACTTTCGGAGTTGTCGAGGCTCAGGGTTGTGTCCGCAGGCGTAATCTTTCCATTCGTCGCCAGCGTCCAGTCGGTTTTCTGGTTCCAGCTTCCCCAAGTCGAGGTAGACTGCTTCTTGTAGCGATATTTAACTTCCGTGACCGCATTAAGGTCGTCAAGCATGGAAATTGTACCCTCAATATGGAGCGTCGTTTCGTTTTCAAAGTTATTTTTCCTGGTTGCGGTCGTCGCAACGACTGGGTCTGAATAATCAAGGACGGTGACACTTTTTGAGACCGTAGTCGAATTTCCGCGACCATCCACCGCTTTTACGGATAAAGTTTGCGTACCGGCGGCAAAGCTTGTGCCAAAGACGGAAATCGTCACATCCGAGGCGCTATAATTTGCCGCCTTGGAAAGCCCAGAAATGGAAGCAGTATAACTTTTTACGCTTGCGCCTTTTTGTCCAACTGCTTTATTCGTCGAAGAAATTGTTACGGCGAGTTCAGACTGACCACGAATCAAAATTTGGTCATTGCCGGTTACGGCCGTCGTGACGGAATTCGTGTCTTTATAAGTGAAGTTCGAAAAGCTCGGGTTTGCGTTGGTGACTTTTGCATTATAGGCGCAGGTTTTTTCGCCGATTTTGGTCGAACCGTTATAAGTCTCAACTCGGATAACGTTGCTGTAAACCGAGGCTTCTGGGATCAGCGCGTATAAATTCGAAGCTACTTTACTAGTATTAAACGAGATATTGTCGCCAACCCCGGTGCCGATTGTATAATCAGAACTTCCGTACTTAAGATAAACTTTATGCGTGAAGCTCGACGATTTGCGGTTCATATGAATCGTGATTGTGTTGCCATTCTCCCCAGTTTTATCTGGTGTAGGATCGTTATCGTTCATAACTATTCCTCTGTTTTACGCCCATCGGCTTTTTGGTTAGAAAAACGACAAGTCTTTCGACTTGCCGCAACTAACGTTTATGGTTATATTATACCACACTATGATTCAAAATGGTAGTTTTTACCATCTATACAGTTTACCTCTTGGGGTTCTTTCTTCTTTTAGGACTTTTGTTGCTTCTGGACAATATTTATCCAAAAACGCATGAATTGGCTTTTCGTATTGCTCAAATTCTTCCTCTGCGTGTTCTACGCTATGAGTATAATGTCTGTCTAGGGTATCATCACGGCGTTTCTTAAAAATACCTTTTATCCTATCGGCCAAAGAGGGATTTCGCTCTCTACTAAAATCTTGGTTCACGGCAGTTTCTGGATAGCCAAGAAGTTTACCAATCCGGTGGTCTATTTCGGCCTTTCTGCTACTGTCGCCAGTTTTATTATTCTCCCATAGATCGTGAAACCCCTGTTTGAGCTGTTTCGCCGTTTCCGCATCCCTCGAAATAAAAAATTTCCCTTTCTCCCAACCAGAAGCTATTTCGAGATTTAAGCCAGTCAACATTGTGTAAAGCGTTTCAGAATCAAGATTCAAATCCGTAGGTAGGACCTGGACCAAGGCAGAAGGTTTCACGCCGGAAAGCACGCCAGCTAAATCAGCGACATAGCTAGCCATAGATTCTCGGCTTACGTCCGTATTCATCATGTATTGGTCAAGTTCGCCGACGCGTCGCCCAAAGTCGGATTCTAGCTCGCCAGTGTTTTTTACGGATTCCTCAGAAGCATCTTTGTAAGAGTCAAAAACCCTAACTCTTGCTTTGTCTTGGGTGCATTCGTCTTGGTGTTCCAAGGTAGGAATTTCAGCTCGGTCCAGAGTTTTCTGACGAAATTCTACCTTATCTCCGAGATCATCCCATTTTGTGGCCAATTCGGCATTATCACCATTAGCAAATGATTCTGGATTAAGCATAGGATCCTCTATAATATTTTAATATTTCCAAATCTCGTCGTGTTGAAAACGAACCGCTATAACTCCGGTCGGGATTATTTTTAAGCTCGGCATCCTCTTTTTCAAAAATCGTAATCGCTTCGTCTAAGGTTTTCCAAACTGGTTCAAATCCCTCCTCGATCTCATCTTCCATATACTCTGTACCAACCTCTTTCGCCGGTTCCGCTACATAACAAAATGACACGGCTCTTACCCATTCATACTTACTACCATTGCGATATTCAGTCTTTACCCCTAGCGGAGTAATATTATCTAACTCAAAACCAGTTTCTTCGCGAGCTTCTCGTTTAAGTCCAACATCAATACTTTCTCCGTCATCAATTCCACCACCTGGTATTTGATGGTAACCATATTTCGCCGACTCTATTAGGCAGATTTTTCCGTCATCTGGCCGCTTTAAGACAAGGCGAGTATTGAAGCGGCACTTATCCGTTATTTTTTCTTCAATATCAAATCCTAAATCCTAATCCGTAATTTTAGCAATAAAATTCCAGTCAGCGTTTTTCTCCAGATCGGTGGCATCGTCAGGAAATGTCGGTTTTTTATCCAAAATCAGCGAATCTCCGTCGCGATAATATGATTCGCCGATTTTACCATCTAAAATCTTTACGATGTCGCCGTCATAGTTGCATACAGTATTCAGATCAAAAACATCAAAATTATCTGGATTATTCAGATATCCATCATCTTCGTCGCCGGCAAGAAACCTCCACCCAGTATCGTTAGGAAAGGAAGTATCAGGCATTTCACGATATGCGAAACCAACTTTTTCGCCTTTTACGGTAATCTTATCGGAAGCTAAGCACCCACCTTTTTGTCCCGTGATTTGCCGAATTCTATCCGAACTTATGAGGAAGTTTTTCATTTAGTTACATCCCCATTTCCATTTCATCTTCTTGTTCTTCGCCTTGCCCACCATTTTCTTGGCCACGGTTATACTGGTGCATAATTCTTTCGCGTTGCTCTTTTAGTATTCTTTGTCGTTCGGCCTCGGCTTGTTCGCGTTCTTTTTGAATACGTTCCTGTTCTTCGCGTTGTTTCTGCTCCGCGGCTCGTTTTTCCGCCCAATAAGCATCGACACGAGCCTGGTATTCAGCATCTTCACGAGCTTTTTTGGCTGCTTCGGCTTCAATTTCTTCTCGAGATTTACCAGCCGGCATTTCTTCCATCCTCATGCCGTCGTCTCTGACATCTGGATTATTGCGCTTAAGAAATGTGGCTATATCGGGAAATTTTCTTGTTCTTTGCGCCTCGTCTGCGATCGCCTTTGAAATCTCAGCGTAGTTAATATTTTTTCTCTCATCTTCCGACAATTTGCTAAATTCAGTATTTAGTGCCTGCGTTAGGTAATCCGTTATCAGTGGATCCCTATTGACAATCAACGGCGTACCTTCTCCGTATATTCTTGGACTAAACCACTCATTTGGAATTTCTTGCCCAACCGTCACAGTTGCTTCTCCATCCACTATTCCACCTTCAAAGTGATAGCTTGTTGGTTCTTCCTGAGTGCGTTCTTCAACTGGCGCTTCTGATTCAATTCGTTCCTCTGACTCATTAAGTGGAACTTCTTTTGTGTTAGTTTCGTTATTGCTGTTGTTGACTGATAATTCTGGCGTAGTAAAATATTTTGACATTAGTCTTCTCGCAGCGCTACGTTCGGCCGCTAGTTTCTTGCGATTCGCCTTATTCGCAGTATATTCTTGAGAATTCTTATCTAGATTTCTTGATTCGTTAAGCAATCGATCAAGTTCAGCCGTATGACCGTCAATATATTCGGTAATTTTCGGTGAGAAATCAGCTTTCTTGACGGCTCTTGGAGTTTGGTAATCTATTGAAGCATTATAGCTGTTAAATATTTCGCTAAAAGTTTCGGCTTCCTGTTTGGCATATTTCAAATCTATTTCTGTATCATCAGTTGCCGCAGTGCGGAGTTTTTCGCTCTGGGCAGATTTATGGATGAACCCATCTTCGCCGAAATAGCCATCAACCATCGTTTTGTCGACGTTTCGCTCTGCTTCGCGAACATTAGCTTGCAATTCCTGCATAATTTCTTCAGCGCCGAAATAGTTTGGATCCCTACGAGCCATTTCTGATTCTAATAGATATTCCATATTCTTGATTGCGTAGTAGTTTTCGCTAGCAATATCGACAGCCTGCTGAGTCGCTTGTTCGCCCATATTATTCCAACGATTAAACATCTCAACGCGTCGTTTTCGAAGATTTTCAAACATTCCACCATCACCGTTGATGTCAATTTGGTCTCGCAATATCTTTTGTTGGCGTTCGGTAGAACGTAGTCTCGCCCTAGCCTCTACCATCTCGTCATCACTATCGTCAAATCCCTCAGACTCTAACCATTCAACTTCTGCTCTTTGGCTCTTAGCGCCGTTCTCGAGTATGCTATCAAGCCACTCGTATTTACCTTGATCGGTAGAAATGTCAATTTTATCGATGTTACGGTATTCAATCCCCCTCATATTCGTATAGTCGTCGGATTCTAAAGCATCGACACGCTCTTTACTGTTCTCGGCCGATTGCTCGGCTGGTTTTTCCTGATGGCTACCAAATGGCGGAACCTCGCTCATTTTTTGTTGCCACTCGTTATAGCTACTATTTTGCGATTCAGAGGATGTTTCGCTATTCGACGGGAAGTTTTCACCATTCATTATTTATTTCCTTCACTTGATTATTCTTTTTTCTAATTATACCATATTTTTAAGCACAATCACATCATCACTTCAAATATCTATCTAGCTCTAGGGCAAGATTTATTCCGGTAATCTCCGTAAAACGTTTGAATTGAGGAGAACGATTTACTTCGATCAGTTTTAACGATCCATCCCCGATTCTTGCCACATCGATTCCGATAAAGTCGAGTTTGGATAATCTTGCAACATATTCTGGGGTCTTTTTAGTTCTAAAAAAAATCAGATAGTTATAAAATCTAAATTTGCTACATCCCAATCTTACGCCCAGCTTGAGCATCTTGGGCTAAGCGATTTTGCTTAATTCTGTTAATCCCGCCGCGGAGCTCGTCTAGCCTGACTTTTAGGTCTTGA
>SAAB01000163.1 GCA_009929615.1 Clostridia bacterium | reverse complement strand
TGGGGTATAGGATTTTTGATTTTTTGCCATGTTAGAACACTCCTTTTTTATATTATAGGATGTTCAACTTTCCGTGTCCATAGTTATATACTAACACCAAGAACACCGCTGTCCATACTCGAAACAGGATCGTCAATTACTACGATTTTCCCCTTAACGAGGTCTTCTTTGCGCCACGCCCCTTGAACATAAAAATAAAAGTACAGAAAAGCAATAAAGTTCTTTTCACCTTCGCTTAGACCTTTGGCGACCTCGCCGTCTTCGCGGACAACTTCATATTTATCAGGAACTCTCGCGTGGGGGCGTAGTTGAAATCCTCTGAACCCTGTCTTTTGGAGCAGTTCATTGATTTTATCAACCGTAGACGCCGTGCCACCCATTTTGTCTGACAATTCTCGAATTTCATTTTTGAGGACACCGAGCGAACCATTAAGTTTTTTTATAGCAGCTGCTTTTTGAAGGCTGCTGGCTGATAACTTTTTGTCCTCAGCGTCATACGCAGTTCTATCTCCGCTCGTTTCGAAGGCCAACAGCTCCCACGCCTCATTGATACAATCGTCGCAGGTTTTGCCTTTGGCATCGAAGATTTTGTTATTGGCTTCAAACAGCTTATTTGTTTCGGCGAGAAGCTCGTTTACTCGTTCGACATATTCTCTTATACTGTTGAGTCCGACTACTTCCGAGGGCTTTTCAATTTTCGCGGCAATTTTTTGATTGTTCATCTGTACTGTGTTTTCAATCAGTTTTAACTGTTCGCCATATGCTTTCCAATCGCCGAATCCTGTCTGCGGAATTAACTCTATGTATCGTCTTAACGGCTCTATAAATGTAGCTGTCATATACTCGGCATATTTACGCCCAAATTCACCAAGACGGGTGCAATCTTGAGAGTATTTTTCGTCAAAGCAGGCGAGGAATTGTTCTTCAAAATCGCTGGGTAGTTCCCGTTTGCAGTATGGACAGCAACCCTCTGCGTTCTCAGAATAATGGATATGCCCAGTATTGACCCAATCCATCGCGTGCAAATTCTGCCAGAACCGGCTATAAGCATTATCGGCTGTGCTGATTATCGCTTGTCCGAGAAGTGAGTATTTTTCTGCACTCTCAAGCTTTGTCAAATCCAATAATTGTAGTGGGGCGGCATCATATCGTGTGGCATTCGGGTCGGTTGCAGATTCGTAACGGGCTTTTATATCGTCAAAATTACGCTCGACGGGAGCGGTGCTGCATACTCTTTGAACACACCGAGCCGTAGAACTCAAATCG
>SAAB01000092.1 GCA_009929615.1 Clostridia bacterium | reverse complement strand
CTTTTCATTTGCCATAGGTAACACATCCTTCCAATGAACTTGTGGACCATTCCACGTGTCCATTGTACAGCGACACCAAGTGGCTCTCTACAGCATATTTTTAAATTTTCAAGGGTGGCTCTATGCATCGGAACGACTGGCTCTCAGTAGGATATTCACTGGCGCTCAAGGCCCGGAATACTCAAAAGGCATAACGGCCTCTTGCGCAAGTACATTCCCAAAGGCGTTTCTATGGAGCGGTATACTCCTGAAGATGTGCTGGGGTTTGCTGATGAGATAAATTCTCTTCCGCGCAAACGCCTCGGATATAGGACCCCCGAGGAGCTTTTCGAAGACTTTCTCGACTCTGCTTATACTGCTTGATTTAAACTACTGTTCTACTTTACCAAAGTGTTCAACTTGCACTTGCAATTTACGTTTTTATCATTTCAAGCTAATACTTCTATATATTTTTTCAACATCTCTGGCAGTCTTTTTTACATCCAACGCTTCCACCGCTAGTTTTTGACCATTTAATGCACGCCGTACCGCTTCCTTTTTATTAGTTAAAGCTTCAATAATAGCTTCTGCAAGTAACCGAGGGTTTTTAGGCGGTACTAGCCATCCTGTCTCTCCGTGCTTTACTATATCAGGAAAACCGCCAATATTCGTTGTAATAGTCGGCACACTTGCTAACAGTGACTCAGCAGCTCCACCCAAATTCTCAGACAAAGACGGGTGGGCCACTACATCTAAATCTGGATAAATTGCAGGAACATCTTTTCTAAATCCAGTAAACACAATAGCATCGCCGCTAAGTTTACAAGCCATATTTCGCAAACACTTTTCGTAATTATATGCAGCTCCCCACGGGCCTCCGATAATAATACCTTTAACATTAGGAATTACTTTTCGAACAATACTTATTGCTCTGATAAAATCTTCATGCCCTTTCAATCCCACAAATTGCCCTAAATATACTTTCGGCGGATACATATATGCTACCATCCCCACAATAGGTATGGTACTGCCTATTCCTAATTCTTTTCGCAAAACTCCTTTAGGTTGAAGTACAAAAGACGCTGTATTGGTACCATATAAAGCTTTGTACACCTTGCAAGCAGGAATTCCCATTTCAATATATTTCTGGCAAGTCCACTCGCAGCTACCTATCCAATAGTCGTTATCCCCTGCAAGAAATTTATCAATAAAGCCATACGGTCCCTTTTCTAAGTGAAGTGGACCGGGAACTTGAAACACCCGCGGAATCTTATGATCTTTACCCAGAGCTATTCTCATAATATAAGTAGTCCCCACAAAATGACTATGGATAATATCTGGATTAACTTTTCTCACTAAATTTCGCATTCTATCTAGCACACGAGACAATGTCCATAACTTTCTTACAGGAAAATCAACATTCGCCCCAATCACTTGAGCCCCTGCCCTACGATATTCGTCTGCTAAACCACCATTTTCATAAGGCAGTGCAACGGTAACCTTAATTCCTAAACCAATAAGCACTTCAATTTGTTTGCAAGCCCACTTAGCGCCGGTTTGCGTTTTTATTAAATGTAGTACATGCATGTAAACTACCTTTCCTTCTCAACGCACAACTTCAAATATGAATATAGTTTTACTCGTCGTTCATCTAGAATTTCTTTGCGATACAACATCGCTTTCTCAAAATTTCTAATTGCCATCTTTTCCATTCGCTTTTCGTCCGATACAACCTCAATAATCTTATCTACCAATGCAGATACATCACCAGGCTGAACTAAATCTTCCTCTGGCAATAATTCTGGAATTCCACCAACACTAGTGGCAATACATGGTAATGATCTTGCCATCGCTTCAAGCAATGCCCTCGGTAACCCCTCTACCAAGGACGGTAAAATAAACAAATCCGCTTTATCTAATTCATTCCGCACGGCTTCCGCCCCGGGAAGTGTTCCTAAAAAGCAAATTCGTTCTTGTACTCCTAAGTCCAAAGATAATGATTCAAATTTAGATCTACAATCTCCACCTCCGATCAAATGCAACTTAATGTCATATCCTCGCTCTATACATTTTTTTACGGCTCTTATTTGTATATCTTGAGCTTTATAAAGTGTTGTCATACTACCTACGTTTAGAATACAAATTGATTTAGCTCTTTTGCGAGAATTTTTTTTAAAATATGCACTCTCATCAAGATCAATAGACGAATAATTGGTAACATAACACTTGCGATGCCAGCCTTCATTCGAAAGTTCATCATTAGAACAAGGGTATTTAGCTGGATAGCGTTCTTGTAACTTCCAGTCAGTCACATACGAAATTGCTGCTGCCTTTAAACATTGTGACTTCAGATTTCTTGTCGCATAATACCTTGCAATAGGTCGAAATATAGATTGAATTGTTCCCGGGGCTAATGATTCCCATGGATCACCACATACTTCAAGTGCATATGGAATATTTTTCTTTTTCAGTTCATGCCATGCTAATGTTGCAATTTGCCCTGGCACACGCAAGATCGCACAATTACAAGCATCAATTGCTGTGCGGATTGCTTTTTTCAGATTTGGTAAAACAGCTATATAGGCCACTGGCCCTGTGTAATCTGGCAAACAAAAAAACTCAACAAAATCACCACTCGCTAATACATGACGTCTATTCGGCTCAGATACGTCTTTTACTCGGGCAATTACCACCAATTTTTTATAAACTTGCAAATATCTTGTCCAAAAAGCATATTTTATGGTTTCACTCCAAATCAAACCGTCAGGTGTGCGAAAAAAATGCGCCTCAAGGGCAACTAAAAGATTCATATTTCAATATACCTTTCATGTTTTAGGATGTTACTATCCCAACCCCTGCTTTTCCATCTAAAGAATCCTCAGGGCAAAAAATAAGCTTATGAATTATCACCAAAAACCATATGAAGCACGTACTCTACCATTTCTTTCAGGAACGAAAAATCCGAGCAAGACCATATTCCTCATTTTACATTCTGCTGTATTTGATTACTAGTCATCGTGCTACTCTATTCTTTTTTCTGCTTGTTGTATAGGTTATTATGTATGGATGGCTTAATTTCAGTAACCATATTAGCAGAAGGATTAAGCATTAAAGATAAAATAATACCACCTACAAGAGGCCATACTAAACTCAAAAAAGGAACTCCACTATTTGAAAACAATAAAACAAATGTTATTAAACTTATTCGAAAAGAGGTTCTTTCCTTAACATCCAAAACCCCTGCTACATAAAAGACTCGTACCAATGCTATTAAAATAGACGGTAGACCAAATAAGCCAACAGCCATAAACCATTCAAGATAAGCATTATGAGAATGAATGCGAAGAATACCATCTTTATCTTCTTTTACTGTACCAGCCATATACCCTCCTTCGGCAATAGTTCTGTCCACAGCACCAATACCTGTCCCAAATAACAAAATATAAGGATCATTCATCAAAGCATTAAAGCCATTTGCCCAAATAAGATCCCTCATACCTAAATCACCTGAGAATGCACGCACATAGCGTTCATCCAATGATACCTCTTCATATTGAACATATCCCTGCTCTGAATCCTTGATTAATCCATTATAAAACAACAAACAGATTGACATTACTAAAATCAAATAAGGAATTTTAGTAATTTTCATGTTGAGCTTTGTAGATAAAACTGAAAGCATACCACTGCAGAACAAAGAAAATAATCCCCCCCTAGATCCAAGTATTATTACCGCTGCTACTAGTATTATTGTAAAACATATTTTTTTCAGCTTAGAGATATTTAGAAACCATACACATAGTGTTGAAAATGAAAAAATAAAAGATAGTTCATTTGCATTCCAATATCCCATTGAATTTGTGTTCAAATATGGAATTATCATAATTATATTTATAGAATTAATTATTGTTAGAAAAATCGCTAAAAAAATCACACTCATGCACGCACAAATATATAATTTCATGCATTTTTCTATTAAGCCTAATTTGGATATCATATTGCCTAAAGAAAACATAGAATAAAGAGATACTAAAATCAATATTCCTCTACTCAAATCTGGAGTCCATATGATAGTTAACAGCAAAAAGATAAGAGAAATTAAAATCGCAAAATTTGTTTTTTTACTAATAAGTTCTCGCAAAGACAAGAGGGAAAGAAGATTTATTGGTAACAACGCTAATAAAAAAAAGACACTGTTACGAATGCCCGTATTTTCCTCAAGCCACCACGCAAAAAAAACGATTACCATCAACAACGAAACACATGATAAAGTGAGAATTTGAGGCAATCCTCCTTTGGGGCATGTAACTCGGAGCTCATTTTTAAAATCAATTGTATTCATATCTATTCTCACCCTACCAATTCTATTGTTTTCCAGCAACACATTGAGATTTTACCATTGATGAATTCTGGACCGTATTGGATTACGCGGACACGTTAAAAGGCTGATATCTCCGAATCTCATACATTAACGGAGAAATGCCTCCTAATGCTCTATGCCGTCTACGTGTATTATAGTAATCCATCCAACCTCCAAGGTACCGTCAAGATTGTTTCGCAAATTCGTTTTTGCAGCTTTAGGGAAAACGAGTTACTCTTCAGAGTAGGTTGGTTCAAAATGCTTCATGCTCATATATTTTTTACTGCCCCATTGGGTTCCGGCAACATGGCGAAGACGAGCGCAAACAAGCATCAATGCCGAATTGCCGTCAGGAAAGGTTCCGGCGACTCTTGTTCGCCTTCGAATTTCTCGGTTTAGGCGCTCAATCACATTGTTGGTGCGGATTTTTATCCAATGTTCCGATGGAAATCCCATATAGGTCAGTGTTTCTTCTATGCTGGCTTCCACTTTAGTAGCCGCTTCTTTCAACTTCATTTCGCGGAGCGTTTGCGCTACTTGCTTTGCTTTTTCTCGAGCAGCTTCTTTATTTTCCTGGGCATGAATGGCTTTAAGCATTTTTGCTACTAGTTTTCCTTTGGAGCGTGGCACTACAGAGAATACGTTTCGATAAAAATGAACCGTACAACGTTGGTATTTAGCATCAGGAAACACTTCGTTTGCCGCCCCCAGCATATGCCCCCCACGCCTAAACACTCTCTTAATTCATCCTAAGATTGCTTATCACGACGTATCCTGTCCTCTGATATGTATTCGTATTTGCCAGATACAATTTTGGCAAACTTCACCGAAGAAACTTCCAGAAAACGCCACGAAAGTATGGCTAAGAAAATTGCTATTACGCTAGCAATAAGCAAAATAATTGATACTGGTATTACTCCATACATCAAATGAATCACTGCCATTAATGCTAATGCATGATACAAATATAAGCTATAAGATATTTTTCCAAAAAAGCACAATGGCCGAAACAAGAGGATGTCCGAAAATTTTGTGGATGCCAGAGCAATTATAACAATTATTGAAGCCCCTAAACCAGTCATCCAATCGTTCACCAAGAAATTGTGAATCATTTTACTATTTCTAAAAATCGAAAACTGATAACTGAGTGATTTTCATATTCTAGAACCCGAGAAAAATCAACGGGTTTTTAGGCAATAAAAAAGGACTTCACCCCCACAAATGCGAATCAGTAAGTGCAACCCTAACCTTACGCAAAGGACGGTGAAGTCACTACTATGATTCGACAAACCCTGCTATTTTCCTTTGAAACATTGATGAAATATGATGAATCGACTCGCTTGTTTCAAGTTCTGTCCAATATTGATGTCACCCCCGTTTTATCAAAACTGGATCGCCCAGCTGGAAAAAGCGGTCCCAAGGGCTATTCTGCCGAAGCTATGCTCTGTGCGCTGATTGCGCAACGGCTTTGCGACATTCCTACCATCGTAAAACTAGTTGAGCGATTGCGAACCGATCCGCGGTTTCGCTATGATTGCGGCTTTGCTTCTTTGGGCGCTACACCGTCAAGCGCTACTTTCAGCCGCTTCTTTCAAACCATTACTCAACTTGACTTAGCACAAGAATTGTTTGAAAAACAAGTGGAGCAAGCGCAACGAGAGCAGCTAATTTCATCAGATAGCATTGCGATCGATTCTAGTGCCATTGAAGCTTACGAAAAGACGCAGAGCCAGAAGAAAGTGAGTGATTCGCCTAATGCACAATGGGGTGTCAAACGTGATACGGATGGAAAACGCTATTCTTGGTTTGGTTACAAGCTTCATGCTGCTGTTGATGCGCAAAGCGGCTTGCCGATAGCGCTCATTACCACGCCAGCTAACGTTAATGACGCTACACAAGCTCTTCCTATAATGAACAACATCTCACAGCCAGTACAAAACTGGCTGATGGACGCAGGCTATGATGCCAAGGATATTTATCAGGCAGCTTGGCAAAGACAGTCTCAAGCCTTTATTCCCATGAATTTGCGCGGTGAAAAGGAACCGCCTGAAGGCTTCACGAAAGACCGTGTGCCACTTTGCTCAGGTGGCTACGAAATGGTGTACTGGGGCTATGATGCCAAACGAAAAGAACTAAAGTATCGTTGTCCTCATGTCTGCGGCAAAGTAGATTGCGTCCAAGGAAGCCATTGGTGTTCGGCCAGCAACTACGGAATGGTGAAAAAAATACAAGTTGAAAAAGACCTGCGAAGCTGCCCTCCCACACCGCGTCATACGAAGCGCTGGCAGTCGATATACAATCAACGGACATCGGTCGAGCGATTCTTTTCCATGATAAAAACTCATTTAGGAGCCGAGCGACCAAACGTTTGTGGAATAAAAAAGGTTCACGTCCATTTGCTGCTTTGTAGCGTTGCGCTACTTGCAATGGCTCGTGCTAA
>SAAB01000162.1 GCA_009929615.1 Clostridia bacterium | reverse complement strand
TAATTCCGATGGCAAGCCGGATGAGTTGAAAGGTTCATGTCCGGTTTAGAGTGGGGGAAAATCCGGAGATAACATCAAAGGATTACCTATCACTATTTCGGGAACTGCGAGATCTGATGGCATATGATGAGATGGAGCTGGACATGTTGGGAGAGGAAAAAGCAGCTTTGTTCGTTATCATATCAGATACAGATGACACATTTAATTTTGTAGTAGCGATTATGTATACACAGCTATTTAATCTGCTTTGCGATAAAGCAGATGATGAGCATGGCGGCAGGCTTCCCTTTCATGTGAGGCTGTTGCTGGATGAGTTCAGCAACATTGGACAGATTCCTAAGTTCGATAAGCTGATAGCCACTATACGAAGCAGGGAAATATCAGCATCCATTATCTTGCAGTCCCAGAGCCAGTTAAAGACCATCTACAAGGACGCCGCAGAGACGATTCTTGGTAACTGCGATACGATGTTGTTTCTCGGAGGAAAAGAAAGTTCCACTCTAAAAGAAATATCAGAAACACTGGGGAAGGAGACGATTGATTTATTTAATACTTCTGATACCCGTGGACAAAGCAGATCTTACGGTTTGAATTATCAAAAGACTGGAAAGGAGCTAATGAGCCGGGATGAACTGGCTGTTATGGATGGAAGTAAGTGTATCTTACAACTGCGTGGAGTACGTCCGTTTTTCAGCAATAAATATGACATTACGAAGCACAAGAGATATCGAGAACTGGCAGATTATAACAAGAAAAATGAATTTGATGTTGAGAAGTATATGAAGCATGAACTTGTTATGAGTGTAAATGATGAGTTTGAAATGTATGAATTTCAGGGAGAGGAGGAAACTGCTGATGTTAATTAAAGGACAGGTCAGACTGCCACCTATACGTGCAGAGCCAGTACGATATTTTGGACAGGCAATTTACACAGTCAAATTAAAATAAAAGAAAAGGAAAAGAATCTAAAGAAAGTGAGCCGACCGTTGCAAAGATGCAGCGGTTTTTTATGTCTGTGTACTGAATTGTTTCAGACTTATCTTTAGATTTCGGTATAGAATATGGCATTTTTTACTTCAGCAATTACAATTCTAAAGACTCTCGTTATTGCAATTGGGGCAGGCCTTGGTGTGTGGGGTGCAATCAACCTCATGGAGGGGTATGGAAATGATAATCCCGGGGCTAATGCTCATGTACGGTAAAGAAGCAAGCAACCGAAAACAATAGATAGACCGCCAGCACTACACTATTCCGAACCAAAGACCAAAAGATAAGCATTTTGA
>SAAB01000161.1 GCA_009929615.1 Clostridia bacterium | reverse complement strand
CAAGCACAAATGCACTATTTTCGCCCAAATGCACTGAATGTGCATTTAATTATTCATACTTTTCTGCCATCGTTTTCTGTCCTATTTCTTAAATGTTTCGGCACCTTTTCAATAATTTTAATTTTCAGCACTGTTTCCCTCAAATTATTTTGTTGTACCGCACTTTATCAGTATTCAGTTCACTTTTAGATTTTCCTATCCCAAGTTGAAGGTTGGGGTTATGGCAAAGGTTTTGTTCACCCTCCAAACCCTTTGCCAATTCCTTTGCCAATTCCTTTTTCCCACTTCTCGTCACACCTCATGATATTAAATACATTAATTTGTGATAATAAGGAAATTTATAAAATTATTTTTGATTTTTTATTTCATCTTAAATTATCTTGGTTTTTCTGATCCTAAACGTTTAAGAAGGAAAATACCGGTTATATACCGTTATACATAGTGATACAGCTTTTCTTTTGTTTGTTATCTTTTATAAAGATGCTGATATACATTTTGTCCAACATTTTAAATATTATGGAGTATGAAAAAATCAAAAACGGCATCTGCTGTCTTATACTTTACTATCATATGTGTTCAATAAATCGACACGATATGGAGGTATCCATCAGCCAAAGCAGGAATTCTGAATTTTAGTTTATCAAAACTAAGATCAAATTGAAACATAACAAGTCTAAAAAGAAAGTGAAAGGTTTATGAGCATGTTAAACAACTAATGATGCATATATGAATCGTTCATAACTTTTACTACTTATAAATTTCAACCTCAAAAAAGTTTAACATTTGGAACAGAGGCAACGCCTCTGCCGCTACTCAATGTGGTATAACTGCACATTGTACGTCTGATAGAAGAACAACCCTGCACGATTAGTACTGAAGGGACGGTCGCCGCAGGAGGCTATAAAACGATGCAGCTTGCGAGCGAACTCGAGAACCGCCCACCAACCTCCGGCCGCAACGGAGGGGTGCGCCATCTGGCTCGTTTGCTCTCATTTCCGTCGTTTTCTGGCCCTCGTGGAGCTCCCTGTTCTTCTCTGCCATTTTGCCTCCATGCGTCGTTGCAGCAAGTAGGTGACCCGCTTGTGATCGTGTATATTTGTAGTTTTAATAATAGTACATCACTCAGATTCCGAAACCATACATGGTCTTGCCTTGTCTCTTCAGAGCATAAACGACATCTTGGGAGGTGACGGTCTTACGCTGAGCGTGGTCAGTGTAGATCAGGGAGTCGCGGATGACGACGTCCAAGAAGGCCTTCAGTACCTCACGAGTCTGTGGGTAGATTGTGGAA
>SAAB01000160.1 GCA_009929615.1 Clostridia bacterium | reverse complement strand
AACCACAGCCTCGTTCTCAAAATGTCTCACTGCTTGTGAAAGTGCATTTTCCTTCAAGATACAATCTGCATCAAGCACACAAACCAAATTGTTCTTTGCACGGAGTATTCCTTCATTTAAAGCATTGCCCTTTCCCTTTTCCCGAATAAAAATTTCTCTTAGCAAGTAATCCGAGTCTAGATAGGATACATTTTTTTCTGCAACGTCAGTCCCTTGTGGCAAACTTTTGATGTCATTTCTAAGAATTAAAATCTCACACTCTGAACATCCCTGGCGGACTACAGACTCAATTGTATCGTCTATAGTTTTGAAACCGGTCAAAGGAATCAGGACACTTATTGAAAATCAGAGTATTTTATCATCTATCTCTCCTATGCTATAGTTTAACGACATTCCGGTCGAGTTCTGTATGATCAACAATAGATCTCTCAATCCCTGCCGAATAGGTCCCTTGTGTATACTTTCTCTTTCACATCATCCAGACACTTGTCATATCGATTGGCGATGATAGCGTCGCTCCGTTCTTTGAACTTCTCCAAATCATTGACCACAACAGAGCCGAAGAACTTCTCTCCATCTTCCAGTGTCGGCTCGTAGATGATTACGGTTGCACCCTTCGCTTTCACTCGCTTCATGACACCCTGGATGCTGCTCTGCCGGAAGTTGTCACTGTTACTCTTCATGGTCAGACGGAACACACCGATGACCACGTTCTTCTCGTAACTTTTATCCCACTGGTTATCCTCACCGTAGCCGTAATACCCAGCCAACCGTAGCACCCGGTCTGCGATAAAGTCTTTTCTGGTTCTATTGCTGTCCACGATGGCCGACATCATGTTCTGCGGGACATCAGCGTAGTTAGCAAGGAGCTGCTTCGTATCTTTTGGAAGACAATAGCCGCCATATCCAAAGCTCGGATTGTTGTAGTGCGTTCCGATACGCGGGTCGAGGCACACGCCCCCAATGATCTGCTTTGTGTTCAGACCCTTGCTCTCTGCGTAGGTATCGAGTTCATTGAAATATGCGACCCGAAGAGCCAAGTAGGTGTTGGCGAACAGCTTGACTGCTTCTGCTTCAGTAAATCCCATGAACAGTGTGTCGATGTTCTCCTTGATTGCACCTTCTTGGAGCAACTCGGCAAAAGTACGTGCAGCCTGTGTCAGTTGTTCATCCTCCGCATCCGTACCAACGATGATTCTGCTGGAGAACAAATTATCGTACAGCGCCTTGGACTCACGCAGGAATTCCGGGCTGAAGATGATGTTCTTGCAGTTGTACTTCTCCCGGACGGAAGCCGTATACCC
>SAAB01000091.1 GCA_009929615.1 Clostridia bacterium | reverse complement strand
CTAGTAGCTACAGTATAGAGGGAAATATCCCTTTATTCTTTACCAAAAGGCTTATTAAAGTGATTTAAATTTAAAAAATTGATATAGAGCCATTTTTAAAGCTAAAATCAAAATTCCAATCAAATAAACGGTTGATTTTTCAGCAGCTTCGTAAATTCCAGTTATATTACTTTTTGCAATACTTATTTCCGGAATTTCATAGAAACTTTAGTTCACCGGAATTTAATCTTGCAAGCGATATGCCGAACCAGAAGTTAAGTTTGCAAACTGGAACCTCAGATTTCAATTCAGCTCCCATGGGATTACAATAGGAAAATAATTTATATTTTATTCAGTTTCGTTGTTTTAACAACATAATTGTTGCAGTAGCTATGATATTATTGTGTCAACAAATAAAAACAACATTATAACGAGTGATTCTGAAAAGGAGATGTTCTTATGAAGTATTTTGTAAACGACAATTGTATTGGGTGTGGGTTATGCGCAATGGCTTGTCCAGGGGTTTTTGAAATGACGGATGCAGGGGTTGCAGTTGCTTCCAATGAAGAAGTTCCCGTAGATATGCTGGATGCAGCCGCACAGGCGCAAAGCGGATGTCCTGTGAATGCCATCGAAAACGATGACTGATGAGGTTATCAAATGAAATATAACAAAAATTTAGAACAGGAATCAGCTTTGTGTTTAAAAGATGAGGTTTCTGTTCAGGCAAGGTAAAATTTAGAATTCTAATCATATTACGATAAGGAGTAATAACTATGGAAAATAAAATGTTTTGCTATCAATGCCAAGAAACCGCAGGATGTACTGGTTGCACCCAGATGGGTGTTTGCGGGAAAAATCCCGATGTTGCTGCAATGCAAGATTTGTTAATTTATGTAACGAAGGGTCTGTCAGCTGTTACCACTGCCCTTCGTGCCCAGGGTGGGGACGTTGCCTCCGCAATGAACCACTTGGTTACACTAAATCTTTTTATAACGATTACCAACGCTAACTTTGATAAAGAAGCTATCACAGCCCGTATCCGTGCAACACTGGATGCAAAGCGTGAACTGCTTTCGCAGGTAAGAAATGCGGAAGCGTTGCCCGAGGCGGCACTCTGGGATGGAGAGGAAGCTACATTTGAGGCAAAAGCAGCTGTGGTAGGCGTGCTCTCTACAGAAAATGAAGATGTTCGGTCTTTGCGTGAATTGATTACTTATGGCTTAAAAGGACTTTCTGCCTACTCCAAGCATGCCAACGTTTTGCTGCAAGAAGATGGTGAAGTTGATGCATTTCTCCAGCGTGCACTGTCTGCCACTTTGGACGACAGGCTTTCCGCAGATGATTTGGTGGCGCTGACACTGGAAACTGGAAAGTATGGTGTTTCTGGTATGGCTCTGCTGGACAAGGCCAACACTGAAGCCTACGGCAATCCCGAAATTACCAAGGTAAGCATAGGCGTGGGTTCCCGCCCCGGCATTCTGGTTTCCGGTCATGACCTAAGAGATTTGGAAATGCTGCTTGCGCAGACACAGGGAACTGGTGTGGATGTATATACTCACTCTGAGATGCTGCCTGCACACTACTATCCAGCATTTAAGAAATATTCCAATTTTGTGGGCAACTACGGGAATGCTTGGTGGAAGCAGAAAGAAGAATTTGAGTCCTTCAATGGCCCAATCCTTATGACTACCAATTGTATCGTTCCTCCTAAGGATAGCTATAAAGACCGTTTGTATACCACTGGTGCGGCAGGCTTCCCTGGTTGCAAGCATATTTCTGGTGTAGTTGGAGAAGAAAAGGATTTTTCGGAAATCATTGAACAAGCAAAACGTTGTGCAGCACCAACGGAAATTGAAACTGGAGAAATCATTGGTGGTTTTGCCCACAATCAGGTTCTGGCACTTGCCGATCAGGTGGTTGGGGCTGTGAAATCCGGTGCTATCAAAAAGTTTGTGGTTATGGCAGGTTGTGATGGTCGTTCTAAGAGCCGTAATTATTATACTGACTTTGCTAAGGCGCTGCCCAAAGATGCGGTTATCCTCACTGCTGGTTGTGCCAAGTATAAGTACAATAAGCTTGATTTAGGGGACATCGGTGGCATTCCTCGCGTATTGGATGCAGGACAGTGCAATGACTCCTACTCCTTGGCCGTGATTGCCCTGAAGCTGAAAGAGGTTTTTGGATTGGAGGACATTAATGATTTGCCAATTGTTTATAACATTGCTTGGTATGAGCAAAAAGCCGTGATTGTACTTCTGGCCTTGCTGCATCTGGGTGTGAAAAACATTCATTTAGGGCCAACACTCCCTGCTTTCCTAAGCCCCAATGTTGCAAAGGTACTGGTGGAGAATTTCGGAATTGCTGGTATTGGAACCGTTGAGGACGACTTAAAGCTGTTTTTTGATGAAGCTGACGTAACTGACGCTGTTACGGGGGATATGATAATGGGTGAAATTTTGCGCAAATACCCTGAAACTGCTCCCGCACTGATGGAGTGTGGAATGCATTGCTTAGGTTGCCCTTCGTCCCAAATGGAGACTTTGGCAGATGCATGTATGGTTCATGGTTTAAATGTGAATGATGTGCTAAAAGCTGTAAATGATAAGGTAAATAGATAAAAAAATCATGGTCATGGGATAATTTATTGTCCCATGACCACATTTTTAGAAAGGGATGAGCGTATGAGTGCATTTTTAGGGCCAATTCATTATTGGCTTTATGGTAAAATTCAGTTGCAGGAGAGCTTGACGGAAGCAATGCTGTCTTCGATTGCGTCTAAGGAAGACCTTATTGCCTTGGAAAACAAGTTGAATACAGTTTATGGAATTGTAGAACGTGGACAACTGGAACAAGTGATAGATAGTGGCAATATTCATGGGTGGCTGCAAGGGCAAATTGGCATTGCAGAAAAGCGCTTTGCCGCAGCAGTAACAGAAATTTTGCAAGACGATGCTTTAACACAAATTGAAAAGCTCAAACAGGTGGCATATCAGCTGGGATTGCAAAATCCCTTGCCTGCTTCTAGTGATGCCCAAGTAGTTTACCGCGCATTGAATGATGTACTGTTGGAGGGGATGCCCTGTGACCATGTCAATGAAATTTTGGAACAGAGCTCAGAACATGTTCTTTGGCACCAGACGGTAGATTTGCATTTGCCTTTTTGGGATGCAGTAGGCGGAAAGATTGAAAACTATTATTTATTACGAGGTGCTTTTATTTCCGGAAGTCTCTCGGGCAGTGGTTTTTCTTTTCAGCAAATAGACAAGCAGTTTTTCATTCAGGAGGTGTAGAAATGAACTCTATTGATTTAATGGTACAGGAGCATAAAAATATTCTTACCCTTGTAGCGGTAATCCGTAATGCGTGTTGTCGTATATTGGAGGGTGATTCTGTGGAAGTGAATGATTTTCGGAATATGATTACCTTCGCACGAACTTATGCAGATCAACATCATCATGGAAAAGAGGAGCAGATTTTGTTCAGAGAGATGATGGGTAGGCTGGGTCCCGCTGCCGTAAAGCTGATTCAAAATGGCATGTTGGTTGAGCATGATATGGGGAGGTTTCATTTAGGGGAGTTTGAAAGCGCATTAGGGCGTTATGAGTCTGCCCCAAATACTCCAGATAAGCTGGAAATTTTAGTGAATGCCGGTGCATGGGCGAACCTGTTACAACGTCATATAGACAAAGAGGATAACGTAGTCTATACCTTTGCAGGCCGCAGCCTTACGGATGATGTTTTGCAAAGTATAAACAGTGAAGTGGAGCTTTTTGAAAGTCAAGCAAAAGAGAAGGGGATTCAGGAAACCGCTTTGAACTTGCTAAAGCAGCTTACGGAAAAATATTGCTAATTTAAAGAAAGAAGGGACAATATTATGGGCTTTGAACAATGGAAGGATCAAATTTCAAATTTTGAATGCATTGATGTTCGCCACCTACAAGGAAACTTTTTTCCCGGATTGCAAAAACGTGCTTGTGGTTTGAGCAAAGGTTCTGGGTTAACAATTATTCAAACCTTTGAGCCACTACCCCTTTATGCACCCATGGAAGCTCTGGGATTTGAACATTTTGCGCAACAAGTGGGGGAAGATGAGTTTCATATTTATTTCTACCGTGTGCAGGAGACGGAGACGGCTGAAATGGCTCCCTTCCGCCCCTTGGCTTTGCTGAATTATCCCATGATTGATGAAAGGCTAGGCCAAATAGCTGTGGACTTTTGGGATATTACATGGAATGACCAAAAGCGAACGTTACCTTACGAGATGCGACTGTTACTTTCTTTGACCAATGCTGTGGGTGCGGGGCGAATGCGTCAGGCAACGAGAGAATTGGTAAAGGCGTATATCCATGGGCTTGATTCTGCTGCGTTGGATGATGTCTTTGAACTTCTGGCGTGGAATCAGGGAATTGGTTATTTCAGTTCAGAAATCGGACCATCACAGCTATTTCAAGCATATAAGCTAATTAAGACTCGTGAGAAATCAGGAAAGCAGCGTAGCGAAATTCAACAGGAATTGATGGAGAAGTTTGGGGAAAAGAATCCCGAGGTTAAGGTACAGTAACCCCATTTTTTTCACTAAAAAATATTCTGGAAATATAGCTGAAAATCAACGCTATTGATCGACTTGCTCCTCTGCTCATAGTATCATAGCCTTAGCAAATGAAAAATGTGTAATATGAAATGGTGGGATAAAGATGGATGCTCTTTTTTTATCAAATACAAGTTTGTTTCGTGGAATTACACCAGAAGAAGTGACTTCTATGTTGGGCTGCCTGTTGGCGGAAGAAAAATGCTACCAAAAAGATGAAGTGATTTACCGTGCAGGTGATACTGTCCCTAAAATTGGGATAGTAATAACCGGTAGTGTTTCTATTGAGCACGATGATCTCTGGGGAAATAAAAGTGTTTTAGATAAAATCGGACATGGTCAAGTATTTGCGGAAACCTATGCCTGTGCGCCTGGAGAACCCTTGATGGTTAGTGCAGTGGCGGCAGAATGCACAGTGGTTTTATTTCTGAATGTAGCCAAAACATTACAACCGTGTTCATCCGCCTGCGGACACCATGGAAAGCTAATTCGAAACCTGCTGACTATTTCCTCTCAGAAGAATTTAACTTTATCCCGTCGCATTTTTCATACTTCAGCAAAGTCTATTCGCGGGCGGCTGCTTTCTTATCTTTCTTTCCAGGCCACTCGTGAGGGTAGACGTGAATTTGACATCCCTTTTAATCGGCAGCAGTTGGCCGATTACTTAAGCGTAGACCGCAGTGCGCTTTCGAATGAATTAGGGAAAATGCAACGGGAAGGGCTGATAACGGTTCATAGGAACCACTTTTGTATTAAATCCGACCTGGAGTGAAATTTATTATGTTGGTCATACAAGGAAAAGCCAGTTGCGCTTGCAAAAAAATGAAGTGGTGGGAGAAAACAATAATGTTTCCACCTTTTTTTAATTCAATGTTGCGCACGCAACATTATAAAGAGAAGTTTATGTTAAACTATAACTATCACTAACATAACTAAATCAATCATGAATAAAAGGAGGAAGATTTATGCATTATTCAATTTCAGAAATGTGTATAGTTCTCGGAAAGGTTATCCAAAAGCCGGATCGTAGTTTTTCATTTTTGGCGTATCTCCTGAGGGGAGAAAAAAATGTGCTTATTGATACTGTTCCTGAAAAAGCTGGAGAGGTGTTCATGGCTGAATTAAAACAATTCGTTCCTCTTAGCCAGTTGGATGCCATCATCCTTAATCATTCCGAGGAGGATCATAGTGGAGCTCTTGGACTATTGCTGTCTGACAGGGCAGATATTCCAATTTACTGCACAGCAGCTTGCAAACATCGCTTGGTTTCTCGTTATCCAAATGCAAATTTTATAGAAGTTGCTAATTTATCTACTTTGAAAATTGGAACATTTGAGTTCCGTTTTACCCATACGCCAGGATTACATTGGGATGATAACATGGTCACTTATTTTGAAAATGAGCAAATTTTGTTTTCAAATGATTTGTTTGGACAATATTTAGGATGCGACCCCCCCTTGGATAAAGACTATACCAATGATGGTGTTTTACAAGGAGCGAAAACATATTTCAACAAAGTGTTTGCACAGGCAACACCCAATGAAAAACATGCTGTTTTGGGTTTGGCAGACTTGGATTTGAAATGTATTGCACCTGGGCATGGCGTAATTTTGACAGGAAAATTGGATGACGTTTTTGCTCTTTATAAAATTGAATGCACAGTCGTTTAATTGGTCATATAACAAGCGTAATAGGTATAACCGTTGTAAAAGAGTTAAAACTCAAATTTGGGGCTAATTGTTATTTTATTTTAAAATATGAAATGTATTCTTTTCAAAGTCTAACAGGCCCTCGGAACGCATTTGCGATAATTCACGGGTTAATGCGCTGCGATCTGCACATAGATAAGCTGCCATCTCAAGACGTCCCAAAGGAACATCGAAATAGGAACATCCCTGCTGTTGTGACTGAATGGAAAGATAGGTCAAAATTTTTTCACGCAAAGTTTTTTTAGTGGTTACTTCGATTTTTTCTATCAGTTGGACATTCTTACTGCTAATAAGACCTACCATATTTTCGTTTGACCGATGATGAAAGGTGCAGGACATGCTGCAAGAATGTAAGACCTTGCTATAAGGAAGAAATAAAATCAAACAGTCTGCGCCTACAGCAAAAGTAACTTTAGAGTCGGAAAGGTTTCCACATGCAAAAGTTTCTCCGAATATTTCTCCTGTTTTCATGGAAACGATAAGGGTTTGGGTGCCCCAAATGTCCTCTTTAATCATATTAACAGCTCCACTTAAAATGACGCCAACAGATTTTATTGATTCACCTGCAAGAAAAATAAGTTCTCCCTTTTTATAGGAACGTAAATAGCTTCCCAGACAAGTAAGCACAGAATTAATTTCGGT
>SAAB01000159.1 GCA_009929615.1 Clostridia bacterium | reverse complement strand
TAAATAACCGGCACAGTGCGAACACCATGCCGGGAGATTATGGCTGACAAAACGGGAACGACAGGATCCCGCTGTTGTCGGGGGTCAGAAGGTTTCCCAGTTCTCGCTGGCGTGTTGTTCCGTTTCACGAACGGACTTTACCGCTTTAACCTTACTCTGCGGGCTGGTGTTGCTGATTGTCGGTACTATGGTATTTTTTCGTTCAGCATCGCGTTTTTTATTATCACGGAGACGAAATACGCTCACCTTCTCCTGCAGAATCCGTGACTGATTCTGCAACGAAGCGGCAGTGGCTGCAGACTGTTCCACCAGAGCTGCATTTTGTTGGGTGGTGCTGTCTATCTGGCCCATGGCGCTGTTAATCTGGGCAATACCATCTCCCTGCTCACGACTGGCCTTGGCTATTTCGTCAATCAGCCCTTCCATGCTCTGGACGTTACTGATGATATCCTCCATTCCCCTGTCTGCTTTTTCAACCAGGGTACGGCCGGATGCAATGCGGGAAACGGAGTCATCAATGAGCTCTTTTATTTCCCGCGCGGCAGAAGCACTGCGCTGAGCCAGATTACGAACCTCTCCGGCCACAACCGCAAATCCACGGCCGGACTCGCCGGCGCGTGCGGCTTCCACGGCAGCATTAAGCGCGAGAATGTTGGTCTGGAAGGCAATCCCGTCGATGACCTGGATGATGGCTGTCATTTCAGACGAGGTGTCGTAAATCTCCTGCATCCGGGAAGACACCTCACTCATGACCACTCCATTCTGTTTCACAATGGCCGTTGTTTCTGTCACAAACTGGTAAACCTGTGCTGTATTGCCGGCAGTATTGTTTATGGTGGCCGTCAGTTGTTCCAGAGTGGCCGCCGTCTGTTCCACACCGGCAGCCTGCTCTTCGGTGCGGGCTGACAGGTCTGTATTACCACTGCTGATTTCTGCTGCAGTCAGCGCAATATTGTCCGCTCCCTGACGTACTTCCCGGACGGTGTTACTCAGACTCCCGCACATATCACGCAGTGCCTGCATCAGTTGCCCCAGCTGGTCCTGTGAGTCCACTTTAATCTCCACACACAGGTTACCTTCCGCCACTTCCCGGGCAATCCGGACGGCTGAAATCAACGGACTGGTAATGCTTCTGGTGATCAGCCATGCCAGCACACCTCCCAGAAGAAGCGCCATACACCCAGTGATGATCAGTGTCAGTATGGCTGTCGTACCATTATCAGCGATAACTTCACCCGCTTTATCTATGCTTGTTTTTTCGTATTCCACCAGTGCCTGCAGACTGGCCATGTAGTCATTTATGATCGGTAA
>SAAB01000090.1 GCA_009929615.1 Clostridia bacterium | reverse complement strand
TTTTTTATTATCTTAGAATATATCATTTAATGCTTATTCGTATATTGTTCCAGTCGAATAGTGTGGTGTAAACTTAATTGTTTTCCCCTCAATCGTACTGTTTTCATCTCCTTGGCTGCTTACATATGCATCTACTTCTGCATCTTGACCTGGCGCCCATGTTGATACCTGAGAGGCATTGCCAGTATAAACAATTTTTCCATCTCCATCCATTACAGAAATATCTACACTAAAGTAATCAAAGGTAAACTCCGTCGTATTCTTCATTTGAAGCTTATATGTTTTGTACCCATAATCATCTTTTGTCTCTACTAACTTGAAGCCATCTGCCATTTTATGAATGGTTTCTTTCGCTTCCTGCTGTTCCTTTGCTGCTGAAGCATCTACCATCATATCATCTAATGTCTCTTGATAAGCAGCATCAACAGACAAGTTGTAATCACTAATAAATTTTTGCAACAGAATCGTTCTCTGTGCATATACATCCGCCCACTGTGTTGAATAAGTAGTGTAATCAACCGTATAATACTTCGTTGCATCTTTCGCCTTGTTCAATAAGTCTATGTATGTTTTTGCATCTTCTCCCAGTTTTTTATTCTCAAATGTTTTATCTGCAAAAGAGGACACCTTATCTAATTCGATTTGGCAGAATTCCGCATAAAGGTCTGGATCTTCACCCACCAAGCCTTTTGCCACATTCTCATCGGATTTGTCCCAACGTGCCATAAGTCCCTCGGATAATGCTCTCATAAACTGACCATCAACTGTTAACTCATATTTACACTCTTCTGCCTTTTTCGCTGAATCTTTGTAGTCACCTAGGCTTTCATACTTCTCAAGTGCAACCTCAAATTTCTTACCCTTGAAATCAGTATTCGCAGAAGAATACTTTCTGCTGTTTGCCGTCAAGAAGAATGCGGCTACTCCAATTACAACAATAGCAGCAATAACACCGATAATAATTTTTTTAGTATTCGGGTTTTTCTCTTTCGGAGACTGTTCTTTTTCTGCTGCAGGAACATCACTTGTATTAGTGGAACTATCACTAGCCTGCTCTTTGGTTTCAGCAATCTCTTCCTTCTGTTCTGGTGTGGTCATTTTCTCCGTTGGGCATCCGCAATTAGGACATGCATCTGCTTTATCGCTGAATTCCTTCCCACATTCTGTACATTTAATTAAAGCCATCTTTCTTCCTCCCTCGTGGTTCTTATTATGTCATAATTTCATTTTATAGGATAATCGCAATAATGCAACACAAATCAAAGAGTTGCGTAATTATTTACTCAGTTCCCAAAAAGGGAAAACAATATTTTTATAGTTGCTATTTCTAGCACCTTTCGATTTATTACAACTCGCACAAGTAATCTGCCAATTTGACGGATCATTATTTCCTCCTGCATGTAACGGAATGATATGATCAAAATTTTCATCGGTCAACGTAGTAAAAGCACTAGATAAATCGCATCCACATAAGGAACATCTTAATTTGTCTCTGTATTCAACTCCTTTTTTTAGCCACTGAGGGTAATACTTGATTCTTTTGATTACGCCATCCTCTTTTAGCGCCTCTGGATGATTTTGCACTTCCAACTGCTTAATCACTTCAGCACATTGTCTATTAAATTCATGTAAAAAATTCTTATCCGCATATAACACTGTAAATATATCATCTATAACCACATCAAGGAGTTCATCCATAAAAAAAGCTTGCAGCTTGTCTGCATACGCCTCAACATCATCACTGGCATCTATACTTGCATTACCAATTATTGAATAATCAATTTCGTAATTATCCAACAGTTCCTTTAATTCTTTTATTACTTCTTCACTCTCATGTTTCCTCAATAAATAATTTTGTTCTTCCAGATACACTGCTTCTATATAATCATGTACTAGAGTTTTTCTATTTGGTTGCTTCCATTTTTCAATTGCTTGCTCATAATAATCATATAACGACAACCATTCCTCAATGTTGAATTCTTCATTATTCAATTGATGAATCACATAAGATGCAATGGAAATTGCTGAATCTAAATTTGCGTTTCTTGCATTGACCATATTATTATCCTTCCATGTTATAGTTTTGAAACACTGCTTGTATCATTTTTGAAAACTCATCTTTTACCATCTTCGGTGCTTCAATCCGTATTCTTCCCGCAAACTGAAATACCCAACCATAAAACGTAGGGCTTAGTGCGATTTCCACAGTTGCTGTAAATGTGTTATCATCATGGCTGTCGGTCTTTACATCTTCACCAAAACGATCCACCACATATTTCATCAGCGAATCCTCACATCTTAACTGTATTTCCGTTGTCTCTCCATCGTACATCTCAAAGATTTCTCTAGAGTAATCGGTCACATCAAAATCTGCAGGTCTTGGTGTTGCATCAGTATCTGTGATTTTCGGTTGATATAAGCGATCCACACGAAACGAAATGACTTTTTTTCGTTTTTCCGAATATCCAACCACATAATAAAAATCATCGTTCCAATATAAAACATAGGGACTTATAGTGTATAGTTCCCCTTTATTACGGAATACTTGCTTTTTGTCTCCCGTATATTCCAGGTACTTAAAGGAAATCTTCTTCCCATCATTTATTGCATCGTTGATGGCATCTACTATGTAATAGACATTCTCATTGCCCGGTTTGACTCTTCCTGCAGCAACTAAATGCCTGGTCATATTTTCCGTCTGATACTGACTTGCAAATGTCCCTAATTTTTGTATCAATTCTTCGCTCTTTTTTGCTGTTATAAACCGTGAAGAGGACACTGCATCAATAAGCAACTTTAATTCTGGAATCTGAAATGTACGTGTTCCCCAAAAATATTTATTAGGAGAACTCGTTATAGTTACAATATCCATACCCATTTCAACAAACAAATCAATGTCTGATTTTAACGTCTTCCGATTAGTGGAGCATCCAACAGATGCCAAATAATCAAGAATTTCATAAGTACTTAATAAATGTTGTTCATCGGTCTTTTCATATAACAATTTTAACAAATGAATCATTCTTTTTTTCATCACATTATTTGCCATAAATTACTCCTCGGATGCAAATCTATTTTTTTAAGGCTGCCTTAGCTACATCTTCTACAACTTTCACGCCCTTTTTGACTGCATCTTTTTGACCTTTTTGCACCACTGCATGAACAATTCCTGCTGCTACTGGCACAACCGCACCAGCTACCCCTTTACCTGCTTTTCCTGCAACTTTCTTTGCTCCGTCAACTCTCTTCTTTCTTTTTTCTACCGCTTCGGCTTCGCACAACTTGCAGACACGATGTTTATCATCAATATCTTCGATTTCAGTGAAACATTTAGCGCATACATAGATTAGTTTCGTGCCGCATATTGGGCAAAAATTGATTGATGCTTTTTGTTTTACTTTTTTCACATGCATCTCGCATTGTTCATTCGGACAACCTTTTTTTCTTTTGTCATTCGCCATCTTTACTTCCCTCCATGCTCAAGTAATATGTATTGCTATTGCTAATTTGTTCTTTCAGCTCTCTACAACCAGTAAGAGTGTTGGCAATAGTTCCCCACGTTCCAGTTTCAATAAATTTATTACTCTCATCTAATTCACTTAATTTTCCTGCATAAGGTACAATCATGCGCTCGACGAACCTCCCATATTCATCAATCGCAGTAAGCATAGATGCAATTTCTCCGTTTTCTTGATAAATTGTCGCCTTTAAGAAGGCTGCACGATAAACAACATCATAGCACTGATTGATAATTGAAAGATGCTCTTTAATATTCTCTTTTATTTTCTTTGAATTCAGATATTGCTCTGTAATCAGATATTCCACACTGGTTCTAATATCCTGAATCATTTGGGAATTAGCATCACTGATTGATTTTAGGGCTTGCGCTGTAATCTGCTTTCGTAGTAATTCATCTTTGATACTTTTAGATTCAACGTACAAACTTAGTCCACTATAAAACAAACCAATCCGATCATTCCGTTGTCCTTGTATAACATCAGTGACACGTCCTTCAATTTCCTTCATACCTTCCAGAATTGTTTGAAGTTGGGCTTTAATAGCTTCCATCTGCAATGCCATTTGTAACATATCCGCAGAAATTCCTGCATCTTCCAGTTCTTTTTTAATTGGAAGTCTTTTTCCAAACCGTCCGTTACCATTTCTCAGTTGTGCAAATAATTCTCCACTGTCGTTGGCAACCAGTTCAATTTTGCCACTATCTAACGCTGCTTTCATCTCTTGATCCATGTCTACTACATAATTTGCATTTTCTTCATCATTAAATGCTTTATATACCGCAGCACGTGTTGAATTAAGAACTGATTCCGTTTCTACCGATGTATGTTCCAATGAAGCATTAAAATCCTCAATATCGAATTGTTCATCAAACAATGATAGGCAGCTATTTATCGTCACATTCACTTCTTTTGGTGTTTCTTTTCCCATTATCTTCACCTTCTTGCTATGTTGGAATTGCTTATTATCGTGATTACATCAACATTTAAATTCCACTATCCGTTGATCATATTTAAATATTTCGAATACAGTTCATCGCCTATAAGTCCTAGTTCTTGAAATTCCTTCAAATGCTGTTTTGCCTTAGAATCATCTTTTTCTTTACTTATGTATTCGCTAACAGCCACATTACTCTTCTCATCATACTGTTCTTGTGATAGAACGCCCGTCTCCAGCAAAATATGTTGTTGATATAAGTCCCTCAGTTCGCTTGGATACCACTGCGACTGTGTGATTCCATCCACATAGTAAAACGGTATATCTGGTAATACAGTAAATAAACTTTTTCCAGATGTTCTGGTCACCTTTACTCCATTCGGTAATGTAAAGACACCATCTATATTCTTTTCATCATGAGAATCCTCGTCACTTAAAATCAATTCAGAAAACTCTTTACCTATTGGTTCTTTCTTCAATTGTTCAAATGATGCTCTTTGTTTCTCATTCTCGATTTTCTCGAATAAAATCACTGGAATAGTTGCGATACTCCAAATATTTAAAATTGGTTCTCTAAGTAACGCTAGAACATGAAGTTTACCCTCTTCACTCCACATCACCGCAGGACATTCATTTACATTTGCTATCTGGCTCACCGTAATAAGAACTTTTTGAGCATTCTCTGGCACAGCATACTTTTGGTAAGTGCCTAATACATCCTCTGTAAATCGATTTACTGGTTCTGCAGTATGAATAGCAACACTTGCACCCTTATTGGCTGTCTCTAATTGTTGTCCAGTGACATTTCTTGCTTGATTCTTCATATTCGCAAGCTGCGTGTCAAAATCGTCTGCTGTTGTTGCCATAGGCTGCTGTTGTCTTCTTTGGTTTGGAAGTACAATATCACTTCCCTTACCCGTATATTTCACTGAAGAACTTGAACTTCCTCCACCACTGCTCTTGGATGAATCAGACGCTACCAGAATGATTATGATTATTACAGCTACAACCACTATAACCGCTACCGCAACACCGCCAGATGCTCCCATACTGACCAAAGCACAAAATGCGACAATGAATCCCAAAATCCCCCAACCAACTTTTTTTGCTGTTGGATCTCCAGATGAAAATAGCAACACTAATATCCAAAATGGAATCTCAATGAGTGCCATTAGGCATCCCGAATCGTTATTGCTTTTTCTTGAGTTCGAACTTCTCCGTGCCATAGCCTAATTCCTTTCACTGGTACAATGGATTTTCAAAGTTTTCAGTACTTGCCAAGATTGCATTTTCTAAATCACTAACTGCTGACGAAATGCTGTCAATAACCATAGTCATATAGGTATGTATGTGACCACCAAATCCTGCCCCATTAAACATCCTTTGCAAATACTGTTCCAAATCCTCCATAAACACAATATAGTCCTTCGTAAACTCTATCGTATCACTTGTTCTCTCGCCTTCATTACCACTCATTTCTGCAAGCAGAACCCAGAACAATCCACATTTATCTGGTCTAGTTTCTAAACAATTACTTACATATGCCACGTATTTGCTATTACTAGCAATCACTCTATAATACTCTTCTGCTGACATTGGATTGTTAATTCCAAAAGTATCCAACAATGTCTGGAGTAACTTCGCCTTATTATCCTTTGAAAGATTAGAATACTCTAGCTGTTTTGCAAAACTATATAACCACAGATCTTTGTGCATTTGTTGGCTCTCTGTCACTTCTGCCCTGTAACCGCTCTCCGTTGCAAACTGCTCAAATGTCCGATACATTCTCTTTTGCATATCGACAAGACGTTTCAAAAGCTGTTCCGTGCTTATGTTGCTATCTGCAAATTGTAATGAGATATCAATTGGTGTAGATGATATTGGTTCATCAAACTCATCGTTGTCCGAATCACTATCATCCCATTCTTCAGAATCAAAGTCTGTCTCTTCAGAAGAGAAATCATATTCTTCCTCTTCTTCGTCCTTACCAAATGTCTCTTTGTACAAAGCATAATCCATCATGTTGTCGAACAAATCATCTTTACCATTCTTATTCCAGTCAAATAATGCCATATCACTTCCTCCTGCAGAGATTACCCTATTGTTACTCTACGCCCAAAGCCTTGAACACTGCCTCTTGCGGTGTTGAATAGAATATGATACTGAATGCTCCCATCAGTTCTGATGGCACTGATCCAAGTTCCGCTGCAGATGTAATCGGTAAAAGAACTTTCTTTGCTCCACTATCCAAGCATACCTGTAGAACATTCGCCAATTCATCAACCTTTGTGATTGCTCCACCGATACTAATTTCTCCTAACACTGCTAAACTTGATAACGTAGGTTTCTGCAAAGCTGCAGAACACATCGCAATCATTGTAGGTAATGCCCAAGCTGCTGAAAAATCAACCGTTTATTTGATTGGAATTTTGATTTTAGCGTTAAAAATGGCTCTATATCAATTTTTTAAATTTAAATCACTTTAATA